>CAKPPO010000007.1 GCA_934177725.1 uncultured Clostridia bacterium | reverse complement strand
TCATCGTTTCCTACTAAAACGCCATCATTTACTGTATATGTTAATTCTACTAAAGCGTCTCCATATACACTTGTCTTATTGTCTGCTTTTACTATTACTGCTTTCTTAGTAATTTCGTAGTTAGCTGGTTCTACTGTTACATCATAATTTGCACTATTTGATGTTCCTGTTATTGCATAATTTCCTACTGTTAAACCGTCTTCTTTTACTAATGTAATTCCTAAAGCTGTTTTATCATCATTTCCTACTAAAATTCCGTCATCTACTGTATATGTTAATTCTACTAGAGCTTCTCCATATACACTTGTCTTGTTATCAGCTTTTACAGTTACTGTTTTCTTAGTAATTTCGTAATTAGCTGGTTCTACTGTTACAGCATAGTTTGCACTGCTTGATGTTCCTGTTATTTTGTAGTTTCCTACTGTTATTCCGTCTTCTTTTACTAGTGTAATTCCTAAAGCTGATTTATCATCATTTCCTACTAAAATTCCGTCATCTACTGTATATGTTAATTCTACTAGAGCATCTCCATATACACTTGTCTTGTTATCAGCTTTTACTGTTACTGCTTTCTTAGTAACTTCGTAATTAGCTGGTTCTACTGTTACATCATAGTTTGTGCTGTTTGATGTTCCTGTTATTGCGTAATTTCCTACTGCTAGGCCATCTTCTTTTACTAGTGTAATTTCTAAGGCTGTTTTATCATCATTTCCTACTAAAGTTCCGTCATCTACTGTATATGTTAATTCTACTAAAGCTTCTCCATATACACTTGTCTTGTTGTCTGCTTTTACTGTTGCTGTTTTCTTAGTAATTTCGTAGTTAGCTGGTTCTACTGTTACATCATAGTTTGTGCTATTTGATTTTCCTGTTATTGCATAGTTTCCTACTGTTAGACCGTCTTCTTTTACTAATGTAACTCCTAAAGCTTCTTTATTATCATTTCCTACTAATGTACCTTCTGGAATTGTATATGTTAGTTCTACTAAAGCATCTCCATACATACTTGTTTTGTTATCAGCTTTTACTGTTACTGATTTTTTTACTATTTCATAGTTTCCTAAACTAATATTGCTTTTTGCTTCATACTCTGTAGTTCCTTCAATATCAACTGTAATATTATAAATTCCTACATTTATTGGCGCTTCTGTATTTCCATTATATTTTACTGTTATTGTTCCTAAATTTTCTACGCCTTCTGCAGCAGTTACTATTACTGGTTGTTGTAATCCATTATAAGTAACACTGTTCAAATTGTAAGATAATCTAGATAAGATTGTTACTAGTGAATTTATTGCATTTTTTACTCTTTCTACTGCTTGGTCTATTTCTGTTTGTGTTGTATATCTTATTTGTAAATCATTTATAACATTTTGTAAATTTTCCCATGATGAAGAATAATAGTCATTTTTGTTTAATCCTGGTACTACTTCATTTCTCAATCTATTTAATTCACTATGATTTACTACGTGTATAGTTCTTGTTTTTGGTTCTGCACTGTTTCCAGAAACATCTGATACATTATATATAATTGTATATATCTCACCTATTGATGTATCTATTGTGTTAGCTATTTCACCATTATGTTTTTTTATAATAGTAGTTATTCTGTCTGTTAAATCTCCATCATAACTATCATATGCAGTTGCGCCTGCATCTACATAATTTTCTCCTATTTCTATACTTTCTACTTCATTACCTGATAAAGTAATTACAGGTATAGTTTGTGTGTCTACAACTTTTACTGTTCTCTTAACTTGTGCTGTTTTTCCTAAAGAATCAGCACAAGTATATATTACTTCATATTCACCTATTTTACTTGTATTAACATTTGAAGCATCTTTAATAATATATAATTCTATTCCTTTTTCATCATCATAAATATCTGTAGCTGTTGCGCCTAATTCTTCGTAATTACTTCCTACTTCGATTATTTGTGGATTTTCACCAATTAAAGTAATTTCTGGTGCATAACTATCTACTATTTCAATTTCAAAATATTCCTTTTTGCCTAGATAATTTACTGTAAGTATTACTTTGCCTACAGTATCACTTGTAAATCCAGATATCATTGATATATCCATTTTTTCATATGGCATTTCAATTCCAGATGCCATAACTTTTCTTACTAATCCACCTGTTACATCTAATTGTTCTTTATATTCATATGTTAACTTATTTGGTAATGTCAATTCTAATCCTGTTACATAGTCTTCTACTTTATATGTATATACTAATTTCTCATCTTTATATGTAAAATAAGCTGAATGTAAACCTATTGTTTGTGTACTGAATTCACTAAACATATCTTCAGTTACAGGAATTATTGTCTCTACACCTCTTTTTGAAATTTCTTTTATTTGTGCTCCTGTTAAATCTAGTCCTTCTCTAATCTTATAAGTTTTCTTAGTTGGTAATGTTAATTCATATGTGTCTTCTGTTCCAACAACAGTTACATTTCTTGTAACAATATTAGACTCATTTCCTGATGAGTCTGTTGCTTTGTATGTTAATACATATGTTCCTCTTTTATTTACATCAACTGTATCTGTTGAATACACAATTTTTTGTGCATCATAATTATCATTAAATGTAGCTCCTAAATCTGTAAATGTAGTTCCTAATTCTACATCTATATTTTCATCGCCATTTAATGTTAATGTTGGTTTTATATTATCAATAATATTATATTCAAAGCTAATAACAGATGATTGATTTTTTGTACCATCTGCCATAAATATTTGTAAATACCATTTTCCTATTTGGTTTGGTGCATATGTAACAACTGTGTCTGTTTCATATGTTATAGCATAATCTGATGATGTTCCGGTACTTGTATTATCTTGTGTCCAACGATATGCTATAAATGTTATACCTGTCATATCGTCAGTCGCTCTTATTGTGATTTTTCTTTCTAATTCTACATTAGTTTTGCTTAATGGAAAATCATCAGTATGAGTCAAATCTAGTTGAGGACGTGTGGTATCTGTTATTCCACTTAATGTATCTACAACATAATAAGGTTGTTTTACCCATTCAGTTTCATTGCCATTTTTATCCATAGCACGTATCCATAGCACGTGTAATCCATTTGCTGTGGGCACATCTAAATCTATTCTTATAGCAGTTTCTGTTGGGTCTTTTTGTATAATTGTAGGTTCTTGTTGATATGTTGCATAATCCCACGAATATTTTATATTAGCAACTCCCGATTCGTCGCTAATATAGACTCCTACTTTTTTATTTTTTAGTACTTCCCCTGAATTTTCATAAAATAAAATAGTTGGTGCAATAGTGTCTGATGCATATATGTATATTTGTGTGATCCCTAGTAATAATATAATTGCCCCAATTATTGTTATTATGATTTTTTTAGTTTTTTTATTCATAATATTTACCTCCCTAAAAATGGAAAATGTGTATAATTTTTCATTTAAACACATTGTTATTATACACCTTTTTAAAAGAATAGTCAACTATTTATGTAGATAAATAATTAAAAAGGGATAGCTAAATTAGCTATCCCTTTTATCCCTTTGTGCAAATCTTATTCTCCTGTAGGTCCTGGTGTAACTTCATGACTAGGCGAAGGATTTGTTATTCCAGAATTTCCGTTGCTTGGAGGCGTAGGTGCACTTGGCTTCGAGTTTCCTGAATTTGATCCATTTGAATCTGATTCACTTGAGCTTGAACTTGAATTCGAATCACTTTTCGAGCTGTGATGATGACTTCTCCGTTTTGATGATGAGGTTCCTGAATTGCCGCTATTAGACTGATTTGCTGCATTTTTTTCTGCTGCTATTTTTTCATAGCTTGATATGCTCATTTCTTTTTCAAACGGTACCAGTAGTTTTCCATCAATATCAACATACCAGCCCTTAATGTTAACATTTCCGTTTTCGTTCTTTTCAATTGTAGCCGAAAAAATATAGCCTTCTTTTGAGCCACTTATATCCAGTTGTGCATAGCCCTGGTATATAGGCTCATCCGGATTAGTTGTTAGACTTTTTAAGAATTCAAGTGTTATAGTTCCATCATATGGAACCAAAAGTTTTTCAATTCCTTCCGTCTTACTTAACAATCCCGAAAAATTTTGGTTCAAGGAATTTACATTTTCCGGTGTAACTTCCCATAATTCCATATACTTATCATGCAATTTAATATCCTGATAAGTATCTTTTTCGGCTGCAAATGCTTTGCCTCCCATTCCCACAAAAAGACAAGAGAACAACAGTGCCATACATAAAATAGTTAATTTTTTGTTCATATTTTTTCCTCCCTAATTAATTATAATTTTGAGTAATTTATATAAAAACACCTATTGGTGTATTATTTTTATGGTCATCTACCATAGCTATAACCATTATACTATTTATTTACAAAAAAGTCAAATTTTATGTAAATAAAAATACTATAACTTTTTTATATATTAGATAAAATCGTTTTAATTGCTCCTTTTGCGTGAATACGTACAACTTGTTCTATATCATGCTCTGAAATATAAGTCAATTTTTCTACATACTCTTTTACATACTCTGGTTTACGTTTTCCTAATACTCGAAACATTTCTGGTGTTTCTATTCTTACTCGATTATTTTCATCGTCAAGTAATTTCACAAATATAGATATATATTCTTTATATGCTACAGGGGTGTTTGTCGCAATATTTTCACTTGTCCAAATAAAACTTAAACGTACATTGGGACAATTATCTTTTGATAAATCTATAATTTTATTAAAATAGGGTTTTATTAGATTAAAATCCGCTCGTCCAATTCTCCCTAGCGCATTTAAAGAGCGTTCTCGTAATAGGTCATAAGAAGAATTTAAAAATGAAACTATTTTATTTATATAAAGTTTTGTTTTATTTGGATATTGCAAACCCATTTCACCAAGCATCCATAATGCTTTTGCAATAATCTTCGGTGACTGATTATTTGTAAGTAAAGAGCCTACATAATCAATATTTTCTTCCCATATTTTTTTATTTTTGGTTAAAAAACTTAACTCACTATATAGTTGTTTTTCCATTTCTTTACTCACTAGTATATTTCCTTTCTTTTTAATTTCAATTTATCTGTAAAATAATTATATCATTTTACACAAAGAATTACTATTTCTCATAGAGAAAATTTTTATATTTTTTCCAGTTAGTTTTAATGTCATTAATTTTTTATATAGAAAAAAGCCTTTATTTCAAGGCTTTTAACTACTTACCACAGCAGTTCTTATATTTCTTACCACTTCCGCAAGGACAAGGGTCATTTCTTCCAACTTTTGGTTCATCATTTACAACTGTTTTGTTCATTCCACCTTCATCTTTTTTATAACTACCATCTACTAAATTAATTGCTGTATCTTCTAAACTAGCATTTGTAATTTTAGAAGTTTCTTCACGTTTTGATACTCCGCCTTCTTTTTTTCTAGCATTTAATAAGAATCTAACAACATCAACTTTAATATTTGCAGTCATTTCGTCAAACATTTCTCCACCAAGTATTCTATATTGAACAACTGGATCTTTTTGACCATATCCTTGAAGACCAATTCCATTTTTTAGTTCATCCATATTATCTATATGGTCCATCCATCTTTGGTCTACTATTTTTAACATTACTATACGTTCTAATTCTCTTAATTCTTCACTACCGAATTCTTCTTCTTTTTTGCTATATATTTCATGAATTTTGTCTTGTACTTCAGTAATAACTTCATTTATGTTTGGTTTTTCGTTATTTATTGATTTAACTTCTTCTATTCCAAATGTAGATTTAATATCTTCCATTAAAGCTTCTTTGTTAACATTTTCTTCTGCCAAATAAACTGATATTAAATCTTCTGCAACAGAATCCATCATTTTTACAATTTTGTCTTTTAAATCTTCTCCATCAAGAACTTGTCTTCTTTGTGCATATATAATTTCTCTTTGTACATTCATAACGTCATCATATGAAAGTACGTTTTTACGAATACTAAAGTTTCTACCTTCTACTCTTCTTTGTGCAGATTCTACAGATTTAGTAATCATTCTTGATTCTATTGGCATATCTTCGTCTGCGCCAAGTAAATTGTATACAGCTGTTACTTTATCTCCTCCAAATATTTTCATTAAGTCGTCATCTAGACCTATATAAAATCTAGATTCACCTCTGTCTCCTTGACGTCCAGAACGTCCACGTAACTGGTTGTCAATTCTTCTAGATTCATGTCTTTCTGTACCAATTATTTTTAGTCCACCTGCATCTATTACTTTTTCTTTTTCTTCTTTTATAATGCTGTTATGTTTTTCTTCTAATTCTTTGAATTTCTTTCTAGCATCTAATATTTCTTTGTCATCTGTTTCATTAAATGCTGTTGCTTGTTCAATTAATTCACTTGAGTAACCTAACTTTCTCATTTCTTGTTTTGCTAAGTATTCGCTGTTACCGCCAAGCATAATATCTGTACCACGTCCCGCCATATTTGTTGCAATTGTAACTGCTCCAAACTTACCAGCTTGTGCTATAATTTCGGCTTCTTTTTCATGGAATTTAGCATTTAATACTTCATGTTTAATTCCTTCTTTTTTAAGTAAGCTACTTAATTTCTCAGATTTTTCAATTGATACTGTACCAACTAATACTGGTTGGCCTTTTTCATGACTTTCTTTTATATCATTTATAACTGCTCTAAATTTAGCATTTTCATTTTTATATATAATATCATGGTGATCATCACGAATCATTGGTTTATTTGTTGGTATTTCTATAACGTCTAAATTGTAAATTTCTTGGAATTCAGATTCTTCTGTCATAGCTGTACCTGTCATACCAGATAATTTTTCATACATTCTAAAGTAATTTTGGAATGTTATTGTAGCTAAAGTTTTTGATTCATCTGCAATTTTAACTCCTTCTTTTGCTTCAATTGCTTGATGTAATCCATTATTGTATCTTCTTCCATACATAATACGTCCTGTAAATTCATCTACAATAAGAACTTCGCCATCTTTTACAATGTAATCTATATCTTTTTTCATAATTCCATGAGCACGTAATGCTTGATTTACATTGTGAACTAACTCAGAGTTTTCTATATCGTTAAAGTTCTCTAAATGGAATTCGTCTTCAGCTTTTTTAATACCTTTACTTGTAAGTGTAGCTGATTTTGCTTTTAAATCTACGATGTAATCATAATTTTCGTTATCTTCTGCTTGCTCTAAATCTTTAACGTCTTCTTCAACTATTACTTTTGCTTTTAATCTTTTTACAAAGTTGTCTGCTTTTTTGTATAAATCAGAAGATTTGTTAGCTCTACCTGAAATAATAAGAGGTGTACGAGCCTCATCTATTAAAATACTATCAATCTCATCTACGATTGCATATTTTAATTTTCTTTGAACTAATTGATTTTTATAAATAACCATGTTGTCTCTTAAATAATCAAACCCAAATTCATTATTTGTTCCATAAGTTACATCACAATTGTATGCCTCTTGTTTTTGCGCTGGGTTCATTCCTGATATTACAAGTCCTACTGTTAATCCTAAAAATCTATAAACTTTTCCCATCCATTCGCTATCTCTTTTTGCTAGGTAATCGTTTACTGTAATAACATGAACTCCTTCTCCTGTAAGTGCATTTAAATATACTGGAAGTGTAGCAACTAATGTTTTACCTTCACCAGTTTTCATTTCTGCAATTCTACCTTGATGAAGTACAACACCACCTATTAATTGTACATCAAAATGTCTCATTCCTAATACTCTTTTTGATGCTTCTCTAACAACTGCAAATGCTTCTGGTAATAAATCATCTAAAGACTCACCATTTGCATATCTATTTTTAAATTCCTCTGTTTTTGCTTTTAATTCTGAATCAGATAATTTTGAAATTTCTTCTTCTAAGCCATTAATTTTATCTACTATTGGTCTTATTCTTTTAACTTCTTTCTCACTATATGTTTTAAAAAGTCCCATGTGTTTTTTCTTCCTTTCGTAAATCATTTTTCTATAGGTCTAACTATATCATTATTTAATATAAAATGCAAGAAAAAGAGAGAATAAAAAAGTAACATTTTTTTATTTATATTTCAAGTATATTTATTGAAAGCATTTCATATATTCTAATAACTATATTTTTAAGAAAGAAGGTTCTTTCTATGTTTATTTATAATTTAAAATTAAATAGCTCATTTTTCTATAAAATTCTATTAGCTATCATTATATTTGTTGTTATAGTTTTATGCGGAATAGTTGGTTATAAAATATATAAAGCAAGTATTAAATTAAACGATGATATTTCTGCTGATAGTATTACTCAGCTTACAACTCAAAATTATACAAATGTTTTGCAATCTGTACACGACAATTTAGATACATATATTGGACAAAAATTTAGATTTTCAGGCTTTGTATACAGAGTATATGATTTAAATAATGATGAGTTTGTTCTTGGGAGAAATATGATTATTAGTTCTGATTTTCAAAGTGTTGTTGTAGGATTTCTTTGTAAATATAAAGATGCTATTAAACTATGTGATAATACTTGGGTAGAATTAGAAGGCAGAATTACAAAAGGACAATATCATGGAAATGATATTCCTATTTTAGAGATAACTAATATTAGAGAAATAGAAAAACCAAATGATGAATTTGTATATCCTCCTGATAATAACTATATTCCAACTTCCACTATTTTATAAAGAATTATATTATTTTTCTAAAAAGAACTATCCTAAAGGTACCAGTTCTTTTGGAAAATAGTTCTTTTTTAGGGTTGAAAACAGAATAAAAAAATTTAAAAGGTGAAACCATAAGTATAAGTTTATACGAAAGTTTCACCTTTTTTAGATAACAAATCTTTTTTACACCTAAGAATTAAGAGATAGTTGCTACATACCCATCCTCATATCCGGTCAAAGAAACTGCAATGTTATTTTCCTCCGCCAAATAATGCATAATAGCTATAGGTCCATAACCTATTTTCTGTAAAGCAAATATCTTTTGCTCTGCAAGTTTCAAATCCTGCTGTGATAATTCTTCATTTCTTTCTACTCTGCTAATTCTACTCATTTAGTATCCTCCTTAGATGTATTTATAATTGATTTATTTATTATAGCATATTAAATTTTGTAAATCAAGATATATATCGCATTATTTAAATTTCTTTATAACCAGTAATTTAATTTTACTATTTATATTTCTCGTTCAAAAATAGATTTTGCAACTCCTTTATCTATCATTGTACTAAATATGTTTTTCAAAATTATTAAAACAATAGGTCCTATAAGCATTCCTATAACTCCTATAAATTTAAACCCTGTATACATTGCAATTAAAGTAAAAATTGGATGTATACCTAATTGCTTAGATACAACTCTTGGTTCTAGAAATTGCCTTACTATACTCATTATTACAAGCAATACTATTATGCTTATACCTAAAGTTAAATCACCATCACACGCACAAATTATTGCCCACGGAATCATAACAGTTGCACTGCCAAATATAGGAAGTGCATCTACAAATCCAATACCCAATGCTGCCATTAAAGGAAATGGAACATTTAGCCCAACTAATTTAAATATATATAAGCCTATTAGTGATATTACAAAAGAAACAAGAACTAATATTGCTTCTGCCTTTAAATAGCAACCCAATGATTTTATTATGTTTTTTATATGTTTTGTAAATTTTCTTACCCAAGTCTCTGGAAAATGATGTTCTAATTGATCTATCATATATATTTTATCTATGCACATAAAATATAATGCAATAATACATACAACAGTGTAAATACCTATTGCTGGTAATGATGTTATTACATTTAATAAATTTGTTAGTGCACCTTTCATCCAATTAGATAAAGTTCCTAAAATATCATCTCCAGAAGATTTTATAGTATTTAATATTTCATCTGGAACATGAATTTTACTTAAATCTATTCCAGATATAATTTCTTGAAATTTGTTTGATATTTTTTCCATATAAATATTTAAACTATTAAGTAAATTAGAAGATTCTGAAATAAGTGAGAATATTCCCCATGCTAAAAGTCCTATCAATATTGACAATACTATTATAAAAACAAGTATTGTACTTGTCTTTCTTTTTAATTTTAATTTTTTCATACTAAATCTTATAATAGGTTCAATAAGAAGTGAAATAATAAAAGCTATTAAAAAAGGCATGTAAAAAATGACTAATTTGAATGCTAAATAGACACCTAAAATAGAAAAAAGAAGGATAATTATTTTTTTTAATACTTTTGACCAATAATTCATATCTATTACCATCTTTTTCCCTCCCTTTTCTATTTTATGATGCTTGTCTAAGTTTTATTCAGCATTTTTAGTATTACATTTACATATATTTTCTATTGTTTGCCCTACATTTTGAGTTTCAATATTCTCATGTTTACACAAATCGCCTAAAGTTAATATTCCTATTATTTTGTTGTTGTCATCTACTACTGGTAAACGTCTAATTTGATTCTCACTCATAATTTTTTCTGCATTGTTAAGTTCATCATTTTCGTTACAACAGCAAACTTTTGATGTCATAATTTCACTAACAGGTGTTGTATTTATATCTTTGCCACAAGCAACGCATCTTAATATAACATCTCTGTCTGTAACTAAACCTACTACACTTTCATCTTTATTACATACTGGAACACATCCAACATGTTTATCACTCATTAATTTAGCACAATCACAAATTGTGCTGTTTGGATTAATATAAGCTACACTATCGCACATACAATCTTTAACTTTCATTTTTATACCACCTTTCATTATTTTATGTATTTTTATTTTGTTCATTTTTTTATTTTATATTCATTACTATCTAGTTATAAAAATTAAATTAAAAATTTTTGTTTTTAATTTAATTTTTCATCAAATGTGTTTTATATTTCACCTAAATTTTCTATTTTTTACATATTTTTCAAATTATTTTTAAAATTATGTTGACTTTTTTGTTTTAACATGCTAGAATAATAAGCATATTAAAATAATTCAAATTTATTTAACGGTTTGCGTGAGTAGCTCAAAATGACTAGAGCATAAGGTACTTGTGTGTATATTTTAAAAATCCTACGTAGGTATCACAAGTTGTTTTCCTTAAGGTTGGAGGTTCAAATCCTCTTTCACGCGTTTGTGAATGGTACTTTTAGTACTTCACATTTCAGCCTATGAGAATCCCAAGTAGTTATTCTACTTGGGATCTCTCTTTTTTTATCTAGTACAGAAAGTTCTCCTTGTAGGAGGACTTTCTGTACTAGATAAATATGGCGAGCCTTAAATTTTCTTAAAATTTACATTTGATAAAAAATTTTAGGCTCGCTTTTTTATTATCTTTATTTCATTAAAATTTAAAATAATCATTATACATTTTTTCTTCAGTTATTAGTTGTCTTGGTTCTCCTGGAAATGGTGGTCTAACTGGTGGCATTGGAGGTCTTACAGGTGGTCTTGGACGTGGTGGCCTTCCTGGAAAGAAACCTCCTCCGCCTAATATTTGATTTAATATTAATATTCTAATTAAATCATTTAAAAATGGGTTATTATTAGGTCTAATTTGTCTATTATTTTCGTTCTCAATATTTCTTTTTGCGTTGTCTTCTACAACTCTATTGCAATTAGTATTTGTATTAGCTTTTAGATTACTATTTCTGTTTATCTCTTTTTCTTGAGTTCTGTTATCAATTCTATTATCTAGATTAATTTTTATATTAATTTCATTATTTAAATTAACTCTTTTATACACTTCATCTACCATTACATCAATATTTTCTCTAGTATAATTTCCATTATATTTATTACATACTTCGCAGACAATCGGATTTACTATTCTATATATTTCAGGATAGCAATTTTCTAATTCTTTTGCATTTGCAAGTCTTGTTTCGAAACTATAATTTTGTTCTAACGGAATATATTCTTCTCTTCTTTCTACTGGATAGCCTAAAACAGTTCTCATATAATCTTCATAATTTTGATAATACATAGTTTTACCTCCTATTTAATTATGTATTATCATATTCAGTTTAATAAATTTTTGTTACAAAAAATATTAAAGTTTGTTTACGAATTCTTTAAATCTGTTTCCACGTTCTGCAAAGTTCTTGAATGCGTCAAAGCTTGCACTTGCAGGAGAAAGTAAAACTATATCTCCTTTTTTTGCTTTAGCATACGCTACATTTACAGACTCTTCTAAATTATTTGTATAGCAAAATTCTATACTTTTATTTGTTTCTTTTAGTGCCTCTCTTGTTGCCATTTCTATTTTTTCACTTGTAGGACCACATAAAATTAAAGTTCCTACTTTTTTTGCTATTGCCTCTCCTACTTCTTTGTAGTCTAAACCTTTATCTGAACCACCTGCTAAAAGAATTATATTTTCATCAAAAGCATTTAATCCTGCAATTGTACTTGCTGGACTTGTTCCTATTGAATCATTGTAATATTTAGCTCCATTTATTTCTTTTACAAATTCTAGTCTATGCTCTACACCTGCAAAGTCTTTTATTGTTTTTATTTGCGAAGTAATATCTGCTATACTTGATGTAACAGCTAATGCTGCACATATATTTTCATAATTATGAATTCCTCTTAATTTTATTTCATTTTTGCTTATTAGATGTCTTCTTATTCCATCCTCACATTGTTTTATCATCCCATCTGTATTATCATATATATAGCCATCTTCAAGCTTTTGTTTACTACTAAAGAATATTACTTTTCCGTTTGTTTCTTTTGCAAATGAACGTGTAATTTCATTATCATAATTTAATACTAATATTCCGTTTTCATTTTGATGTTTAAATATATTTTTCTTTGCATCTTGGTATTCTTCATATGAACGATGAATATTTAAGTGATCTGGATAAATATTTGTAACTAAAGAAATGTCTGGACTCACGTCCATATCTGTTAATTGGAAACTACTCATTTCTAATACAACAACATCTTCTGGTTTCATATCTTTAATTTTCGTAAATATTGGTTTTCCTATATTTCCACCTAAAAAGCAATTATAGCCTGCTTGTTTTAATATTTCATATATAATTGATGTAGTAGTTGTTTTTCCTTCTGTACCAGTTACACCAATTGTTTTACATGGTGCAAGTTTTAATACCATTTCTATTTCTGTGGTAATAATTGCTCCTCTTTCTTGTTCCTCTGCTAATTGTTTTGTAAAAGGCATACAACTTGGTGAGCGAAATATAATGTCAAATCCCTTCAAATTATCTAAATTGTCTTTTCCAAAGAAATAGTTAAATCCATATCTGTTTAATTTTGCTATGATATTGCTATCTATTTCTTCTTGTTCTTTATTATCAAAAACTGTTACTTTTGCTTCTTTCTCATAAAAATAGTCTAATAGTGGTAAATTGCTAACTCCCATTCCTATTATTGCTACTTTTTTTCCATTTATATATCTATTAAATTCTTCTAATTTCTCGTTGTTATATTCCAAAATATTTCCTTCTTTCTCAATTTTATATTATATAGTTCCTATATTAGCTTAAGTTCTTATTATGCTAATATAATTTCTCTATTTATGTATTTCAATAATTTATCTGTTGATTCTTTTACATTTTTACAATCTGTTACATCTATTTCTATTGTTTTTTCATTTAAATCATAAAATCCAGCTTTTTTCTGAAGTTCGTCTCTTAACATTATATGTTCTCTTAACTCTTCTAAATTTGCATTTTCGCCATATTGAGAGGCTTTTCTTTTTACTCTTTCATCTAAAGAAGCTGTTATGAAAAAGTGATAATCTAATTCTGGATAAATACTCATTAATGCTCTTCCTGATAATATTACATTATATTTTTCTTTAAATTCATTTATGATATTTTTACAAAATGAAAACAGTTTTGTGTTGTCCGCGCTTCCTCCTGCAATAGACACTGCCATTGAAGCTTGTTTTGATTGTAGTTTTTCTTCTTCAATTTTTTTTCCATTAACATACACAACTGTTTCTCTATTTTCTACTTTGAATTCTACTTTTAACATATCCATTATTTTTTTTATATCTACATCTTGCATCATTTGTTTTAAGTTTTGCATATTGCTTCCTAATTCTTTGTTGGAATTCATTACAGCATATATTATTCCTCTATATAAATTTCCTCCATGAAATACTATACTATTTGGAATTTCATTAAGTAATTCTCTACACATTGATGTTTTTCCACTTCCAACCAAGCCTTCTATTCCTATTACTATATTATTCACATTTATCATTCCTTATTATTTATTTGTAAATGTATTATAACATATATTTTTTATTTGTAAAATACAGATGAATTTTTTTAAAAAAGATAATTATTTTTTGTGGTAAATATCGACATGTAATTCAATGTATAGATTTTAAATTTTTAGGTCAAACTATTGTTGAAAAGAAAGGTAGGTGCTTTTAATATGTCAGAAAAAAATAAAGAAAATAAGAAAAATAATAGTAAGAAAAATAACCAAAATCAAAACAGAAGCAATAATAATGAAAATAGCAATAACAATTGCAGATAATTTTTAAGCAATATAAAAAGAATCCTCATAACAACATTTTATTGTTGCTATGAGGTTATTTTTATTCTTCTAAATATTTCTTTAAGAATTTTCCTGTATAACTTCTATCATTTTTAGTTATTTGTTCAGGAGTTCCAACTGCTACTACTTCTCCTCCCTTATCTCCGCCTTCTGGTCCTAAATCTATAATGTAGTCACAAGTTTTTATTAAATCTAAATTATGCTCAATTACTATTATGCTATTCCCTGTATCTACTAAACGTTGTAAAATATCAACTAATCTATGAACATCTGCAATATGAAGTCCTGTAGTTGGTTCATCTAAAATATATAATGTCTTTCCAGTAGGCTTTTTAGAAAGCTCTGTAGCTAATTTAACACGTTGTGCTTCTCCTCCAGATAATGTTGTAGATGGTTGTCCAAGTTTAATATATCCAAGTCCTACATCATACAAAGTTTGTATTTTATTTTTTATTTTAGGTAAGTTTTTAAAGAACTCTAATGCTTCTTCTACTGTCATATCTAATACGTCTGAAATCGTCTTTCCTTTATATTTTACCTCTAATGTTTCTTTGTTATAACGTTTTCCTTTACATACTTCACAAGGTACATAAATATCTGATAAAAAGTGCATTTCTATTTTTAAAACACCATCTCCGCTACATGCTTCACATCTTCCTCCTGCCACATTAAAACTAAATCTACCTTTATCATATCCTCGCATTTTTGCTTCGTTTGTACCTGCAAATAAATCTCTAATATAATCAAATACTCCTGTATATGTTGCTGGATTAGAACGTGGCGTTCTACCAATTGGTGATTGATCTATATTTATAATTTTATCTATATTTTCAAGTCCTTTTACTTCTTTACATTTTCCTGGTTTGATATTTGAGCCATTTAATTCTTTTGCAATAGTTTTGTATAATATTTCGTTTACTAATGTGCTTTTCCCAGAACCTGAAACACCTGTTACACATATAAATTCACCAAGTGGAAACTTAACATTTACATTTTTTAAGTTGTTTTCTACTGCTCCTTTTACTTCTATTGCTCTTCCATTTGATTTTCTTCTTTTTTTAGGTACATGAATTTGTTTCCTTTTACTTAAATAATCTCCTGTAATAGAACCTTCTACTTTTTTAATTTCTTCAGCTGTTCCTTGTGCTAAAACTCTACCTCCATGAACACCTGCACCTGGTCCTATATCTATTATTTGATCTGCTGCATACATAGTATCTTCATCATGTTCTACAACTATAACACTATTTCCTAAATCACGTAACTTTTTAAGAGTTGCTATTAGTCTATCATTGTCTCTTTGATGAAGTCCTATACTTGGTTCATCTAATATATAAAGTACGCCAGTTAAACCTGAACCAATTTGAGTTGCTAGACGAATACGTTGTGCTTCTCCTCCAGATAGTGTTCCAGCACTTCTTGATAAAGTTAAATAGTCTAAACCAACATCTATTAAGAATTGTAATCTTGTATTTAATTCTTTAATTATTTGCCATGCTATCATTTCTTCCTTTTTGCTTAATTCTAAAGAATTTATATAATCCTTAATTCCTGTAATTTGCATATCTGTTAGTTCTTGTATATTTTTACTACCTACTTTTACTGCCAAGCTGTTTTTATTAAGTCTTGAACCATGACATTCTGGGCAATCACTGTCGCTCATATACATTTCGTAAAAATCACGCATTCCTTGTGATTTTGTTTCATTATGTCTTCTTTCTAATGTTGGTATTACTCCTTCAAATGGAGCTTTAAATTTTCTAACTCCTGAAGGTGATGAATATTCAAAGTCTATTTCTTCTGTTCCTGTTCCATATAAAATTTTATCTAAAAAGTCTTTGGGTAGTTTTTTTATAGGAACATCTTTTATTTTTACACCATAGTGTTTTCCGATACTTTCAAAATACATTTTTGCCATAGTATCGCCTTTTTTCATAGTACTTGCACCAAATGCTTTTACTCCATCATATAAGGTTTTATTTCTATCAGGTATAATTAATTCTTCATCCATTTTCATTAAAAAACCTAGACCTGTACAACTTGGGCATGCACCAAATGGGTTATTAAATGAAAACATTCTTGGAGATAATTCATCAAAACTAATATTGCAATCTGGACAAGCATAATTACCACTATATAATTTTTCCTGTTTATTTGTTGCATCTTCTATTAAGACTAAATTATTGGCATTTTTTAATGCTATTTCAACACTTTCTGTAAGTCTACTCCTAATGTCCTCTTTTATAACTAATCTATCTATAATTAATTCTATATTATGTTTTTTCTTTCTGTCTAAATCTAAATCATCTGAAAGTTCTACTGTATTTCCATCTACTCTAGCACGAACAAAGCCATCTTTTTGGTAGCCCTCTAGTTGTTTTACGAACTCACCTTTTCTACCTCTAACTATTGGCGATAATACTTGTATTTTTGTACCTTCTGGCATTTCTAAAATAGAATCTACTATTTGATCTACTGTTTGTTTTTCTATTTTTTTACCACATTTTGGACAATATGGTACACCTATTCTTGCATACAATAAACGAAGATAGTCATATATTTCTGTAACTGTGCCTACTGTAGAACGTGGATTTTTTGAAGTTGTTTTTTGGTCTATTGAAATTGCTGGTGAAAGTCCATCTATAGATTCCACTTCCGGTTTTTCCATCATTCCTAAGAATTGTCTTGCATATGAAGAAAGACTTTCTACATATCTTCTTTGTCCTTCTGCATATAAAGTATCAAACGCTAAAGATGATTTTCCTGAACCTGAAAGACCTGTTATAACAACTAATTTATCTCTTGGTATTTCCAAATTTATATTTTTTAAATTATGTACTTTTGCACCTTTTATAATTATTTTATCATTCATATTTGCCCCCTATATAATAAACATATAATTTATTATTGTTCTTTCATAATATATGTTATAAATTATTTTGTCTTAAATCTTTTTCATTATACTATATTAATTTTATAAAAACAAGAGTTTGGTATAAAATAATAAAAATTAGTTTACATATTTGTTGTTTTATGATATACTTTATATACAAATTTGTTGAAAATAGTATAATTTTGTTTAATTTATACTGCATTCTAAAAGGAGGGCAACTTATGATCAATGCAACTGTAGAAGAAAAATTGAAGTCTGAAGCTGAATTTGGTTTGTTTGTAGCCAATTTTAAAATTGGTAAAACTAAAGCTAATGAGCTTAGACAAAATGGTTTAGAAGTTACAGATTCCAAAGACTTTAACTATTTTCCAAGGATTCACCGGATTTCTTGGAAGAATGCCAAAGTTGAGTGTAAAGATGTGAAGTCTTTAGATGAAAATGATCTAAAATATTCTTTTGCACAAAAACTATGGATCATTTCTATGAAAAATCAGCCATTAGAGTCTTAATTTTTTAATTAAGCAATAAAGAAGTATTAAGCGTTAAAGTTTTAATACTTCTTTATTATTTAATTTAGTAATTAAAATCAAACATTTTAACACTTTAAAATATCTTTATATTATTTTTTAGGAATAGTTTACATATTTAAAATCTTATGTTATTATATAAAAATAACAATTTTATAAAACTACTTAAAGGAGGCTTTTTTATGCAGTATATTACTAGAAGAAAGTATGTCAACAAAAAGGTCGAAGATTTTCTTGACTCATCCAAATCTTGTCTAACTTTAGATTTGTATAGCAGTGAAATCCGGAAACTCTCTAAAGACTATCCTTCTTTAGAGATAAAAAAGGGGCAAAAAACTTTAGCCTCTTCTGCTGACAAGCGCTATTCTTGCGTTATTAGTAAGAAGTAAGTTTTTCGCTAGAAATAGTAGTTTTAAAAGCCTATCGTTTTTTTGATAGGCTTTCTTTTTATTTCTTTTCTATTCTTTTTACTACTCTTCCTGGCATTCCAACTATTGTTACATTACTTTCCACATTTTTTAATATTACTGCATTTGCTCCTATTTTTACATTGTTACCTATTTTTATTGGTCCGAAGTACTTTTGCTCCACAGCCTACCATTACATTATTTCCTAAATCAGGATGTCTTTTGTACTTATCCTTACCAGTTCCACCTAAAGTGGAATTGTGGTAAATTGTACAATCATTACCTATTGTTGCAGTTTCTCCAATTACAATTCCCATTCCATGGTCTATAAATAATCTTCTACCAATTTTGGCTCCAGGATGAATTTCTATTCCTGTAAAAAATCTTCCTATTTGTGAATTTAATCTTGCTAGGAATTTTAGTTTATGCCTATATAGAAAATTAGATATTCTATGGAACACCAATATGTGAAAGCCTGGGTATAAAATGATAACTTCAAGTATATTTTTACAAGCAGGATCTTTCTTCATTATGTTTTTTGCATCTTCATATAACTCTTTAAAAACTCTCATAAAATCACCTAATCTATAATATGAAAAAATAGAAAGTTGGTCACTTTAATTTGTTTTCAACTTTCTATTTTTATAATAATTATTTTAACGCCTTTATTAAAAATCACTTATTCTTATTAAATTAACCTTCACCTGTTAATTCTTTCATTTTATCTCTTAATTCTGCTGCTTTTTCAAATTCCATTTGTGAAGCATATTTTAGCATTTCGTCTGTTAATTTATCTATTACTTCTTGTATATCCGCTTCTTTATCTATACTATATTCTTTCTGTGCTTCTTCAACTATGCTAGCTTTAATAGTATCTCTAATATTTTTCTTTATTGTTTGAGGAACAATGCCATGTTCTTTGTTATACTCCTCTTGTATTTTTCTTCTTCTATTTGTTTCAGAAATCGCTTTTTCCATACTTTCTGTAAGTTCATCTGCATACATTATTACCCTACCATTGGTATTTCTTGCGGCACGTCCTATAGTTTGAATTAAAGAACGTTCTGAACGTAAAAATCCTTCTTTATCTGCATCTAGTATAGCAACTAAAGAAACTTCTGGAATATCTAAACCTTCTCTTAAAAGATTTATACCAACTAAAACATCAAACTCTCCAAGTCTTAAATCTCTAATTATTTCCATTCTCTCTAATGCTTTTATATCTGAATGCATGTATTTTACTTTTATGCCTATACCTGCTAAATAGCTAGATAAGTCTTCTGCCATTTTTTTAGTAAGAGTTGTAACTAATACTCTGTCTCCCGCTTCTGTAGTTTGTCTAATTTGTTCTATTAAATCATCTATTTGATTTGTTACAGGTTTTACTTCTATTTTAGGATCTAAAAGTCCTGTAGGGCGTATTATTTGTTCTACAACATTATCTTTAGAATGTTCTTTTTCGTAATCTGCAGGCGTTGCACTAACAAATATACATTGATTAATTCTTTGTTCAAATTCTTCAAATTTTAAAGGTCTATTGTCAAAAGCTGATGGAAGTCTAAATCCATAATTTACTAAAGATTCTTTTCTTGCTCTATCTCCATTGTACATTGCTCTTACTTGTGGTATTGTTGCATGTGATTCGTCTATTAATAGTAAAAAGTCTTTTGGAAAATAATCAAATAATGTGAATGGAGGACTACCTTCTTCTCTTCCACTTATATGTCTTGAATAGTTTTCAATTCCTTGACAAAATCCTGTTTCTTTCATCATTTCTATATCAAAATTTGTTCTTTCTTCTATTCTTTGTGCTTCTATTAATTTACCAATAGATTTAAAATATTCTACTCTTTGTTCTTTTTCCTTATCTATAGCTTCTATCGCTCTTTCCATTTTATCTGAAGTTGTAACATAGTGTGAATTAGGAAATATAACAATATGATTTCTTGTAGCTTGTACTTTTCCTGTAAGTGGATTTATTTCTGAAATTTTTTCTATTTCATCTCCCCAGAATTCTACTCTTATTGCTGTTTCACTTTCATCTGATGGGTAAATTTCCACAATATCACCTTTAGCTCTAAAAGTACCTCTTTTAAAGTCTAATTCATTTCTTGTGTATTGCATATTAACTAATTTTTTTAGTACCTTATCTCTTTCTATCTGCATACCTGGTCTTAAAGATATAGCCATATTTTCATAATCTATAGGATCTCCTAATCCATATATACAAGAAACAGAAGCTACTATTATTGTGTCTCTCGTCTCAAAAAGAGATGCCGTAGCACTGTGACGAAGTTTATCTATTTCATCATTTACAGAAGAATCTTTTTCTATATAAGTATCTGATTGTGGAATATATGCTTCTGGTTGATAATAATCATAATATGACACAAAATATTCTACATTGTTTTCTGGAAAGAACTCTTTAAATTCTGAATATAGTTGTCCTGCTAAAGTCTTGTTATGTGCTAAAACAAGTGTAGGCTTTTGTACATTTTGAATTATATTTGCCATAGTAAAAGTTTTTCCAGAACCTGTTACTCCTAGTAGTGTTTGAAACTTCTTGCCTTCTTTTATTCTATTAGATAAATATTCAATTGCCTCAGGTTGATCACCTGTAGGTTTATATTCTGAATGTAATTTAAACATTTCTTCTCCTCTCTCAGGACATTTGGGGACGGGTCACTTTTGTCCTTTACATAATATCAATGCATTAGTGATAAAAATATAAAATTCTTATTTAGTAATACTAATTTACAAAGGACAAATGTGACCCGTCCCCAAATGTCTTTTGCATTATTTATATCATTTATATTATAAAAAAACAAGGCATTTAATATACCTTGTTTTATAATATTGATATTTTTTATTATTTTAGTTCATTTTTCTCTTTCTAGAAGCTATTGTTGTTGCTCCTAAACCTAATATTGACATACTTGCTATTGTTACATATAGCATCACATTATCTCCTGTTTTTGGATTTGAGATGTTTTCTTTCTTATTTTCGTTTTCTGTGTTTGAAGTAGTATTATCAATATTATCGTTTTTATTGCTATTATCTTTGTTATTATTTTTATTACTATTGTTATTATTGCTGTTATTGTCTTTATTTTCTTCTA
Organism: uncultured Clostridia bacterium; assembly: GCA_934177725.1. GTDB lineage: Bacteria > Bacillota > Clostridia > TANB77 > CAG-508 > UMGS1663. The sequence goes on along the minus strand of CAKPPO010000007.1, from coordinate 52,149 downwards.
CTTTTTTAGCTATTACAAACTTAGTTGTTGTTTCTCCACCATCTGTGAAAGCTACTTTTAAAGTATGTTCCCCAACAGATAATGTTTTTAAATAAGCATCTTTTAAAGTTATTATTGTACTACCTGATTTAGAAGTATAATTATTACTATCTACTAAAGTGTTATCTACATATACTTTTCCACCATTTTCAAATAGATTATATTCTGCGTCTATTCTAAATGTTGCATTTTTTGACTCATCTATTGTGTATTTTTGATTTGCACCTTCAATAACTTTATATTCTTTTGGTTTAACTTCTTCCTTTGCATATTTAAATGTAAATTCATAAGTACATCTAGTATAATAATCAAATCTTGTTTCATTCAAAATTCCACCATCTGAGCCAGTAAAACTCAATTTAGAACCTGTATATTGAGTATGAAATCCTTTAAAAACTTCATTTTTTTTAGTTCCAACATTTACTGCAGTTAATATTGCTTTATTTTCTGACCTATTTTCAACAATCTTTATAACAGCTTCACTTTCATTGTCTGTTGCTAATAGACCATCATTGCTTCTCTTATAATATAGTGTTTTATCTAAATCTGCAAATGATTTTAATCCTTCTGTCAATTCATCAGTTTTAGAAAAATCTATTACATATTCTTTACCATTAGTCAAATCTATTACACCTTTTGATGATATATCATTATAAACATTTTTAACTGTTGTGTTAATAGCAATATTGGTTCTTACAAATTTAACATCTAATGTTCCACTAAATTTACTTGATTCTAATCTGAATGTAGATTTAGCTTCACCTACTATTGTTTTCATTGGGTAATACCAATTATTAATATTCAATCTTATGTAGGTATTAACGCCAGAAAGACTTGTATCTTCAATTTCTTCAATTACAAACTTATACTCTGCTTCGTTTAAATCAATTACCATATTATTTGAAATATTAGTAACTAACTCATCTCCTTTAAATAATTGTAATTTTGCTTTCTTGCTATATTCTACATAACCATCGTGAATAATTCCACCTTTAAAATTTAATGTTACTTCATTTTTGGTTCCAGCATATACTTTGTTTACATACATTTGAAATATTAAACTAGCTAATAAGCATGCCATAAATAATATTGATATAGTTTTTATTTTTCTCATTATTTTTTTCCTCTTTCCCCTTATTTATTTTATGCTTATTATCTTATCATAAATGTATATTATGATTTATATTTTTGCCATTTTTTCCGTGTTAATTTGGTAACTTTTTTAATTTTCCTTAATATGCCTGCATACTTGTACTAGCAGGTACAAGTTTCACTTTTGGTAGCATCTTTAAATAAGCTTTGTACAAATTCATCATCATTATAAACAGTAATTACCTTTGGTAAGATGTCTATTGTAAAATGATTATTTGTTACTTTTTCTCCATCTACATTAAATGTAATTTCCTCTTCAAAATCTATTTCTACATGATTAGTTCTAAACTTATGTATTTTTCTTTTTCCTTCATGTTTTCCATTTTTCATTTTTAGCAGAAGCGGTATCATTTTTATTTTAGACATTTTTTCTCCATAATAGATGTCTAAAAGTCCATCTGTTAACTCTGCTTTTGGCGCTATGTTAAATCCTCCTCCATAATATGCGCCATTGCAAATGCTTAATATTGTATATTTAGAATCGATATCCTTTATACTCGTATGGAGTTTCATTCTTTTATGTTTAAATTTTACAAATGTATATATTATGCTTGCATTATAAAGTTGACTTGTCGGAATTTTTGTTTTCCTTAATTTATCTATGTTATTTGCAACTTCAGCATCTACACCTGTACATGCTACATTTATAAAATAAGTATCATTTATTTTAGCTAAATCTATTTTAGTTTCTTTATCTGGTAACATTTTTATTGTTCTATACGTATCATTTCCAGAACCTGATGGAATAACACCTAATTTATTTTTTGTTCCTACTATACCAGCCAAAGTCCTTGTTATTGTTCCATCTCCACCAACTACATATATTACATTTTCTTCGTCTTTGTATTCTAAAGCTATTTGTGAACCATCTTTTTCTTCTGAAATATATCTTATTTCATATTCTATGTTTCTTTCTTTACATGTTTTTTCTATGTTTGGTAATATCTTTTTATATCTTCCTCTACCTGCTATAGCATTTATTATAAATATATACTTCATATTCTCCTACTTTCTTTTCTATTTAAAATAATATTATCTTACTATATAAAAAATGTCAATAAGGAACAACCCTATTGACATTAACATTTTGCAATTTTATGTAAAGGACAAAAGTGACCCGTCCCCAAATGTCCTTTTTAAATATAAAATACTAATATTCCTAAAAGTATTAATGAATTGCCTATTATTTTTTTCTTTGTTATTTTTTCTTTTAGAAAAATTCTACTTAAAAACATTATAAATATATATCCCAAAGATTCAATTATTGGACCATTTTTATAATCTAAACCTTTAAATGCAAATATTGTAAGTATTGTAGATATAAACATCATTCCATATCCTACAATTACTCTTACATTTAGATATTCTCTAATAATTGAACTATATTCTTTTGATGCACTCTTTTTTAATATTATTTGTGAGCATGACGCTATTAAAACAGAGGCTATTAATAAAAACACATAACTATTCATCACTATTCACTATAATTGTACCTATTATTACAATTATTACTCCTATTACATTTTTTAAGGTAATTTGTTCTCCAAAGAATACTATTGCCCATACTATTGACCATAAAAGAGACATTGCTCTATTAGCATACGCAACTGATATTTCAAATTTCTTTATTATTTGTTGCCAAAGTATTGCATAAACACCTAATATAAATATTTCTATACCATAAAACAATATAAATTTTAAGCTTAAAAATTCTTCTTGAGATGCAAATTTTGCTGTTACTGTTGACAATGTATAAATAAGAATTATTACTTGGAGTATTATAATGTTTTTAATAAATTTTTTCTTATCTTTTTTATCTTTTAATTCTAAGCTTTTTTGTTCTTCTACTTTTTCCAAATTTTCATTATTATTAATATTGCTCATCTTCGTTCAATAACCACCTAATCTTTTCTTTATTTTTACACGCAAGTATATAAAATCCAAATCTTGAGGAGCTATCTACTACTTCATGAGAAGATATATCTTCTATTTTGCTTGCAAAATAGATTAACTCTGGTGTTTCACTTTTTACCTTTTTAAAGTTTTCTAAATCTTCCTTATTAAATATGAATCTTATAACTGCTATTTTAGGTTCTGTTACCTTTTCAAATGAAGGTTTATTTCCCATTGCTACATCTATAACCATTTTTACAAAATCATATCCTGTAGAAATTCGTACTAAATCTGATCCTATGCAATCTCCGCCCATTCTAGCACCTATTTCTATTATTCTAACATCTCCATTAGGTGTAATTTTAAATTCTGAATGTGTTGCACTATTAGTTATTTGTAATGCGGTTAATGCTTTAGTTAGTTCATTATAAATTTTTTCTTCCATGTCTTTAGAAAGTCCTGCTGGCTCAATATGACCTGTTTCTATAAAATGAGGTGCTCCAGTAGTTGCTTTTCTTGTAATTGTTAGAAATTTATGTTCTCCTTTATATGTGATCCCCTCTGCACTAAATTCATTTCCTTCAATATATTCTTCTACTATTGCTTTTTTCCCAAATGAATTTTCTATAGCTTTTGAAATTGCTTCTTCTAATTCTTCTTTTTTATATATCTTTGTAATAGCTCTACTTCCTGATCTGTCTGTAGGTTTTACAATTAGTGGATATTCCATATCACTTAATTTTTCTATATCTTCTGTAGAAGATACTATTTCAAATCCAGGAGTGGCTACTCCCGCTTCTTTAAAAGCTTTTCTCATCTCATATTTATTGGTAGATTTTTTTGTGCATTCTAAAGAATTTCCTGGTAATCTTAATTTTTCAGCCACATAGTTAACTGTTAATGTTGCTAAATCTGATGCTATTGTTGCAATTGCATCTATTCCTATTTCTTTACACTTTTCTAAAATTTCATCTTTTTCTACTATACTTATTGGATAGAAATAATCAGCCGTTTCTTCTCCAATAGATCCGTCTTGCCATGCAAATACATGTGTTTCGTATCCTAAACTTTTTGCTTTTAATATTAATGGATTTTGAAAATCATTTGCTCCAATTATCGCTATTTTTTTCATATTAAAATTCCTCTTTTATAAAAATTATTTAACATTCTTTGTATAAAAATCTTTTACAGTTTGTACCACTTTTTCTGCATCGTCTTTTTGTAGATTATAATACATTGGTAGTCTTAATAGTCTATCACTTTCTTTTGTAGTATATTTATCTTCACCATTAAATCTACCGTATTTAATACCTGCAGGTGCAGTATGAAGTGGAATATAATGAAATACTGCTTGTACTCCATTTTCTTTTAAGTATTTAATTAAATTTGTTCTTTCCTCTAAATCTTTTGCTTTTATATAATACATGTGTGCATTATGTTTGCATTCTTCTGGAATATAAGGTCTTTGTATATATCCTTCATCTTCTAATATTTTTAAATTTTCATTATAATAATTCCATGTAGCAAGTCTATTATCGTTTATTTTATCTGCTTGTTCTAATTCTGCCCATAAATATGCTGCATTTATATCACTTGGCAAATATGATGATCCACATTCTACCCATGTATATTTGTCTACTTGCCCTCTAAAAAATTTACTTCTATTAGTTCCTTTTTCTCTTATAATTTCAGCCATTTCCGTATATCTATTATCTTTAAATACTACTGCTCCACCTTCACCAGAACTATAATTTTTTGTTTCATGAAAAGAATAACAGCCTATGTCTCCAATAGTTCCTAAATATTTATCTTTATATTTTGCCATAACTCCTTGTGCAGCATCTTCAATTACTAGTAAATTATGTTTTTTAGCAATCGCTAATATTTTATCCATTTCGCAAGCTACACCCGCATAATGAACAGGAACTATCGCTTTAGTTCTATCTGTAATAGCCGCTTCTATTAAATTTTCATCTATATTCATAGTATCTGGTCTAATATCAACAAATACTATTTTAGCTCCTCTTAAAACAAATGCATTTGCTGTAGAGACAAAAGTAAATGCTGGCATAATAACTTCGTCTCCTGGTTTTATATCTGCCAAAAGTGCCGCCATTTCTAAAGCACTAGAGCATGAAGTTGTAAGAAGAACTTCTTCCGCTTTAAATCTATTTTCCATCCATTCTTTACATTTTTTTGTAAATTCTCCGTCTCCGCAAATTTTATGTGCTTCTATTGCTTGTTTTACATATTTTTCTTCAGTTCCTATAACTGGTGGTATATTAAATCCTATCATTTTATTTTTCTTCTTTCTATAATTAATATTTTTGAATCATTCTTATTAAACAATGTATTGGTAATAATATTCCTATAATTATTATCAATATTTGTACTAATTTTTTCACTTTTTCGTTTTTTATAAATTTATCTAATATCTTTTCTAACCCTGATACAACAAAATACATAAATGGTATTAACATTGGCATTATATATCTTCCTTGTGGTTGAAAATCATTGCAATATGAGTAATATATGCTTAAGCCAATCGGTATCACAATATTTATTCCAAATATTGTTTCTAATAATGCTTTATTTTTATCTTCTTTTAGTTCTTTTATATGTTTAAATTTATAAAATCTTGATATGTATCCTATTATTCCAACAGCAAATACTCCAAAGTAAAGTAAATAGAATTTTGTTCCCATTGAGATTATCATTGTTCCAAACAATCCTACAAAACTCTTTAATGTTACAATTACCCAGCCCTTTTTAAATAGCATATTAAATAGTCCCATATTTGTATTTTGTGGAGTTTTTCTATTAGTTGGTTTAAATTCTTCCATAGCATATTGCTCAGAGTATTCTTCTTCTGTACTTAGTCCTAAGAAATCACCATTATAAATTATTGCATTCCTTATGAACCACCATCCACATAATAAAAATGTTATTCCAGTAATTATTATTCCTTTTTTGAACATATCTTTAAAATCAAATTTATTATTTTCATTTTTATTTATAAAGTATGATGCTATAAATAGAATTACACTTGTTAATATGTAACCATATGCATTGTAGTAAGATAAAGCACATAGTCCTAATCCTATTGAAAGTATTATGCAACTTTTTATATTCCATTTGTTTTCTAGTCCATTTAACCAAGCATATATAATAATTGAAATTGATAATAAAGCTAATGAATCGTTATTTATATAAGAGCCTATAAATATTATTTGTGGCAATACACTTGTAAGTACTATAAAGAACCATTTATAATATTTGCTTTTAAATAATTTTTCTCCAATTTTCATATTAACTATACTCATTGCTGTAATACAAAGTACACTTATAAATCTTGCTGCAATATAAAGTATATGAATATCACTAGTAAAACTACTTGCTATTTTTACAAATAAACCACCTATTATATAAGATAATATTGGTGTAAATCCATAAGATATTCCCCATATAGGATTTCTTATTTCTTCTTCTCCACCATGTGGTAATTTTCCATGGTTCGCAATATATTGGCATATATCCATTTTCATGCCTTCATCTGGTCCTTCGTTATTTGGCTGTATAATTGCCCAAGTAAGTGTCATTACAAAAACAAGTAATATAAATGCTATTTTTATATACTTTTCCTTAATATGTATTTTATTCAATTTTTTCACCCTTTTATTTTCCTACTTTTCTCTTTAATAGTACATAGATTATATACTTGCAAATATAAAAAGTCAATAAATTTTTTTCATTTTTCAACAACCTTAAAAGTGCTATTTTTATGCATATTTTTGTCTTTTTAGTTTACTTTTTGTTTTTTTGTGATATAATAATGAGCATAATATCATTTTGATAAAAGGGGATTTTAAAATGAAAAAATTATCAATAATAGTACCAGTATACTATAACTCTGAAAGTTTACTTCCATTATACAATGATTTAAGAGAAAAAGTATTAAATAAGCTTTCAATTGATTATGAGTTAATTTTTGTAGATGATGGATCTAAAGACAATTCATATGAAGTAATGCAAGAAATTGCTAAATTAGACGACAAAATTATTACAATGAGACTTTCTAGAAACTTTGGTGAACATGCTGCTATATTAGCTGGTCTTTCTAAATGTACAGGAGATATGGCTGTTAGAAAAGCAGCTGATTTACAAGAACCTTCTGAACTTATAATAGATATGCTTACTAAATATTACGAAGGAAATGATGTTGTTATTGCAACAAGAGCAGATAGAGATGAATCTTTTATCCAAACATTTTTAGCTAATACATATGCTAACATGATGAGAAAAGTAGCTTTGCCTAATTATCCAAAGGGTGGTTTTGATAGTTTCTTAATAGATAGAAAGGTTATCGATGTTTTAGTAAACATGGCTGAGAAAAATACATCTTTAATGAGTCAAATATTATGGAGCGGTTTTAAAACAGCAAGTGTTCCTTATACTAGATTAAAAAGAGAAGCTGGTAAATCTAGATGGACCTTCTCTAAGAAAGTAAAATTAGTAATAGACTCTATTTTAAGTTTTTCTTATTTTCCTATCAGATTCATTTCTGGTTTAGGAATTTTCACTTTCATTGTGGCTTTTGTTTTACTTGTAGTTACACTAATCAGAAAAATTTCTGGTTCAATAGATGTAGAAGGTTATTCTTCTCTACTTATTATAATGCTTATGGGATTTGGCATCATAATGCTTTCTATGGGAGTTTTAGGAGAATATATGTGGAGAATGTTCGATGCTGCAAGAAACAGACCTCCATTCATTATTGATGTCTATAATAGTAAGAACACAGAAAACAAAGAAAATGAAGAAAATAAATAAAAATACTAGACTTTTTTAATTTTTTTGTGTATTATAATATCATATTAATCAAAAGAAAAAAGATATTTATTTATCTTAATTAGGAGGTTTTATATTATGACTAAAATAGTAAAAGTTTTATTAATTATACTGATGTTCGGATTATTTGTTGTGTCTTTTTCTTATGCAACAGATATTAATATGAATTTACAAGCAAGTTCTGTTACGAGTACTGAAAACAATATTAGTGCGAATACTGTAAGTAATTCTTATTCAAATCAATTAATAACTAATAGTCAAAATTCTGTAGATTATTCTTCAACTATAACTGATACTGAATCTACTAGAGTTACTACAGCTTCTTCTACTCAAAATGAAACGTTAGGTTTTACTAATATTTTAAACATTTTATTAATTGTTGTAGGCGTTGTATTAATTTTGTTAGGCATTGCAATTCTAATACGTATGCATTCATAATTTAAAAAATAAAATTTATTATAAAGATGTGTATTTTTACATATCTTTATTTTTTGCTATTTTTTTATCTTTATGTATGGAAATTTTTAAACTTCATCTTTCTTTGCATATTTTACTTTTTTAAACAAATAATAATATTGAGTTAAAATTAAAAATATGTCTTTAAAGTCATGTTTTTTAATTTTCGTTTTTTATTTATATAAGGAGGTTTATTATGAACAAGAAACTTTTCATTACTATTGCTACTATCTTTTCCATAATTTTATTTGGTATAACTTATTCTTTCGCAGGCAACAATATGGGTGAAGATGCAGTAGAAGGTGTTAGAAATTTTGTTGGTGGAGCTGAAAATGTTGTAGAGGATACTGCAAAAGATGTTGGAGAAGGAATTCGTGCAGGTGTTACAGACGTAAAAGATGCAGCACAAGATACAACCCATGATATGACTAGAGACAATAGAAATAATAGTAATTATAATGCTACTAGAACATCTGCTACAACTAATAATTCTGGAAATTCATTCTTGAATATGGGGGCAACAGCATGGAGTATACTTATTATAGCTATTTTAGGTATTATTACAGTTGCTCTTGTATGGTATTATGGAAAACAAAATGAAATTAATATTGATCATCACAATAATAATGATGACAATTATTAAAATTAAAGGTGAAATGGCTGAATTGTTGTTTCACCTTTTTACATATATACTAAATTAAAAGTCTTGATAAGAAACTTTTATTTTGTTATAATATTAAACAGATAAAAAATATGAAAGGTAAATTATTATGACAAAATTAATTGCAAAAAATCCTGTTGCTAGGCATGATTACACCATTATAGATACTATAGAGACTGGCATTGTTTTAACAGGTACTGAAATAAAATCAATTAGAAGCGGTAGAATTAATTTAAAAGATAGTTATGCTTCAATAGATAATGGCGAAGTTTTTATTCATTCTATGCATATAAGTCCATATGAACATGGAAATATTTTTAATAAAGATCCTATGCGTGATAGAAAACTATTATTAAACAAACAAGAAATAAGAAAATTAGTAGGTTTAATAAAGCAAAAAGGTTATACTTTAGTACCAATAAGTCTATATTTTAAAGGCTCCTTTGTTAAACTTGAACTTGGTATTGGAAAAGGTAAAAAACTATATGATAAACGTGAAGATATTGCTAAAAAAGATGCTGAAAGAAGAATTAAACAACATTTATCTGAAAAGAATTTTTAGATTTTAAGGACGGATTAAAAAAATTATAATCTTCTTAGATTTTAGGAAAGAGATTATAACTAAAAGAATATAAGCTTATATTAAAAGAAGAACGTGAATTATTAAATATTTTCACGTCCTTTTTTATCTAGAAAATCTTAGGCTAGCTTTTCTATTTCAAAGTTATTTATTTAAAAATTTTAAATTCTTAAGTCCGTCCCTAAAATTTAAATTCTGTTAGCTGAGCCAAATACATCTTTCATTTTGTGAGAAACTGTCGCTTTTACCTCTTCTCTTGCAGGTGTTAAATATTTTCTTGGATCAAATGCAGATGGTTCTTCTACAAATACTTTTCTTATTTGTGCTGTCATAGCTAATCTTAAGTCTGTATCTACGTTTATTTTAGAAACTCCTTTTAGACTTGCTTCGTGTAATATTTCGTCTGGTACACCTTTTGCTCCTGGTATATCTCCACCATATTTATTACACATCTCTACAAGTTCTGGTATAACTGTTGATGCTCCATGTAATACTATTGGTGTATTTGGTATTAATTCTTTTACTTTTGCTAGTATATCAAATCTTAATCTTGCCTCTCCTTTGAATTTGTAGGCACCATGACTTGTTCCTATAGCTATAGCTAAAGAATCACATCCTGTTCTCTCTACAAATTCTTTTGCTTGTTCTGGGTCTGTATACATAGCATCATCTGCTGCTACATTTACATCATCTTCTATTCCTGCTAATTTTCCAAGTTCAGCTTCTACTACTACTCCATGAGCATGTGCATAATCTACAACTTCTTTTGTAAGTCTTACATTTTCTTCAAAGTCATATTTTGAGCCGTCAAACATTACAGATGTAAACCCTGCATCTACACACATTTTACAAGTTTCGAAATCTGGTCCATGGTCTAAATGAAGTGCTACTGGAACTTCTGGATGTTCTTCTACAGCTGCTTCTACCATTTTCTTTAAATATCCTATTCTTGCATATTTTATTGCACTAGATGACGCTTGTAAAACAACTGGTGATTTATTTTCTGCTGCTGCATCCATTATTCCTTGAATTATTTCCATATTGTTTACATTAAATGCACCAATTGCAAAGTGCTCTTCCATTGATTTTTTAAACATTTCTTTTGTTGTAACTAACATATATATTTCCTCCTTGTTACTTTATTATTTCTTCTTTTGGTATTATATATTTATAATTTTTATAAGTCAACAAAAAAGAAAAAATATATGAAAATGAGCACAATATTAACTGTGCTCATTTTTAAGGAAAAATTATTTTTTTGATTTTTCGTGTTCCTTGCAGATTTGTTCAAGCTGTTCACCTGTAAGAATTTCCTCTTTTAAAAGTTTCTCTGCAACAATTTCAAATAACTCTTTGTTTTCTTTTAAGATTGTTTCTGCACATTCCGCTCCTTCATTAATTATGTCTTGAATCTCCTTATCAAGCAGATCTTTTTTTTCGTTTGAAATAAGATATTCTCTCACTCCATATTCATTTATATATGATCTGTTTTTATTAGTCTTATCTTTGGAAAGTCCATAATACATAATCATATTTCGAGCTATTGTATTAGCATCATCCAGATCTGAACATGCCCCTGTAGAATCTTTATTTGTGAGAAGTCTTTCTCCTAATCTTCCGCCTAAATACATTGCTATTTGGTCAATGTAATACTCTCTGGAATAGTTTAATGTTTTCCCTGTAATTTTATATGGCCAGTTTACTCCAAGAAAGTCCATCATTGGAAGAATGGAAACAAAAGCTATTTTTTCATCTTTTACATTTAGACATTTTTGTGAAACAATATAATGTCCAGTTTCATGATAAGCAATCATTCTTTTTTGATCTTCACTTGTATTATTATACAATTTAAGATATGTGTTGTAACAACTTAATATAGCCTGCTTATCTACATTTTTTTTGCCTTTTCTTTTAGTTTCCAAAAATGCTTTTTCAAAGATACTAATTACATTGCCAGGGTTGCAAGAAGGCGATTCAGAAAGACATGAAGTATATATTCCGAACTTAATCATATTATCATCTATTTGAACTTTATATTTTTTCTCTAAGGACTCTATATGATTTTTTATCATCGGCTGTAATTCTTCAAGTTCAGGTTCTTCAACATATACTTCATTTAAATACTTTGCTATCATGTCATCCGGTAAAAAGTAATCATCAAAATCTTCTGTACTGCATGTTGTAATAAAAGGAATTTTGTATTGAATAATTAAAGCATATAACATTCTGACAAGCCAATAATCTGTTTTCATGAATAATGCTTTATCCACATATAGAACAATTTTTTTTCGGTTTATAACTAAAAAATTAAAGATTTTCTTGACTATTTTTTTTACCAAAAAATCTTTTTCAATCCGTAATATCTTTTCCGGATTAAATTCTATCACTCTTTTATTAAAGAACTCTTTTGGACATTGATTTGTTGCAAGCTGTCTTGCAACTTCTGCTGCAATTGCTGTCTTTCCTACATCTGTTTCACCAACTAAAAATACATTGTTTCTTGTTTTTTGAGACAAATAAAACCATATCTTTTCTATTTCATTATCTCTTCCAATTAGTGGCATTACCTGCTTTTTAGCAAACTTTTGGCTTACATCTATTAAATATTTTTCCAAAGCTATAGGTACTAAGTTTACCATAAGTTCTGCACTTTTTATTAGAGTTTGTACTCCGCTCACCCGCATAGGAATGGTTAGCATTTTCTCATTCTCAGTTACAAACTGAAGTTCTACATCTTCTGCATCTTTTCCTATTTTCGCATGTTTTAAAGTTTGCTTTAATTCATCTGCAGATATTTTTATAATTTCATCCTCTTTTCCCTCTCTTCTTATTGAAAGTAAAATATAGCCATTCTTTTTTTTCATAATTACTACCTCCTTTATGATTGTTTATGGTTCATTACGTTTTTGTAGTACTTACAAATTATAATTTTTCCTTCTCCTTTCCAATTAATAAAAGTATTTAGAATCCTAAACACTATCAGTTCATTTTTATGTAAATATATTATCATATTTATTTATGTTTTTCAACATTTTTCGATATTTTTCAATTATTTTTAACTTTTTATTGATTTTATGTAATTAAGATGTTAGAATATTTATGAATTATGTAACTATTAATCATATTTTTTATTTAAATTATGAGAAAGGATGATTGAATGTCAAAACGGATATATGCAGACTTATCAGATGAAAAATCTGGTGTAACTGGAACATGTCAGTTATTAGATATGTACTTTCCAGAAAAGACATATGGAACAGATGGATATACGTCCAATATTGCTGGTATTATTGATTGTGGCTCTTTTCAAGGTGAAGATGATGATGAATTACTAAATTCTTCTTTCAAATTTGATGTTACAAAACCTGAATTTGGTATTCTAACTCACGGACACCTTGATCATTATGGAAGATACCCTTTTGCCATAAAAAATGGTTTTCAAGGACCTATTTTTACCACATATGTCACCAAAACTTTTTTAAGGGAAGTCTTTTTAGAAGACTGTTTGAAAATTGAAAAACGCCATGCAAAAAAGAAAGGTATTGAACCAGCTTATACAGAATTGGAAACGCAAAAAATGTGTGACTACATGGTTGGATGTGCATATCATAAGCAAATAAAGTATAATGATAATATTTCAATTTGCTTTTTTGATAATGGGCATGTACCAGGTGCAGTTGTTACTTTGATTCAACTTACCTATTCAGGATATGAGGACGTAAATATTGTTATATCAGGTGATTACAATGACCACAATACTTTTTTTAAAGTAAATCCTTTACCTCAATGGGTATATAATTTACCAAATCTAACAATTGTTATCGAATCCACATATGGTAATACTAAAATTTCAGATTTGTCACACGCTTGTTTTATAAAAAATGTTGTGAAAGCTTTAAAGGAAAATAAAACTGTAATAGTCCCTGCTTTTTCATTTGTGCGGACACAAGAAGTAGACTACTCTTTAAAAGAGGCTCAAGATGTTGGAATTCTTGATACTAAATATCCTATTTACAATGATGGTAAAACAAGCATTGGATGTACTAAGTTATTTCTAGAAGGAGTATTCAAAATGTATCCACATACAAAAGATTTTCTTCCCCAAAATCTTACTTTTGTAGAAGATAAGGTTTTGAGAAAATTGTTAAAGCATAATACTACTCCTAAAGTTATAGTTGCATCTTCGGGAATGGGAAGCTATGGTCCTTCAAAGTCGTACATTGATAAGTTTTCTTTAAATCCCAATGCCTTGATTCATGCAACAGGTCACTTAAGTCCTAATTCTAAATTAGGTATGCTTAGAGATTCAAGTAATATTGTAGCTACATTTTGCGATACTGACGAGTTCTCTGCGCATGCCAAATTGGAGGCATTAAAAGGATTCATTAAACCATTTAATCATGAGAATGTAAAATCTATTGTTGTTACTCATGGCGAGCCTGCTGTGGAAGTTGATTTTTCAAATGACTTGGAAGAAACTTTTGGTGTAAAGACTTATGTTTTATCTTCTAACGTTACGTTTAGGATTACTTCTGATGGAATTGTTCAAACTTTTGAAAGGAGAAACTGCATATGACACACCTAACAATCCGCTCAAAAAAATCTCTTTACAATCAACAAGGTATGACTAGCTTAATTGGTACTTGTACAAAAATTCCATTTAAAATTAAGCGGAAAGGAAAACATTGCTTTCATATTACTTTTGATAAGCATATTTCTCCTTCCACTGCAAGTGGTATAGCATCTAAATTAGGCTTAGAGGTATCTTATAAAAGTGATGTACGTTGCATTTTGTCTGATAATTTCAATGCATCTGTGTATTAAAAATTAAATATTCATATCATATAAAAACCGCTAGACAAAATTGTCTAGTGGTTTTTATTTTTACTTATTTTTATAGCTACTACACATAGATTCATCTGGTTGCTTTGTATCGCAATTTTCTACTGGTGTAACTACTATTTGTTTTAAGGAACATTCTTGTCTTCCTTCTTCATTATATTTACAGCTTGTTACTGTACAATTAATTTTTTGATCTCTTTCCATACTAACTCTTCCTTTCTTTTTTATATATAATTAGTATGTTCAAAAATAAAAAAATTATATTCTTTCTTTACGAATTTTTTCATCAAATTCTTCCCAAGATTTGCTAAAAACATGATTTGCAAACATATCTTTTAACCCTGTTATTTGTTTTAATCTTATAATTTCATCTAGTTCCATTCCTAAATGTTTTGAAATTTGCTTTTCTGTCCACCCCATATCTGTTAATTGCATTACAATATGTGACATGTCAATAATTTGATGAGTTCCTCTAGCTCTATTATGTCTTATTGTACTTGCCATACGATTTTCCAAATCTTTATCTATTGTAACAATTGGAATTTGTTTTAAGTTAAAATATTCTTTGGCACAACGATAACGGTGAAATCCGTCTATAACTATATATTTATCATTTTCTTTATCATAATAAGTTACAATTGGTTGTGTATATCCATCTTCTTCTATTGAATGTTTTAATAATTCCATTTCTGGTGGTGCAACCTTATTAGGGTTATAATCGTTCGCTATTACTTTATCTATGTCTACCATTTTTACATTAAGTACTGGAAATGTTATCTCACTCATTTTTGCTTTTTTCCTTCTTGTTATAATATATTTAGGTTTTTAGTTTGGTTTTACCTATAAACTCTTATATTAGTGTATAATTTTTAATCATAAATAAGTATAAAATTCTTCATTGAATCTTCTTTGTTAATTTTAAAACCTACTTTCTGATATATGTTTTCATACACATTTGGCACAATACTCTCTTTTATTTTGTTTTCTTTTCTTATTTTTTTTAATATTTCCTCCAAATATGTCTCTTTAATAGTATATACATTTTTTATTACATTATTTAATGTAGACACACATGCAACTACTCTTTCATCTTCTATGTATAAATACCAATTTTTTTCATTATCATCATATATTCTATCATTTATTTGTCTTTGAACTATTCTAGAGCCAAATATTTTTCCCATATAATTATAAAATCCATCTGTTTTGTTATTCATTTCTATTACCATTTTTATTACTTCCTTTTCTATATTATTTATACTCATTTTGTATTACTTTTAATAGTGTTTTATCATCTGTTTTGGTCGTCTTATTTAACAAATTATCCCATTTATGAATTAATCTTAATAGTTCTTCGTCATCTGTTTTAGTTTGTGCAAAAGAAAGTCTTCTTAAGTAAAAATCGTTTTTTTCTATTGCTCTTGCTATTCTTCTCCAAGAGATTACTTTTTTTTGATTTTCTAGTTTTGCTTCTGCAGTTTCTGGAATATTTTCCACATTTATGTTATATTTATTTTTATACCATATCATAAATTTTTTTATTTTTCTATAATAATGTATCATTAAATCTTTATTATATATTCCTATACTTTCTAATAAAAATACTGTATATTCTTGCCAACTCATAAATTCTGGTTTAGAAGATTTTATGTTTCCTAGTGCTGTAGTCTTGCAATATATATTTCCAAAGTTTACACCGTTTACGCGATTTAGTACCTTCCCCCATGTTTCATATTCCAAGGCCTTAAATTGATTTAGTCCATTTCTTTGATCGTCTCCATATGGTTGACAAAGTCTTTGTTCAAAAATGCTTAAACCATTTTTATACATTAATTCATATATATAATTAAATTTTAAGTCTAATTTACTTACTGCACCCCAAATATCATCGACTTTCCAATCATAAATTGGGTAAAAATTATATACATCAATATGTTTTTCGTTAATCTTTAATTTTGTCGTCCAATTGTGTCCTTTATATGTTATCTTTCTTTCTTGAAAAGCTATAGTTCTGAAACGATTTAAGCTTTCATCTGTTCTAATTCCTATTCCACAAGCAACTTTCGTGCCATACTTTTTTTGATACCAATTTGCAAATTGAATAATAAATTCTTCAAATTCTTCACCTTTTTTAAACCAATCGAATGGGCAATTTTGAATATTTATTGCATCTTTTGGCATTTCTCTAACCCACAAATTTTTACTTTCTTCTTCCCAGCATATCCATTTAGGCTGTAATACAGAAACAGCATTTCTAAGAGCCATTGGAAGTGCTATATGGTAGAAATCTCTAATTTGTGATAATTCCTTCAGTTCCTCTATATGCTCTATTGTATGTCTATATTGCGCTTCTAAATCTATAAAAAGTACATCAAATTTTTTATTATATTTTTTAGCAACATTATTTGCAAGCTGAACCATTACTGAACTATCTTTACCACCACTTACGCTAAAATATATATTATCAAATTCAGTAAATATAATTTCTAATCTTTCTATTGTTGCTTCTAGTACATCTTTTTCTAAATATTTTTTTGCCATCTCATATTTCTCCATTTATATTGTAAACAAACTTGTCATTATACATACAATTATTTTATTTCTTTTAACAGATTTTGTAAAGTGTTTCTATGGTACTTTTTACAAAAAATAACATTTTTATAAAAATATCATCTTTATTTTACTTATATAAAAAACAAGAGTTTTACAATGCATTAATGTAAATACTCTTGTTTTTATACTAAAATTAATTTATTGTTTTTTATCTTTTTCCTCTAATCTTTTGCATTCATTTGTTTCTGCATTTATACATTTTTCAGGATTTTTAAAGCTCAAATACCAATTCATTCCATTTCTATTTTTCGCTATTTCTCTGTTTCTTTGTTCTAATTCTTTAAATGTTTTCGGTGCCGGTATAATTATAGGTTCACATGGTACCCAATTTGCTGGCGTTGAGCCATTACTTGATTTTGAAGTTTGAAGTGCCTCTATACATCTTAATATTTCTGGAATACATCTTCCTATATTTAATGGATAAACTAATATTAATCTAACTATTCCTTGTTCATCTATAATAAATACATTTCTAACTGTCTCCGTCGTACTCACGTCATTTGAAATCATACCATATTTTCTTGCTATTGCTCCATTTCTGTCTGCTATTATCGGAAATGGTATTATTATACCTGTTTTACAATAAATGTCATATGCCCATGCTAAATGTGATGGATTACTATCTATACTTAATCCTATTAAGCAAGTATTTAATCTTTCAAAATATGTATTTGCTTTAGAAAAAGCTATCATTTCTGTAGTACATACGGGGGTAAAGTCTCCTGGATGAGAAAATAATACTACCCATTTTCCTCTATATTGATTTAAATTTATTCTCCCCATAGTTGTATCCGCTTCAAAGTCTGGCGCTTGCATTCCTATTTTTACATTTCCATTCATCATTATTTCATAGTCCATAATAAAAAACTCCTCTCATATTTTTATATATAATATGAGAAAGAGTTTATTTTGTGTTACTTTTATTTCAGTCAAATTTTACATTACTTTGTTTAGTATAACGCCTGAAATTTTTCCACCAACTTTTTCTATTGTTATTTTAGCTTTTTCTATATCTTCTATTTTAGCATTTTGTTCTTGTGTTACAATAATCGTTGCATCTGTAATATTTGTAAGGACCATCGAAATAATTTTTTCGTTGATTGATGGTGCATCTATTAGAATAATATCATAATTATTTTCTAATATTTTTAATAAATTTCTTATATCCTCTTGTAAAAATTTTTCTTCTTCAATTTCTATATTTCCAACTGGTAAAATATAAACATTTTCATTAGTAGTTTTTTGTATAATTCTTTCTACACTATCTAACATTTTCATTTCCATTATATTAGTCAATCCATTTTTATCTAGTAGCATATATTCCTTAGACAATGTTTTTGTAAATATATTTGCATCTATAATTAAAATTTTATTATAAATTTTAGCATATTGATTTGCTAAATTATTTACAATATATGTTGTTCCTACTTGTTTTTCTGTTCCAGTAAATAATATAGTTTTTGGTTTTTCTAACTTTTTATTTAATTCCACATTTACTTCTATTCTTTTTAATTGCTCATTTATATTAGTATTACTTGTTATATATTTTATTTGTTCTTTTCTATTTGTCTTCTTTTCTGAATTAACTTTTCCTAACACATTTAGTTTTGTAATCTCTTCTATTTCTTTAGAGTTAATTATTCCTTTAAAATTTATAAAAATTACAATGTATATTGCATATCCTACTAATCCTACAAAAACACAAATCATAATATCTTTTAAATATGTTGCATTACTAGGAGATGTTGGAACTTGTGGTGTTTCTAACATCTTAAATATTTTTATTCCATATGTATTTTGTAATCCATCCTCTAGTGTATCTATATAACTATTTATTTCATTAAAAGATGTATCCTTTTTTTGGTTACTTGCTACAGCAGTAATTATTTTGTTTGTCTTATCAAAGGTTACTTTTATATTATTATATTTTAGCACATCTTTACTTGTTATATACTTTTCAATAGAGGTGTCTACTTTATCTATTAAAATTTGTGTTTTAGATTCATATACTGGTCTTTTTATTACAAACGTATATAATATTCCTATTATTAAAGAAATTAATAAGATATAAATTAAAATATTTTTTCTTTGGTATATAAACTTTGCTATTTGTTTTATATCCAATTCTTCCATTATCTTAACTCCCTATGACTTTATATATTATTTTTTATTACAACCTTTTAGTGTTATATTACACAAAAAAGTGTTAAAATATTAATATATAGTATTTTAACACTTTTTTATAATTTTGTCTATTAAAATATTACTTTTTTAAACTTTTTTCCAAAACCAATCTAGGCTATTGTCTATACTTTTCAATTTTTTTGCCTTTGCTTCAATATCATTTGTCCAAAGATATCCAATAAATGATAGAAAAACAAATATAAAATCTACTGCAATACAATTTGCAATTGTTTTAATTATTTCACCTGTAGGGTCTTGTGCTGTAACATATTCTATACTATGGCCTATTATTAAGCCTAAGAAAAACAATAACATTATACATGTTATACTACTTTTCTTCACTTCCTTTGATAATAATAATACCAATACAAAAAGTACTAATGTTATTAATATATTAACTGGATTTGATAAATTAAAAATTGGCATCTTTTGTTTCCTCCTTATTTTATTTTTTCATATGTATGTTTTTATTTTATATTTAATTTTAAATATTTGCAATATATTTTCTATATAATTAAGAAAAAATTTTTTCTAATATGTTTTTTTTAATCATATTTGGATCTTTTATTTCTATTGATTCATTATTCAAAATTTTTTCAGCATTTTCTTGTACTAATTCTTCTATTTGTCTCTCTGTTATCAATTTTTTTAATTCTTTTCTTATTTCTGATATTTTAGAATATATATTGGTAGTTTTATGCACGTCTGTACCCAAAAAATGAATAAAATTATTTTTTATTAAAAGTTTTACCGTTGTTTTGCATTCTCTTCCATATCGTCCGATTATACTTCCATAATTCGCTTGAAATAGAACCCCCATATCTATAAGTTCTATTAATCTGTTTGGATTTTTTTGAATATATCTATATCTTTCTGGATGTGCTATTATAGGAGTAATATTCTTTTCTTTTAGTAAATATATTACTTCTAATAAATTTTGTGGTTCTTCATTCATTGGTAGTTCAAATAAAACATATCTTGTTTGATTTATAGTACTTATTTTTCCTTCTTCTATTAATTTTATCATATTATTGGTAATATATACTTCATTTGCTTGATACAAATTTATATCTATATTTTCTTTTTTACATATATTCTTAAGTTCATAAACTCTATTTTCTATTTCGTTAGTATGATATTCATAATAGTTCTCCATGTAATGAGGTGTTAATATAATACTATTAAAACCTGCAATCTTTGCACTTTTCAATATTTCTATTGAATTTTCTATTGTATTTGCTCCGTCATCTACACCATATATAATATGAGAATGAAAGTCTATCATTAGTCTTCTCCTCTTTTCAATTTTGCTTTTTCTTCATCAACATATTTTGACATTTGTTTTAGTATATCCTCTTGTTCTTCTTCTAATTTATCTATTGAATATCCTAATTTTTTATCATTTACCTCATTAGTTTTTCTATTCTGATTAATCACTTTTTTAGACTTTTCCTTCAATTCCTGCCTTTTTATTTCAGACAGACGCTCTTCCTCTTCTTTTTCTCTTTTTTTATTTCTTTTATCTAAACTAGTTTCTCCATAATAATATGTAGAATAGTATTGTTTCTGAGACACTGGAATTTTATTTATAACAACACCTGCTATTTTTCCTCCAACATTCTCTATATCTTTCTTTATTTTTTCTAAGTCATCCATCTTTGTAGTTTTATATGCTGAAACAATTAGAGTTGTATCTACATATCTAGAAATTATGACTGCATCTGTTACTAATGAGCATGGTGTACCATCAAATATAACTAAATCACATATTGTTTTTAATTCTTCTACTGCTTGCATCATTTGCTCTGAAACTAATAATTCAGATGGATTCGGTGGAATGCTTCCAGCTGTAATTAGATATAAATTATCTACTTCTGTTTCTTTTAGATATGTTAATATATTAGTACTACTTTCTTCTCCATTTGAATTTATTCCAGATAAGAAATTTGAAAGTCCTGGTGTAGGAGAAACTCCAAAAATTGAAAATTGTCTTCCTTTTCTCATATCACAATCTACTAGAATAACTTTTTTACCAGCTTGTGCAAAAGCTACCGCCAAATTTGCAGATACCCAACTTTTTCCTTCCCCAGGAGTTGTAGAAGTAATAAGAAGTGAATGTAATCCCCTTTTTGTATTAGCAAATTGTACATTAGTCCTTAAAGTTCTAAAAATTTCTGATATAGGAGATTTAGGTTCTCTAAATGTAATAATTTCTCTCTTCATTATTTTCTCCCTCCTTTTTTTATAGGTTTTGGTAAGTCTTCAAAATTGTTTATAGGTATACTTACTAACACACTTAAACCTATTTTCTTTTCTATATCTTCTTTGTTTTTTACTGTTGTGTCTAACATATTTGCGATTAAAGCATATATACATGCTACAATAAAACCAACAAATGTAAACATACTTATATCTTTTACATGATTTATATTATATGGGGTTAATGTTTCTTCCGCCTTGTCTAATACGTAGACATTATTTATATTGTATATTTCTGATACTTTACTTGCAAATACCTTTGCCACTTCGTTTGCTATTATTTTAGCTTGGTATGGATTTTCATCTGTAACATTTATTTGTATCAATTGTGTGTTCTTTACTGCTGTTACAGACACATTATTTTTTATTTTCTCTTCTGATGCATCTATATCTAAATTACTAATTACTTGTCTTAATACTGTTTTACTTTTTATAAGTTCACTATATGTCGCAACCAAATTGTTATTAAGTGATATATCTGTAGTTGTTATTGTTTCTGTATTGTCTTGTCCTTCACTTGAAGTCGCCAATACTAGTGTTGTATATGCCTTATATTTGGGTATTACATAATAATATGAATATAAAGCGCCTAAAACAACAAAAATAAGGACAATTAGTAATATTCTTACTTTCCTTGTCCAAAATATATTAAATAACTCTTTTATATTTAGTTCTTCCATCTTTTTCCCCTTTTTTCTTTTGAATTCATATATATATTTATTATATCTAATTTGTATATTATGTGCAATATTTTTTAAATATTTTTTATAAAAAGTAAAAATATTTAAAAAAATAAAAGCATATTTTTAATCTATGCTCTTATTAAAATATTTTGTATATAAATTCTATATAATGTGTATTATTAGCTATTAATATTTAGAAAATTTGCTATTCCATGGATTTTAAATTCTACGGAATCTGCAGGAACAAAAATACAATCCCCCTTAAAAAATGGTATTATCTCTTTTTCATTTATTAAGGTACCACATCCATCTATGCATAATAAAACATGGAACGAATTTTTTTGTGTTTTATAACAAATCATTTCCTTACAATTTTCTGTATTGATTTTTTCTCTATGCACTTCAAAATATTTACATCTGCAAAGTAATTCAGAAAAATATCCTTTTTTATATTTATATACTCTAGTAGGTTGTTTTATATTATGTGATGCTTTATAATTCATTACATTTAACGCTTTGTCTACATGCAACTCTCTTAATTTTCCCTCTTTATCTACTCTGTTATAGTCATATAAACGATATGTCAAATTAGAATTCTCTTGTATTTCTGCTATTAAAGCCCCTGCTCCAATTGCGTGAATTGTACCAGATTCAATATAAAATATATCATCTTTATGTATTGGTACTTTATGCAAGTATTTTTCTATTGTTCCATTTTCTATTGAATTCTTTACTATTTCTTTATTCATATTGCAATTGAATCCATAAATTAGTTCAGAATTTTTTGAAGCATCTAAAACATACCACATTTCCGTTTTACCTAATTGCCCATTTTCATATTTCATTGCATATTCATCATTTGGATGAACTTGAACTGATAAATTCTTCTTTGCATCTATAAGTTTTATTAGTATTGGTAACTTTCCTTCTGTTTTTGGGTGTGTTCCCAAATATTCTGGATGTGCTTTTAAAACTTCAGTTAGTGATTTTCCTTTATGCTTTCCACTAGCAACATAACTTGGTCCATCTGGATGTGTAGAACATTCCCAAGTTTCAGCAAGAGGTATTAAGTTTATATTCTTATTAAATTCTTCATTTAATCTATTTCCACCCCATAAATAGTCTTTTCCATTTGGTCTTAATAAGAATGGATAATTATTATTCTTCCAATTTAAATTCGTGCTTGTCATTCACACTTATCTCCTTGCCTAATTGAACTTCTATTACCTTTAATTCTGTTTCAGCAATAATTGTATGTTTACATCCTGCTTCCATTGTAATAACATCTCCTGCTTTTACTATTTGTTCCATTCCATCAATTACAGTTTTCCCTTTACCTGATATAACTGTCCATACTTCATTTCTAAAATCATGACTATGATATTTCATATGACTTCCTGAATTTAGCATAACAAGAATTGTCATGCTTTCTTCTTGGATGTCAATTACGCGATAGCTTCCCCAAGATTTTTCAGCAAACATAATTTGTTGATTTATATTCTCTACAAATGGTTTTATATAACTTGATTGTTCCTTATCTGATACTAATATTCCTTCGCTACTTGCTGCTACTACTATATTTTTTAATCCCATACACAAAATAGGTACATTTAATTCGTTGATAATATGTGTATTTTCACATTTATCGTTCTCAATACCTTTACCAAAGATTTTTTCATCCATAGCTTCCGTTAAAGTATTCCACGTTCCCAAGTCTTTCCATTTGCCATCGAATTTCATAACCTGTATTTGTTTTTCTTTTTCAACAACTGCATAGTCAAAACTTGTTTTTTCTAAAGTTTCATATTTGTTAAATAAATCATAATAATCTTCAAATTCTATTAGTTTATGAGCAATATCTAAAACATATTTTAGTTTATATGCAAAAATTCCACCATTCCATAATGCTCCTTGTTTAATATATTCTTTAGCTGTTTCTAAATTAGGTTTTTCTTTAAACATTTTTACTTTGCTTGTTTCTTGCTCTGTTTCTGGAATAATGTAGCCATATTTTTCACTTGGATATGTTGGAGTTATTCCCATTAATGACAAATTATATTTTGGATCTTTTGCTAACTCATATAATTTTTGTAAAGCTATAAAATAGTCGCCATCAACATATGGATCAACAGGACAAACAACTACTGCTTCATCTAAAGAAATATTTTTTACATCATGCAAATATGCTGTAGCTAAAGCTATGGCTGGAAATGTATCCTTACGACATGGTTCAATTGAAATTCCTATTTCTTTTCCAATTTGATTATTAATTGTTGAAACCTGAGTTTGTGATGTAGCTATAGTAACTATTGATTCATTATCTATTTTTTTAATATTTTTATACATACGTTCTAACATTGATTCATATTCGCCATTTTCATTTTTGAATATTTTTATAAATTGCTTAGAACGTATATCGTTTGATAGAGGCCATAGTCTTTTTCCTGAGCCTCCTGATAATAAAATTACATTCATTATAATTTTCTCCTTCTATTACCTTTCTGCACGTATTGGATTATTTAAAAAATCTTCATAAGCAAGTTTAATTCCATCTTCTAATTCAGTTTTATATGTCCAACCTAAATTAGTTGCTTTTGATACATCTAATAATTTTCTTGGTGTTCCGTTTGGTTTGCTTGTATCCCATAAAATTTCACCATTATACCCTATTACTTTTGCAACTAATTCAGTTAATTCTTTTATAGAAATTTCTTTACCTGTTCCTGCATTTACAGTTTCATTACCACTATAATTGTTCATTAGAAATACACATAAATTAGCTAAATCATCAACATATAAGAATTCTCTTAAAGGTGTTCCATCTCCCCAACAAGTTACACTTGGAAGATTGTTTTCTTTAGCTTCATGGAAACGACGAATAAGTGCTGGTAACACATGGCTATGTGTTGGATGATAGTTATCGTTTGGACCATAAAGATTTGTAGGCATTAAACTAATATAATCTGTTCCATATTGTCTATTTAAATATTCACAATATTTTAATCCAGAAATCTTAGCCAAGGCATATGCTTCATTTGTCTTTTCTAATTCGCTTGTAAGTAAACAACTTTCTTTCATCGGTTGTGGTGCCATTTTAGGATAAATACAAGAAGAACCTAAAAATTCTAATTTTTTACAACCATTTTTCCAAGCTGAGTGAATCACATTCATTTCTAATATCATATTGTCGTACATAAAATCCGCTAAAGCTTCTTGATTTGCAATTATTCCACCTACTTTTGCAGCTGCTAAAAATACATATTCTGGTTTTTCTTCAGCGAAAAATTTTTCAACATCTTCTTGACGGCATAAATCTAGTTCTTTGTGTGTACGAGTAATAATATTATTATATCCTTGTTTTTTTAATTCTCTTACAATTGCAGAACCTACCATTCCATTATGTCCTGCTACATATATTTTTGAATCTTTTTCCATTTTTATACTCTCCTATTATTTATTTTGAAAAATCTTTTCTCTCTTTGCAAGTTCACGATCATGTATTGACATTATATGAACTAATTCTTCGTAACTTGTTGTTTGTGGGTTCCATCCCAATTCTGTTTTAGCTTTAGTTGGATCTCCTAATAAATTTACAACATCTGTTGGTCTAAACCATTTAGGATTTACACATACTAACATTTTCCCAGTTTTTTCATCATATCCTTTTTCATCTAAACCTTTTCCTTCCCAACGAATTGTTATCCCATTTTCTTTAAATGCTCTTTCCGTAAAGTCACGAACTGTATGTTGAACTCCAGTTGCTATTACAAAATCATCTGGTATATTGTGTTGTAATATTAGCCACATACATTCAACATAGTCTTTAGCATATCCCCAATCTCTTAATGAATCTAAGTTTCCTAATTCTAAATGGTCTTGTAAACCTTCTGCTATTCTTCCTACTGCTAATGTTATTTTACGAGTTACAAAGTTTTCACCTCTACGTTCAGACTCATGGTTAAATAGAATTCCATTACAAGCAAACATATTATATGCTTCACGATATTCTTTTGTAATCCAAAAGCCATATTGTTTTGCTACTGCATATGGACTATATGGATGAAATGGTGTAGTCTCACTTTGTGGGCAAGCTTCAACTTTTCCATATAATTCAGACGTTGATGCTTGGTAAATACGACATTTGCTTTCTAATTTTAAAATATGTACTGCTTCTAATATTCTTAAAACTCCAAGAGCATCTATGTCCCCCGTATATTCTGCAGCATCAAAGCTTGTCCCTACATGACTTTGAGCAGCTAAATTATAGATTTCATCTGGTTCTACTTCTTTAACTATTTTTATAATACTTGAAGAATCTGCTAAGTCTCCATCATGTAATGTAATTAAATTTTTTCTTAATAGATGATCTATTCTTCCAGTATTTGAAATAGATGCACGACGAACTATTCCATGTACTTCATATCCTTTCTCTAGTAAAAATTCTGCTAAGTATGATCCATCTTGTCCTGTAATTCCCGTAATTAATGCTTTTTTCATAATTTTTTTCTCCTTTTATTTAGAACTTTTATTTTCTCCAATTAATATAGGCAATATTTTTCGTAAAACTACCACACATATTAAAGAGAATACTACGCTTAACATTACTGTTACAATACTTAAAAGAAATTCTATTAATATGTTACTATTTTTTAACTGAGTGGAAATGACTCCTAATTTTGTTTGAACTATCAATATAACTAATTTATGAAATATTAATATCCCCATTGTATTTCTGCCAATATATTCTAAAATATTATTATTTTTTATCAAATATGATATGTATATAATTACTATAGATAAACATAATCCCGATAATATCGCTAATGTTAAGTTTCCATATATATAGTCTATACATGATACTGTTGAATTAAAATTCATTGCTAGTATTCCTATAATTAATATTGGAAATATATAGTATATTTTAAACAATTTATTAATTTCAAACATATTATTTAACAAGTATCCAATTAAAAAGAATATACCTCCTATATTTAACACAGTATTGATTCCCCAAGGTAATTTAAACTCCAATAAATATGTAGACGCATAACTAATAAGTAATGAAAATATAAGTACTACAATTGATTTTCTTTTAGATATGTTAATAAATTTTATAATATAATAATATATTATCTCTATACTAAATAATGCTGGTAAAAACCATAAAGAACTATTTTGTTTTAATGCTGAACTATTCCCATTACCATATAAAATATTAATCAGCATTGCTTTTATGTCAAATGAGCTTTCAGTTTCTAAAAAATTTCCTACATTTTTTCCCAAAAATATATAAGGTATAAGCCACAATAATTCCCATATAAAATATGGAATCATAATTCTAATAAATTTACGTTTAGCAAATTCATAAAAAGATTCATTTTCTCTTATTTTAAATGTATAACCACTTAATATAAAGAACAATACTACATTAAAGCTATATAAAAATTTAAATATTAACTTACAATTTTCTGAGTGATTTAAAGTATGACCTAATACAATTATTAATATAGCAATAGCTCTTGCAATATCTATATATTCTATTCTCGCCAACTTATTTTTTTCTTTAATATTTTCCATTCTTTTCTCCAATTTTTATCTATTTTATATAGAATTCTTTATACCATTCTGCAAATTTTCTTAATCCTTCTCTTAAAGTTGTACTTGGTTTAAATCCGAAATCTCTTTCTAATGGTGTTGTGTCTGCATATGTGACTGGTACATCTCCTGGTTGCATTGGTACCAATTCTTTATGAGCTTCAAAGTCATAATTTTTTGGTAATATACCTGCTCTTACTAATTCCTCTTGTAATATTGTTACAAAATCTAGTAAGTTTTCTGGACTACTATTTCCAATGTTATAAACTGCATAAGGTGGAATTGGAAGCCCATCTTCTCCTGTTTTCTTTTCAGGAGCTTTTTTTATAACTCTACAAATTCCCTCAACTATATCATCTACATATGTAAAATCTCTTTTACAATTTCCATAGTTAAATATTTGTATTGTCTCACCTTTAATTAATTTGTTAGTAAATCCAAAATATGCCATATCTGGCCTTCCTGCTGGTCCATATACTGTAAAGAATCTTAATCCTGTTGATGGAATATTATATAGTTTTGAGTAACTATGAGCTAGTAATTCATTAGATTTTTTTGTTGCAGCATATAAAGATACAGGATTGTCTACTTTATCATCTGTAGAATATGGAACTTTTTTATTTGAACCATATACTGATGAAGATGATGCATATACTAGGTGTTCCACTGGGTTGTGCCTACAAGCTTCTAATATATTATAAAATCCTATTATATTTGATTCTATGTATGCATCTGGATTTGTAATGCTATATCTTACACCTGCTTGTGCAGCTAAATTAACTACTATTTCAGGTTTGTTTTCTTCAAATATTTTGTTTATTAGCTCTTTATCTGCTAAATTTCCTTTTATAAATATAAAGTTTTCATTTTTTAATAGTTCTGCCAATCTATATTCCTTTATTTTTACATCATAGTAGTCATTCATATTATCTAATCCTACTACTTTTATGTCTTTTTCTTCTTTTAATATTTTTTTTGCAAGGTTTGAACCTATAAATCCTGCAACTCCTGTTATGAAATATGTTTTCATATTAGTTTGCTCCTTTTATTTTTTTGAAAATTTTAAATATTTCTAATTCTTTATAAATATATTTTATATTTAGTATTAAATATATAAATCCTGCAAATATAACCTGTACTATCAATTTATATATTCCATTAGCTGTTATACATTTGCTTATAATAAATGTTAAAACAAACATTATTAATGCTTTTAATAAAAAAGGTAATGATTCTATTATATATTTTTTTATTGGTAGTTCTTTTCTAACAATAAACGTTTGATAAAACATTACTATAAATTCTGCTGCAATAGTTCCTATGCAAGCACCTACTGATTGATATATAGGTATAAAAATACAATTTAATATAAAATTAACTAATGCGCCTAAAAAAGCGGAAATTATATATTGCTTATCCATTTCCTTTGGTATCAAATATTGAGTTCTTATAACATTTCCCCATGCTAAAAATACAATAGTTATAGATAATAATTGTATTAAATAACCTGATTTTTCAAATCCATTTCCAAAAAATATTATTGAAAATTCTTTGCTTATCAAAATAAGTCCTAAAATCATTGGAAATGTTAGAAACATTATAAATGGCATAGTTTTTAATATTGTATTTTTTACTTGTTCCTCTTGATTATTAGATAACATATTTGATACTCTTGGTAGCATTACCGTTCCTAATGCAGTAATTATTGAAATTGGCACTTGAGTTATTTTTTCTGCATTTTCGTAATACCCTACTTCTTTTACTGTTGACATACTTCCTAACATTATCTTATCCATTATTTTATATATACTTACTGCTATTACTGGTAAAAACAATACTAAGCAAGGTTTTAAATGTTTGACTATATCTCTTTTAGAAACCCTTACTAGTTTTATATATTTTCTTAAAAATGAAAATAATACTATATTACTAAATAAAGTACTTCCCGCTAGTATTACTGTATATTTCCATACATCATTTGGAGTTTTTACAAATATAAAAATTAATATTAATGATAATACTTTTATGATAGTATTTCGTGTTATTGTTAATTTAAACTTTTCAATTCCAAAGAAAAACCAGTTTATATCAAACATTGAAGATATTACATACATTGCTTGAATTATTGCTATAATTTTATATTGATTATCAAATACAAATATGTATATTAAATAAGCAACAATCATTATTAACGAACTTATTAATTGAAATACATATATACTACAAAATTGCTTTGATAATTCTTCTTTATTATCTCTTACTTTTGCTATAGTTCTATTTCCATAATTATTTAACCCTAACATTGCTATTATCATAAAATAGTATGCTATTGAATATGTATATGAATATATTCCTATGCCATCTGCTCCTAATGTTCTTGAAACGTACGGCATTGTTATTAATGGTATTATTAAAATTAATATTTGGTATAAGACATTATATATAAAGTTTTTTTTCATTTTACTTTACAACTCCTACACATTTTGAATTTGGCTCTACAGATTTTAGTATAGTAGAATTGCAACCTATTATTGTATTATCTCCAATTGAAATGTCTCCCACAAGCACAGAATTACAATATATTGTCACATTATTACCTATTGTAGGACATCCTAATATATTTCCTTTTTTTCTTCCTAACGTAACATTTTGATATATTGTCACATTTTCTCCTATTGTTGCCTCTGCTCCTATAACAATACCATTTGGATGTGGTAATATAAGATTTTTACCTATTTTTGCTTTTGGAGAAATATAGCATCCAAATTTTTTGTATATCTTATAAAAATAAAAATATGCCACATATTCTTTTTTTCTTTCTATATACTTGTTTGCCTTTTTATATAATTTATATATTTTTTCACTTTGATTTAACCATGGGCTCATATATATCACAATTTTTTTTATAAATCTATTTTTTTTCATACTTATATCTCCATATATTTTTTTACTTTTCTATATTTATCCATTTTCCTAATTTATAATCCCAATCTTCTGAAGTAAATTTTCCAAATCCAGAAGCAGGATAAAAAGTCATTTCTCCAAAATATATTTTTTTATTAGTATAATAAAAATCAATTCTTACGAATTTTTTTTCATTAGATAATTTTTCAGCTAACTCAATCATTTTCATTATATCTTTTGGAATTTCTATTTTCTTTTCAAAATCTGGTGGACATACTTCTTCTCCAAATTTTAGAAGTTTTAAGTTTTTATCATAATAATTAGCTCTATGTTCTAAAAATCTATCTAAATCTACTTTAAACAAGTTTACTTTTCCATTAAAGCAGAAAAATTTATAGTCTCTTAATTCTTTCAATTTTTCATCTTGCATATATTCTTCAATTATAATTCTTGGTTTCACATTTTTATATGGCCATTCTCTTCCAGTATAGTAATAATTATGCTTTAGTGCTTTATTTATTTTCTTTTTAGCCATTTTTATATCAAATTTTTTCTTATCTTTACATATTATTACGCTTCCTGAATCGTGAGTACACTTTATTACAAATTTATTAGGTAATTTTTTGAAATCTATTTCATTAAACTTATCATAAACTCCTAAAGTTGGGATAACATATTCTTTTCCTATTATAGCTGAAACATATTTTTTCACTTCATATTTATCCACCATTGTAGTATATATATCTTTTCTATCATTAAGTTTTAGCCATTGTAATTTTTCATTGAATGTTTGTGGATTTTTCAAGTTTAATTCTTTATTTATATTAAATTTATATAATATCTTTAAAAATGTTTCATCTGACACTTTTATAATATTTCTTTTGCTAAGAGTAACTAAAATCATAGAAGGATATTTAAAATATTTTAAAAATTTGTTCATACTATTTTTTTCCTTTCTTCGTAATTCTTAATATTCCTACATAATATCTCATTAACCTAATAAAAATCGAAAATTTTTCTTTGATTCCTATTTTTTCACAATCAGTATAATAATTCATTGCTCCAAATAATGCATAGGTTAAAGAAAGAGTTTCTCTATAACTATTATTTCTATAACTATTTTTTCTATGTTGTAGTAAATATTCTTTTACCATTCCCATTTTATATTTATTTAAAATTCTAATATATAAATCTGAATCTTGTGCATATCTTAAATTTTCATCATATCCATCTATTTCTTCTAGTACATTTTTTTTTATAAATAGGCTCGCATGGCAAAATATGTTGCCTTTTTTTAATAGTTGTTGTAAATAATCTTTCTCTGAAATGCTAATACTACAACTATTTATGATATTGTCTTCTGTATCAATATTGTCATACCAGCAAAAACATCCGACTAAATTGTTTTGTTCTACATAGTTCAATTGTTTTTCTAAGCGTGTTTCATCCATTAAATCATCATCATCCATACGTGCTATGTAATCTCCTGAACATTCTTTTAGGCCTATATTCAATGCTTTAGGTAGTCCAACGTTTCTTTCTAATCTAACATATCTAATCTTATTTATATCATAACCTTGCTTTTTGATGAAATCTATTACTGGTTTTTCTGATCCATCATCTATCAAAACTAATTCAAAGTCTTTATATGTTTGATTAAATATAGAGTCCATACTTTTTTTGAAGTATTTTTCAATTGGATTTTGAGTTGACATTAATATACTAATCATTTTTCATTCTTCTCTCTTTATATATTTTTATAGTTTCGTTTATTATTTTAGGTACCACTATATTTGGATTATATATATTTCTAGCTACATTATATGAAATTTCTTTTGCATTTTTCATCCATTCTTTTGGCGAATTTATAAATTTATTAATTTTGCTTATTGCTTCCTCGGTTTTATTATAATCAAATACATATCCATTTAATTCCTCTTTTACTATTTCAGGATAATTACCTACATGCTTAGATACAAGTAAAGGTAATTTGCACCAACATGCCTCTATACAAGTTAATGGATTAGGATCTGATTTTGAAGGTAATATAAATCCATCAGAAATAGCATATAAATCTAGCATTTCATCTTCGTTTTTGTACCCTAATAGTCTTACATCCATTTTTTTCTCTTCTATTATTTTTGAAATTTCTAATTTTAATTCTCCGTCTCCAGCAATTAAGTATGTAATATTATCATTATCACATTTATTATATAGATTTAAAAATTCCTTGATTCCTTTAACAGCTGATAATCTAGCTGGTGTTATCATTATTCTTTTATTTTTATCTATATTATATTTTTCTTTTATTCTAAGTAAGTCTTCTGTAGTATATTTGTTTATTGAATCAAATTTTTTAGTATCTATTAAATTAGGAGTAAAAACATATTTAGAATCATTTTTAGCATACTTCTCAACAAATTCTTTTGCAAATTTCCCAGCACACCAAAAAATATCAAAACTACCAATTACTTTTCTCCTAATTATTTCTCTTATTTTTAATTTAACGCTGTTATAGTTTCTTTCTTCATTCAAATGTGATTCTGACCATTCTACAATTTCATAATTATATTTTCTCTTAAGCTTTATTGTTTTCCAAACTGCTGGATATAAATAACTTCCACCGCATATTACAATATTTGGTTTAATCTCTCTATATATTTTTTCTAATCCTCTATTAAAATGTATTTCAATATTTCCTATTTTTTTAGTTTTATGTTCTAGCAATATTGAATACTCTGTTTTTAACTCATTATAATTCCAATGTCTTCCATATTCGGTTTCGGCCATTAATAGTACTCGAAAATCTATATTATTTTTTTTACATTCTTCATTTAATTCGTCATAAAAAAACTTTCTATATGGAGTCATTATATTGGTCAATATAACAATTGTACATTTTTCTTTTTTCATTAATTATATTCTCCTTTATTTTAAAAATATTTGATAAAAATAAGAATCCTGATTAATAGTAAATGGCACTGTGCCACCACTTTTTCCGTATACAAATACATAATACCAAAATATAACAGAAATAACTACTGCTATTATATTTCCTACGTTTACTTTGCTATATTTGTTTACGAATATTACATCCATGTTTGATAAGAGGAATAATACTACTGGTATTCTAAAATACATTCCAAATCTATTAGCAGCCGTATATTTTGTTGATATTATTAAGCATATAACATCTATTAATGCTAATATAAAATAGAAGCTACTATTTTCTTTTTTGCGTAATTTATTAAATATAATATACACTACTATATATGTTATATCTAAAAGTAATTCGAATGAGCTAATTGTCCCTATATCATCAACATAATTATCTAAATAATATAAATAATCTGTTGACATTATTCCGATGCTTGTAATTAATTTTATACATTCTGGAAATAGAAATATAAAAATCAAACCTACTATAATTATAAAAATAGCCATATAGTAAACATATTTAGCATTTTTTTTGTATAATTTGTAAATAATAATTGCTAATAAAAAAAACAATGCTGTTTTGTGGAATAAAAACGCAAGTAAAACTATTAATATAAATTTAAAATTCTTATTTTCTAATAAAAATTTAAGTGAATATATACATAATGATATTGCCATTGCTTGTCTAACAATATTTAAAGATCTGTTGTAAAAAATTAATAAATAAATTAAATATACAAATGAATAATTTTTCTTATAAATTCCCTTTATTCCTAAATATGCAAATCCTAGTATAAAAACTTGTTGAAAGAATAAATATATAGAAATTTTAGATGTAAATAATGCAATTATACAATTAAATATTTTATAACCAATTTCAACATTATACCATATGTCATTTATTCTTCCAAAACCTAATTGATTGCACAATTGAAATACTGGCTTTACATATATTAAGACGTCAGTTCCTATAGTTTCATCTCTTATTGCAGCCACAAAAGCTAGTAATCCAATTGATAGTATTTCAAAAATTAATACTTTTTTGCCTTTTTTAGCCATTTTTTCAGATATATACAACAAAATAAATGCTATTATAAAAGCTATTATATATATGTACATATTTTTTTCCTCCTATGTTGTTTTTCTTATTCCAAGTAAAGAATATATGATGCTATTTTTATTAATTTTCCCAAGAATTTTACTTCCTATATATACTATTCCTACCATTATTACAACTGATATTATTGGATTTATTATTTCAGTTGCTATACATATTGGCAATTTCCAACATATATTTTGAACAATTTGAATATGATACAAATATATAAAAAAACTTATTTCTCCTATGTAGTTCAATATTCTACAATTTCTTAAATAATATGAGAAATAAAAAATTACTATAAATCCACAAATTTCATACAATAATGAAATAATATGAAAATATCCCCATATCTTCATATTATACATTATTATAAACAATATTATTGAAACAAATATGGAAATAGGCATTATAATATTTTTATGTTTTAATAAAAAACTAAATATATCGTATTTTCTTATCAATATTCCAATAGCAAAGAATCCAATCCAATTGAATATATTTAAATAATATGTTATATAATCGTTTGTGTAAAAAATTCCTTTTGTATTTAATATTAGTTCTATAATATTTAAAATGATACATATTACCAAAAAAATGTCATTTTTTTTCAAAAATTTAAATATACCCAAAAATATGACATATATAGTCAAATAATAATATATTGTTCCAGAGCCAGTTATCCATTTTATATATTGAATGAAACTTATATCTTTAATCTTTATAACATGTAAAATATATGATATTGTAGCAGCTATCATCCATGGGATAATTATAGATTTTGCCTTCTTTTTCCAATATTTTTTTGTATCTCCATTTTCTCTTTTGTAGTAATATCCACCTATAATAAAAAAACATATAACACCAACAATTCCAAATAAGTTATACCAATTTGTTATCAATGAAGAAAATATATTATCATTATTTACTATATTAACATGTGCTGTAATTACACTAAATATAGCAAAAAATTTTATTACATATGCCGTCTTTGAGTACTCCTTTTCCATATTAAAATCCCCCTATAAATTATTGTATATATTAATATAATCTGATTCCATCTCTAATTTAGTTTTTACTTTATTTATTTCAAATTTTTGTTCCAAATATTTTCTATAGTTTTCACTAAAATCTTTTAAATTTGTTATCGCCCCGTTATTGCCATCTAAACATTCTATACTTCCTCCTGTATTATATGTAAATACTGGTGTTTCACATGCCAATGCTTCAAGGTTTGTTGTTGGAAAATTATCTGCATATGTTGGATTAAAGTATATATCTGCAGCTGTATATATTTCTGCTAATTGTTGTGCGTTTTCTGTTCTTTCTATTCCAATAATATTTTCTGGTATTTCTTTCATTTGTTTACTATTTAATCCAACTAGCACTATCTTTACGTCATCATCTATTTTTTCAGATAAATCATAGAAATCATATAATCCCTTTTCTTTTGTCCAATCGCTCGCGACTCCAAGAATTACTTTTTTATTTTCTATATTAAATTTCTTTTTAAAATCACTTTTTCTAGGCTTAAAAATATCTGTATCAATACCATTATTAACTACTTTTACTTCATATTGTTTTAAATATGATTGTTTTACCAAGTCTGCTAGCCATTTACTTGGTGTAACAATAGTTATGTTTAATCCATCAAATAATTCTTTTTTTCTCTGATAATTCCATTTTGAATTATCTACAAAACTTTTAGGATATTTTTCCTTTTGTTCACAATTGTCGCAACATTCTTTCCATTTTTCGCATCCTACTAATTCAAAGTGAGAACAATGTCCTGTAAAAGCCCAACAATCATGTAAAGTCCATATTGTCTTAATATTGTTTTTTCTAATATAGTTAAATAGTATTTCAATATTAATATAATATCCATGAATATTATGCAAATGTATTATATCTGGTTTTATTTTTTCTAACCTTTCTATTAATTTCTGAGTTGATTTTTTAGATGCAAAGCCTGTCTTATCTGTAAATCGAGTATATAGTCCATGACAATATATTCCAAACTTATCATTTAAATATATTTCCCCTTCATCTCTAGCTTTTCTTCCTCTTCCCCATACAACATATGACTCAATATTATTTTTTTTTAATGCTTCATGTATATCTAGCATTATTGTTCCTGTTGATTTATTAGAAAAAGTATTTATTTGTACAACTTTCATCATGAAATACCTCTTTAATTTTATATTTTCAATATTTCTTCTTTATACTTATTAATTGAAATATCCTTTGTTAAATTTTCTTCTAAATATTTTCTACTTCTATTTCCCATACTTTTTAATTCTTCACTATTGGCATTATTTATGAACCAATTAATATTTTCTTCAATAGAATCATAATCTCCTGGATTTGATAATAGACCACCTTTAGTCTCTTCTATTATTAATCTTATTTCGGAATTTTTCTCCAATACACCAAGTACAGGTTTTCCTGCTGCAGCAATTCCATAATATTTTGATGGACAAGAAACGCCTTTTATTCCTTTAGCATTTACACACCAATGAACATCAGCTGCATTTAAGCTATATATTAAATCTTTTTTATCTTGATACGGAATAAATACTACATTATCCATTTCATTTTCTTCTTTATATTTTTTTAATTTTTCTAAAATTGTACCTGCTCCTATAAATGCAAATACTATTTCTTTTCCATCCTTTGTTTTTGTATTTGGTTTTATTTTTTTTATAACTCTAAAAATATTTTCCAAATCATAATATAAGCCAATATTGCCAGAATACATTACTACAAATTTATTTTCTAAGTTATATTTACTTTTAAATTTTTCAACTCTAATATCATTTCTTTGTAACGGATAAATTTCTTTTTCGTTTATCCAGTTATTTATAAGAACTGTCTTTGGAACTTTTTTATAATTAAATCGTTTATTAACTGTTTCTACAAGATCTCTTCCTACAGTAATAATTAAATCACTCTTTTTGCAACTAAATTTATCTAGTTTCATCATTATTTTTGTAATAATCTTATTACTGCTGTATCCAATTGCCATAGTTTGTTCTGGATTAAAATCTTGTATATTATAAATAAATTTTGCATGTTTAATCCATTTTCCAACAACCCCTAATAATCCCCCTAAAATTGGTGGTTGTGATATAGAAAAAACATAATCTTGCTTTCCAACTTTAAATGTTGCTGATACTGCTCCCAAAAAATAGCTAATTATGTTTTTTAACCTACTTTTTTTGTTACTTTTTGTAAATTCTGGTACTCTTATTCTTATAACATTAATACCATTTATATTCTCTCTATAAAATCTATTCCTTTTGTATTTTTCTTCTATCGTTCCTGTATAAGATGGAACAACACAAATAACAGTTATATTAAAACTATTCAACATTCCTTCTGCTAGCTCTCTAATTATCTGTCCAGTAGATGCCACATCTGGAATATAATAATGCGCATATATTAATAAATTTTTTTGTTTTTTTTCCTTCATTATATAATTTTCCTTTTTTCTTATATTCAAACTATTTTTAATTTGCTCCTTCTTTTTTAAATACTTTAAAAAAAGTTCTTATTATTATCTTTATATCTAATATAATAGATCTATTTTCTATATATTCACTATCTATTTGCATTCTTTCTTCAAAAGTCGTCTCACTTCTCCCATTCACTTGCCATAGTCCTGTTAATCCTGGTTTAACAGTTATTATTGTATTATATTTTTCTCCCATATCTCCTTTTTCTCTATATAAGTATGGTCTGGGTCCTACCAAGCTCATATCACCTTTTAGTACATTTATAAATTGTGGAAATTCATCTAAGCTAGTTTTTCTTAAAAATTTACCTAATCTTGTAATACGTGGATCTTCTTTAAGTTTTTTATACTTTTTATATTCTTCCTTAGCTTCTGGATTATTATTTAAATATTCCCATAGCTTTTCGTCTGCATGCATGACCATAGAACGAAATTTATAAAATCTAAATTCTTTTCCATTTTTTCCTATTCTTAATTGTTCAAAAAATAGTGGCCCTTTATTTTCTTTTGAAAATAAAGTAACTATATATAATACTATAGTTATCGGAATTAGCAATATCGTTCCAACTACTCCCCCTATAATATCTGCTATTCTTTTTACAATTTTATATAAAATTTTAGCTTTGCTTTTATTTTTACTTGCTATTGGAGTTTCTAATTCTACTTCTTGTGTTAAAACTGCATTATTGCTATTAACATTAATACCCATTTTTCATTTCCCCCTAGTATTTTTATTGTATAATATATTAGATACAAAGTCAATTATTTATTGTCTTTTTTTAAGTTTTTTTGTTGTTTTTTTCATATTATTAGTAACTTTTTAACATAAAAATAAAATAGATATAAATTTACTTTTTATAGTAAAACTATATCCATTTTATTAATTCATTTTATCTTTTATTATCAATTAGTTTGTATATCCTGTTTTATTTACTATTTGTGTACTTATTGATTTTACTTTGTCAGATGCTTCGTAGTTTTCTTCTCCAAATAATTCTTTGTGTAATTGTACTACATTGCTTTCTAGTGTAATTGGAATACCATACCATAACGTCATAGTTTTTCCTCTTGTTTTATATGGCCATCCTATACTATCTGTTATTTTATATTTTGCAATACTTGGTATTTCAGATATTATACTTCCTGTATCTATATTAGTATATATTTTAGGTAATACACTATCTAACATAGAATTTATTTCACCTATACTTTTTGTTTGTAGTTTTTTAAGCATGGCTTCTATAACATCTCTCATACGTTCTGTTCTTTTGTAGTCTCCACCCTCTGTATATCTTATTCTTCCATAAGCTACTGCTTGAACACCATTTAAATTATATGTTCCTGCTGAAGTAATTTTGTTAGAATCTTTTCCTGTTACATTTGAAGTTTCTTCAATATATCCGTTTATATATTTTACTTCTGCATCAGTGATTGTCATTTTTATTCCACCTAATTGGTCTACTGCTTCTGCAACAGAATCAAAATTTACTGTAACAAATTCTTTGACATTTAAATCTAGGTTGGTATTTAAAGTTCCAAGTGCTAAAGGTGCTTCTCCATAAGAATATGCATGATTAATTTTATCTAGTCCATGTCCTTGAATTTGTACATATGTATCTCTATATACAGATGCAAGTTTTACTTCTTTTGTTTGGTTATTTATACTTGCTATAATTATGCAATCGCTTCTATTTCCTCTTCCTAAGTTTGAACTTCTACTATCTACACCAAATATAGCAATATTTCTATAGCCATTTAAACTTTCTTCTACTTTTTGGTCTATATTTAAATCTTCATCTTTTATTTCTACTTGTTGCATTTTTCCTAGTTTGTCATTTACATACCAATAGCCTCCTGCAAATACCGCAGCTATTATTATAACTATAAATAATAATATAATTAGTATTATTTTTAGTGCTTTTTTCTTTTTCTTATTTTCTTTGTTTTTTTCAATTCTAGACATTTATTTTTCCTCCCATATTACTACAATTACTTTTTTCCTTCTACTGCTAAACTATACTCTTCCTTATTTTATTTGTCAAGATATTATCTTTTTCTTACTTTTGACTTTTTTATATATACCAA
Organism: uncultured Clostridia bacterium; assembly: GCA_934177725.1. Taxonomy (GTDB): domain Bacteria; phylum Bacillota; class Clostridia; order TANB77; family CAG-508; genus UMGS1663. Next base: position 11,805 of record CAKPPO010000007.1, on the reverse strand, counting down.
CAACTATTATTACTAGTAATATTCCCGTTAATGCACCTAAAGAATCTATGCACACATCTCTTAATTCACAACTTCTACCTGGTATAAAATACTGATGTATTTCATCTGTTATAGCATAAAACGTGCAAAATATAAGTGCTACTAAACACCTTAAGTCAATTTTATAAAATTCTTTTTCTTTAAATGTCAGCATAAAATTCATGCTCAGTAAACCAAGTAATGTATATATTGAAAAATGTGCTGTTTTTCTAACTATTGTCGTTAAGGTTCCTTCTATAAAATTTGTTTTATCTGGCTCTGGCATATTTTTTATGATAGGAACTATTTGTGAAATAAAATTTACTATTCTTCCACTTTGTTTGCTTGAATCGTCTGCCACTTTATTTGAAAAACTAAATATTATTGTGCAATTTATAATAATTAGAATAACCAAAACTATTCTCTTTATATTTGTTTTTCTATTTTCTTTTTGCATTAAAATCTACTCCTTAATTTTTCTTTTATAATTATATAATAGTAGTATTATTTTTGCAACCTATATTTCTACATTTTTCTTGTTCCTTTATTTACTCATATGTATAATTTTGTTATGTTTTGTTTTTCTTTGCATTTTGTAATATATAGTTGATTTTATTTGTTGTTTGTGCATATTTTTTGTCGAAAATTTTTTATTGACTTTTCAACTTATATGTATTATTATTTTATTTAATAGTTAGGTAAATTAAATTACCTACGGAAAGGAGGAATATATTATGGATAAGAAAGATTTAGAACGATTAGCTAACTTATTTGATACCAAATTTTCAGAATTCGAAGTTAGAATTGATGATAAATTTGATAAAAAATTTACTGAAATGGAAGTTAAATTCGATAAGAAATTTACAAACATGGAAGCTAAGTTTGATAAGAAGTTTGCGGACATAGAAACTAAATTTGATAAAAAGTTTGCAAACATGGAAACTAAATTTGATAAGAAGTTTGAAGATATGGAAGCTAAGTTTGATAAAAAATTTGTAGATATAGAAGCTAAATTCGACAGAAAATTCGCAGAATTTGAAGTTAAAATGGATGAAAAACTTGATAATCGCTTTGCTGAATTTGAAATTAAAATGGACGAAAAACTTGATAAACGCTTTGTTGAATTTGAAGTTAAACTAGATGAAAAAATCGATAAACGTTTTGTTGAATTTGAAGTTAAACTAGATGAAAAAATCGATAAACGTTTTGCTGAATTTGAAGTTAAACTAGATGAAAAAAACGATAAACGTTTTGCTGAATTTGAAGTTAAACTAGATGAAAAAAACGATAAACGTTTTTCTCAATTTAGTCTAGAAATTGCTGAAATTTTTCATGATTTTGCTTTCACTATTGATAGAAAATTTGTAAAATTTGAAAATAAGTTTGATAAAAGATTTGAAGAACAAAATAAAAAATTAGATTTACATGATAAAAAATTAAGCTTATTAGATAAAAAATTTGATTTTCTTACAAGTTCTTATCAAGAAAATTTAGATCAGCATAAACAATATGATTCTAATTTATCTAGGATTAATTCAAAATTATTTGATCATGATATGAGAATAGACTCTTTAGAAGCTCGTTCTATAACAGCTACTATTTAATTATCTTTATTCTCAATTTCAAAATTTTTATAAAAATTAATTTACTTAACTATAAAATATTTTTAATGGAGGTGTTTGTAATATGGAAAATACAGACAAAAATGAAATTCTTAATGCCATTAATGGTTTAAACAATAAGTTTGATAATTTGGAAAGCAACTTTGATGGTTTAAACAATAAGTTCGATAATTTGGAAAATAAATTTAATGTTTTAGAGAATAAGTTTAGTGGTTTGGAAAGTAACTTTGATAGTTTAAAAAATAACTTCAATAGTTTAAATAATAAGTTTGACAATTTTGAAGAAGATTTATCTTCAGTAAAACAGTCTTGCTTAAGAATGGAAGTTGAACATGGAGAAATTTTAGCAATTCTTAAAGATGCAGCTGCTGCAAATCTTGGCAAACATAAAATGTATGATAATTTTTCTGAAAGAACTGAGAAAAAGTTATTTAATCATGATGTCAGACTCGGTATTATTGAAGATTCAAACTTTTACAAAAAAGAATTTAAAAATAGAGGATTTAAAGAAGCTCCTTTATTATAATATTTTCTTATATACCACTAAAGAAAAATTTTTATCTCTTATTTAATTCTTAAATTTATTTCTATAAATTTAAATAAAAAAATAAGCTAATATGAATCAGCCTATTTTCGTATTTTTATTTTGAATTACATATTATTAGATATCGCCTTCTACATTCTATCTGGCATTTGTATTCCAAGTAAATTAGCACCTATTTTTAAAATATTGCCAACAACATATGTTAAGTATAATCGTGCATCTTGTTTTTCTTTGTCTTCGCCTATTATTTTGTTTGCATTATAGAATGAGCTAAAGCTTTGACTTAGGTCTATTAAATATCTAGATAGAATTGAAGGTTCGTTTTTATCTACAACTTGTTCTAATATATTTGAAAAGTTTGATATTGTTTTTATTACATTTGTAGACGCCTCATCTGTCAATTCATTTATATTTATATCTTCAAATTTTGGAACATATCCAGCTTTTTCAAGTACACTCTTTGTCCTTACATATATGTATTGTACATATGGACCTGTTTCTCCTTGGAAGTTAAGCATTGTATCCCAATCAAATATTTCATCTTTAATTCTACTATTAGATAAATCGTTAAATATAACTGCTCCTATGCCTACTTTTCTTGCTACATCTTCTTTATTTTCAAGTTCAGGATTTTTTTCTTCAATTACTTTTTCTGCTCTTGAAATTGCTTCTTTTAATAGATCTTCTAATTTTATTATAACCCCTTCCCTTGTAGACATCTTTCCTTCTTTTAATCTTACCATTCCAAATGGAACATGTTCTAATCCATTAATGTATTTTTCGTCTATTCCTAGAAGTTTTGCAACTTCAAATACTTGTTTAAAGTGTAATACTTGTTCATATGATGTAACATATAATGCTTTGTCAAAATCATAATTTCTTGCTCTGTAAAGTATTGCTGCTAAGTCTCTTGTTGCATATGTTGTAGAACCATTTGTTTTTTCTATAATACATGGTGCCATATTTTCAAGTTCTATAACTCTTGCTCCTTCAGATTCTACTAGTCTTCCAGTGTTTTCTAATATTTCAACAACTTCTTTCATTTTATCTGAATAGAAAGCTTCTCCATTCCATGAGTCAAATGTACTTCCTAACATATCATATACTCTTTGAAATTCTTTTAAACTTAATTTTCTAAATCTTTCCCATATTTCTACGCAATATGGATCTTTATCTTCTAATTTTTTGAAGTTATTTCTACACTTTTCTAGAACACTTTCATCTTGTTTGCAAAGTTCGTTTATACGAATATATATTTTTGTTAATTCATCTATTGGGTTTGAATCTATATCATATTCATCCCCCCACATTTTGTATCCTTCTATAAGTTTGCCAAATTGTGTTCCATAATCTCCTAAATGATTTACACCTGTTACGTTAAAATCTAAGAATTTGTATATATTATATAACGCTCCTCCAATTACAGTTGAACGTAAATGCCCTATATGGAAAGGTTTTGCAATATTAGGTGCAGAATAGTCTATTACTACATTTTTTCCTTTACCTATTTCAGAATCTCCATATTTTTCTTTCTTTTCATTGTATTCACTTAAAACATCTTTTACTAAAGCTGTGCTATTTGTATAAAAATTGATATATCCGCCAACAATTTCTACTTTTGAAAATGTTTCTTCGTCCATTTCTAATTTTTCATAAATTTCTGCAGCTATAGCAGGTGGTGCTTTTCTTAGTTCTTTTGCAAGTTTAAAGCAAGGAAAAGCATAATCTCCCATTGCACTATCTTTTGGAACTTCTATATAGTTTTCTAATTCTTCTTTATTTAGGTTTGTTACTTTTGAAATTTCTTCTGCAATCTTTTCTTTAAAATTTAACATTTTATTTCTCCTTTTTTCTCTATATATAGTCAAGATTTAATATATCTACTTAATTCATAGACTTTATTTTAGCAGAAAAATCCATACATTTCAATAATTTTCTATTTATTTATTGTTTTTTGGTATTAAACGTTATAATTAAAAAGCATATAAGCCAATATCAAAAAAGGATTCTATCTTAGAATCCTTTTTTGTTTTTATTATCTTAATAGAACTTTAAGTACCAAAATGGACAGATTAACCAAAAGGATTTTTTAGTCGTTCAAGCTGAAAGCGAGTTACGAATAAAATATGCAGAGGCAACGTCCCCAATGGCAATTAGTCTCCTAAACAGATTCCTATGTCTCTTGCTGTTTTTACTAAATCATGATCCATAGTAACTACTCTTACATTACTTTCTGCTGTTCCACCTTGTACTGCACCTATAACTTTATTATTTCCAACTACATCTTCTAATGGCACATAGCTAAGTTCTCCTGCTTTTAATACTGTTAGCACATTGAATTTTCCTTCTAGAGCAAGTTCCATAGCTTTTGCTCCATATTTTGTAGAAAGTACTCTATCAAATGCTGTAGGTGTTCCACCTCTTTGCATATATCCTAAAACTGTGCATCTTGCAGTTAAGCCTGTTAATGCTTGTAATTCTTTTGCAACTTTTTCTCCTGCTCCACCAAGTTGAATATTTATAACTCCTTCTCCACCATCTCTTGTATCTTGTACTGATACATCTCCACCTTTAGGAAATGCTCCTTCTGAAACAACTACTATACTGAAATTTTTGCCTATAGCTTGTCTCTTCTTTATTGCTTCTGCTGCTTTGTTTATATCATATGGAATTTCTGGAATTAAGGCTACGTCTGCTCCACCAGCTATAGCTGATTCTAGTGCTATCCATCCTGCTTCTCTTCCCATTACTTCTAATACCATTATTCTATGGTGTGTTTCAGCTGTTGTATGAAGTCTATCTAATGCTTCTGCTGCAACTGATACTGCTGTATTATAACCAAATGTAATATCTGTACATGCAACATCGTTATCTATTGTCTTTGGAACTCCTATTACATTTATTCCTCTTAATGAAAAGTCTCTTGCTGATTTTTGTGTGCTATCTCCACCTAATGTGAATATACAATCAAATCCATCATCTTTTACGTTTTGAACACATTTTTCTGATAAATCTTGGTATGTTACATTTCCATTTTCATCTACTACTTTGTAATGAAATACATTTGCATTTGTAGAAGATGATATTATTGATCCACCTTTTTGTAATATACCTGATGCTGTGTCTGCACTACTTAATTTTATATAATCATTTTTTAGAAGTCCACGATATCCATCTATAAATCCATAACATTCTACGCCGTTATTTTCTGCAGTCTTTACTATAGCTCTTATTACTGCATTAAATCCTGATACATCTCCACCATTTGCTAGTATTGCTACCTTTTTTACCATTTTTTCTTCCTCCTATTTTTCACTTTTACCATGTTTCTTATTATATCAATAATTTTATTTTTTACAACACATTTTTTGAATTTTTATAAAAAATATTGAAGTTTTTTATATTCTAGAAAATTTATCATAGCATGATAGATTTCTATAGAAGATAAATAAAAACATAAAAAGCTTTCAAATATTGAAAGCTTTTTATGTTTTTTCAACTTATTATTTATTACTAATATGTATATTACTAATTTCTACTTGCATTTCTCTTTCTATAATATTTTGTATTTGTGCAATTTGTTCTTGTTCTAATTTATCTGTTCTTACTACAACACTAATACTTTTATCGTTAACAAATATAACTAAATCTTCTATTCCTTTTGTTTTTATTAAGTTTTCACAAATCATTATTTTGTTTTTTATATCATTTATATTTTTTATTTCCGTCTGTGCTACTGATTTCTGTGTTTCACTTATTGTTTCATTTTCTAGAATTTTTCTATAACTTTCTAGCATTTGTGAATACATTGTTTCTCTGCTCAATCTTGAAGATGAAAAATATTCTTTTGTTTCTTTAGAAGTTGTACTAGTAGTTACACTAGTGTTTGTATTGTTGTTGATATTTGTGTTTGTACCATTATTTTCTATATTTGTACTTGTTTCCTCTGAATCATTTTCTACTACAGCTGTTTCTTGTACTTTGTCTGTTCCTTCTTCTCCATTTGAAACTAATGCTTCTTCATTTATTCCATCTTCAACTCCATTACTGCTTACTAATTTTGCATCTCCTATTGATGCTATATCTGTTTTTTCTTCTGTATTCGTACTTGTAGGAATTGCTCCATCATGGTTTGTAGTATAGTTTAAATACCCTGCTGTTACAAGCATTAGAGCAATTACAATGATTATAATTTGATTTCTTTTTAAAATTTTCATAAGTTTTATTTTCCTCCACTCGCATTTTTTACAATTATTTTTAACTAGCACAATAATAATTCTATTTTCATTGTGCATATAAATTATTTTTTTATGTTCTAAAAATATAAGATGTTCTAATTACCTACCATTTCAAAAACTTGTATTTTATGAGTTTCTAAACCCGTTGCCGCTTCTACTGCTTGCATTATGTTTGTTTTTATTTCACTATTTTTTGCTCCTTGTGCTGTTACAATCGCTCCTTCTATTTTAGGCTTTATAACACTTTGAGTTACTGGCACTTTTTCTCCATTTACTTCTTGATATATAACTTCTTTTTTACTATTTTCTTGAGTTATTTTCCTATTTCCGTCCACCGTTTATCACTTTCTTCTGTATCGCTTTTTGTACTATCTTCGTTATACATTGCTACTACTTGACTTGTTTGTGAATATGTAATAAGTACTTTTACTTTTCCAACTCCTTGTATATTTTGCAGTATATTTTCTAATCTTTGTTCTAGTTCATTACTATTTTCTGTTTCAGTTTGCACTTGTTCTTTCGCAAGTTCTTTTCCTATGTCAGATTGCACATTTTCTTTGCTTTCTTTTTTATTGTCATTGTTCCATATTGTATTTATTATAATTACTGTAATAATTAGTATTATAATGAATACTACTAAATTTTCTATTTTCTTTTTATTATCTTCATCTTTCCTAAGTATAAAATTTTCCTTTATCTTCTTTAGTTTTTCTTGTAACATTTTATCCCTTCTTTCTTTAGTAAATGATATCTTTATTTAGTAAATAGTGATTTGCTTTTCACTTATTTCATATACAGATGTTAGATATTTCTTTATTTTATTTTTTTCTTCATTACTAATATTGTTTTCTTTCGTTTGGCTCGCTTCTTCATTTTCAGAATTATTAAAGCTATTTTTGTTTATTTCATTATTTTTGCTCACATTAATTTCTATTTTCTCTATTTCATTTATATGTATATTATTTTCTATTTTTTCTTTATTATTTTCTTCTTTATTATCATTTTTGCATTTTACATATATTGTTAATGATTTAATATCATAATTTTCATTATTTTCTACTTGTACCTCAACATCTTTTATTAAATAATCTTTGTCTTCTAATTTTGTTTTTATATCTTTTTTTAAGTTTGTTATATATATCTGTTTAATACTATCTTCATTTGTTTTATTTATATCTGTATTTTTTGAACTTACTTCATAAGTTTCCATTTTTTTAGTGTATTTATCTATATCAATTAGTGATGATACTTCAAAATCTGAATTAAAGAATTTGTTTATTACTGGCGTTATTATTTGGAACACTACATATACTCCAAGTACTACTTTTATATATTTCTTATTATTGCCATTCGGTAATATCATTTGAATTATACTGGCTATTACTACAGCTACTATTATTCCTTGTAACCATGTATTTAAAAACTCCATATTAAATTCTATTCCTTTCTTGCTTGGCCTAAAGGCATAGTTATAAAAATTTCTTTGATTTCAGTTACCTATACATTAATCCACTATTAGATATTTTCATTACAAGTGTTGTCCCAATTATAAGCATAACTGCTAAACTGCATAGTATAGCAAGTAATACCCTAAATGTGTCTCCTATTTCGGATAAGAGTTTTACTATTTTTGAGTCTGCTATTGGCTCACAAATAGCAGAGCCTATGTAATATGTAGTCATTAGCAGAACTAACTTTATTATAGGTGTAATGCAAATTCCTATTATAACAATTACTCCTACTATTCCAACTGCATTTTTTAATATTGATGTACAACCTATTACTGTATCTACAGCATCACCTAATATTTTTCCAACTACTGGAATAAAACTAGAAACTGCCGCTTTTGCAGTTTTTGCAGTAATTCCATCTACACTACTACTTAAACTTCCTTCTACAGAAACTAAACTTACAAATAAAGTAAGTACTACTCCTAAAATCCAAACAACACTTGATTTAAAGAATTTTGATAATTTGTCTAATTGCATGTAATCTGAAATTTTAGAAACTATTCCTAATACTGTAGAAGCTAGCACCAAAGGAATTACAATATTTGAAATAAAATTTCCTATAAACGTAACCATAAATAGAAGTACTGGTTGCAGTAAATTTGCTGAAATTATATTTCCTGTTGTTAAAACAAGTGTAAGTAGTAATGGTATAAGTGTATTCGAGAATGCAATTAAGTCATTTACAGAGTCTTTTACCATGCTGATTACTTGGCTAAAATTGCTCATTATAAGTGTTACTATTAATATGTATTGTACATAATAACTAATTTTTGCTATTCCTTGATTTTCTAAACCTTCACTAATGCTTTTTAATATGCTATGTATTATTATTACTATCATAATACTTGCTATAGTTCGAATAGAACCTAAAGTTTCTTTTCCTATTACATTTAGTATTCCTTTTCCTAATTTTTCGTTATCTATGTTTCCTGTTATTGCTGAATTTAATAGTTCATTGTAATCTACATCATCAAATACATTTGATGTATATTTTTTAGCTTCTTCTATGAATTTGCCAATGTTTACGCTATCTTTTTGAGTTTGTATTATTTCTTCTTGTGACACTTCTTTTGTTTCGTTTTCTGCATTGCAGGCAGAAGGATATAATAATAAAATAATTAATATTAAATTTAAAATTATTTTTATTTTTCTCATTTGTTTTCCTTTTCTTTTAAATTTTAGGGACGGGCTTAAAAATTTAATAAATTTTATAGGTGAGCTTAACAATTTCAAAACTTTAATGACGACCTTAAAATTACAAAAACTAAGAAATTATTTTTTTATATAATAGGAAAGTCATACTGACTTTTCTATTATATAAAATATTGCACAGAAAATTTATAAAATAAATTTTCGCGCACGAACAAATTTACTGAAAATTTCAATTTTATAGAAAAGTATAAAGAGTAGAGTAAAGACTGAAAATTGAAAATTTTCAGTTTTGTTCTTTATGGCAAAATCTTTAATAAAGTTTCTAGTAATCCTGCCATGATTGGTATTGTCATAGAAACCATTATCACTTTTCCTCCCATATCTACTTTACTTGCTATTGCTGTTTCTCCAGAGTCTTTACAAATACTTACTGCAAATTCTGTTAAAATGGCAATTCCTGTTATTTTTATTAGTAAAGTAACAAATTCTTTATGTATAGAAATTTTATTTGTAAGGTTATTTATAAGCTCAATAATTCCAGATATTTTTGAAAATATTAGTGCTAGTATAAGTGCACCTGCCAGTAGTGAAACGTAAATTGCAAACTCTGGCTTATATTGCTTTAATATTATAATTAGAATTAGTGCAACTAATCCAATTCCAATAATTTTTATTATTTCCATATCTTTTTCTCTTTTCTAAAGATTAAAAATAGTTCTAACTGTATCAAACAATGTGCTTATTTCTTTAATTACCATTGTAAGTACTATTACTAGCCCTGCCAAGGTAGTCATCATTGCTTGATCTTCTCTTCCTGCACGAACTAGTACTTGATGTAATACTGCTACCAATATTCCTATAGCTGCAATTTTAAATAACAAATTAATATCCACTTTATTTTTCCTACCTTGTAATGATATTTAGGTTTTTATAAAGGTTTTACCTATAAACCTATACTAAAACAATTACCATAGCTAGTCCTATTGTTACTCCTAATACTTTGTACATTTTTTCACTTTTTTTACTTTCTTCTTCTGCTTTTTCTATTTGTGTATTTAGAAAATTATCTACAAGTTCTATTTCACTTACTTGTCCCTCTACATCTACTTTTCCTAGTAAATTACTTAAACCTTTTAGTACTTCTATGTCTTCTTTTTTCAAATTTGTATTTTGACTTTCTAGTGCCTCTACCCATGCTTTTCCTGCTGGAAGTTCTTCCATCTTTTTTGCTGCCACTTTAAATATATTGTTTACACTTTTTACATTTGAATTTTCTTTGTTTCCTATCTCTAAAAATATTTCTGGTATTGGCTCATATGTCAATTTTATCTTTGTAGCAAAAATAGCAAGAGATGACTTCATTTCTTTCAATTCTCTTACTCTATTTTTATATTTCTTTGAAACTAATATTCCTATGTAACTGCTAGAAGTTAAAACTAGCAATAATATAATATATTTAATTATTTGCATATGTACCTTGTCCTTTTTTCTTTTGCTTTTTATATATGTATATTCAGTTCTTTTGTTTTTAGAACTTATTTTTTATATTTTCTTTAATTTCATTTTTTAAGTTAGATTTTAATTTTTTGTATAAAGCATATATTGTTTTTCTATTTTATTTAAAGCATATACCTTTTCTATGTCACCTTTTTCTTTTGTATCACTTAAAAATATAATTCTTTCAAAGACTCCATTTTCACTTAATTCTCTTAAAGTTGGATTTATTTTTATATCTTCAATAGAAGAACCATGTGCTGTAAAAATTCCTTTTATTCCAGAGCAAATTGCATACATTATTGGCTTTACTTCATCTTTGTTTCCTATTTCGTCTGCCACAATTACCTTTGGAGCCATACTTCTTATAAGCATAGTTAAGCCAAGTGCTTTACTTACATTGTCTAGCACGTCGGTTCTAATTCCTATATCATTTTGAGGTACACCTCTATACATAGCTGCGATTTCTCCTCTTTCATCTACTACTCCTATATTTATTCCTTTGTATCTTATTTGTTCTATACCATTACTCAACTTTCTTACTAAATCCCTTAATATAGTTGTTTTTCCTACTCCAGGAGGTGAAACTATTAATGTATTATAGATAGAGTTTTCGTCTTCTTTTATTACATATGGTATTAATTTTGTGCTACATCCAATAACTTGTTTAGCTATACGAAAATTAAGGCTGGAAACATAGTTCATATTAGCTACTTTTCCATCCTTCATAACAACATTTCCAGTTATACCAACTCTATGTCCACCTTGCATAGTAATATATCCATTACAAATTTGACTTTGATAACTATAAATTGAGTTATCACAAATATGCTGAAGTGTTTCCAATATTTCTTCTTGCTTAACAATATGTTCAATTTTTCTTTCCTCTTGTCCTATTTTCAAAATAATTGGTCTATTAGCACGAATTCTAATTTCCTCTAGTAAATTCAAATTAATATTTTCAGATAAAAAATAGTCTTCAATTCTTTTAGATATTCTAATTGGAAAACATCTCAAAATGCTATTAATACAAACCATTTTTCCTCCTCTGACTCCTTTAGTGACGTTGCCTAAAGGTTAATCTGTCCCTTTTGCGTCATATTAATATTTTATGCTTCTGTTTCTAGTTTTAGAACTTAATTTTTTGTGTAAAAAATAGGAAAAATAAATTTTTCCTTTGAGAGTTGCTCACGCAACTCTTTTTTTGTTATAATCTTATTTAGAGG
>CAKPPO010000006.1 GCA_934177725.1 uncultured Clostridia bacterium | reverse complement strand
AGTTCTTGCTAATTGTTCTAATATTCTTACTGTTCTGAAATTTTCCTCTGGTGGTAACATTTTTAATTCATGTTTCACTTTTTATACCTCCATATGTGTATTATAATATAAAATTTACACATATGCAATAAACATGTGTAAAAATTGTAAAAAATTACACATATTTTTAAAACATGTGTAATTTAAATTATAATTTTCTTTTATTGATGTTTTTTTCTTTTTATATACCCCATTTTCATATATGTATAGTGTATTTTCATACACTCGAATTTCATTTTCCTCTAATAGTTGATTAGCAATAACATTATGAGACATCTTTTCTGATTCACTTATATCTTGATATTCTATTTGTTCAATTTCTAATTCCTTTTTTGAAATTTTATTTATGCAATATAAATTGGAATTAGAAAAAACAAACAAGTCTAAACATATAAAAACTTATAGTGCTAGAGAAATAATTGATAATAAAAATAAGCAAGCTCATTCAAAAATGCAACAAAATAATCAAATTTATGTAGTGGCTGTAAAAAGTAGAATTGGAAATAAAATATTGAAAATAAATCAGAAGATGGTTTTTGATAGAATTAGAAATGATGTACCTACAGATATAGCTTTTATTATTACACAGATAGCCAATGGTACATTAGATACTGAAATAGCAAATGAAATTATTGATAAAGAAGCTAAAAAAAGAATCGAAAAAAACCAAAAACTACATTTTCATTAACAGAGGAACAAGAAAAAAACAAATATTAATACAAATAAGAACAGTTTTAATGGAACAACCAGAAAAATACCATATAGAAAATCCTAAAGTAACAATTAAACAAATGCAAGAATTGTGTGGAGGAGATTTGGAACAGTCAATAAGAACTGTTGTAAATAATTTGATTTGTAGTAAAGATTTTGAAGGAGCAAAAGAGGTTTGCAATAAATTTTCTATTAAAGATAACGATAATCGAATTCCAAAATACATAAGAACACTAAAAAATAAAATAAGAAATGCAGAAATTGGCGATATTGTATTAAAAGGGCTAAATATGAGAGGAACTGAAGAGGAAGATAGATCATATTTCGAATTAGTTGAAAAAGGCTTAAAAATGGGAAATGTGAAATTAAATTCAGTACCTTTAGGAAAAAGTCAAGACGGTTTAAAAAATATATATTTATCTGATATTTGGGAAACTCAAGAAAAAATAAGATAATATATAGTTATATTTTTGAGAATTTACCATATAATATAATATAATATAAAAAAATTTTATATACAATTTTTGGTTAAATTCTCAAAATCTATTGACAAAAGCACTGTTTAGTCTTATAATAATATTTATTACATCGCGGGGTGGAGCAGTTGGCAGCTCGTTGGGCTCATAACCCAAAGGTCGGTAGTTCGAGTCTACCCCCCGCAACCAAAATATATCAGTTGTTTGCTAGTTTTAGCAAGCAACTATTTTTTACATTTTTTAGGGAAAAAATTAGGAATTTTTCAATTTATCCCTAATTTTTTTGCCTATTTTTTTATATATCAATTAGGGATAAAATATTGTATAATATCTTTTCTAACACCACTAACTCTTTTTTGTAATATATGCAAATAAATGAAAAATATTCATATTTATTTGCATATATTAACAACATTTCTTAACTAGCTTTTCTTACTTTCTTGCAAATTCTACTAAATCTCTTATTTTCTATGTATTGTAATGATGTAAAGCTTAATAAACATTTTTCTTTCGCAATACTATTCCATTCTTCTGGCGTTGGTACTCTTTGTAAATCTTTTATCATTTGTAGTGATTTCCTATACATTTCTAACATATTTATCACCTCTAGATGATAGTATAACACATTATGTTACTTTTGTTTGTCGAACCTTGTCATCTACTTCACAAAAATATTATTTTTTATTTTATTAAACTTATTTTCCCCTATCCCGCTTACATTTTTTAAATCTTCTATAGAATTAAATTTACCATTTTCTTTTCTATATGTCACTATTCTTAATGCAATAGACTCACCTATTCCAGATAATTTTTGTAACTCTTTCACATTTGCTGTATTTATATTTATCTTCACATTTTCGTTTTTAGAGTCATTTCCACTATTAGAATCGTTTCCATTACTTGTACCGCTTCCGCTAATTACAACACCTTCCTCCATATTTTCGACTATCTCTTTTTCTTCTTTTTCATTTATATTAGGAATATAAATCTTTTGTGCATCTTCTAGAACATATGCTAAATTGACTTTTGATAAATTCGCTTCTTCTGTGACTCCATCTGCCATATTTATTGCATCTACAATCCTTGCTCCTTCTTCTAATGAAATAACTCCTGGAGATATGACTTCTCCTGAAATATGTACAATTATCTTTTTGCTTCCATTCAAATTAGTACTTTCTCTTATTTTTATAGAATTTTCTTCATCTAAATCAGCTTTTTCTTGTTCTTCAATAGAAGTAGAATTTGCAACATTTCCTTGTATTTCTACAGAATTTATATCATTTTCTTTTAATTCTTCTAGCTCAAAATCTTCTGAACTTTCTCCTCCCCAAAAACAAAAACTACTTATAATAATACAACTAATAATTCCTATCAAAATTACTGAAACTATACTTACTACAATTATTATTTTTTTCTTATTATTAAATTCAAACATATTTACCTCCTTAACCTATTTTTAAGCACAAAATGTACTTGGTAATTTATATAGCACAAAAAACTCTACATTTTACCTTTCCTAAGATATAAATAATAAATACACCTTTCTTATCTTAAACCTCAAATCCTCACAATATTCCTCCCACCCCTTGAAATTTCTTACGAATTATAATATGATTAGTAACATAAATGAACAAGACAAATAATAAAATATAAACAAAGAAATGAGGAAAAATATGAAAGCCCAAAATAGAAAACTTATAATATTTATATTTATTTTATCTTTTGTAATATCTATTTTTTCTACCACCTCCTTTGCTGGTAATGTAGATATAACTACTTACTCTCCACATTGTTTGTTAATGGAAAGTTCTACTGGAAAAATTATTTATGAAAAAGATGCATATGAAAGAGTTTACCCTGCTAGCACTACTAAAATAATGACTGCAATTCTTACTTTAGAAAATTGTAAATTAACAGACACTGCAACTGTTAGCCACGAAGCTATTTACACAGTTCCTGTTGGCTACTCACATGCATATTTAAAAGAAGGTGAAATACTTACTATAGAACAATTGCTTAATGTTCTTTTAATTCCTTCTGCAAATGATGCTGCAAATGTTTTAGCCGAACATATTGCAGGTTCTGTTAGTAGTTTTGCTACTATGATGAATACAAAAGCTTTGGAAATTGGTTGTAAAGATACAAATTTTGTTAATCCTAACGGAATTCATAATGAAAATCATTACACTACAGCTTATGATTTAGCTTTAATGGGAAGATATGCTATGCAAAATGAAACTTTTAGAAAAATTGTTTCTACTACAAAGTACACTCTTCCTGCTACAAATAAATTTCCGGAACCAACTCGTTATTTTAAGACTACGAATGAACTTCTTGCTCCTGATGATAGAGATAGCGTAGATAATTACTATTATTCATACACAACTGGTATTAAAACTGGCTATACTAATGCCGCTGGTAATTGTATTGTTGCAAGTGCTAAAAAGGATGATGTGGAGTATATTGTTGTAATTCTTGGAGCTGAAAAATTAGAAAATGGCTTAAGTGCAAGATTTATTGATTGTAAAACTTTATTTGATTATGCTTTTGACAATTATAAAACTTATACTATTAATGAAGAAAACAGTGTTTTGAAACAAGTTGATGTTTCTAATGCTTCACTTGCTACTAAACATTTAGATTTAATTGTTCAAGATAAAATAACTTTGTTATTGAAAAAAGATACTAATATAAGTTCTATTACTCCAAAAGTTGAACTCTCTGCTAACTTAGAAGCACCTATTCAAAAGAATTCTGTTATTGGAACTATTACTTATGATATAGATGGAAATACTTATACTTCAAATTTATTAGCAGGAAAAGATGTAGAAAAATCAAACTTTTTTACAACATTTTTAACTATATTATCAATCATTCTAGTTTTACTATTTTTAAATAAATTGATAAAGTCAAATAAGAAGAAAAAGAAAAGAAAATCTAAAAAGAAAAACTCTTCTAAAAGAAATGACAAGGATAACTACTTATATTGGCAAAACTAATTTTATTATTAAATCACTATACAAATTCTAAAAAAATAATATTAAATAAAAAAGAGCTTAGAAAATAAATCTAAGCCCTTTATTTTTATTTAATTTTCTATTTATAATCTTTTCCAATAATAATAGTAAAATCAACTTTTGTATTATCTGAACCACTTGTAATAGTTCCTACCCCTAATAATTGTTTAATATCTTTTGATTTTTGATTTGATTGACTTGTTCTATTTATTATTGTTGTTTTATCTGTTGAAGAAGTTGTTCCACTTTTGCTTACTACATAGCCTTTTTCTTTTAATTTTTCTTTTACTTCTGTTAAAATTTCTTTGTCTCCTGTACCATTAAGCAATTCTATTGTAATTTCTTTACTTTCTTTAGTTGTATTTTCTCCATCTGTTGTATTTGTACTTGTACTTTCTTCATTTTTTTCTTCTTCTACTATTTTATCTGTAAATAAGTCTTGTATTACTTGTTTTGTTTGTGTTTTATCTGCTGTGTAAATCCATATTCCATTGCATTTTTCAGGTGTTCCTGGAAGTGTGTCTGATACTATATTTGATGTATTAAATTTGAATATATATGGTATATAATATTTTAAAGTTTCCATATCTAAATTTGTTTTTACATTTTTAAATACTATATCCATTAAATTTAAAACTTTTGTTACGTTTTCAACTCTTAATAGTTGTTTTGCTGTTACTTGTATAAATTCTCTTTGTGTTCTCATTCTTCCTATGTCATTGTCCCCATATTCTGAAGGATAACTTGTTCCATCATTATTATGACGGAAACGAAGTAATTGTTCTGCTTTTTCTCCATCTATTAGTTGTTCGCCTGCTTTTAGATGAATGTGTAAATCTTGTGCTGGATCATCATAATCCATGTCTATTGGAACATCAAATGTTACTCCACCAATTGCATCTACTACTTCTATTATTGCATCTGTATCTATTAATAAATACTTGTCCAAATTTAAACCTGTAATATTATTAACGCATTCTATTGTTTCTGGAATATTAGTTCCATTACGATATACTGTGTTTATTTTATAGCTAGCTAAGTAATTTGATGTAGCTGTATTTTTGTCTTTTTTTCCTACATATGTATCTCTAGGAATAGATAATAAAGATGCTTGTTGTGTTTGTGGGTTATAAGATGCTACCATTATACTATCTGTTAATTTATAGTCTTCCCCTGGTATACCACTTTCTCCTAATATTAAAACATTAAGTCTTTCTACTTCCTTCAATTTTTGAGGATCAATTCCTAATGCTACTGCAGATAATGGATCATATTCTTTACCTTCCATATTTTTAGTATGTTTAAAGTATTGAATTGCAAAATTTATTACATATACTATTATTGCTATTAATAATAGTAATAATATAAATTTAAATATCTTTCCTACTACACTTTTTTTCTTTTTATTATTCTTATTTTTATTATCAACTTTTGCTTCTTTTTTCAATTTATTCACTCCCAAATTTGGCATAGTAAAAGTATAACAAACAAAAGAGAAAATATCAATAATTTTTATGCATTTTTTATGTTTCAAAATATTTTTTTGCTCTGCAAAAATAAAAACTTCTATCGACTTTCATCTAATAGAAGTTTTTACTTTATCTTAAAATATTATTTTTAATAACAAATTGTTATTATATAGCATTCCACCTATAAATGATTTATTTATTGCTACTACTATTCCTGTTTGTTCTATCATTGGACTAATAAATGAAATAAACGCAAATATTGCAAATATTATAATTCCTGCTTTTAATAGTCCATAAACAATTCCTCCTAATTTATCTACTTGTTTAATAACTGGTAAGTCTGTTATTATTTTTGATAAAGCACTTACAAATATTAATGCTATTCTTACAAGTATGAATAATGCAATTGCTACTGCAATATTTATAGTTACAACAGATATTTCTTGAGCTACATTTTTTACTATATTATCTCTCGCTTCTCCTACTGCATTTTCTACCTCTTTATTTATATGCTCTACCATTGTTTTTGGAAGATTTGAGTCTTCTTTTACTTTTCCTTCTTCAGATACATCCTTTCCTATTAAATTAATAACAGAATTTTGGATGTTCTCATCTATTTCTGTATTTTGTATAACTAAATTGCTTACTGGTTTGTACAAAATTGCTACAACAACTAATGCTATAACAAATGATAATATTTTTATTGCGCATTTGGCTAATCCTTTTTTATAGCCTAAGCCTACACATAATAATATAATTCCTACAATTATTAAATCAATTATAATAGACATTTTTTACCTTGTATGATATTTAAATAATCATACTCTCCTTTCTTCATTTATTTTTATAAATCTATAATTTCTATTTTATCTCTATAAACGATTCCTGCAAATTCATTGTTCATAACTATTTTTCTAACTTCTTGGCTTGATGTGTATTTTTTATTAAGCCATCCATTTGTTCCTACAAAATATACCTCTGATCCTAAGTTTAAAGCTATCAAATTGCTATTAACATATACTTCTTTTATAACACTATCGACTGTGTAAATATTTGTTTTTTTACTTCCCACATTCATAAATTCAACTGTACTTTGTGTATTTAGTAATGAATTTTTTTCTAATATTCTAAATGCATAATTATTTAATTCTACATCCGCAAAAACAACTTTCTGCCCATCTTCTTTTAAACTAAATAATTCCTCATCTGTTCCATTTTGTATTGAGTGAATTGAATCATCATACATACAAATTAATCTATTTGAATCTTGATATTTTAAGTTTAATATTGTGCTATCACTTTGAGTTGTTACATTGTTAATAATAGTTTCTGATTTCTTTTCCTTTTCTTTTGCTTCTTGAATTGAAATTGTTTTTATTCTAGATTGTGCTACTGTTCCATTTGTACTTATCTCTGCAAAACTTAAATATCTATTATCTGCTGATATGTCACTATCCGTAGCTATTGAACTAGATAAATATGTTTTAAATATTTCATTTCCCTGATTATCAAATGTTTGAATTATTGATTTATATGTTGTTCCTGTTAGTATAACAGATACATAGCCATTTTTATTTACATTTATTCTACTTATATTTCCATCCAAATCCTTTTGCCAAACTATGCTATTTCCGGAAATTAAATATATTTTTTGTTTTCCCTTTTCAGCAATCAATAGGAAACGATTATTGGTATCTATTATAGGGGCACTCATTTCTACTGAAAGTTCATATTCCTTTTTTCCTGAAGAGTTATAACCTACCAACTTATTTTGTGAAAAAATACTTATGTATTTATCATATGCATAAACTTGTATATTTTCAGGTTCATCTAATGTAATAGAATTAAGATTGTTTTCTGTAACATTTTTCATTAATACATATTTGTCTATAAAATCTCTAAAATCTCTATTTCCCATATATATACAAACAAGTACAATAATTGCTATTGCAATAATTCCTATAATAATTGCTAATATCAGTTTTTTCTTGTTTAATTGCTTTGTCTTTTCTTGGTTATCATCTATTCCAATTATTTTCATTTGTTACTCCTATTTTTAATTTTTCTTTTATTCCTTTATATCAGTTTTTATTGATTTTTTCAAGTATTTTTGCTTATTTTCTATTTAATAAAAAAATAATTTGTATGAAACCTAATATTCCAAATAACGGATATAAAATTTGTACTAAATTTGAAAAACCTATATTTGAAACTAACACTCCTACTACGCACATTATTATTAAGTTTATTTGATAGTTTCTTTTATTTTTACTTACATTTTCTAAAAAACTATATCCTGTTGAAATAGCTGATGTAAGAATTGATGCAATTATTATAAAACTATAAATATATTTAAATATTATCCCAAATTCAGAAATTATTTGAAGTAATGGTAATTCTAATTCTTTTACAAAAAATTGTCCTCTTAATAATAAGCCATATATGCAAAGTGATAATATTATTATAAAAAGCCCACTAATAATTGATATTAATTTTATTTCTTTTTTTGAATTATAATATTTTTTTATATTTACTAAAACTGGAATTAATATTATGCTATTATAACTTGCATATAAAAGACTATTTATAATAAATCCTACTTGTTTTGTTTCAATCTCAAGGACTGCTTTACTCTCTATTATGTATGGAATATTTTTTATTCCTAAAAACACAATAAAAAATAATAAAACAGGAACAATATATTCATTTATTTTCATCATTCCCTGCAAACTTTTCTTAAAAATAATGTAACAAACTAGTACAAATAAAAAACTAGAAGCATAAATTGGAATTTCGTATGCTTGTTTCATATATGCACTAAATCCTGCTATCATAATAAAAAATGAAATAAGTAAAAACGCATTTACTATTATATTTATTCCTATTCCTATCTTTTTATTTTTATTATTGTTTTCTAGGAGTTCCGAATATGTACTAATATTTTTGTTATTTATTCTATTTAAAGCAATATAAATAATAAAACTGGTAAATATTCCAGAAATAAATATTCCCATTATTCCATAATAGCCATATTCTAAAAAGAATAAATATATTTCCCTACCAGAAGCAAAACCTGCACCTATTAAAGTCCCCATTATAACCATTATTACTTTAGCTATATTTTTCAAGTTATTTCTCCTACTATATAAAAAACTAGAATTAAGATTTTGTACGCAGTGCAAACTGCTACAAAATCTAATTTCTGCCATATTTATCTTCTACAGAAAGTTATCATACTATGATAACTTTCCTAGAATATAAAAAATCTCTCATTCAATTTTATGAGAGATTTTTTGTTTTATTCTATTTTTTTCTTCTACGTATTTGCCATACAATAATTCCACAAATTATAATCAATGCTGGTACTAAGAATATTATTCCTACTATTACATTATGTTCTTTTTGTGTTACTGTGTAACTTACACTATCTGAATCTTTTCTAATTGTAATTGTATCTGTTCTCTTTGTTAAATATGATATTGAGACGTTTACAATATCATCATTATTACAAAGTTTATTTGCATACATTGCATAATTATTGCCAATATTTACTTTTTGATTTGTTGCAAATATAGCATTTGAGTAAACTATCATTTCTGCACTATTTCCATCTTCTAAACTTCTTGTCACAAGCGCACCTACTATACTATCTCCTGCATCTATATCTTGATTTGTTTTTGATGAACTTGTTATATTAAAGTTATTTCTTAAAAATGCCTCGCTACTTGTCTCTGCTATAGTCGAATATGTTATTCCCAAATTCTCTAGATCGGCTTCGTCTTTAAATTTTATTTGACTAGCACCTATTAAACATAAATTCATATTCATTTTTGTATTCTTACTTAAGATACTACTGTCTACCGTTGAAAGTATAAACTCTGGAGAATTATATAACATTTTGTCTGAATCTTGCTCCATCAATATTCCAGTAGAAAGATTAAATCCGTATAAGTTTAAGATTTCGTCAAAATTTGGTGTATTTATTCCTGATATGTTTCCATTTGCTAGTAGTAAAATTTTTCCACCCTTACTACTGTAATCAATTATTGCATCTTTTTCCATTTCTGTTATATCTTCTTTTAAAGTTGTAATTAATAGGCAACTGCAATCCTCTGGTATACTTCCTTTAGTTAAGATATTTAAGTTTTCAATTTCATTTGATTCTGAAGTTATATCTTGTTTTACTAATTGAAAATAGCTATCGTCATAATAATTATGCCCTTCTAGAAAATAAACTAAAGGCTTATCTTCTAATGTAACTTCAATTATAGCATTGGTAATTTGCTCCTCTGTTGTATCTATCTGTTCTCCTGTTGTATAGTCATACGTATACAAATCATTTAATGAAATATAAGTTTCAGCCTTATCTGATTCTACAATTATTAAATTTTCTGTTGCTTCTATTTCGTATTCACTCATTATATCAGGTCTTTGAGTTAAATCATCTATTTTTTCAACTTTTATATGAGAATTCAATTGTGTATATTTATTTGTAAAGTCTGTTAAGTATGCATAGTCACTCATATTTATTAATATTATTTTAACATCCTCATCTAAATCTTCTAATTTTTCAGTAGTATCATCTGATATTGAATAAATTTTATCTGTTGTAAGATCTATATCTTCTAAATTTAATTTCTTTATTCCATAATTAATGAAAAAATACATTGTAAAAATTATAACTACTAGTAATATTGTTAAAAATGTATCTTTTAACCACTTCTTCTTAATAATTTCGATTTTTTTCACTTTAAAACTCCTTTCTATATTTTTTCTTATTTAACAGTTTTTCTTCTTTGCATCACAAGAATTGTTAATAGAATAAATACTATAGAAAAAGATATTAATCCTGTAACTTCTGTCCATGAAATAACTCCTGATGGAAATTTTTCATAAAAATGTACTATAGATATATTTGAAAATATTTCATTTATATTTTCCATAAATATTGACATTAATAAAAAAGCAATTGTAATTATAGCTGAAATCACTTGATTTTCTGTAATGCTTGAAGCAAACATTCCCACTGATATTGCTGCTGCACTTACTAAAATAAATCCTACCATAGCCGTTATAACTGGAATTATATTTGTATTTGCAAAACTACTTACTATTGCATAATATCCCAAAGAAATTATTAATGTAATTATTATAACACCTAAAGCTGCAATCAACTTTCCTAAAACTACTTTTGTTATACTAATAGGTGTTGTTAATATTAATTGTTCTGTTCCATTTTTTCTTTCTTCTGAAAACATTCTCATTGTCAATATTGGTATTCCTATAATAAGTCCATATATTGCCATATAGTAATATAATGAACTTAAATCTACTGAACCTGTTTGTATACTTATAATATAAAAGAAAACACTAGATACAAATAATAATATCCCTACTACTACATATCCTATAGGTGATAAAAAATAAGACTTAAATTCTTTTTTTATAACTGCCCACATTATTTATTACCTCCTTTTTCTCTTTTACTCGTAGCTTTGTCTACTAGTTTTATAAATGCATCCTCTAAACTTATTTCTGCCTTTTTTAGTTCAAAAATCGTAATTCCTTCTTTTGGCAAAATTTCAAATAATTTTTTTCTTATATCTTTTTCAGCTTGCGATGTTATTTTATATTGCTTTGTTCCATCTTCATTGTTCTTAATCATTTCTAATGTCTCAATGTCTTTTATTTTTTCTTTCATTTTTAACATTTTTTCTTCTTTATCTTCAACAGTGACATATAGTATATTTTTTTCCTTTGTTTTATCTTCCAAATTTTCTGGTGTATCTATTGCTACAATTTTTCCTTTATTTAAAATAATAACCTTTTTACATATTTGACCTATTTCAGATAAGATGTGAGAACTTAATATTACTGTGTGATTTTTACCTAAGTTTTTAATCAAATTTCTAATTTCTATAATTTGTTTTGGATCTAATCCTACAGTTGGTTCATCTAATATTAAAACTTCTGGATTTCCTACTAAAGCACCTGCTAATCCTACTCTTTGCTTATATCCTCTAGACAAGTTTCGTATTAATTTATTTTCTACTTCTTCTAATCCAGTTTCTCTTATTACTTTTTCTATTTCTTGTTTTCTTTTCTTTTTTTCTACTAATTTTAATTCTGACATATAAGAAACAAATTCTTTTACAGTCAATTCTGTATATAGAGGAACATTTTCTGGCATATATCCTATTTGTTTTTTAGCTTTTTTGGCTTTCTTCATAATATCAAAACCATTAACTATAATATTTCCTTCTGTTGGTTCAATAAACCCTGTTATCATATTCATAGTTGTGCTTTTACCTGCACCATTTGGCCCTAAAAAGCCTATTACTTCTCCATCGTTTATAGTAAAACTAATATTGTCAACAGCTATAAAATCTCCATACTTTTTAGTCACATTCTTTACTTCTATCAATTTTATTCCTCCTTTTCAAAAATCGACATTTTTCTTAGAAGTCGCTATTCCGTAAAGTTTCTAGTTTTATTTTAACATATTACCATTACAACTTTTTTTTATCAATATATTTCACATAACTTTCACAAAGAGTTTTTATCTTTTATACTTATTTTTAATTTTATTTCAAATCAAAAAAGTTGCAATTGGAGACTGTCCCTAATTGCAACTTTTTCACTAAGTACAAACTCACCTAATATAATATGTTAGGTGAGTTTATGTTTGATATAAATAATTTAAATGGTTGTGAGTTAGTAACTCTCGCAAATATTATTGCAATTACTATTTCACAAGGTTTAACTTCAGATGAGCTAGTGGCATATGCCGGCTTTTTTACAATTATTGGAGATAGCTTAGCAGCATTATCTGTAAATCCTCCATGTAATAAGGAGGATGGTTACTCATAAAAGATAATTATACTTAATGAGTAACCTTTTCTTTACTATCTTCTATTTCTTCTTTCTAATATCATTATCTCTATTCCTGCTAGTAAACATATTGTCATACTTCCTGTTAGCGTTACTACTATTATCTGTATTATTTTTATTTTCTCTTCCTCTCCTGTCTTTAATGCTATTATTGTACTTTCTGTCGCTTTATTATTTTTCTCTTCTTCCTCTTTATATCCATATGCATTACTACTTTTTACTATCTCTACTTCATTTTTCTTCTCTCCAAAATTTGTCCTACTATTCTCCCATTTTACTCTCATCTTTATCTTCTTGCTCTCTCCTGCTTTTATTGTCTCTTTTTTCTCGTATTTCGCTATGTTATTCTCTACTTTCCATTCTCCTCCGCCTTCATATTTTAGTCCTTTAGGTATTGTGTCTTTTATCTCTTCTATTGTCGCTTCTGTCTCTCCTTCATTCTTTACTATTATTTCATATTCTAGCTCTATCTCCTCTGTTTCTATCTTTCTTTCTCTTACCTCTATCTTTATCATCTCTTTTGTCTCTATTTCTGTCTCTTCTCCATTTATTATTACTTTCTTTAAGTTCTTTTCTATTGATACTTCATATTTCTCTTTTCTCATACTTTCTTCGTACTCTTGTATCTCTATACTATCTTTTAGTTTTACTTCTTTATCTTCTTTATCTTTATATCCTCCTTTATTTATTGTTATTTTATAGCCTTCTAATGCTAATTTTTCTATATAGTATCCTTCTTCTCTTTCTTCTATTTTTATTTTTCCTTCCTTTTCTTCTACTTCCTTTCCTTCTTTATCTTTTATTTTTATTTCTACTCCTTTTAATTTTTCTTTTGTTTCTTCATCTATTATTTTAAGCATTACTTTGCTTACTTCTTGCTCTATTTCTATCTCTTGTTTCTCTTCTACATTTTTTATTTGTATTTCTTGCTTTTCTATTTTTACATACCCTTGTTCATTTGGTACTTTCTCTTCCTCTATTTCATATTCCCCTGCTTTTATGTCTTCTACATAATAGCCTGTTTCTCTTTTCTCTATTCTTTTGATTCCTTCTTCTTCTCTTGTACTTGCTACTTCTTTTCCTTCTTTATTTTTTATTGTAAATTCTATGTCTTTTACTTCTTCTTCTCCATATTTAAATACAAAATTTACTTTTGTTGGTGTCTTTGTTTTTTCTTGTGTCATTTCTATTTTTATTTCTTTTTCTTGTGTACTTGGCATTCTTATTTCTATTATTTCTTCTGTCTTTTTATATCCATATGGTTCTGTTTTTTCCTTAACATAGTAATTTCCTAATGGTATATCGTTTCCTTCGTAGCTTATATCTCCACTTTCTGTTGCTTTTACTTTAGCTATTAGTGTATCTGCTTCTATCTTCTTTGCTTCTCCTTCTGATGATTTATAATTTATTGTATCTTTTGTATACAACGCATATTCTCCACCTGATATTTTCTCTTTTGTTTCTTTATCTATATTATGAATTACTATATTTATTTTTTGTCTTTGTTCTTGTGTCTCCACATTTTTAAATACTACTGGTACTTCTTGTCCTTCATAATTTATCTCTATTTCTTGTATTTCTTCTCTTTGTGCAAATCCACTAACTATTCCTGTTTGTTTTATATAATACTTTCCTATTGGTACATTTTTTATTTCTGCCTTTCCTTCTGCATTAGTCAATATTGTTGCTACTTTTTCATCTTTTCTATATTCTATTTGTTTATTATCATATTGTTTATATATGTCTTCTTTTGCAAACAAACTACATTCTACATTTTCTACTGGTCTCTCTTCATATGAAAATTCATATTTTTCTTCTTTTTCTTCTACTTTATTTAGATATTCACCTACTGTATTTATTTTTATATTTCCTGTTACTTCACCATTTTCTTGATTTACTACTATTATATATCTTCCTAATAGTTCATCCATATAATATGCTGTATTACTCTTTATTTCAAACACTATTTTTTGTTTTGGAGTATATATTATTTGTCCATCTTCTTCATATCCTTCTTTTCCATTTACTACATATCCTTCTGGTGCTTGAATTTGTTCTAATACATATTTACCTACTGGTAATTTCATAGGTGTTATTATATAACCATCATTTCCTACCTTTAGTGGGTTTTCTGGCATACCATATTCTACAAATTTACTTCCATTCCATTGTATTCTTGTAACATATTTTCCTGTTTCTTCATTTTTTATTGTAAAATATGCTTCTTTATTTATTATTGGTATATTTGTTTTACTATCTTTAACATATACTTTTACTCTAGTTTCAAAATCCTTATCTGTAATAAATCTTAATTTTTGTGTTTCTCTACTATCTTCTTCTATTTTTACTATAAAACTACTTGCAACTTCATATTCTCTTGGTACACTTGTTTCTATTACTATATATTCTCCATATGCTAATTCAGGACTTTTTAAGTATCCTTTATTATCTGTTCTTATTTCTTCTATAGGTGTACCTTGATTTGAACTTTCATAATTTAATACTAATTGTTCATTTTTCATATCATATGGATGATATACTTTTTCTTCTCCTGGCAAAGCATTTCTTGTTTCTTCTGTATAATATATTGCATAATAGTATTCTATCAAATCTGTTAAGAAGTATGTTCCATCACTATTTTGTTTTCCTTCTAATCTTTGACTTGCTTTTGCTTCTTCATCATTTAATATATATGTATCTTTTGTAACTCTTGTTATTTTATTTTCTTTTACTATACTTAAGTTTGGTATTAAATATATACTAAATCCTGCATTCGCTAGAACTTCTTGATTTTCCTTTAGTTTATATAATTGAAATGCTTGTTTTTTTACGTTTATTTCTATTGTTTTTGTTATTTCTAACGTTTCTTTATCTTCTCCTTGATATGAAAAATCTATTTCATAAGTTGCGTTATCTAAGTTATATCCCTTTGGTGCTTCTAACATTTTTACATAATATTTTCCACACTCCAAGTTTTGTATTGTTACTTTTCCTTCTTCATTAGTATATAGTAATTCTATAAGTTGATCTTTTTTGTATAATATTCCGTTTTCTCCAATATAATTTGTTGTTTTACCATCACTATGTTTAATATCTTCTAATGCATATAATCCAAATTTTGTTTCATTTAAGGTTGCATCTGCTTGTTGTTTTCCTTTTGTCTGATTATCTATTACATTAATATTTAAAGTTCCCTGTACTCTTTTATTAGTCATTTTATTGTCGATATTATTTCCTATTTTTAAAGTACTCTCGTTTTCTACTGTTTGGTTATTGTAATTACCAGATTGAATTATATTTATTAAGTCTATATCATATACTATTTTTTGTTTGTTTTCATCATAGTTTGCAGTATATCCTTCTGGTGCTTTTGTTTCTACTATGCGATATTTTCCCTCATTTGTTTCAGTATAATATAGCCATTGATCTGTTATATATTTTTTATCTTCTTGTCTTAGCATTTTCACTTTTTGTCCATTTGTGTAGCTAATATATTCTTTATATTGATTTGCTGTATTATTCCATTCATATATTGTAAATTCTGTTTCATTCTGTATTATTTCTTGTGTTTCTTCGTCTATTTTTTCTATTTGAGCTTTTAATTTTAATGGTTCATTTTCAACAACTCCATTTATAGAGTCAAAATCATCTGGATTTCTTTTTCCATATTTTATATTATAGCCTCTATTATCATAATCTACTGTTACAGTATAATTTTGTTGTTTTAATTCTGTTAATGAATATTCCATAGAAAAGTTTAAATCTTTGTGATATGTTGGTATTCCTTCTTCTACTATTTTATATTTTCCTTGTGTTTGAGGTGTCCATACATATACATTTGATTCATATATACCATCATGATTATCGTCTGTTATAGTTTCTTTTTTTACATATTCTGTTCCATTCCACTCATATAATGTAAATGTAGCATCTGTTAAAATTTTTTCTGTTATGCTATCTACATTTTTTATTTTTATATTAGCTGTTGGTATTTGATATTCTATGTTTTGGTTATTTTCTATATAAGATATTGTTTCTAGGTCTATATCTGTATTTTTACCTCTATAGTCTCTTAAACTTCCTGTATATGTTAAGTTGTTTTGATATTGACCTATTTGGCCAACTTTTCCATTTACTTCTATTATTATTTTAGTTCCTGGTGTCATTATAGCCTGTTGTTCTGTTTTACCAACATATGTAGTTATTGTGTTTAGTCTTAAAGTATAATCTTCTATTTTTGTTTTTTTACCACTTGCATCTTCGAAAATTACGTTTATGCTATTTTTATCAAGTATAAATTTTGAATCTATTTTAAAAGTAGCAATACCATTGTGAGCACCTACCTGTTCTCTACTTTGAGTTGTTTCTTCTATTTTAGCTGTTATTTTTACATCTACATCTTTTAGAAGTTTATTTTCTAAACTATTTATAGGTTCTATTAAAATTTGAGTATTATATTCTGGTAAAATCAAGTTGTTATCTATTTTTATTTTAATATTTTTAGAGTTGTTTTCTGTTTCCGTATAGATAGTTTCATAGCCATCTAAAGTTGTTTGTTCTACTCTAAAAGAGTATATATTTCCATCATCATCTCTTTGTCTAGTTTTGAAACTATAATTAGTTTGTCCTTCAGTTATATTTAGAGTATCGACTAAAGTTTCTTGTTGATTTTCCAATTTTTTATATAATTTTAGTTCTGCTGATTTTCTTGAGTTGTATTTATTATCTTGGTCATTCCATTGTATGTTGCCTAATATTTCTATTTCAAGGTCTTTTACTAAGATAGAGTTTTTTGAAGTTTCAGAAGTATCTATTTGAGATATGTTGCCGACACCATCTTTAGCCCAAGCATAATATGTACCGTTTTCTGTTACTGTAAAAATATTAGATTCTTGGAAATCGGAAGGTATTTGAGTAGACTTTGTTAAAGCATAGCCTGATATTCCAGATGTAGTAAATTGAGCAGTTTGTTCATCAATTGCAGTAACAGTTATAGTTGCTTTTTTATAATCTTCTGAAACCTGTTGAGAAATGTTAGTTATATTAGGGCTTAGTTTATCAATATTGTTTATAGTGATAGAAGCATCAGAAGAATTACCTTCGTTGTTTATAACATTTACAGTGTAAGTACCATTATGAGATACTTCATAAGTATTTTGTGCAGTTCTGTCAGTTGATTCCCAAGAATATGGTTCTTGTGGAAGACCTGCTTTAGGATCACTTGCAGTAGCTGTAAGAAGTACATTTTCTCTTGTGATATCTGTTGTATTAGCTTTTATAGAAACATCTGGATAAGGAGTAAGTAATCTTATTGCTATATAACCATTACCACTTCTTGCACCTCCAGTTGTAGTGTTTAGTTGATTTGTATCCCATATTACTAAATTTGCAACATTATTTAGTGTTGTTACTCCTCCTCCGGCTCCTCCTTCAGCAGTTCCAGATCCATCTTCGGCTACAAAATGAGCTGTACCTCCGTTTCCACCTTTAGCTGAAATTATCTTTGTACCATTATATGAAACAAAGCTACTTCCACCGCCGCCGCCACCAACAGCGCCTCCTGAGTGAGATCCTACACTATCACAAAATATTTGTTTTTCTCCTCCATAAGCCCCATCTGGATAACCTCTATATCTTCCTTGACTTCCTTCTCCATGTCTATCTACACATTGTTGTTCTAAGTAAGTTTGATATCCTCCTGTTGATTCTGTTTTTTTAACATACCATGTTTCTCCATTCGTAGACCCTTCTCCTATATCTGACCATCCATTCGCTGGCTTATTTCCAACTGTAACTGATAGCTTTGTTCCCTTTTGAAGTTTTACTACGCTTGCTCTTAGCGTACCTCTACTTCCTGCATTTGCGTATGCTCCACTTCTACTTCCATCTATACCACCAGTTCCACCTTGCGCACCATAGCAATCTATTCTGTAATATCCTGTATATGGAGCTGTCCATGTCTGTACATTACCTGTGAAATTATACTCCCAAAAATCTGTTATTGCATAACTAGATATTAATTCATCTATTAGTCCTATTGGGACATATGTACACATAAATATTATAATTAATAAACTTGCAATAATTTTTTTCTTCATACTTATCACCTTTCACTTACTTATTAAAACAATTTATTAATCTTATATATTTATATTTTACTATGCAATAAAACCTAAGTAAACAGGTTATTTTTTCCTATAATATTTATAAGATTACAATTATTTACGGAATGTCCAGTTTCGACTTTTTATTTTATTATTTTACATTTTCTTTACATTTTATTTACTTTTTTACAAAGAAAAAAACTTTAATAAAAACTATTTAGTCTTTACTAAAGTCTCCCTAGTATAATTTTCTTTTTTATTTTATAATTCTCTTCTTCCTTCTAATGCTTTGCTTAATGTTACTTCATCTGTATATTCCAAGTCTCCACCTACAGGAATTCCATGTGCTATTCTAGTAACTTTTACTCCTAATGGCTTTACTAGTTTTGAAATATACATTGCAGTCGCTTCACCTTCAACTCTAGGATTTGTAGCTAAAATAATTTCTTTAACTTCACCTTCCATAAGTCTTGATAAAAGTTCTTTTATTTTTATATCGTCTGGTCCTATTCCATTCATTGGTGAAATTGAGCCATGTAATACATGATATAAACCTTTAAATTCATGTGTTCTTTCCATTGCAATTACATCTTTTACATCTTCTACAACACATATAGTACTTGGGTCCCTTTTAGGATTTCCGCAAATATTACATGGATCTGTATCTGATATATTAAAGCATTTTGAACAATATTTCAAATTCTTTTTTGCATTTACAATTGCTGAAACAAATTCATTTACTTCTTCTTCAGATCTATCTAGCATATAAAATGCAAGTCTTGCAGCTGTTTTATTTCCTATACTAGGTAATCTTTCAAATGCTTCAATTAATTTTTCAATTGATGGTGAATAATATGACATGTTTTATACTCCTCTTTTAATTACATTAATCCAGGAATATTGTATTTACCTAAACTTGCTGCTTGTGCACTATCTACTTTTCTTAAAGCTTCATTTACACATGTTAAAATTAAATCTTGTAACATTTCTACATCATCTGGATCTACTACTTCTTTTTTTATATTTATTTCTTTTATTTCTTTATTTCCTGATACTTTAACTGAAACTGCTCCGCCGCCTGCTGTTGCTTCAAATTCTTTTGCTCCTAATTCTTCTTGTGATTTTTCCATATCAGCTTGCATTTTTTTTGCTTCTTTCATTAATTGATTTAGATTCATTCCTCCAAATCCTCCCATACCTCCTGGGAATCCTCCTCTTTTTGACATTGTATTCTCTCCTTGTATAATAATATTTAGGTTTTAAAAGTTACCTATAAACTTTTATTCTTTAATCTATGATATTAAAAGGTAAATCCATATCATGTGCTAATGATTCAAATTCACTTGCCTGTGGTTTTTCTTCCTTTTTACTTTCTTGATTATCTTGTATATATTTTACTCTCATCGGCTTTCCATATTGCACAGAAATTCTCTTTTCAAGCTCTTGAACATTTTCGCTTTTTTCTAGAATTGTTTTACCAAATGGAGTCAAACCTCTAGGGAATGAAATTCCTATTGTCATATCATTTAATTCTTCTGCATTAGAATTCATTAAATTTGTATATAACATTATTTTTCCCTCTTGTTTTAAATTTGCAACAATTTCTGGCCATGCCTTAATTCCGCTTCCTGCCTTAATATTATAACTTGGTTTTACCTCTTTTTGTGTGTCTAATACTTTTTCCTCTTTTTTATTTTCATAATTTACGGAATATTTAGGAGTGTTATCCACATTTTGTGATTTTATGTGGATACTTCCACTTGTAATTTGCCTTATTTGACTTTCTAATGCTGCTATTTTATTTTTCAATTCATTAATTTGTGAATTATCTACATTTCCTGAAATACTGCTTACTTCACCTGCACATAACTTTAAAATTCCTACTTGGAACAAAATTGTTTTTTGTGTAGACCACTTCATTTCATTTTCTAAATTTGAAAGTTCATAAATTATATTTAACAATCTATCTTTTTCAACTTTTGTAGATAATTCATTTATTTTTTCTATTTCTTCTTTATTATAAATAGATGTATTTTTACTTGTTTTATATATTAAAATGTCTCTTACATATCTTATTGTTTCCCACAATAAATTTGTTAAATCTTTCCCCTCTTTAATAACTTCTTCTATAGCATTTAGCGCTTCTTCTGAATTATATTCTATTATTGCTTTTGTTATTTGATAAATATATGTTAATTTTGGTATTCCTACTAAATCTTTTACTTTTTCTTCATCAATTTTTGAATCGCCATCTTGAATACATCTTTCTAATATACTTAATGCATCCCTCATAGCACCTTCTGCTAAAAATGCTATTACTTTAAGTGCTTCTTCTGTAATTTCTATATTACTTTCTTTGCAAACTATTTTTAATCTTTTTTCTATATCTTCTTCTGATATTTTTTTGAAATCAAAACGTTGACATCTTGAAAGTATTGTTGCTGGTATTTTTTGTGGTTCTGTTGTTGCTAAAATAAATTTTACATGTTCTGGTGGTTCTTCTAGTGTTTTCAAAAGTGCATTAAAAGCTCCTGTTGAAAGCATATGAACCTCATCTATAATATATACTCTATATTTTGCTTTGGTTGGTAAAAAATTTACTTCGTCACGTATTTGTCTAATGTCTTCTACACTATTGTTTGACGCAGCATCCATTTCAACTATATCTGTTAAGCTACCATTTAAGGCTTCTTTGCAAATTTCACATTCATTACATGGTTCCCCATCCTTAGGATTTAAGCAATTTATTGCTCTAGCTAAAATTTTGGCTGTAGATGTTTTTCCTGTTCCTCTACCTCCATTTAATAAATAAGCATGTCCAACTCTTCCTGCAATAATTTGATTTCTTAATGTTTTAGTTATATGTTCTTGACCTACCATTTCTTCAAATGTTGTTGGTCTGAATTTTCTATATAATGCTGTATATGCCATCTTTTTCACCCCTATAAAAGACTATAGCAAAGAATTTCTGTTTAACAAAACTTTTAGAAATTCTAAATTCTACCACATCTGTTTTAATTTTTAAAAAGGTATAAGAATTTTTATTTTCGTTTCTCTATGGAAGATATTTCACACATAAGTGACTACTTATTGCTGCTTCCTTCCGGACCTGACAAGATTCATAGGCTTACATTGAATATCCTCCATACAAAAACGAATTTAATTCTTATACCTTTTGTATTATATACTTATTTTACATTGTTGACAAGTGTTTTTTATCTAATTTTCTACTATGTACTTTTTATTTTAAAATACTATTCTTTATTTACTAATCTTTTAAAAACAAACTTATCTTTTATTTCTTTGCTACTAGTACCTTCTTCTATTAAATTTTCAGAACAAGGCATTGTTAAAGAAATTTTTGATACATAACTTTTATCTCTTAAATTTATTATAAAATCAAAAGTTACTGTAAATTCTAAGTCTTCATCTTTTGCTTCTGTTTTAGAAATTAAACTACCATTATGAACTATTTCTTCATCTTCATCAGAAATATATTTTCCAAGACCTGTGTTTGCAAACCTTACTACTGCTGTTCCCCCTTGGTTTCCTATTTCTAATGTTTTAGAATTACTTTTGCTAGCTCCTTTAAATGTTAATTTTCCTTCTGGAACTACATATTCATCTTTCATTGCAAAAGTTCTTCCTTCTGAGCTATTTGGCATATATGTTTTAATTTCTCCAATATTTGGTGCTTTTGTTACTTGTATATTTTCTATTGAAATACTTTGTATTATTTCATCTTCTTTATTATTTTCATTTTTTTCTATTGAAAAGTATACATCATTATTTTGAAAAATTGATAAATTCCATTTTTCTTCTGTTCCTTCATTTTCAACACCTTCTGCTGTGCTAACAATTGTTATTTTTGAAAGTGTAAAAGGCATATTTGTTTCACCCTCAACATTGTATTTAAAATTAATTAAAGCTACTACTATTATAACTAATATAATACATGTTATAGCAATAAAAGCTTTTATTATTTCCTTTTTTCTATTTTCTCCCAAATTAATTACCTCACATTTTCTTTAGTTTTATTGCCTTTCATACAAATAGGTGTTATAATGCTTAAAAATATTTAGGAGGTATTTGTATGAATAGACAAATGCGTAGACACCCTGTTAATCCATTTTTACCTATTTCACCTATCTCTAATAAAAGAATAGTTGATACTAAACGGCAAAATACTTATGTAGCTGAAAAGCAGAAACGTAAATGGAGAAGAACAGTATAAGTCCTCCAAACAGCTCTATTAATAGAGCTGTTTTTTATTTATATATATTCATAAGTTGTCCACTTATGATATATTATTTTTTCTTTTTTCTTAATTCTTTAAAAAAATCTTGTAAAATTTTTTCACACTCTTCTTTTAAAATTCCTGTTTCACATTCTACTTTATGATTAAAAGTATAATCTTCTAATAAATTAAAAACACTTCCACATGCCCCAGTTTTATAATCCATAGTACCTATATATACTTTTTTTATTCTGGATTGAATTAACGCACCTGCACACATAGAACAAGGTTCTAGTGTTACATACATTTCGCAATTTTCTAAACGCCAACTATTTAATTTTTTACTTGCTTTTTTTATTGCTAAAATTTCGGCATGACATGTTGTATCTATTTTTTTTTCTTTTAAATTATGTGCTCTTGCTATTATTTTTCCGTCTTTTACAATTACTGCTCCTACTGGCACCTCATCTTTTTCATATGCTTTTTTTGCCTCTTTTATAGCTTCTTTCATAAATTTTTCTGGCATATGTTACCTCCATTTAAGCCAAATAAAATAGAAATTCCTACTACATAAAAATGGTGTTCCAGAAGGGAATCGAACCCCCGACCTGCAGTTTAGGAAACTGTCGCTCTATCCTACTGAGCTACTGGAACATTTACTTTACTATTTTACTATAATTTATTTAAAAAAGCAATTGGATTTTTACTATTTTTGTGTTATAATTGTTCTGTTTTTAGGAAAAAATAATTTATTTTTATTAATATATGCACTTTTAAATAAAGTAAGGAGAGGAAAATTATTATGCAAAAGATATTAAGTTATATTAGAAAAGCAATCCGTGCGTATGATATGATTCAAGATGGCGATAAAATTGCTGTATGCTTATCTGGTGGAAAAGATTCAATAACAATGCTTATGGGATTAAAACAACTTCAAACTTATTTTGATAAAGACTTTGAGATAATTGCAGTTAGTGTAAATCCTGGATTTGAATTTTTTAATTGTGATTTTTTACAAAAAGTATGTGATGATATTGGTGTTCCATTAATTATAGAAAACAGCGATATTAAGCAAATTGTATTTGATATAAGAGAAGAAAAAAGACCTTGTTCTTTATGTGCAAATATTAGAAGAGGTATTTTAAATTCAGTTGCAGTTAGAGAAGGTTGTAATAAAATTGCTTTAGGCCATAATGAAGATGATGCATTAGAAACATTTTTAATGAATTTGTTATTAACTGGATCTTTCTCTACATTTGGACCTACATCTTATATGGATAGATCTAAAATAACAGTTATTAGACCTTTAATTTATACACCAGAAAAGGAAATTAGAAAATTTGTTAAAAGAGAGAATATCGAGGTAATGAAAAAGGCTTGTCCTATGGATGGTGTTTCAAAAAGAGAATATATGAAAAATTTATTAAATAATTTAAATATGGATATCCCTATGTGTAGAGCAAATTTACTTGGAGTTATTAAAAGAAATCATTTAAAAGGATGGCATGAATAGTAGAAAGTAGTTTATCAGTTTTGATAAACTACTTTCTACTTATATTTTATGTGAAAGCCTAATGACTCAATTTATATAATGCATATTGATTTAATGATATTCCTTCTTGTTTTGCTTCTATAGTTAATTTATAATGTAATGACTTTGGTATCCTCACTATAAATTTTCCACTAAAATCTTCGTATCCTACTGGCATTGGAATTTCAAAACCATTTTCTATTTTTGTCTCTATCCATCCTTCCATAGCCTCTTTTAAATTATTATATGCTTCTTCAAATGTTTCACCTGTACTTTGGCATCCATCTAGTTCTAATACTTTTGCATAATAGTACTTTCCACTTTCATCTTCTACATGTTGAATAATATAATTATATGGTAACTTCATATAGTCTTTTACTTTTTTCATAAAAGGTACCTCCTTATTCCTTTTATTTATTAATAATTATACTCAAAGAATAGACTTTTATTCGCCTATTCTTTTAAGTACATCTTTCACATAAACAGCTTTTAGAGGGTTGTCTTCCTTAATCGTGATAACATCTCCTGCTGCGTTTATAAAATTCCTATGAGATGTTCCGTCTCTTTGATTTCATTGTATATCCATTATATTCTAATACTTTTGCCAATTCTTGAAATCTTATTCCATTTGGCTGTCTTTTCATCTTTTGTACAATCTTGTTGATATCCGGCATTCTTATTCCTCCTTTCGTAAGAATTAGATGCCTCTAAAAGACTATAATTATAGTATCATATTTAATATCACTTTGTCAATATTTTTAAAATAAAAAAGCGAGCCTAAGATTTTCTATCAAATGAAAATTTTAAGAAAATCTAAGGCTCGCCATATTTATTTTATATATTATTTCCTAATTCTTCTAACATTTTATCCGCTTCTTCTTGTGAATTACCTTTAACTCCTATATAATATTTAATTTTAGGTTCTGTTCCTGAAGGTCTAACTGCAAGCCATGCATCATTTGAAAGTACATAATATAAAACATTAGATTTTGGCATATCTATTTTTTCTATTGTATTTATTTTTAAATCCAAAATAGTTTGATTTTCGTAATCTCTAATTTTTTCTACTTGGAAATTTCCAAATTTCTTTGGTGCGTTTTCTCTTAAATTAGACATTATATTTTTTATTTTATCTGCCCCATCTATTCCTTCTAATGTAATTTGTTTAACTCCCTCTTTATAAAATCCATATTTTTTATAAATATTTTGCATTTGTTCCCATAAAGAAATTCCATTTTCTTTATAATAGGCTGTCGCTTCGCATAAAAGAGCTACTGCTGCAATACCATCTTTATCTCTCGCATAAGTTCCTGCTAAACATCCATAACTTTCTTCATACCCAAAAATAAAATTATAATCCTTATCTTCTTCATATTTTTTAATTTTTTCCCCAATGTATTTAAAACCTGTTAATACTTCTTCTAATTTTACATTATAAAAATCTACCATTGGTTTTACCATTGTTGAAGAAACTATACTTTTTACAACAATTGAATTTTTTGGCAACATATTTCTTTCACTCTTTTGAGATAAAATATATTCTAGTATTAAAAGAGCTGACATATTTCCTGTTAAAGGAATATATTCATTTTCATTTTTTACAAACACACCCAATCTATCTGCATCTGGATCTGTTGCTAACACAATTTCTGCTTCCACTTTTTTAGCTAATTCTAAAGCTAATTTAAATGCTTTTTTATCTTCTGGATTTGGATAATCTACTGTTGGAAAATTTCCATCTGGCATTTCTTGTTCTTTAACAATATGAACATTTTTAAAACCTATTTCTTTTAAAACACTTTGTACTGGAATATTTCCTGTTCCATGTAGTGGTGTATATACAATACTCAAATTTTCTTGTTTTCTTATTGCTTCTTTATTTAATAATAATTTTTTTACTTCTTCTATGTATAAAGTGTGTATTTCTTCTCCAATAACATTATAAAGATTTTCTTTTATTGCTTCTTCTTTGGAAATTTGTTTTACTTCACCAAAATCTTTAATATTTTTTACTTCTTGCATTATTTCTTTATCAATAGGAGAAACTATTTGAGCACCATCTTCTCCATATACTTTATATCCATTGTATTTTGGTGGATTATGACTTGCTGTTATCATTATTCCTGCTATACAATTTAATTTTCTTACAGCAAAAGATAACTCTGGAACTGGTGATAATCTATCAAATACATATGATTTTATTCCATTTGCGTTTAAACATAGCGCTGCAATTTCACTAAATTCTTTCGAATTATTTCTTGAATCATATGAAATTGCAACTCCTCTTTCCTCACCATTTTTACTTTTTATAAAATTTGCTAATCCTTGAGTTGCTTTACCTACAGTATATTTATTCATTCTGTTTAAGCCTGCACCCATTATTCCTCTTAATCCTGCTGTTCCAAATTCTAACTCTTTATAAAATCTATCTTCTATTTCTTTTTCGATATTTGATATTTCTAACAACTCTTTTTTTGTTTCTTCATCAAAAATTGAACTTTCACACCAATCTTTATAATTTTCTTTATAACTCATTTTTCTACTATAATTAATTTAATGAATTATTAAATTAATTAATTCCTCCTATCTATTACTATAAAAATTTTTATATAATTCTAATGCTGTTTCAGGACTATCTTTTCCTTCTGCATTTTTT
This sequence comes from uncultured Clostridia bacterium, assembly GCA_934177725.1. Classification (GTDB taxonomy): domain Bacteria; phylum Bacillota; class Clostridia; order TANB77; family CAG-508; genus UMGS1663. Next base: position 47,841 of record CAKPPO010000006.1, on the reverse strand, counting down.
ATTGGAGCAAATTCTTCTTCTCTTTTTACTCTAAATATTGTCATTTCATCTAACATCTTAAATGCATCAAATATGAAAGCTTCAAATTTATAAGCATTTGGTTCTTCTGGTTTTACTACTTGTCCTTCTTTATTTAAATATTCTATTTTTTTATGAGCACTATGATATGGTAATTTATTTTTGCTTATCTTCTCAATTATATCAATGTTAAACACATTACAATTTATGTGAGATTCTGCATAAACTAATTCTCCTTTGTCATTTTTCATTTCTGCCATTTCTTTTGAAATTTCAGTATATTCTATTACATCCGGTTTTCCGTCTTTTTTACAAAATACTCCTACTCTTTCTTCTGGATATGCTTTTATTATGCTTTTTCCACCTGCTAACATATTTTTATCTTGACATATTCCTATAAAAATTGGATCTACCATTTTTATTAGAACATTATCTACTGGACCTATAAATACCCATTTAATTCCTCTTTGTTTCATATTTTCTGTTATTTTTTCTTTTTCCATAGAAACAAAAATTCCACCATGTCCATCTGCTGCAGTATTTATATTTCCTTCCTTATTTAACATTAATTTTCCTTGATCATTTAATACTGGCAATTCACCTTGTTTAAAAAAATAGACATTTTCTTTTGAGTAGCCAAAATAATTATTTTTTTCAAAGAAATTAATTGTTTCTTCATTGTTTTGTCTACTAGTCATTATATACCATGGGATATAAACATTATATTTATTATAAGCTTCTTTTAATCTATCACATAATACTTCAAAAATACTTTTATGATTTTCTAATCCAAAATCAAAAGTACCTTTTGGTCCATCATGACCTAGTCTACTACCTTGACCTCCTGCCATTGTTACTACTGCATACTCATTATTTCTTATTATATTTTCACCTATTTTTTTATAATGTTCTTTTTCTTCTTCACTTAACTTATCTTTTTCTATATATGGAATAGGTTCAATTTTACTATTTTCCACTTTTTCGTTTTTTATTGCTTTATCATATAATTTATTTAATTGTTCAAAATTAATTTTTAAAACTTCATTTGCAAACTCTTCTTTATTTCTTATTGGATACTCTAATATTTGTTCTTGCTTCTGACATTTTAATATTTTCTTCGTTTGTTCAAAATTTTCTATCATAATTTCCTCCCATTTTCATTTTAGTATCCCTATTATATACATTTATATTCTATCTGTCAAAAATATTTAAAATTATATTTTTTCTTAATATTAACTATTGACTTAAAAAAATTGTACTGCTAAAATTATAAAAAATAGTAACAACTTATAAACATAATACTATTTTGTTTTTATATTTTTATAAAATTTGGAAAAAATGTAAAAAAGGAGAACGAAAGAAAATGAAAAAAGAGAAAGGTATAACATTAGTTGCGTTGGTAGTAACAATAATAGTATTAATAATTTTATCAGGAATAAGCATTAACCTAGTTTTAGGTGATAACGGAATTATAACAATAGCCAAAAAAGCTAAAGAAAATACAGAGCTTGCAAAAATCGAAGAAGAAACAGAGTTAAATGACTTATATACTCAATTAGAGTCTAGTGGTACAAGTTCTGGTGGAACTAATTATGATGCTATTGCAAAATTGACAGAATTTAAGACCGCAATCGCTAATGCTATAGATGAGGCTGGTGGCATAAGACCTGATACTACAGCAGAAACAGCAATATTTGCTGATAATATTAAAGGTATTGTAAAAGAAGTAACTAAAGATGCTACTGCAACAGAAGATGATATATTAGAAGGTAAAACAGCTTATGTTAACGGAAAATTAATAACAGGAAAAAATAAAAAAAAGTTATATCTTTATAAGGATGGCAATGAATACACTGAAAATTCTGGTGGTTGGAGTTTTTCAAAAGTAGAAAATAGAAATTCCTCTTTTTCTAAAGAAAGTAATTATTTGTTTCTTAATTCTACTCCAACCAATGCAGCTGGTTATTTTTATACAATTAATAAAAATATAAACATTGCAAATTATAATAAATTATGTATAAAATCTAAAATATGTAAAACTAATAAAACAGCTCATTTTTCTTTTTTTGCAGGTCAAATAATTGTTAATAGTAATAATTCTATAGATTGCAGTAAATTTAATGCTGGTCAAGCTATAGAATTTAAAGATTCTACTTCATATTGTTACACTGAAAGAAATTATCTAACAACTGATATTAATATAGAAAATAATAGAAATCTCGTATTAGATATATCTGAAATAAATACTGTTGGAGGTATATATATATACGCATACTATGGATATGAAAAAATTTATGAAGTTTGGTTAGAAGAATAATTGATTTTCATTATAATATTTAATAAAATATATTAAAAATCACCTCAAACATGAAGTGATTTTTTTTATATTTATTTATCCTACTGCTTTTATTTCTTTGTTATTACTTTTTTCATAATCTGAAAAAATTTCATTAATTTCTCTTTCACCCGAAGTGTTTAATACTTTGCTATGATTATCTAATATTTCTTGTATACTTCCATTAAATTCAATAATTTCATAACAATTAATTATTTTTACAGGTCCACATACAAAATGTGTAGAAAAATATTTTTCTAATTTTCTATTTTGTTCTTTAATAAATTCTTTACTTCCATTTATAAATATTATTAATTCTTGATTTTTTTCTAATGTATGTATGCTTTGTTTTATTTTTTCTGTTGTACTCCAATTTAAATTTAAAATTTTTTCTCTATTTTTTAAATTTAATTTTTCAACTAATGTTTCTACATTTTCTTGTATATTTTTTTCTAGGATTGTGGCTATTTTTGCTTGTTCATTTATTTTTTTATTAATATAAGGAAGTAGCATTGTTACCAAATGCCAATCACTCACATAAAAACTACATAATTTTGTTAAATTATTTTTTTGAACCTCCATTTTTTAGCCTCCTCTTTTGTTTTCTTTTGGTAAATTTTACCATTGTTTTACAAATATGTCAATCATATTACAAATAAACTTTTCCCTATATTTCGACATTTTCAAAGCTTTATTCTCTTTTCGAAATAAAAATTTTTTCCAAATATGTATATAATTTTTTTTATTGTAAATACTTAAATTATAAAGAAATGAAATACATTTTTGGAGGATTGTAATATGAAATCTATATTATCTATTATATGCAATAAAAAAGTAAAAAATTCCTTAATTTTACTATTTTTATTATTTTTGTATATATCAATATCTGCTATATCTTACGTAAATGCAGTTTCCAGCGATATTGAAAATAGCGTTTTTCGTCTTCATGTTATTGCAAATAGCGATACAAAAGAAGATCAAGACCTTAAATATAAAGTAAGAGATAATTTAATTAAATATATGAATAGCTTGTGTAAAGATGTAACAAGTAAAGAAGAAGCTATTAAAATAAGTAAATTACATGAAGAAGATTTTTTAAATATAGCAAACAATACTATTAAAGAAAATGGTTATTCTTACCCTGTAACTATAGAATTTGGGAATTTTTCTTTTCCTACTAAGAACTATGGAGATATTTCACTTCCAGCAGGTTATTATGACGCCCTTCGAGTAAAAATTGGAGAAGCTAAAGGTCAAAATTGGTGGTGTGTAATGTTTCCACCCCTATGTTTTGTTAATGTAAGCTCTGGTATAGTTCCTGAAGAATCTAAAGAACTTATAAAACAAGAGTTAAATGAAGAAGAATACTCTATTGTAACAAAGGAAGACAGCTCAAATATTCAATTTAAAATAGGTTTAATAGAATGGTTTATGAATAATGACTTATTAACTGCAAAAAAATAGTTGTAAAATCCAATAAAATGTGATATAAATGTTATGTTAAAATAAAAAAATAGAATATATTTAATATATTCTATTTTTTATATAGTTGAAAATGTTATATAAGAATAGATAACTTGGGGGTAATTTTTTTGGATAAATTAGTTATAAATGGCGGTACACGCCTTAAAGGAGAAGTAGTAATAAGTGGAGCCAAAAACGCAGCAGTAGCCTTAATACCAGCTACATTATTAATAGATGGCGTTTGTACAATTTCCAATATTCCTGCTATAAGTGATGTAAAAATCTCTTGTAAAATATTACAAGAATTAGGTGCTATTTTAACTTGGAATACTCCTAATGAGGTTACTATAGATACTAGAAACATTACTTCTGCTAATGCACCTATAGACATGACCAGCAAATTTCGTGCATCTTATTATCTAATTGGTGCTCTTCTTGGAAGATGTAAATCTGCAACAGTCGGACTTCCTGGTGGTTGCAATTTAGGTGCAAGACCTATAGATCAACATATTAAAGGTTTTGAAGCATTAGGAGCAAAAGTTGAAGTTTCACAAGGTAAAATCACAGCTACAGCAAAAAATTTAGTAGGTACCTCAATTTATATGGATATGGTTTCTGTTGGAGCAACTATAAATGTTATGCTTGCTAGTGTCCTTGCAAAAGGAACTACTATTATAGAAAATGCTGCCAAAGAGCCACATATTGTTGATGTTGCAAACTTTTTAAATACAATGGGTGCAGATATTCGTGGTGCCGGAACTGATGTTATAAAAGTAAATGGTGTAGAAAAGCTTACAGGTAATGCCACATATAGTGTTGTACCTGATCAAATCGAAGCAGGAACATTTATGCTTGCTGCAGTTGCAACAAAAGGTGATTTATTAATAAAAAATTGTATTCCAGAACATTTAGATTGTTTAACAGCCAAAATATTAGAAATGGGTGCAAATGTAGAATATAATGATGATTCTATTCATGTTTGGACAAATAAAAGACCAAATAAGGCTAATATAAAAACTCAACCATACCCTGGCTTTCCAACAGATTTACAACCACAAATTGGTGTATGTTTAGCATTAGCCAATGGTACAAGCATTATAAAAGAAGGCATTTGGGAATCTCGTTTTCAATACACTGCTGAACTTAATAAAATGGGAGCTCAAATTACGGATCAAGGCAAATCTGCTATTTTTGAAGGTGTAAAAGAATTATATGGTGCCCCTGTTGAAGCAACAGATTTACGTGCTGGTGCAGCATTAATTATTGCTGGAATAGTAGCCAAAGGCGAAACAAGTATTACAAATCTTGTACATATTGATCGTGGCTATGAGAATATAGAAGAAAAATTTAGAAGTATTGGTGCAAATATTCAAAGAATAACTGAAGAAGATTTTTAAAAAGGAAAAATAAAATGTTTCAATTTTGTAGTTTATATAGTGGTAGTACAGGAAATTCTTCTATTGTACAAAGTAATAAAACTAAAATCTTAGTAGATGTTGGAGAAAGTGCTAAAAAAATAGCAGAAGCTCTAGCAACTATTAATGTTGACCCTTTTTCTATTGATGCAATTTTAATTACACATGAACATTCTGACCATGTTAAAGGCTTAGCTGTATTTTCAAAAAAATATAATGTTCCTGTTTATGCAAATGTAGAAACTTGGAATGCAATGCAAAAATATAAAGAAAAATTAAATGAAGAAAATATTAAAACATTTACATTTAATAAATTTAAAATTGGCGATATTGAAGTAAACCCATTTCCAATTCCACATGACGCCGCAAACCCTTGCGGATTTAATCTTTTTCATGATAACAAAAAAATGAGTATTGCCACAGATATCGGTCACATGAGTAAAGAAATAATTACTAATTTAAGTGATAGCTCTTTTCTTTTATTAGAAGCAAATTATGAACCTGAAATTTTAAAATGTTCTTCCTATCCATATATGTTAAAGGAACGTATAAAAGGACCAAATGGACATCTTTCTAATTCAGACGCTGGAAAAACTATTTCTTATTTAGTAGACCATGGATTAAACCAAGTAATGCTTGGACATTTAAGTAAAGAAAATAATTTTCCAGAACTTGCTTATAAAACAGTCGTTGAAGAACTTATAGAACATAATTATAATGAAAATAGCTTAAGTTTAAGCATTGCAAATCGTTACGAAACAAGTCCTATTATAGATGTAGGATAATGAAAGGAATTATATGTTACATATTGATATTGTTTGTATTGGAAAAATACGTGAAAAATATTTAAAAGATGCAATCGACGAATATAAAAAACGTCTTTCAAAATATTGCATTTTAAATATTATAGAACTTCCAGATGAAAAACTTCCATCTAAATTGAATGATAGTATATCTTTTGAAATAAAACAAAAAGAAAGTAATTTAATTTTGTCTCATATAAAAAAAGATAGTTATGTTATTGCTTTAGATTTAAAAGGTAAAAATTATACTTCTGTTGAATTTTCTAATAAGATACAAGATTTATCTTTAATTACATCTCATATTACATTCTTAATTGGTGGTACTTTAGGTATGACAGAAGAACTTTTATCTAATACTAAAGAGTTAATATGTTTTTCTAAAATGACTTTTCCACATCCATTAATTCGTTTATTTTTATTAGAACAATTATTTAGAGGTTTTAAAATAATGAATGGTGAAAATTATCATCATTAATATATATTTTAATTGTAGAGGGATTTTAATAGTTAGGTAAATTTGTTAATAAAAAAGGAATTGTTTACTTAGATTTCCTAAGTATAGTTTTAAAAATAAAATAGGGGCTTAATCTAAATTATTTTTTATAATTATATATTAATAGGGGTTAATATACTTTTTTAGAAGAAATCCCTCTACAAGATTAATAACATTTTTAGATTTTTAATATAAATTTTTGATATATTTTTATTAATAAATTATAATTATTTTTAATTTATTAATAATTTAAAAATATAAATTTTTCAAGATAAAATTAATAAACATTATTTGTTTATTTTTTTTTGGATTTTTTTATACAAAATAAAGATAATAAATTTTCGAATAAAAAAATAAATTAAAATAAATAATAAGATTTGAATAAACATTTTTTAACTTCCTTGAATAAATTGTGTATACATAATACAACGATATTTTAAATTTGTCAAGAAAAACTTTACGACAAAAATCCCCAAATTGCTACAGAAGTCAACATTCCAACAAGGTCCCCTATTAAAGCTGCTGCTAGTACAAATTTTATTTTCTTTACTCCTACAGCACTTGTATAAATAGCTATAGTATAAAAAGTTGTTTCTGTAGACCCCATAATTGTAGATGCAATTAATCCTATCTTTGAATCTACTCCATATTTGCTTATTATATCTGTTGCTACTGCTGTGGATGCGCTTCCTGAAATTGGCCTTACTATTGCAAGTGGCATAATTTCTCCTGGAATATTTAATACATTTGTAATAGGTGAAATTATTTTTATTATGAAATCTAAAACCCCTGAACTTCTTAAAACACCTACTGCAACAAAAATTCCAAGCAAAGTAGGAAATAATTTTATAACTATTTCCATTCCCTCTTTTGCACCATCAACAAAAGTATCGTATACTTTATTTTTTTCTAATAATCCATAAACAATAATTATTACCATTACAATTGGTATTGCTGCTGAAGATATATAATTAACAATTTTCAAATAAAACTCATCTCTTTTCTCTATTTAAATAATATATTTTTTTACACTTTCATGTTTCTTTTTAACTATTACTTATTTTTTCTAAAAATATTTTCATTTTTCTTTTTATCAAAAAATATAAATATTTTAGTAGCAATCACTGCTGCTAAAAAAGCTGCAATTGTAACTCCCCATACTGGAAATATAATTTGTGTAGGATTACTTGAGTTAAAAGATGTTCTTATTGCAATAACTGTTGTAGGAATTAATTGCATTGAAGCAGTATTAATTACTATAAACATTGCCATGGAATGAGAAACTGTGTCTTTTTTAGAGTTATCTTTTTGAAGTGTTTTCATAGCTTTTAATCCTAATGGCGTTGCAGCATTTCCCAAACCTAATATATTTGCAATCATATTCATAGAAATTTCTTCTTTTGCCTTTTCATTATTTCTGCAATCTGGAAATAAGAAATTTATTATTGGTCTTAATAATTTAGTTAATTTAGCTACAAAATTAGTTTGTTGTACAATTTTCATTATTCCAGTCCATAAACAAATTGTACTAAAAAATGTAATAGAAAGTTCTACTGCACCAGCTGCCGAAGTAAATATAGATTGATTCATATTTTCTATATTACCTGTTAAAATAGCATAAACAAAAGATATTAAAATAAAACATGGCCAAATAATATTTAACATTTTTCCTCATTCCTATTTTATCTATAATTTAATATTCACTTTTCTACTAGTAGTATGATTAAATTACAAATATTGCCTTTTCCTTTTTTAATAATATTCTTAATATAAAAGTATTATTCATTAATGAGACAAATATTGTTTTTACATTTTTTTACAAATTTTTTCATTTTTTTCTCATTTTTTATTGCGTTTTTATTTAATTTGTGGTATTATAGTTATAGAAAATTTTGTCGAAAAATGGCGAATAAAGGAGGAAATAAAATGAAATCAACTGGAATAGTAAGAAAAGTAGATGAATTAGGAAGAGTTGTTATTCCTATTGAATTAAGAAATCAATTCCAAATCGCAGAAAAAGATCCTATCGAAATTTTTGTAGATGGAACTTCTATAGTATTAAAAAAATATGAAAAATCTTGTCTTTTCTGTGGAAATACAAAAAAATTATCAAATTATAAAGACAAACTTATTTGCAATAAATGCTTAAAACAAATTAAGGCTTTAAATGAAGAAGAATAATAATAAAACTCCAATTTTAATTGGAGTTCTTTTATTTTTTATTTGTTGTATTTATTTTTTATTTTACGTCATTTTTATTTTTTATTCTTTACATTAATTTTTAATAATTTACAATTAATATTTATTTTTATATAAATAATTTATAAATCTCATTTTTAGTAACACCTTTATCTTTAGCAATTTTTTTAATAATTTCATTTTTTGAGAATCCTTGTTCTTCATAATATTTATAATGTTCTTCTATTGTCATATTATTTATTTTTAATTTTTCTTCATCTTCTTGTTTAATAGGATTTGCTTCTATTAAAATAATATGTTCTCCTTTTGGCTCTGTATATTTTTCTAATATTTCCTTTGCCGTACCTTTTATAAATTCTTCATGTATTTTTGTTAATTCTCTAGCAATTACAATTTTTCTATCCTCTAATATGTCTTCCAAATCCTCTAATGTATTTTTTAATTTGTGAGGTGCTTCATATAAAATAATTGTTTTATTTTCTTTTTTTATTTGTTCCAACTTTTCTTTTCTCAATTTTTTATTAATAGATAAAAATCCATAAAAAACAAATTCTTTTGTATCAAGACCTGAAGCAACTAATGCATTAACAAATGCACAAGCACCAGGAATTGGAACTACTTTAATATTTTCTTTTAACGCTTCTTTTACTATTACCTCTCCTGGATCACAAATAGCAGGTGTTCCTGCATCTGAAACAACAGCAATATTTTGCCCTTCTTTTAATTTTTCAATTAATCCATCTACTTTTATTTCTTCATTGTGTCTATGATAGCTAATTAATGGCTTACTAATTTCATAATGATTTAATAATTTTAATGTATGCCTTGTATCTTCTGCTGCAATTAAATCAACTTCTTTTAAAATGTTTATCGCTCTAAAAGTAATATCTTCTAAATTTCCAATTGGTGTTGCCACCAAATATAATATTCCACTCATCTTTTCCTCCTATGCTCCTTTAGGGACGTTGCCTCTGCATATTTTATTTTTTATTATATATTTTTAATATTTCATCTGTATAATTTCCATCTTCATTATATATAAATAATGGTTTTTCTATTTTTAAAAATTCTTTTGCGTTTTTTACTGATTTAATTAAAACTAATTTTGGTTCACTTTTAATATTTGAATAAACTAATCTAATTATTTTGGGTTCTAATTTATTTTGTTTTAATTTATAAATAATTTCTGCTAATCTCTCTGGTCTATGTACCATATAAAAAGAACCTTTGTCTTTTAATAAATTAAAACTAATTTTTATAAAATCATCTAAAGAGGCTGTTATTTCATGTCTAGAAATCAACTTATTTTCTTTTTCATTTTTTTCACCTGTATTTATTTTTTTATATGGTGGATTTGTAACTATAGCATCAAAAGAATTCTTTTCAAAAATATTTTCTAAATCTTTAATATTTTTGTTTATTATTTCAATTTTATTTTCTAAATTATTTAATTGCACACTTCTTTGTGCCATATCTGCTACTTCTTTTTGTATTTCTATTCCATATATTTTATTTAAATTTGTTTTTCCAGATAATAAAATACTTAAAATTCCTGTACCTGTCCCTAAATCTAGTACTTTACTATTATTTTTTATTTCTTTTGCAAAATCAGATAAAAGTACTGCATCTATCCCAAAACAAAATCCTTCTGCATTTTGAATTATTTTTAGCCCTTTATATTCTAAATCATCTATTCGTTCATTCTCTTTTATTTCTATATCCATATTTTTCTCCTATTTAATATATTTTTTATTATACTATAAAATAATGAAAAAATAAAGCATTATATTTTTACTAGTGTTTTTGAACTAATTTATTTTTTTTACATATAATGTAGTAAATAATAAATTTATTTAAATGCAATAAAAATAAATTATAAATCACAAATAAAAATTTAATTAATTTATTATTCATTTTAATTATTAATTTTATTATTAATTTTTATGGGGTTGTTTTTTATGAATATTAATGGATATAAAAAAAATAAATATTATTATAATAATTGTAATAATATTCATTCTAAAAATATAAATAATTCTTTTTGTAATAATTTAGATTGCTCCTTAAATTCTTTATTTGAGGTAGAAAATTTTTTATGCAATATAAAAAAAATATGTAAATGTATGAATTTATATAAATTTTTAAAATAAATAGAAAATATTTATAAAAATAATAAATATCTTTTTATTTATTTTATAGTTTTATTTATTAAATAAATATTTTTATATTTTATCATTTTTTTATTAATAGTAAAAAAATAAGAATTAATTTATTAAAATTAATTCTTATTCTTTTTATTTAAAAATCTCTATTAAATATTTTATCAAATTTTATTTTTCCATCCTTAAATTCCTTATTATCTTCACCATTTATTTTTATTTTTATTCCATTAATTTCTGTTAATTCTGTTACAGTCTTTACAATAGATTGAATTGTCAATTTTTCCTCTAGTTCTCCTCCTATATGTTTTTCTATAAATTCTGATGAAAAGTCAATAATTAAGTTTTCTCCTTCTTTTTCTATTCTATTAATTTTTGTTCCTTCTGGAATCGTTTTTTTCAAATTTTCGTTTTTAGGACCTTGTATTAACATATTTAATATTTTTTCGTATGGATTATTTATTAATTCTTTTACATCTATTAATCTTGCTTCTGGAATTAATCCATTATCATTTTTAAAATATAGCGATACCATTGTTTGTCTCATTTGTTCTTCTGATATTTCTTCTTGTGGAGTATATTCTGTCATTTCTTTTTCTGTATTTTTATTTTTTACTATAAAATACACTCCTGTTATAATTCCAATAATTAAAATAATAAAAACTAAAATAATTATAATTCTTTTCCAATCTAACATTTTATTTTCTCCTTTTTTCTTTTTTTAATTTTTATGTTAGACAAGTTTATTTTAGAACAACAAATTATTTTTTATTACTTAATTTTAAAAATATATTTATATAAAAATTTGCTATAGTGAATTTTTTATTTTTATTATAAATTTTATTAATTTTTTTCTTTTTTAAACTTTTATTTTACCACATTTTTCCTTTGTGAATTTTCTGTTAAAATGTTTGACAAAATAGCGATTTCCGTATAAAATTAGTGTTGAATTTTATAGAGTTTTAAAGTAAAACAGAAGGAGAAAAAAATGAACAAATTATTACATGTTGGATTAGACGTTGGGTCTACAACAGTAAAAATAATAGTAATGGATGAAAACCTAAATATTATATATAGAAATTATCAAAGACATTTTTCAGACACGAAAAACACTGTTTGCAATGTTTTAGATGATTTAATAAATACATATAAAGATTCTCTATTTACAGTTGCCTTAACTGGTTCTGGTGCAATGTCTGCTGCTAAATTTTTAGACTTGCCATTTATTCAAGAAGTTGTTTCTTGTAAAAGAGCAGTAGAAAAATATATTCCACAAACAGATGTCGTAATAGAACTTGGTGGAGAAGATGCAAAAATTATATATTTTGATAAATCGATAGAACAACGTATGAATGGTACTTGCGCAGGTGGTACAGGGGCTTTTATAGACCAAATGGCTTCACTTTTAAATACAGATACAGCTGGTTTAAATGAACTTGCTAAAAATTATAAAATGATTTACCCAATAGCTTCTCGTTGCGGTGTATTTGCAAAAACTGATATACAACCATTACTTAATGAAGGTGCTGCAAAAGAAGATATTGCTGTTTCTATCTTTCAAGCAGTTATAAATCAAACAATAAGTGGTTTAGCCTGTGGTAGACCAATACGTGGAACAGTAGCATTTTTAGGTGGCCCTTTAAATTATTTATCTGAACTTAGAAATAGATTTATTGAAACTTTACATTTAGATGATAATCACGTTGTTGTTCCAGAAGAAGCTCATTTACTAGTTGCAAAAGGAGCAGCTTTAGATTCTTTAAATACAAAACCTATTTCTAATGAAAAATTAAAAAGTAAAATAGAAGTATTAAGAAATTCACATGATGATACTACAAATCCTCTAGCTCCTTTATTTAAAACAGATGTTGAATATGAAGAATTTAAAACTAGACATGAAAAAGATAAAGTAAAAAAAGCTAATCTAAAAGATTTTAGTGGAGATATTTTTATAGGAATTGATGCAGGTTCTACTACTACAAAATTGGTAGTAATAGATAATGAAGGAACTTTATTATATTCTTTATATGGAAGTAATGAAGGAAATCCTCTTCAAAGTGTTATAAAAATGCTAAAAAAACTATATACTGAATTGCCTGAAACTTGCACTATTAGGTATAGTGGCGTTACAGGTTATGGTGAAAAATTAATACAAACTGCTTTAAACGTAGATTTAAATGAGATAGAAACAATAGCTCATTATACAGCTGCAAAAGAATTTATGCCAAATGTAACTAGTATAGTTGACATTGGCGGTCAAGACATGAAATATATAAAAATGAAAAATGGTGCTATAGATAATATTATGCTTAATGAAGCTTGTTCTTCAGGATGTGGTTCTTTTATAGAAACATTTGCCAAAAGCTTAAATCTTTCTATTGAAGAATTTGTTGAAAGTGCACTAGAAGCAAGAAGACCCGTAGACTTAGGTTCTCGTTGTACAGTATTTATGAATTCTAAAATTAAACAAGCACAAAAAGAAGGATATAGTGTTGGAGATATTTCTGCTGGACTTTCTTATTCAGTTATAAAAAATGCTATTCAAAAAGTTATGAAAGTTAGAGATGTTAAAACACTTGGCGCACACATAGTTGTTCAAGGTGGAACATTCTATAATGATGCTGTACTTCGTGCCTTTGAATTAATAGTTGGAAGAAATGTTGTAAGACCAGATATTGCAGGCTTAATGGGTGCTTACGGAGCAGCACTTCTTTCTAAAGAACAATATGAAGCAAATTTAGATATGGAATATCACTCAACTATTTTAGGTTTAGAAGATTTAGATAAACTAGAAATAACAACTTCACATGTACGTTGCAATGGATGTGAAAATCATTGTTTACTTACAATAAATAAATTTAGCAATGGTTCAAAATATATTTCTGGAAATCGTTGTGAAAAAGGTGCCGGAAACCTTTCAGAGAAAAAAGATTTACCAAATGTAATGAAATATAAATATGAAAGATTATTTAGTTATGAACCTTTACCAGAAGAAAAAGCAACACGTGGAACAATAGGTATCCCTAGAGTTTTAAATATGTATGAAGATTATCCATTTTGGTTTACTTTCCTTACAAATTTAGGATTTAGGGTAATACTTTCAGAAAAGAGTAATAGAAAAACATACGAAAAAGGTATGGAATCTATGCCTTCTGAATCTGTATGTTTCCCTGCTAAACTTTCACATGGTCATATTGTAAGTTTAATAAAACAAGGAATTAATACAATTTTTTACCCTTGTGTACCTTATTCTAGAAAAGAATATGAAAAAGCAGATAATCATTATAATTGTCCTATAGTAATTTCATATTCTGAAGTATTAAAAAATAATGTAGAAGAATTAAAAGATAAAAATATTAAATTCTTAAATCCATTTTTACCTTTTGAAGCAAAAACTTTAGCTGAAACTATAATGGATTTACCTGAATTTAAAGAATATAATTTTACTAAAAAAGAGTTATTACAAGCAGCCCAAAAAGCTGAAGAAGAATATCAGAATTACAAAAATGACATACGTAAAAAAGGTGAAGAAACATTAAAATATATTAATGAAAATAAATTACATGGTATTGTATTAGCAGGAAGACCTTATCATACAGACCCTGAAATAAACCATGGAATTGATACTTTAATTACTTCTTTAGGACTATGTGTCTTAACAGAAGATAGTGTTTCACATTTAGCAGAAGCAAAACGTCCTTTAAGAGTTGTAGATCAATGGGTATATCATGCAAGATTATATGCTGCAGCAGATTTTGTTGGAAAACAAGATAATTTAGAATTAGTACAATTAAATTCATTTGGTTGCGGTGTAGATGCTGTTACAACAGATCAAGTTGAAGAAATTTTATCAAGCTATAATAAAATGTATACTTTAATTAAAATAGATGAAATTAATAATTTAGGTGCTGTACGTATTCGTATTCGTTCACTTTTAGCTAGTATGAAAAAACGTGAAACATTACAAAAAGAAGTTTCAAATGGAAATTATGAATGTAATAAAGTAATATTCACAAAAGATATGAAAAAAGATTACACAATATTAATTCCACAAATGGCACCAATTCATTTTGAATTAATTGAATCTGCTGTACGTTCTTGCGGTTATAAAGTAGAACTTTTAAGAAATTGTACAGATCATACTGTAGAAACAGGTTTAAAATACGTAAATAATGACGCTTGTTATCCTTCAATTTTAACAACCGGTCAAATGATAGAAGCACTTCAATCAGGAAAATATGATTTAGATAGAACTGCTTTAATAATGTCACAAACAGGTGGCGGATGTAGAGCAACAAACTACATAGGATTTATCCGTAAAGCATTAAAAGATGCTGGCTTTGAAAAAGTTCCTGTTATATCATTTAATGTTGTTGGTATGGAAAAAATGCCGGGATTTAAAATAACAATTCCTTTAATTGAAAAATTATTAAAATGTGTTATTTACTCAGATTTACTTCAAAAAATGCTTACAAAAAATAGAGCGTATGAAATAAATAAAGGTGAAACAGAAAAATTATTTAATACGTGGATGGATAAATGCAAAAAAATGGTAGAAAAATCTACTATGAAAGAATTTAAACAAAGTATTTATGATATTGTAAATGATTTTGAAAAAATAGAATTAGATACTTCTGTAGAAAAACCTAAAGTAGGAATTGTTGGAGAAGTATTAATTAAATATCATCCTTTCGGAAATAATTTTGTTGCAAACAAATTAGAAGAAGAAGGTGCAGAAGTAATATTACCAGACTTTATGGGATTTGTTAAATTTATTGCAACACATAAAATTACATTTAATCAATTAATAAAAACAGATAAATTTAAAGCAAAAATATTTAAAACAGCAATTAAATTAATTGATATTTTAGAAAAAGATATGCGTATAGCTTTAGCTAATTCTAAAAAAGGTTATTTACAACCTTGTGATATATGGCATTTAGAAGAACAAGTTAAAGATGTTTTATCTATAGGAAATCAAACTGGTGAAGGATGGTTTTTAACGGCTGAAATGATTGAATATATGGAACATGGCATTACAAATATTGTTTGTGTTCAACCATTTGCTTGTCTTCCAAACCATGTTGTAGGAAAGGGTGTTATAAAAACTATTAGAAACAAATATCCTGAAGCAAATATTTCACCTATAGATTATGACCCAGGTGCAAGCGAAGCAAATCAAACAAATAGAATTAAATTATTAATGACTGTAGCAAAAGATAATCTAAAAAATAAACAAAATTCAAAAATTGCGATTAATAAAGAAAATGTTACAGATGAAACAGATAAAAAAGAAACAATAAATAATAATTAATTATTATTTTTTACAAAATAAAAATGTTGATATTAATTTTATATCAACATTTTTTTATTTTAATATACTCCACCATCAGCTATAATATAAGTTTCTTCATTTCCATCTTGTATTGAAATTTCAACTGATATATAATCTTCTTTATATTTACAATAAATAGATATTTTTGAATCTCCTACAGAACCTTCACCATATCCTAGAGATCTATCATAATTTATCTCATATTTATCATACACAAGCTTTCCATTTTTATTTTGTATGCTTATTTCTCCCCAAGCTTCATTTCCATTTACAAATACTCTAGCTCCGTAATTGCCTGCTACTTCTTCCGCAGATGGATATTTATTATTTTCCTGTACTGTTGAAATTGTATCTATATAACCTGTACTTACATCTGATAATGTTCTTCTTTCTCCTCTTCCATTATCATTATTTGAAAATCCTTCAAATACTTCTTCAAATTTTTCTCCAAATTCTCCTGACTTTATATCAGAAAAATTAATTTTAAGTAAAAGTGTTGGTAATACACAACTTAATACTATTATACAAATAATAACTATTGGAATTATTATATATAATGACTTATCTTTTTGTTCCACTTCTCCAACTACTTTAATATGTGTATTTTTAGATTGCCATTTTAACATTTCTATTGGTAACCATAAACCAAATATACCAAAAGTTATTATTGTTAAGAACCACCATAAAATATATCTTCCAAATAAAGAAATTGCTTTTCCATCAAAAGCTAATCTTTTTCTATTTATAATAGTATGTTTATTTATCCATCTATATTTAAAACAAATTGTGAAAGGATATAATATACCAAAACTGATTAAATTTAATATTTTACAAAGTATATTTACTCCTATTAATTGAATTGTTTTTCCATCAAAAAAGCTTTCTTCTTTTTTATGATCTTCATCTTCAAAATGTAAATTAGATATTACCCATTTTGTTTTCTTTACTGGTACAAAAAAGCCATATATTCCTAATGTTATAATAGTTAAAAATATCCATATAAATCTATTTACAAATAAATCTCCACCTGTACCCTCAAATTTTAATCTTTTACCATTATATACTGTATGTTTAAATTGATATGAATATAACATACAATCAGCCCATGGAGCACCAATTCCTAATGTTATTGTTTTTATTAAAAAGCTTAATATTCTCCATCCAATTAATTCTAACAATCCACCATCAAAATATGAATCTGTTCTTACTTGTTTCTTTTCTAATTCAACTTCTTGATAATTAACTTTTACTTCTTCAAAATTATTATCTTTTTCTACTTTTGTTAGTTCTTCTTTTACCTCTTTTTTCTCCATAAAATTTCCCCTTTTTTTTGATTATATATTATATCATCTATTTATGCAATATTGTTTATTAATTCTTTTATTTGTTTAATTTTCCCTTTTGTTTCTATATATCCTAAATTATATAAATAATCTAATTTTGTTTTGTCCAATAATTGAATATTTTTTGTTTTTATTTTTAGTAAATAATCTGCTCCATTTAATTCATAATTTGATAATTCCCTACATAATAATTCCATTGAACCACTTATTACATCAAACATATCTATTTTATTTTTTTCTTTTATTTCGTTTTGAAAAACAATGGAAATTACTTTTTGTGCACCACATTCTTTTAATTCTTTCCATGGTACATTTTCTCTTATTCCTCCATCTACCATATAATTATCTTCAATTATGCAAGGTGAAAAAACTCCTGGATAGCTACAACTAGCCCTAACTGCTTTTCCTATATTAATATTATTTTTATAAATAATATTATCTGAATATTCTTTTCTATTTCTATTTTTTATTGATGAAAAAATATATACATCTCCTGTTTTTAAATTTACACATGGAATTAATAAATTTTTATTTATTTGATTAATATTATTTATTTCTTTTTTTGCACATTCTTTATTAATTAATTTTTCTATTTTTTTACCACTATTTAATCCTGTAATTATTATTTTTCTTTTTATTAAAATTCCAAATATTAATTTGATTACATTTTTTATTTCGAAGTAATTAATTTTATTTATATATTTTTTAAATATTTCATAAATTTCATCTGAATTATATCCTACAGAATATAAACAGGCTACTATACTTCCAGAAGATGTACCCGCTATATAATCAAATTTTATATTTTCTTCTTCAAGCGCCTTTAATGCTCCAATATGCGCAACTCCTTTTATTCCACCACCTGCAAAACAAATTCCTATACTCAAAAAAATCACCCTGATTAATTTTATTAAATATTTTTTTATTTATTCTTTTTACAATAAAATAAATTATTATTTTACTAATTAATTTTATTTTTTATTTAATTATTTTATTTTTACTTAATTATTCTTTTTTTATTTAATTATTCTTTTTTTATTAATTATTTATTTTTTATTTATTTATTAGATTATTATTTTCCATTATTTACAGAGATAATGCTATTTATTAAATTTTATGTTATAATAATATATAGCTACAAAATAAAAGAAAGGATAATGTAAAGAACATGATTCTAAATAGTAATCAAACCATAGCAGATAGTTTAAAACCTACATTTGAAAATGTAACACGAGAATTTATAACAGAAACACTATATAAACTATTATTTAGTGATGAATTACCTAATTTTAGATTTATTTTTACTGAAACTGAGGCAATAGAATTTATAGAAAAAACACTTTCAAATTATAGAAATCAATTTAACGATAAATCTTTTGTTTCAAGCCTAGAAAAAAAGCACAGAATAATATTACAAAGAATAAAAGAAAAATCAAATGGTAATAGCATACAACCAGCAATGATAATAAATAATTATAAAGATTTCTTTGAACAGCTAAGAAGATTCTATGAAAAAGATATAGAATTGTATTTTTTAAGAACAAATATGACAGGTTTCGCTGTATATGAAAAAAATAATTGTTTTGAACAAATTTGGTTAAGAGCAACACCAGAAGATTTCAATAATCCTGAAGAATTCTTAAGAAAACAAGTAGAAATGTTAAAAGATACAACTTTTGAGAAATATAATAAAGAAACTTATATAGGAAAATTAAAATCTTTAGATAATAATATACTTTGCATAAAAAATGGAATTTCAAGAACATGGGATGAAAATTCTAGAGAAATAGAAATAAATATTTATGATAAAGCTTATTATAACAATACAGAACTTTTTGATAGACCACATTGTACGCTTCCTGTTATACGATATGGAATATATGAAAAAAATGGAAAACGAGTTTGTTCTATAGGTTCTATACAAAATACAAATATATCTCAAAGCTCTTATACACAACTTAATATAAATAAAAAAGTTAGAAATAAATCTTATAAATTAAATAATGGTATATCTGAAGAATACAGAGAAAAAGTAGATCCTAAAAGCATATTAGCATTAAGTATTTTTATTGACATTTTAAATCAAGAGGGAATTACAGACATTGAAGTTCCTTGTATGTATGTTTTAGACTATGAATATCATAGAAAAAGAAATAAAACAACTATTAAAAATTTTAAAGATTATTGGACAAAAGATAAAATTTCTAAATTTCCATCATTTTATCAATCACAAAAAAATCACTTAAGCCATAATTATAATAAACAAAATTTAATAAATGAAATAAAGACTGAAGGACTAATAAGAAAATTTGAAAGATTATTAAATCATTATCAAAATGGAGTAATAAAAAGTTATCCCGGAGATGTAGATAATTTTTTACACATTAATATACCTGTTATAAAGTCTGAAACTGAAATTAAAGGTGATATCTTAGTAGAACTATATAAATTGATATCTCAAAGATATCAAGACATAGAAAGATAATACACTATTTTAATTTATTCATAAATAAGATAATTTTATAAAAAAAATATAAGGTAAATAATACCTTATATTTTTTTGGCGGAAGCTGAGGGATTTGAACCCTCGCGGCCCTTGCGAACCCTAACAGTTTAGCAAACTGTCCCCTTCAACCACTTGGGTAAGCCTCCAAATGTTTCAAGTTAAACTTTTAATAAAAAAAATGGCGCAGAGGGTGGGATTCGAACCCACGGTACGCTACAAACGCACGCCAATTTTCAAGACTGGTGCCATAAACCAACTCGACCACCTCTGCACATTTGTTACTTTGTTTCGTAACAGATATATATTAACACAAAAATGCTTTTGTTGTCAATAGATAGACGTAAAAAACTTACTTGCAAATACAAAATTTTAAGAACAAATCTGAAAATTTTCAATTTTCAGTCTTAACTCTACTTTTTTATCTTACTCAAAAAAATTGAAATTTTCAGTAAATTTGTTCATGCGCGAAAATTTATGAAATAAATTTTCTGTGCAATGTAATTTTATATAATATATAAAGCTTTCTTTTATAATATAAGTTCTTTATCTTACAAAAAATAGCCTTAACATTTCTATTAAGGCATATTTACGCATATGAAACTTTTTTTAGTTTTTATTTTCATTATGTTTCACATTTTTTTATTTTAATTTCTGTTTATTAAATCTAACATTCTTTCTAGATCTTCATTATTAGAATAATTAATTATTATTCTTCCACTTCTTTTTTTAGCATCTATTTTTACTTTTGTTCCAAAGAAACCTTGGAATCTATCTTCTATGTCTCTATAAATTGCTTCATATTTTTTTCTATCTTCTTTTGTATTTTTACTAACATTTTTCTTGTTTTTTAGGCTTCTTTCTATATCTCTTACTGTTTGTCCTGTTTCTATTATTTTTAATGCCATTTTATATTGTTGTTCTGGATCTTCAAAACCAAGTAATGAACGGCAATGTCCTTCTGTTAATTTCCCCTCTAATGCTAAATCTATAACTCTTGGATCCAAATTTAAAATTCGTAAGCAGTTTGTAACTGTACTTCTATTCATTCCCATTATATCTGCTAATTCTTGTTGTTTTAATCCATATTCGTCTATCAATTGTTTAAATCCCTTTGCTTTTTCAATTGGATTTAAATCTTCTCTTTGTATATTTTCTATTAATGCTATTTCTTTTGTCTTTCTCTCATCATCATTTCTAATTATGCATGGAATTTCTGTAAGTCCTGCTTTTTTTGATGCTCTCCATCTTCTTTCACCTGCAACTATTTCATAATATCCATCTTTTTTATTAACAATAATAGGTTGAATAACTCCATATATTTTAATAGATTCAGCAAGTTCTTCTATTGCTTCCATATCAAAATTTCTTCTTGGTTGATTTCTATTTGGTTCTATATCTACTATTTTTATTTTTTCAATTCTCTCTCCATCTTTTATTTCTTCTTTTTTTATATCTTCTATAACTGTTTTATCACTAAATAATGCATCTAAACCTTTTCCTAATCCTGTATTTTTAGCCATTTTTATTCTCCTTTCTTTTTAGCTTCTTCTTCATTTTTCTTTAAAAATTCTTTTACAAATTTATCGTAAGATTTTGCTCCTTTAGATTTTGGATCATATACTGATATTGGCATACCATAGCTTGGTGCTTCACTAAGTCTTACATTTCTTGGTATAACTGTTTTATACACTTTGTTTTCAAAATATTTATTAACTTCTTTTACTACTTGGTTTGATAAATTTGTCCTAATGTCAAACATAGTAAGTAAAGCTCCTTCTACTTCTAAGTCTTTATTTAAATGTTTTTTTACTAAATTTATAGTGTTTATAAGTTGTCCGAGTCCCTCTAATGCATAATATTCACATTGTACAGGAATTAGCACACTATCTGATGCTGTAAAAGCATTTAATGTAATTAGTCCTAAAGATGGTGGACAATCTATTATAATATAATCATATTTGTCTTTTTGACTATCTACTTTTTCCTTTAATCTGTACTCTCTAGACATCATTGAAACAAGTTCAACTTCAGCTCCTGCAAGGTTTATATTAGATGGACATACTTCCAAATTTTTTACCATTGTAGTTTGAACTGTATTTTCTATTTCTACATCATTTATAATAACATCATATACAGAAAAATTAACATTTTTGTCTATACCTAATCCACTTGTTCCATTTCCTTGTGGGTCAGTATCTATCATTAATACCTTTTTCCCTTTTTTAGCTAATATTGTACTTAAATTTACTGCTGTTGTAGTCTTTCCTACTCCACCTTTTTGATTTGCAATTGATATTACTTTTCCCACTGATATTACCTCCATTTTTCTAACATATTAATAATATAAAAATATACAAAAAAAGTCAATAAATATTACAATATTTGTTGACTTTTTTATATGATTTTTTCTTATAATTTACTATACTTTCTTAGATTGGTTCTTTGCTTGGAGTTCCAGGCTTTCTAGGATATTTTGAAGGTGTATTTTTTACTTTTTTTACTATAATAATATTTCTTTTTATATCACTATTTGGAAGAGTAATTTCTTCTATTTTTTCTATTTTTCCACCTAATATTTCTAAAGCATTTTTCGCATTTTCTATTTCTTCTATATTAGATCCTTTCATACATATAGCTTTTCCTCCTACTTTTACTAGAGGAAGTAAATATTCTAACAATATATTTAAAGGTGCAACAGCTCTTGATGTTGAAATATCATATGTTTCCCTTTCTTTTTTATTTTTTCCAAATTCTTCAGCTCTACCATGTATTGTTGTTATATTTTCTAATTTTAAATTTTCTTTTACTTCTTCTAAAAAATTTATCCTCTTATTTAAAGAATCTAATAACACTATATCTGTATTTTCTTTTACTATAGATAATGGTATTCCAGGAAAACCTGCTCCTGTACCTACATCTATCAATTTTTCATCATCTTTAATATATTTAGCAATTGTTAAAGAATCTACAAAATGTTTTAATACTATTTCTTTTGGATCTATTATTGCCGTTAAATTTATTTTTTCGTTCCATTCTAGTAACAAATTCATATAATTATAATATTTTTCTATTTGTTTTTTTGTTAATTCTATTTCTATTTGCTTTGCTGCTATTTCTAATTCTTCTGAAAATATTTCAAATTCCATATTTCCTCCTTATATATGTAAGTTTTTAAAGCTTATATATGCTTAAAATAGGCCTTTTAAGATCATTTTATTTTATTATAAGTTTCTAAATAAATTAGAAGTACAGATATATCTGCAGGAGATACCCCTGAAATTCTAGATGCTTGTCCTACAAAATTTGGTCTTATTTTATTCAATTTTTGTCTAGCTTCTAGTCTTAAACCTTTAATATCTTCATAATTTATATCTTCTGGTAATAACTTTTGCTCTAATTTTTTAAATTTTTCTACTTGTTCTGCTTGTAATTTAATATATCCCTCATATTTTAGCTCTATTCCAACTTCTTTTTCTACTTGTTCTGCTAATTCTGGTCTATTAGGATCTATTTCTTTTAATCCTTCATAAGTTAATTCTGTTCTTTTTACTAAATCTGCTAAACTTGCTCCTGTAGTAAGTTCTGAAGAATTATATTTTTTCAAAAATTCATTTACTTCTTTAGTTGGTCTTATAATTGTAGCTCTTACCCTTGCAATTTCATCTTCAATACTCTTCTTTTTCTTTAAAAACTTTTGATATCTTTCTTCAGATACAAGACCTACTTTATAACCTATTTCTAGCAATCTTAAATCTGCGTTATCTTGTCTTAATAAAAGTCTATATTCAGCACGAGATGTCATCATTCTATATGGTTCATTTGTTCCTTTTGTTACAATATCATCAATTAAAACACCTATATATCCCTGAGTTCTATCTAATATTACTGGATCTTTTCCTTTTAATTTTAAACTTGCATTTATTCCTGCCATTAATCCTTGGCAAGCTGCTTCTTCATATCCTGATGTTCCGTTTGTTTGCCCTGCAAAGAATAATCCATCTATTTTCTTATATTCTAAAGATAATTTTAAATCTGCAGGATTAATACAATCATATTCTATTGCATATGCAGGTCTTGTAAACTCTGCATGTTCTAGCCCTGGAAGAGTTCTATACATTGCTATTTGCACATCTTCTGGAAGAGATGAACTCATTCCTTGAATATACATTTCGTCTGTATTTCTCCCTATTGGTTCTACAAATATTTGATGTCTTTCTTTATCTGCAAAACGAACTACTTTATCTTCTATAGATGGGCAATATCTAGGTCCTGTTCCCACAATCTCTCCACCATATAAAGGTGAACGATGTAAATTTTTACGTATTATCTCATGAGTTTTTGCATTTGTATATGTTAAATAACATGGTAATTGCTCTACACTATCATCTATTTTATCTTCAAAAGAAAATGCCTCTGGATGCTTGTCTCCTTCTTGTATTTCCATTTTTGAAAAATCTATACTATTTTTGTTTATTCTTGCAGGAGTACCTGTTTTAAATCTAACTAAATCTACTCCTTCTCTTTTTAAAGCCTCTGATAATTTATTTGCTGGGAATACTCCATCTGGTCCACTTTCAAAAGAAACTTCTCCTATGAATATTTTTCCTTTTAAATATGTACCTGTTGCTACAATGATACAATCTACATCATATATTGCACCAATATTTGTTTCTATAGACTTTACTTTTCCATTTTCTACTGTAAAATCTACTATTTCAGCTTGTTTAATATATAAATTTTCTTGTTTTTCTAATGTATGCTTCATTTCTTCTTGATATCTTTTTCTATCAGCCTGTGCTCTTAAAGAATAAACTGCTGGTCCTTTAGAGGTGTTTAACATACGCAATTGAGTGTAAGTTTTGTCGATGTTTTTCCCCATTTCTCCCCCAAGGCAATCTATCTCTCTTACTAAATGTCCTTTGGAACTTCCTCCTATATGTGGGTTACAAGGCATATTTGCAACAGCCTCCAGGCTAATAGAAAACATTAATGTCTTCATACCCATTCTTGCACAAGCTAGTGCTGCTTCGCAACCTGCATGTCCTGCTCCAATTACTGCTATATCATATTTTCCTGCATTATATTTCATCTTTTACTCCTTTCGTGACGCAAAAGGGACGTTTCTAAATGCGTCATTTGTCCCTTCTGTTTCATTTTTTATACTACTCCAAAAGGAAACGTCCCCAAAGGTTAATCTGTCCCTTTTGGTAATTATAATCATCTAATATTTTTTTGTGAAACATTTTTACTCGTTTTTTATGAAACTTGAATTTTTGTTCTATTGTTATTTTGACAACATATTTTTTTATTTCTTTATATACTAATATTATTGTCTTGTTGTTTGTCTTTTTGACTTATTGTCAAATTTTGTCGGTGTTCTCTTTTATCTTTTGTAACCCTTACTGTTCTAAGGTTTCAGAAGATATTTTTTAGTATATATAGGTTAATTTTGCTATTAATATTTTACCCATATGTTTATTGTTGTATTTTAAAAAAATTATTTTCAAAATCGATTTTAAGCTTCTTTTATATTTGCAATATAAAATTACTTGTCTTGTCATTCTTTTCTTTTTATTTTCTATTCTCGTGCGTTTTTTTATTTTCCTAAGCAAAATTTTGAGAATATTTCATTTATAATATCTTCTGATACATTTTCCCCTGTTATTTTTCCTAAATCTTCTAAAGTTTGTTTTATTGAAATAGAAATTATATCAATTGGCAAATTATTTTTTACTGCATTTATTGCTTCATTAATATTATTAATTGCATATTCAATTTGATTTTTATGCCTTATATTAGTAATAATTATTTCTCCATCTGTTTCTAAATTTTTAATTTGGAACATATTTTCAATTTCATTATACAACTCTTCTATTCCATTTCCATTTTTAGCAGATATTTTTATTATTCTTTTATTTAATTTTTTTAATTCTTCACTTTTTTCCAAATTATTTTCTTTTAAATCTACTTTATTTAATAATATAATTGAATTTTTACTTTCTGCTAATTTCAAAATTTCTCTATCTTCTTCAGTTAAATCTTTTGAATTATCTAATATAACTAATACTAATTCTGCATCTTTAGCTATATCTAGTGCTTTTTTTACTCCTATTTTTTCTATTTTATCTGAAGTTTTTCTTATTCCTGCAGTATCTATTATTTTTAAAGGTATTCCTTTTATTGTTATAAATTCTTCTATTGTATCTCTTGTAGTACCTTCTATTTCGCTCACTATAGCTCTTTCCTCTTTTAATATTTTATTTAATAGAGAGGATTTTCCTGCATTTGGTCTACCTATAATTGCTGTTTTTATTCCCTCTTTTAATATTTTTCCACTCCTAAATGTATCTTTTAAACTTTCTAATTTATCTTTTGTATTATTCAAAATACCTAATGCTTTGCTATTTGTAACTTCTTCTATATCATATTCTGGATAATCTATAGAAGCTTCTATATCTGCCATTATATCTAGTAAATCATGTCGTATTTCATTTATTTTATTAGATAACTCTCCTTGTAATTGATTTATAGATGCTTTTAATTCTTTTTCAGTTTTACTATTTATTAAATCCATAATTGATTCTGCTTGTGATAAATCTATTCTTCCATTTAAAAATGCTCTTTTAGTAAATTCCCCAGGTTCAGCTAATATAGCTCCATTTTTCAAACATTGCTCTAATATTTGCTTTTCTATAATCATTCCCCCATGAGAGTTTATTTCACACATATCCTCTCTTGTATAGCTTTTAGGATTTTTAAAAAAAGAAACTAATACTTCATCTATTTTTTCATTTGTTTTTGAATCTACAATTGTTCCATATTGTATGGTGTAACCTTTTATTTTATTTAAATCTAATTTTTCTCCTTTACTATTTTTAAATATTTTTTCTAATATTTTAAAGGATTCTTTACCACTCATACGAATAATTCCAATTCCGCCATTACCTATAGCCGTAGATATTGCTGCTATTGTTTCCATCTTTTCCTCCTTATATATTTTTATATTTATTTAACCACAGAATCAAGATTTTGTACGCAGTGCAAACTGCTACAAAATCTAATTTCTGTCATATTTATATTCTACAGAAAATTATCAACTTTCCTAGAATATAAAAAAAGCCAAAGTTATAGATTAATATAAATATATAAAAATATACTTAAATTAAAATCTTCACTTTGACTTCGGATTTTTTATATTAAATTATCTTATTTTAGAAATAACAACTCTTCTGTTATCTCCTTCTCCAATGCTATGCGTTTCTATTTTATTACTGTCTTGTAATTTGCTATGTATTATTTTCCTTTCATATGCTGACATTGGCTCTAATGTAATTGACTTTCCTGTTTTTAATACAGTTTTAGAAACTTTTTCTGCTAATTCTTCTAATGTTTTTTCTCTTTTTTGACGATAATTTTCTATGTCTAATATTAATCTGATTTTGCTATTAAAACCTCTATTTGCAATTGTAGATAATATAGTTTGCATAGAATTTAATGTTTCACCTCTATAACCTATTAAAGTTCCTGCTGCGTTTCCGTTTATATCTACATATATAGTATAATCTTCTTCTTTAATTGTATATTCTAATGTATTATCAACTTTTTGTAAGCATTCTTTTAAAAATTCTTCTACTCTTTCTTTAGCTATAGATATATCTTCTTCATTATGATCATATTCTCTTTTTGGCTTTTCTTCTTTTACTTCTTTTTTTTCTTCTTTATTTGAATTTTCTTTTATTGTAAGTTGAACTTTTACTACTCTTGGTGTTAATATACTAAAAAAACTTTTTTTGTTTTCATTTTCTAATACTTTTATATCTACTCTATCTTTAGATACTTTTAATTCTTTTAATCCATTTTCAACAGCTTCATTTGTTGTTCTTCCTTCTGCAATAATAGAATTACTCATTATCCTTTTCCTCCTTAGAGCTCATAATTTTATTTATAATTAATCTTTCAAATATCATTAAAATATTACTTACAAGCCAGTATAAAGCAAGTCCAAGTGGTGCAATAGCTGCAATAGATATAGACATTATTGGTGTCATATATAACATTGTATTATTCATTTGTCCCATACTTTCTGTAAGTTCATCTTCTTTAGTTTTTTCTTCGTTTTGAACTATTACATCTTTATTTTTATTTGCTTTTTCTTTCTTTTGAGCATTCATTGTTATTTTTATAGAAACAAAAGATGTTATAATATATAGAACTGGAATAATATATACTCTCCAATCATTTAAGCTTTGCATAGGTACTTTACTTAAATCTAATCCTAAAAATTGCATATTTATTCTTAGTTTGTTTACTTCTTCTTTTCTTTTTTCTAGTTCTTCCCTATTTTCTACATTTTCTTGTTGTAATTGATTTTCTATATCTTTATATTCTGATTCTGCTAAATCTATAATTCCTATTTCTTTGTATCTTATTCCTGAATCTTGATCTACTTTTTCTTTATATTCTTTATATATTTCTGTATTATTTAAATTTTTCATATATGTAAGTGGTTGACTTACAAGCCAAAACACTGAAAGAATAATTACTATTTGTAGAATTCCTGTTAAACATCCACTAAATGGACTCATTTTTTCTGTTTTATATAAATTAATTGTTTCTTGATTTAATTTTTCAGGATTATTTTTATATTTAGCTTGAATATCCTTCATTTTTTCTTGTACTTCTGCTGATTTCTTCATTGATTTTTGTTGTTTTATAGTTATAGGTATTAATATTAATCTTAACAACACTGAAAATATTAAAATAGCTAAACCATAATTATTTAATAATTCATAAAAAAAGTTTAATACATATCCAAAAACACTTGATATTGCTCCCAATTTTTAAATTCCTCTTCTTTCTTTTTTACTTTAAAGGATCATATCCACCTTTACTAAAAGGATTACATTTTATAATCCTTTTGAATCCTAAAAAAAATCCTTTTATAAAACCATATTTTTTTATTGCTTGCTTTGTATATTCTGAACAAGTAGGATAATATTTGCAATTTACACCTTTAAAATGAAATATTTTTGAAATATATTTTTGATAAAAATTTATTAATATAATTCCAATTTTTTTCATTTAAGTAATCCTGCCTTTTTTAGCTGAATATACATATCTTCTTGTATTTGCTCACATTTGCAATCTATAAAGGTATTTCTATTCCATAAAAATACTATATTATATCCTTTTTCTAATTGATTTCTTTTTAAATAGTAGCTTTCTCTAATTAAACGTTTTATTCTGTTTCTTTTAACAGCCTTCCCTACTTTTTTGCTTACTGCTATACCTATTACATTTTTTTCTTTTTTATTTTTTGAAATGTATATTGTTATATATTTACCACGATAAAATTTACCTTTATCTAATACATTTTTAAATTCATAATTTTTCTTTAATGTATCGATCTTTCGCATTTTACTACTCCTTTATATAAAAGAATTACAATAAAAAAAGTAAAATTGCAAAAAAGACCACATTTTTTATTACGTGGCCTTCTATTTAAGCACTTATTTTTTTTCTTCCTTTTGCACGTCTTGCTTTTAATACGTTTCTTCCTGATCTAGTTTTCATTCTTTTCATGAAACCATGTTCTTTTTGTTCTTGTCTTTTTTTAGGTTGAAATGTTCTTTTCATTTTTTAGCACCTCCTGTATTTATTTAAACCGATAACGGATTTTTTCTTTTTTCAATAAGCTTTATAATTATATATTAAACTGCCTATTATGTCAATACTTTGATTTAAATTTAATTATTTTTTTTATTTGTATTGACTATTTAACTTGATTTTTGATATGATAAGGAAACAATAGGGAAAAAGGAGTTTTAATGTAATAATTTAAAAATATAATTCATTTTCCTAAGAAAATTTTATATTTTTGGAAGGACTGAAAAAAATGCAACAAAAAGAATTAGATGAACTTCTTACAAAAGCAAAAGAACTCTTAAAAGAGGAAATGACTCAAATTTCATATGATACATGGATTAAAGAAATAGAAATTCAAAGTATGGAAAATGGAAATATTACTTTACTTGTTTCTAATGTCTTTAATAAAGATTCTGTTGATGCTAGATATCATTCACTTTTAGTTAATACATTTAATTATTTAACTAATAAAGAATGTAGTGTTTCTATCCTTTCAAAAGAAGAGTTACAAAAACAACCAAATAATAAAAGCGAAAATATAAATTATCGGTTCTTTAAATCCTACATTAAATCCAAAATATACTTTTGATAGTTTTGTTGTAGGAAATAATAACCGTTTTGCTCATGCTGCCTCTTTAGCTGTTGCTGAAGCACCTGCAACCTCTTATAATCCTTTATTTATTTACGGAGGAGTAGGTTTAGGCAAAACTCACTTAATGCATGCAATTGGTAATGAAATATTAAGAAATAATAGAAATGCAAATATTTTATATGTTACTTCTGAAAATTTCACTAACCAACTTATTAATGCTATAAAAGATAATAAAAATGAGCAATTTCGTGCTAAATATCGTAATATAGATGTCCTTCTTATAGATGACATCCAATTTATTGCGGGAAAAGAGAGGGTTCAAGAAGAGTTTTTTCACACTTTTAATACTCTTCATGAAAACGGAAAACAAGTTATTATATCTAGTGATAGACCTCCAAAAGATATTAATCTATTAGAAGATAGGTTAAAATCAAGATTTGAATGGGGTCTTATTGCTGATATTTCAAATGCTGATTATGAAACTCGTTTAGCTATTTTAAGAAAGAAAGCACAATTAGACAATATTATAATAGATGACGAAATTCTTGCTAATATTGCTAATAGAATAGACACAAACATTAGGGAATTAGAGGGTGCCTTAAATAAATTAATAGCTAGAGCTTCATTAATAAATAGTCCTATTACTATGGAAATGTCAGAGTGGGCTATTAATGAAATAGTTTCATCAAAAGATAAAGTTATTTCTTCAAGTTTTATACAAGAAACTGTAGCTAAATACTTTAATATAGATCCAAAAGATTTAGTTGGTGCAAAACGTTCAAATGATGTAGTATTTCCAAGACAAATTGCTATGTATCTTTGTAGAACAGTACCTCAAATTTCTTTGCCACAAATAGGTAGAGACTTTGGAAATAGAGATCATACAACAGTAATGCATGCTTGTAACAAAATAGATAAAGAAATAAAAGAAAATAAGAACACAAAATTAATTGTGGAAAGTGTTAAAAACATTTTACTAGCGGACCAATAGTTTAAATATAAATAAAAATTTATATTTTTTAAAAAAGGTGTTTGGAAAAATGATTGTTTGGAAACAATTAAGCAAATTCTTCTTACGGAACAGCTTGATTTGATATCCACAGCCTATTGTGAATTTAGTGTAGACAAGTTGTTTATAACTTAATTATTCACAACTTAAAATTTTAATTGTTTATAACTTTTATATTTATCCACTATATTATCAACATCAAAAACATAAGGGAAATAAACAATTCACATAGTTTTCCACAGAATCCACAGCACCTATTACTACTACTACTAAAATTATTTATTATATTATAAAGGAGTTTGATGAAAAATGAAAATTGTTTGCGAAAAAGAAAAAATCTTGAAAGCTATTAATTCCGTAACAAAAGCGGTTGCTTCAAAAACAACAATGCCTATATTGGAAGGTATATTAATTCAAACAAATGATAAAGAAGTTAAATTAACAACATACGATTTAGAAATAGGAATAGAATACATTATAGATGCAGATGTTAGAGAACAAGGTGCTACAGTAGTTAATGCTATAATGTTTAGTGAAATAATAAGAAAATTACCAGATACAGAAATTAATATTTCATTAAATGAAAAAAATTTATTAGTAATAGAATGTGAAGGTTCATTATATAAATTAGCTACTATGAATCCAGAAGAATTTCCAGAACTTCCACAAATTAATGTAGAAAATTCTATAGAAATAGAACAAAATGTTTTAAAAGAAATGATAAGAAAAACAATATTTGCTGTAAGTACAGAAGAAAATAGACCTATTTTTACAGGATGTTTATTCGAAATAAAAAATAATAAATTAAATGTAGTTGCAGTAGATGGATTTAGATTAGCATGGAAATCTAAATTTCTACAAAATAGTAGTAATGATTTTACAGCAGTTATTCCTGGTAGAACTTTAAATGAAGTTAATAAAATTATATTAGATTCATTTGATAATATAAAAATAGGAGTTGCTAAAAATCAAGCACTATTTGAAATGGAAAATTGTAAATTAGTAACTAGATTGTTAGATGGAGAATTTTTAAATTATTCAAGTGTTATTCCTGAAAATTGGGAAACAAGAGTAAGAGTAAATAAAAATATAATTCAAAATTGTTTTGAAAGAATTAGTTTAATTTCAGCATCTAGTATAGAGAAAGAAAAAAAATACCCAGTTAAGGTTTCTGTAGATATAGGAAAAGTTACAATTTCTTGTACAAATCAAACAGGTGATGCTAAAGAAGAAATGTATGTTTCTACAGAAGGTCAAAACTTAGAAGCAGGATTTAATCCTAAATATTTCTTAGATGCACTTCGTGCAATAGATGATGAAGAAATTTTTGTAGATTTTGGTACAAGTATTTCTCCTTGTATAATAAGACCAGTTGATGATGGTGATTATATTTATATGATATTACCAATTAGATTAAAAGATTAATAAGAAGGGAGGTTAAAAGTTGGAAATTGGAAATTAGAAAAAAAGTTATACACAATTCATTAATAAAATGTGGATAATAAATATAAAATTTATAATTTCCAACATCTAATCTCTAATATATATGTATATTAATAAAATAAAATTATTAAATTTTAGAAATTATGAAGAACAAGAAATTTTATTAAATCCTAATATAAATATTTTTTATGGAGATAATGCGCAAGGCAAAACAAACATAATAGAATCTATATTTTTATGTGCTATAGGAAAATCTTTTAGAACAACAAAAGATAAAGAAATGATAAAGTTTAATAAAGAAAATGCATCTGTTTATATAGAATATAAAAAAGTAGACAGAGAAGGAACAATAAAAATAGATATAGAAAACAAAAAAAATATATATGTTAATGGTATCAAAATAAAAAAATTAAGTGAATTATTAGGAAAAATAAATATTGTTATTTTTACACCAGATGATATACAAATTTTAAAAGAAGGTCCACAAAAAAGAAGAAGATTTTTAGATATAATGATAGGACAATTAAGACCAAATTATGTACATATATTAAATTTATATAATAAAACTTTAGAACAAAGAAATAATTATTTAAAACAAATAAAAGTAGAAAATAAACCAGAAGAAATGTTAGAAATATGGGATGAAAAGCTAGCAGAATATGGTGAAAAAATATTTTTATATAGAAATGAATTTATAGAAAAAATAAAAGAAAAAATAAATAATATTCATAAAGATATTACAGAAAATAAAGAAAATTTAGAAATTGAATATGAATCTAATTGCAAAAATAAAGAAGAATATTTAAAATTATTAAAAGAAAGAAGAAAATTAGATATTATAAAAGGTTTTACAACAAAGGGTGTACATCGTGACGATTTTATGATATATATTAATAATGAGTTAGTTAATATATATGGTTCACAAGGACAAAATAGAACTGTAATACTTTCATTAAAAATAGCAGAAATGCAAGTAATATATGATGAAATAGGGGAATATCCTATTTTATTGTTAGATGACTTTATGTCAGAATTAGATGAAAAAAGAAGAAGAAATTTTTTAGAAAATATAGAAAACAAACAAGTTATTATTACTTGTACAGATAAAATAGAAGAAATTAATAATGAATTTAAATTATTTGAAGTGAAAAAAGGAGTTATTTAAATAATATGTATGTTCATATAGGAAAAGATACTATTATTCCATCAAAAGAAATTATTACAATAATTGATTTAGAAAAAATGTTAATAAATAAAAGTATGGAAGAAATAGAAAAAGAACTAAATATAGAAAATAAAATAACAGATATTTCAGAAGGCAATAAAAAAACATTATTATTAATTGAAAATAATAAAAAAACAAAAGGATATATATCTAATATATCATCTATAACATTAGCAAAAAGACTACAAAAAGAGATAGTATAATCCACATATAAAGAACAAAATGTGGAAAACATATATTATAAAAATAAAAGGATGGTTAAAAAATGGAAAAATTTGAACATAAGTATGGAGCTGAACAAATTCAAGTATTAGATGGTTTAGAGCATGTAAGAAAAAGACCTGGTATGTATATAGGTAGTGTTTCTGTAAGAGGACTTCACCATTTAGTATACGAAATAGTAGATAACTGTGTAGACGAAGCATTAGCTGGTTATTGTACACATATACAAGTAAAAATAGAGCCAGGAAATGTTATTAGCGTAGAAGATGATGGTAGAGGAATACCAGTAGATATACATCCAAAAACACATATTTCAGCTGCTGAAACAGTTTATACAAAATTAAATGCTGGTGGAAAATTTGGTGGAGATAGTGGATATAAAGTATCTGGAGGTCTTCACGGAGTTGGTGCATCTGTTGTAAACGCACTATCTACATGGTGCGAAGTAACTATTCAAAGAGATGGCGGAATATATGAAATGAAATTCGAAAGAGGAAAAACAATAGAGCCATTAACAAGAATAGGAGATTCTAAAAAAACAGGTACTAAAGTTAGATTTTTAGCAGATGATACTATTTTTGAAACATTAGAATATGAATATGATATATTAGAAAATAGATTTAGAGAAATGGCATTTTTAACAAAAGGACTAAAAATTAGTATAGAAGATTTAAGAGAAGAAACACCTAAAAAAGCAGAATTTCATTTTGAAGGTGGATTAAATTCTTTTGTTGAATTTTTAAATAAAAACAAAGAAAAATTACATCCAAATCCAATATATATAGAAAAAACAGAAGGTGAAGTTCCAGTTGAAATAGCTTTCCAATATACATCAGCATATTCAGAAAATATATATACATTCGTAAATAACATTAACACAATAGAGGGTGGAACTCATTTAGAAGGATTTAAAAGAGCATTAACAAAAACTTTTAATGATTATGCAAGAAGTCATAATTTAATAAAAGAAAAAGATGCAAACTTACAAGGCGAAGACATTCGTGAAGGTATAACAGCAGTTGTTTCTGTTAAAGTAAAAGAACCACAATTTGAAGGACAAACTAAAACAAAATTAGGAAATAGTAATGTAACAGGTATTGTTCAAAGTATGGTGAATGAAGCTTTAGGAAACTTCTTAGAAGAAAACCCATCAGTAGCAAAAGCTATTTTGGAAAAATGTATAAATGCTTCTAGAGCAAGAGAAGCTGCAAGAAAAGCAAGAGAATTAGTTAGAAGAAAAAATGCATTAGAAACAACAACATTACCTGGAAAATTAGCAGATTGCAGTAGTAAAAATCCTGCAGAATGTGAAGTATATATAGTCGAAGGGGATTCTGCTGGAGGAAGTGCAAAACAAGGTAGAGATAGAAGATTCCAAGCAATACTTCCACTTTGGGGTAAAATGCTTAATGTTGAAAAAGCAAGAGCAGATAAAATATATGGAAATGATAAATTAAATCCAGTTATATTAGCTGTTGGTGCTGGTATAGGTGCAGATTTTGATGTATCTAAAATAAGATACGGAAAAGTTATAATTATGGCCGATGCTGATGTCGA
Source organism: uncultured Clostridia bacterium (assembly GCA_934177725.1). GTDB lineage: Bacteria > Bacillota > Clostridia > TANB77 > CAG-508 > UMGS1663. The sequence goes on along the minus strand of CAKPPO010000006.1, from coordinate 12,078 downwards.
TGGTGCACATATTAGAACACTTTTACTTACATTCTTCTTTAGATATATGAGACCATTAATTGAAAATGGAAATGTGTATTTAGCACAACCACCACTATACAAATTATCTAAAAAAGGTATGAAAGATGTATATTGTTATACAGATGAAGATTTAGAGAAAGCATATAAAGATTTAGCAGAACAAGGAATAGAAAGAGAACAATTAGGACTTCAAAGATATAAAGGTCTTGGAGAAATGAACCCAGAACAATTATGGGAGACAACAATGGATCCATCAAATAGAATTTTAGTAAAAGTAACAATGGAAGATGCTATAAAAGCAGATGAAATATTTACAATTCTTATGGGTGATGATATTGAACCAAGAAGAGAATTTATAGAAAAAAATGCTAAATATGTTAAAAATCTTGATATATAATTTAGTGAGATTTTTGGGGTACACTCAAAAATCTCATTTTTATATAATAGAAAAATTAAAAATAGTATATTTATAATTAAAAAATAAAAAAACTATTGACTCTCCCCTTAGAGTAGGTTGTATAAATAATATTAGGAGGCGATAATATGCTAAAAATAGGAGATTTTTCTAAAATGTCTAAAGTTACTATTAAAGCATTAAGATATTATGAAAAAGAAAAATTGTTAATACCAAAGTATATTGATGAATTAACTGGGTATAGGTATTATGAAAATAAACAATTATTAGATACTGCTAGAATTATGTCATTAAAACAGGTAGGTTTATCTATTGATGAAATAAAGAGAATAATGATTAATAATGATCCACTAGATGATGTATTAAAAGCGAGAAAAAAAGAATTAGAAAAAACTATTTTTGAATATAATTATCAGCTATCCAAACTAAATTATTTATTGGAGGAGAAGGACATGAAAGAAGACATATTTGAAAAAGTTATACCAGCACATTATGTTTATTACAAAGAAGGAATTTTGAAAGAATATAGTGAGACATCTGAGTTTATACAAAAATCAGGAGTAGAGTGTTTAGAATTGAATCCTGAAATTAAATGTGAAGAACCAGATTATTGCTTTGTAAATTATTTAGATGGAGAATATAAGGAAAAAGATATTAAAATTAGATATGCTCAAGCAGTATTAAAAGAAGACAAACCATTTAAAGAAAGTAACAATATTAAATTTATGGATATACCTGAAACTAGATGTATATGTATATATCATAAAGGACCATATAATGAATTAGGAAGGTCTTATGGAAAAATTATGAAGTACATAGAAGATAATAATTTAGAAATAATTGATTGTCCAAGAGAATGTTATATTGATGGAATTTGGAATAAAGAAAATGTTGAAGATTGGTTAACGGAAATACAAGTTCCAATTAAAAGAAAGTAATTAAATTAATATAGTTTCTAATTATAAAGCAGAATATAAAGATAATTAAATAAAGCCACATTTTAAAAGAGAGGAATATTATGAAAAAAATAATAGAAAAATTTTCTCATCATTTTGATGACTATGAATGTATGTGGAATGGTATTGAAGACATTTATATGAATAAAACTGGAGAAAAACTTCCTAGTCAATTCTTTTTTGCTATGAGTGGTTTTTGTAGTTTTGCATATATAAAAACAAATAAAGCGGATATAAAAAGAATGGTATCATTTGGAGATGGCAGAACAAAACAAATGTATAAATTTCTTGCTCCAATAGTTAATTTTGATTATCACTTTATAGAATCTAAAACACCTGAATTAGCACTAAAAAAAGCGAAAAAAGAAATTGATAACAATTATCCTGTTGTTATAGGTGCTTTAGATATGTATTATTTAGATTATTTTGAAAAAATATATCATAAGGAGCATATTCCATTTCATTATTTCTTAATGGTAGGTTATGATGATGAAAAAGAAAAAGTATATTTCTATGATTGCGGTAGAAAAGAACTTATGAATATGTCATTTGATAATCTTTATTTGGCAATGAGTGCTAGTTATAAAGGATTATCTAATCCAAATACAATTTGTACTATTAGAATGGACAAACCTAAAAGTAAAAAAGAAATTTTTAGAAACTCAATGATAATAAAATCAGAACAGTTTCTTAATCCAAAAACTAGTTTCTTAGGAGTAAATGGAATAAAAAAACTATCACAAGAAATAGTGGAGTGGGAAAAATTACTAGGAAAAGAAGATACTAAAAAAATTATAAAAAATGTTGTAGAATTTTGTGGTACAGTACCAACTACACCAAATAGATTAAAAGGAATAAATAAAAAGGATGATGTAGTATTTGCATGCTCTAGAGATAAAATGAGTAATGTTTTGATAGAACTTGGAAATGAGTATAATAATACTGATTTAAGGAAAGCAGGAAAAATATTTGCAGAAAGTGGCAAACACTTTGAGAAATTATGTGATATATTCATAGATTATTTATTAGATAAGAGAAATAATATAGATATATCAAGCAAAGTTTTACTTGATATTGCCGAAATTGAATATCAAGCATATAAATTAATAAATAAAGCAGTAAATGAAATATAGAAAAAATATAATTTGAAGGGAAGATGAAATATATGTATCATCCAAGAATAAAAGGAAATCATTATGAAATGGGGAAACATTATGGTGATTTATTATATAAAAAGGGAGAAGATTTATCTTCAGTAATTAATTTAACAGAAAAACAAAAATTATTTGGAGAAAAGTGCCTGCCAATATATGAAAAACACATGAAAGAGATAATGAAAGAAGTAAGGGGATTAGCAGATGGATTACATCAAAAATATGAAGACTTAGCTTATTGGTTATTCAATATCTATTGTAATGAAGAAGAACATGGATGTACTGTATTTGCAGTAAAAAATAAAGATAAAGTATATTTTGCAAGAAATATGGATATGTTTCCAGAATATAAAAAAACAAGTGAAAGTGTTTTGTATAGAGTAGAAAATAAAAATACTTTTTTAGCACATTCAACAGCAATGATTTCTTTAGAAGATGGTATAAATGAATATGGTCTATGTGTTGCACTAACATTTCTTTTGTCAAAGAAAATTAAACCAGGAATTAACGGTGGATTTATAGTAAGAAAGATGTTAGAAGAATGTAAGACAACAGAAGAAGCTATAGAATTAATTAAATCTTTACCTATATCTTCATCACATAATATAGTTATAGCAGATAAAAATGGTAAAATAGCAGTAGTAGAATGTACAAGTGAAGAAATAAGTATTAGGTATGATGAAAAATATGTAATAGCAACAAATCATTTTATTTCAGATAATATGATTAAATATAATAACAAAGAAAATAATTGGTATTATACAAATGATAGATATAATACAGTAGATAGTTATTTGAAAAATAATTCAAATATTGATTTTGAAGAAAGTAAAAATATTATTTCTGGTAAATATGGGTTTGTATGTCAATTTGAAAAGAAGTTAAATTTCGATACTATTTGGTCTGCTGTATATGATTTGAATAGTTTATATAATGAAATATGTGAAGGTAATCCAAATAAAACAAAATATAAATTTGATAATAGACTAGAATGGGGATTGAAACAAAATAGTAAAGAGTAAGTTAATATTATATGTGGATATATATATTATAAAAAATTAATATTATTACATACATTAGGAAATAAGATAACGGGTTTTGCTTTATTTATATATCCATTATTTATGCAATTTTCAAAAGTAGAAATTATAGAAATAATAATATGTGTAATTGCAACTTTTTCAGCAATACAAGAAGGCCATTTTATTAGAACAAATAAAATAGATAAATAAAAGAAATTATTTAATTTTATAATCAAATAGAGAAATAAATAATTAATAGCACGTAATAGATTAATACTATTACGTGCTATTATCGCATAAAGCTAATATTAACTTTCAACTAAAACTATTATTCCTAATTTTTTCACCTAATATATATTACTATATAAATAAGCAATAAACCAAAAATAATAATCATTCGTTCGACTATAAATACACACATAATAACCATATTCATCCTAAAATAGGACTAATAATGACCACAATAATATATAAATATAATTTTAACTCCAATATATTACCTATTATTTAACCATATATAAAATACAAAATATAATAAAATAAAAATATAATGTAAAAAATATAGCTTACAAACAAATAATATACTCTTCAACTCCGACATATTATAATCTAAGTTTTACTTAAACTATAATACATCTTTGTTCGAATAACAAAAAGCCTTTTATAAAAACCTAATATTACTCTTTGCTAGGCTAATATTAACCTTATGATAATATTATGTTCTTTTTTATTTTTTTTATTCAAAAATTTAAAAAATTTTTTTGTATTTTTGTACCGAAGGTATAAATTATAAATATTTTAATTAAAAAGTAATAAATAATTATTTTTTATAATAAAAATATAAAAAATAATTAAAATAAAAAGGAGAATATTTTTGAAAAATAAAATAATAAAAATAAATAAAGAATATAATTATGATATTTTAAAAAATGATATGTTATTTTTAAATTACGAATATCCATTTTTTAAAATAAATAATATTGGAAAAAGTACATTAGGGGAAAAAATAATTTATATTAAATTAGGTGAAGGAAATAAAAAATTATTTATAAATGCTTCACATCATGCAAATGAATGGATGACAAGTTTGCAAACAATGTTATTTATAGAAAAATATTTACAATTATATAAAAATAAAGAAAATTATAAGGGATACGAAATAAATGAATTATGGAATAAAGTAAGTGTATTTTTTGTTCCAATGGTAAATCCAGATGGAGTTAATTTATGTTTAAAAAATAAAAAAATATTAAATGAAAACTTATATAAAGAAATATGGGAAAAACATATAAACCAAATAGAAAACTGGAAAGCAAATATAAGAGGAGTAGATTTAAATTTAAATTATCCTGCAGGTTGGCAAAATGCAGTAAAAAATAAAGCAAAAAAAGGAATAACTATGCCAGGACCAAGAGATTATCCGGGACCAAATCCTCTTTCAGAAATAGAAACAAAAAATATGGTTAATTTCACAAAATTGTTTAATTTTAATATGACTATTTCTCTTCATTCTCAAGGACAAGAAATATATTGGAATTATTTAAATTATAAAATAGATAATGCATATGAAATAGGAAAAAAATTAGAAAAAGTAAGTGGATATTTATTAACAAAGCCAGATTATTATTCTTCATTTGCAGGTTATAAAGATTGGTTTATAGAAAATTTTAAAAAACCGGGTTATACAATTGAAATAGGAAAAGGTGAAGAAGGACGACCACTCCCTTTAGAAAATGCTGATAAAATATATGAAGAAGTAGAAGAAATTTTATTAAAGTCAATAGATGAATGTAGCAATATATAGGCATTTGTCGAAATTTGTCTTACGATTTTTCTTGACAAACAATGGAAAAATATGTAAACTAGAAATGGAAAGAAAAGAGGTGTAAAAATGAAAAATAAACAAATTCAATCTGTACAAGCATGGCTACCATTTGAATCTATATTAGAAAACGGAATTATTAAATTAAAAAATACTTCATATATTAAAATATTAGAAATAATTCCAATTAATTTTAATCTAAAGTCGGAACTAGAAAAAGAGGCAATTTTAAATTCTTATAAAATATTTTTAAAAACATGTAATTTTAATTTTCAAATTTTAATTCAAAGTAATAAAGAAAATCTAGAAAAAATTATTTCAGATATTAATTTCCAAAAAAATAAAGAAAGAGAAAATATTAAAAAAATATCAGAAAATTATATTAATTATATAAAAGAATTAAATAAAAACAAAAAATCATCAAATAAAAATTTTTATATAATTATTAAAAATAATATTAAAGATGAAAAAATAGAAGAAAATATTGTAGAAGAATTAAACGAAAACTATTTTAAAATAAAAGAATGTTTAGCTCGTTGCGGAAATATTGTAAAAGATATAAATAAAAAAGAAAATGTAAAAAAATTAATACAATCCTTTATAAATAAAAGACTATTATTATTAGAAAATTTATAATAAGGTAGGTGAGTTATGGAAAATAATATAAAAAATATATTGAAAGAAATAAAAGAAAAAATAGAAGGAATTTTTACTCAAAAAGATTTTTTAAGTCCAAGTTATATAAATTTATCTAATCCAAAATATATAGAAATAGATAATTTATTTTATTCTAATTTAATTATTACAAATTATTATCATGAACAAAATGACTTATTATTAAAAACAATATTAGATTCAAATATTAATATGAATATTTCTATTTTCTACGAAAAACAAAATCCATACAAAATAGTAAAAGATTTAACATATCATATTGGAAATGTGGGAGCAGATTTGAAAAACAAAAATGAAAATAGAGAAGACATAGAAATAGCAGCATTTACATATAAAGATGCAAAATATATTAGAAAAGAAATACAAGTTAACAACGAAGATATTTATTTTTTATATATTTATTTAAATATTTATTCTAAAGATAAAAAAGAATTAGAATATTTATTAAATAAAATAGAAGGCATTTTAAGTGCAAAAGGTATGCAATCAAGAAGAGCATATTTTAGGCAAGAGCAAACTTTTAAAGCATGTCTTCCTATAATGGAAAATGAAAAAGAAATAAAAAATATTGCAAAAAGAAATGTATTAACTTCAAGCTTAGTTTGCACATACCCATTTATTTCATCATCAATTTTTGATGAACATGGTATTTTTATAGGTACAAATATTTATAATAATTCTTTAATTTTTATAGATAGATATAATACAAATAAATATAAAAATGCTAATATGTGTATTTTTGGAAGTAGTGGAGCAGGAAAATCTTTTTATATCAAATTATTAGCATTACGATTTAGAATATTAGGAATTGAACAATATATTATAGACCCGGAAAGGGAATACACAAAATTATGTGAAAATTTAGATGGAACATTATTAAAAATCGGACCAAATTCAAATACATATATAAATATTTTCGACATTAGACAAGAAAGTTTAGAAGAAGGAGAGGGAGGCTATTTAGCAACAAAGATAAGTAAATTAATAGGATTTTTTAATTTAATTTTTGGAAATTTAAATGAAGAGGAAAAAGCAATAATAGAAGAGAAATTAATAGAGATGTATAACGAAAAAGGAATTACATTTGATGATAATTCTTTATATAAAAAAGAAAATAATAAAATAAATATAAAACCAGTTTTTAAAGAATTAAACGAAATGCCAATATTAGAAGATTTTTATAATATATTAGAAAAAGATATAAATACACAAAAATTTAAAATTAAATTAACTCCTTTTATAAAAGGCTCATTAAATTTTTTTAATAATTATACAAATGTAGAATTAAATAATAAATTAATTGTGGCAGATATTTATGAATTAGGTGAAGAAAATTTAAAATATGGAATGTATTTATTTACTGAATTATTTTGGGACAAAATAAAAAAAGACAGAAAAATAAAAAAGGCAATTTATTTAGATGAAATATGGAGATTAATTGGTGTTACATCAAATAAAGAAGTAGCAAGTTTTATTTATAAAATATTTAAAACAATTCGTAAATATGGTGGTAGTGGAGTAGCAATAACACAAGATGTATCAGATTTATTTAGTTTAGAAAATGGAGCATATGGAAAAAGTATATTAAATAATTCAGAAATAAAAACATTTTTTTCACTAGAAGAAGACAATATTAAAATATTAGGTAATTACACAAATTTATCAGAAAAAGAAAAAATAGAAATAAGATCATTAAAAAGAGGAGAGTGTTTAATGTTTGTGGGCGAAAATCATATTTTAACAAAAATAGAATGTTCAGATGAAGAAAAGAATTTAATTGAATAAAAAATTATAAAAAATAAAACAAAAAAATTAAAAATAAAATATTAAAATAAAAAAATTGAAAATAGAAAATTAGAAAATAAAATATTAAATAAAAAGGAAATAAAAAAGAAAGAGAGGAAAATATGAAAAAAATAATTACAGCTTTAGCTAATCCAATATTAAATGAAAATTTGAAAGAAGAAAAAGATTTTGAAATTTTAACAAAAGATATACAATATCAAGAAGGCATTTTTGAAATAATGGAAGAAAAAAATGAAATAGATTATTTAATATTAAGTGAAATATTACCAGGAGAAAATAATATAGAGAAATTAATAGAAAAAATAAAAGAAAAAAATATCAAAATTAAAATAATAATTATTTTAGAAAGTAAAAAAGAAGAATTAGAAAATATTTTATATAAAAAAGGAATATTAAAAATTTATTATAATAATGAAGTAGAAATAAATGAAATTATTTCTTTTATAAAAAATGAAAATAAAAAAATAGAAAAAGATAATGAAGAAATAAAAAAAGAATTAAATAAATTAAAAGAAATATTAATAAAAAATAATATTTATTATGAAATAGACGAAGAAAATAATTCTATAAAAAATGAAAAATTTAATAAAATAAAAAAGAATAAGATGAAAAACAACAATAAAATTAAAATAATAAAAAATAAAAAAAGTAATATAGAAATAAATAATAAAAAAATAATTAGTATTGTAGGAACAGGTGGAGTAGGTAAAAGTATAGTAACTTTGAATTTGACCAAAATTTTAAAAGAAAAGCAAAACAAAATATTAATTATAGATTTTGATATTCTTAATAATAGTTTACACACAATTCTAGGTGTAAATAAATACCCTCAAAAAATAAAAGAAAAATTACAAAAAAATAATTTAATTCAAAATAAAATAAAAATAAAAGAATTAATAATAAAAATAAATAAAAAAGTAGATTTAATATCTGGAATTAATTTATTATTTGATAGCAAATATAAAATAAGTAATGAAAAAATAAAATTTATATTAGAAGAATTAAAAGAATATTACGATACAATCATAATCGACACTTCTTCAGAATGTTTTTTTGATTATACAAAAAATATTCTAAAAAATAGTAATAATATTTTATTTTTATTAGAAGCAAATTTATTAGAAATAAAAAAAGCAAATAATTTATTAAATATTTATACAGAAGAATGGAACATAGCAAAAGAAAAATTTAATTTAATAATTAATAAATATAATGAAAATTCAGTGGATGATTTAATTATTAATAATATTTTTTCAAAATATAAAATATTAGGAAAAATAAAAATGAATAAAAAATATAATATTTTAATTAATAAGAATTATAAACAAAATATTTTTCAAAATAATATAAAAAAAGAATATGAAAAAATAACAGATAAAATAATTAAATTAAATAATAGAAAAAGAAAATTAATTTTAGAAAATATTATTAATAAAATTAAATATAATTTAATTCAAAAAAATGATTTAGTTCAAAAATAAATTTTAATAAATAATTAAATTGAAAATTAATTCAAAGAAATTTAATTCATAATTATACAAAAGAAAATATATAAATAATTTAAAAATCAATATAATTTATTCAAAGATAAACAAAAGAAAAAATATTTAGAAAATTAATATGTAAAAATATAAATATTTGATTCAAGAAATAAGACAATTTAAATTTAAACAAAAATAGTTAAAAATTTATTCTAAAAAATTTTATTCAAAAAAGGAGAAAAAATATGAATTTATTAACAAATAATTTAGAAAATAATTTAAATAAAGAAAATGAAATTATTAAAACAGAAGATCAAACAAAATTTATAGAAACAACATTAGGAAGAACTATAAATTTTGGGTTAGATATAGGATTAAGAGCACTTCTTCCAGATTACATAGAACAACAAGTCATAGACATAAAAAACACATTAATGCAAGAAGGGTTTTCAAATGGAATAAAAAAAGTTGTATCTTCTGCTATTGACTTTGGCAAAAGTGCAATTGGAATAGTAACAGGTAATTTTGAAAATATTTCACAAGTGCAAACAGCAATAAAAAATGGTGGAATTATAGATAGTGTTTCTGGAATAGTAGATAGTGTATTAAATAGAGTAAATAAAACAGGAAAATTACCTTATAATATAACTAATACAATAAGAAAGGGAAAAAATATAATATTAAATAGCATAACAAATAAAATAGAAGAAGAGTTTACAAACCAATTAGATGCAGCAGAAAAATTACAAAAATATGAAAATAATTGGAAACAATATTTTAATAATAAAGATTTTATAGGTATGCAAAGAGAATATGAAAAAATTAGAGAAAAATTAAAAATATTAATACCTATGGAAAATACCCTTAAACAAGCAAGAACAATAGAAAATTTACATACATTAATTAAAAATAATGGACAAGACTTTAATTTAAGTAAGGAAGAACTAGAATTAGTAAATTTATTAGCTTGAAAAATTTAACTAATAATGATAGAATAAAGGAGAATAAAAGATGCCAATAATATCAAAATTTTATGGAATTACAATAAAAATGTATTTTATACAAAATGAACACATTCCACCACATATACATGCTTTTTATGGTGAATATGTTTCAGCAATAAATATAAATAATTTTGAAGAAATAGAAGGAAACTTACCAACAAAAGCTTTAAAAATAGTAAGAGAATGGGTAAAAATAAATAAGAAAGAATTATTACAAATATGGAATACGCAGGAATTTAAAAAAATAAAACCATTATTGTAAGGAGGAGAAAAATATGTTTCATAAGATAAAAAATGTTTATCCTAAAGATAATATGATTATAGAAGTAGATTTTGATAATAAAGTAAAAAAGGAATATGACATTAAAACAATATTAAATAAATGGATTATATTCAAAAAATTAGAAGATGAAGAATTATTTAAAAAAGTTAAAGTTGATGTAGGTGGATATGGTGTAAGTTGGAATGAAAATATTGATTTATCTTGTGAAGAATTATGGAAAAATGGAAAAGATGTAAAGTAATTTTTTGATAAAAAATCAAGTAAAAAAATGTTATAAAAAAGTGCTAAAAAACTTAAATTTCCCTAAGTTTTTTAGCTTTTTTTCTTGCATATTTTTTTTCTTTAAAGTATAATACATATGTAAGTTAAATATAAAGAAAGAGGTAGAAAAATGGAAGAAGATAGAGACGGAAAGATTATAGATAGAGACATTGAACAAGAAATGAGAACAGCATATATAGATTATGCTATGAGTGTTATTGTATCACGTGCACTTCCAGATGTTAGAGATGGTTTAAAACCTGTACACAGAAGAATTTTATATACAATGTATCAAGATGGTTTAACTTCAGACAAACCATACAGAAAATCTGCAACGACAGTTGGAGACGTTTTAGGTAGATATCATCCACATGGAGATAGTTCAGTTTATGATGCAATGGTAAGAATGGCACAAGACTTTTCATTAAGATATCCACTTATTGATGGACATGGAAACTTTGGTTCTATAGATGGTGATGGTGCTGCTGCTTATCGTTACACAGAAGCAAGAATGTCAAAAATAGCTGAAACAATGCTTACAGATATAGAAAAAAATACAGTTAATTTTATGCCAAACTTTGATGACAGGTTACAAGAGCCAGTTGTTTTACCAGCAAAAATACCAGCTTTATTAGTAAATGGATCTTCAGGTATAGCCGTAGGTATGGCAACAAATATACCACCACACAATTTAACAGAAATAATAAATGGAATTATTAAAATAATAGAAGAAGATAATGTTTCAGATGAAGAATTAATGAGCATTATTAAAGGACCAGATTTCCCTACAGAAGGAATTATTTTAGGTAGAGAAGGAATAAAAGAAGCATATACAACAGGTAGAGGAAAAATAACATTAAGAGCAGAAGCAGAAATAGAAGAAATGAGTGGTAATAAACAAAGAATAGTTGTACATTCTTTACCATATCAAGTAAATAAAGCTAAATTAATTGAAACTATAGCAGGTTTAGTTAGAGAAAAAAGAATTGAAGGTATTTCAGAATTAAGAGATGAATCTGATAGAGAACACAAAGTAAGAGTTGTAATAGAATTAAAAAGAGATGCAAATGCTCAAGTTGTTTTAAATCTATTATATAAATTTACACAAATGCAAACAACATTTGGAATTATAATGCTTGCATTAGTAAATGGAGAACCTAAAATATTAACATTAAGAC
>CAKPPO010000005.1 GCA_934177725.1 uncultured Clostridia bacterium | reverse complement strand
AGCATCTGAAGAAGATAAATTTTGGTATAATGAGAGTAAAAAAGGATTAGAATTTAGCAATGATAATTTTTGGAATGGAATATTTAAAGAAAATGAGGTAGAAAGATAGGATTGATGTATATGGAAACAATTAAGAGTATAGATTTATGGACAGAACAATATGAAAATCAATATGAATGTTTTAATGGTGCTTTCGTCGATGGTTTTGAAAATGGTAAAATTGCTTTTGATGAATATAAAATAGTAGAAAATTGTAATTGCATAATAACTACTAGCAATCAAGATATAAATATAACCAATAAGCATAAAGCAATCATTTTTTACAAAGAAAAAAAGCCTGTTAGATTAGCTGTTATAAATAAGAATACAGATATTGATAAATGTATAAAAACAGCTTTAAATCAATATTTTGCTGATGGTATATTACAAGATTTATATAATAAGATAGAAATTAATTCTAATAAAATAGATATGAAAGAAAAAACAATATTTAATAATGCAGATAAAACAAAAGAAATAGATGTAGGTTCTTGTGATAGATGGAAATTATTATATAACATGTTAAAAGGTAGTTATACAGAAAGTGATACTCAATATGGAAATTATGAAAGTGATAAGTATGAGTTCATTCCTAATTTATGTATAAAATATAAGTTAATAACAGACACAGAAACATTTGAAATAAACCATAAATGTGCTTTTATAAATACTATAAAAACTAGATTGATTCCAATACAAGAGAATTCATCTTTAACTAAATAAAAATAATATTAAATATAAAGAAAGGTTCTGAAAAATTATGGATTTTGAAAATAAAGTAGCATTAGTAACTGGAGGAACATCGGGAATAGGAAAAGAAATTGTTAAGCAATTACTACTAAATGGTGCTAAAGTAATTATAAATTATGGTCATAATGAAGAAAATTATGAAAAAACTAAAAAAGAATTTGAAGAATATAAAGAAAAAGTTACATTTATAAAAGCAGATGTATCTAATGAAGATGAAGTAGCTAAAATGTTTAATCAAATAGAAAAATTAGATTACTTGATAAATAATGCAGGTACTAATATAGATAGTTACATAGAAACATTTGATATACAAGATTTTAGAAAAATATTAGATGTTAATTTAGTTGGAAAAGTAATCTGTACAAAACATGCAATTCCATTATTAAGGAATAGTGAAAATGCAAGTATAGTTAATATAGCATCAAGATTAGGAACAAAGCCATGTGTAGAAGCAAGTGCTTATTGTTCGGCAGAAGCGGGAGTTATAAACTTTACTCAAGCTAGTGCATTAGAACTTTCAAAATATAAAATTAGAGTAAATGCAGTAAGTCCAAGTTTAACAATAACACCACTAGCATTATACGGATGGACAGATGAAGAAATAGAAGAGCAAAAAGAAAACAATCCATTAAAAAGATTAGGAGAAACTATAGATATAGCAAATGCAGTACTGTTTTTTATATCTGATAAAGCAAGTTATATAAATGGGGAAAATCTAAATGTAAATGGTGGATCATTATTAAAATAGAGATAGGAGTGAAGTTAATTATGGAAGAAAATTATTTTATAATACACGGAAGTTTTGGAAGTCCATTTGGAAATTGGTTTAGTTGGCTACATGATTTTATAGAGGATGATGGAAAGCAAGTATATGTGCCACAATTTCCAATAGGAGTGGGTTATCAAAACTATGAAAATTGGAGTAAACTATTAAAGTATTATTGGAATTTAGGATTAATAAATGAAAATACAACAATTATAGCACATAGTATAGCGCCAATATTCATTTCAAAATTTTTAGTTGAAAACAAAATAAAAGTTAAAAAATTAATATTTGTATGTGGATTTAATAATTATTTAGGAATAAATGAAGAATATGATAATGTAAATAAATCAATGTATTTTGATAATCTACAAGATGTAAAACAATATACAAATGAGATTATTTGTTTTTACTCAAATAATGACCCGTATGTAAAATATGAAGTTGAGAAAGAATTTGCAGATACAATAGCAACAGAGCAAATTTTAATACCAAATGGTGGACATATTAATAGTGAGAGTGGATACGACACTTTTGAAGAAATAGTAAATTATTTATAATAAAGATTAAGGAGAAAAAATTATGAAAATTACAAAATACCCACAATCATGTTTATTAGTTGAAACAAAAGGAAAGAAAATACTAATAGATCCAGGTACATTAAAATATAAAGAAGAATATTTTGATGTATGGAATAGCGTAGATATTATATTAATAACACATAAACATATAGACCATTGTAATACAGAAATATTAGAAAAAATAAATGATAATATAAAGATATATTCTACACAAGAAGTTCAAGATGCAAATAAAACTTTAAATATAAATATTATAAAAGAAAATGATATTATAGAATTAGACGATATAAAAGTAGAAGCAGTACACGCAGTACATGGTTACCAACCATTATTAAAAGGTGGAAAAGAAATATATGAAAATGTCGGATATATTATAGATGATGGAGAAAATAGACTATATACAACAAGTGATACAATTTGTTTTAAAAATGATTATAAAGCAGATATTTTATGTGTTCCTGTAACTGGATATGGACTAACAATGTCAGCTTTTGAAGCAGCTTTATATGCAAAAGAAGTAGGAGCAACATTAACAATACCAATCCATATGGATAATCCAGCATTTCCACCAGATTATAAATTTATAGAAGAAATGTTTAATAAATATGAGGTAGAGTACGAAATATTAGAAAATGAGGAAAGTATTGAAGTAGAATAAAAAATGTTAGAAAAAGATTTTGTAATATTTTTATTCCAATTTTCATTTACTTTTAAACCAAAAGATGATACAATTCGCATAAAGTTTAGCAATAGCTAATTAATTTTTATAATCTCCTTTGGGAGTTTGGCATAGATGACAAGTAAACAACAAATAAATTTATTAAGGAGGAAGTAATATGAGAAAAATAATTGTTATGTTTGAAAACGAAGATAGGGAATTGAATATGTCATTATATGATTTTGTCAATGAGCAATATCGGAAAGCAAATCCTATAATGGTATGTCATGTTACTGAAGAAGAATATAAAGTTATGTTAGGGCAAATCAAACATGGAAGGCTAAATGAGAGATCGCAAAGAATAGTTCAGGAAGAATTAGGGTATGACAAGTTTAGATACCTTTTAGCTTTTAATCGAGTTTGTAATAATATTTGTATTGCAAACTATGAAGATTTCGAGCAAAAAGGAAATTATGTAGTAGATAGTGATGGAATTCATTATAACGAGAATGGACTTCAATTTCCTAAAGATCCATATGTAAGCAGAGCGGTAGGATATGGCATTAAAGTGTATACTACTGAAACATATGAAGATGTTATTTATCACTATAAGAATAATGAATGCTGGACGCAAATTTCTTTATCAAATGATGAAATTAAGAGATTTGAAGAAGCATATAAACTTTTATCAAAATCAGTAAAAGCTGATGATTATACTGAAGATAATCTAAAAGAGTTTCGTACTCTTTTTAGAAAAATTCTTGATAAGTGCGATAAGTAGTTTTAAAATCTATTGGAAACAAATTATTTTAAAGTAAAAAAGAGATTTTTTGTAATCTCTTTTTTGCATATAGAAGACTTTTTCATAATAGTAGAATGTTAAAAAATAAAGATACTAGTAACTGGAATAAAATTACTAGTGAGTTTTTATACATCACTAGCTTGAACTTTTCATTACTTTAAATATTATTTTTTATAAAATCTATATCTTCCCAATCACTTTTTCTCTTGTAGCCAATTTTTTCATAAACATGATTACTTATTGGATTACTATCATCTGTATATAAAACGCAATATTTATCTCCACTATTTATTAAATCTCTGGAAATCCTATAAATTAAATTATAAGCATAGCCTTTTCCTCTTTCTTCTTTTGGAGTATAAACACTGCTTACACATTTTCCATATTTCATAATTCTACTTATATTTGCTTGGCATACAATTTTATTATCTTTTTCAAGGACATAATATCCTTTTTCAAAATATTTATTAAATTTTTCTTCAGCCTTATCATAATCGTATTCTTCATTTAAAGCTTCTTTCATAAAATCTTGAATATATTTTATCAGCGTGTCTTTATCATTTAACGTACATTTTCTATAGGTAATATCTTCTAATAATTTTCCATCTTCAAGATTTTCCAATAATAAAATTCTAAGTCCAGCATGAACAGAATACTTCATATTACTTAAATTACAATAATATTTTGCAAATTTATTAGCAACACTTTTTTCTGAATTAACTCCAAGTAATTCTTTATCATATTTATAAATTTCACTTGCTGCAAACTCTAATATTTCATCTGAATAATTAGTAGTTGGAGAATAAAAAATTAGTTTCCATGGTTTTCTATATAACATTATAAGTTCAATATTATAGTTGTCTGTTATAGTTGCCATAAACCAATCGTTTATTCCTTTTTCAAGTCCTTCAATACAATTACCAATCATTAGGCAATTATATCATTCATCTTTTTCTAATAATTCTTTTGTATCATTCCAAAACAAATTTATATCTTCATATTTATTAAATTTCATATAATTTCTAGCTCCTTTAATTTGTCAAATAATCTGCTAATTCTAATGCAATTTCAAAATGACCCGAATCATGTTGCGTACCTATAATTTCTCCTTTTTTATGTCTTTCATCCCATTTTGGTGCATCTAATAAATCTCCGCTTGTAAAAAAAGTGTAAAATTCAAGATTTCTAAAGTCACACATTGCTTGAATTGCAGAACATTCCATTTCTACTGATATACAACCATCATTTTTTCTTTTTTCAATATTATTTAATGTTTCTCTATAAAATGAGTCTGTAGTCCATGTTTTCCCCTCTATATAAGGTATTTCATTTAATTTCATGAATTTAGCTATAATATCACTATTTTTTATTTTTATATAATCTTTTGCTTTTGCATAATGATATGATGTTCCTTCGTCACGATATGCTTCTGTCGGAATCATAACTTTTCCAAATGCAATTTCTTTGTTAAGACAACCTGCTCCTCCAAAAACTATATATTTATTAGTTTTAATTTGTGATAATGTATCTTCAATTGTTCCAACACAAGCAGGAGCTCCTACATATGTTTTATAAAAAGCAAATGTTTTTCCATTAAACATAATTTTATAAATTGGTGTAATTCCTGTTGCAAATTTAAATTCTCCTATTTTTTCACATTTATAATTCTTCAAAACATAATCTTCAATTATATTTGAAAATGTTATAATACAAGCATCCACTTTAGGCGCATTTTCATTTATTTCTGGATTTATTTTTGCATCAGATTTATCATCAAAACTATCTATAATCATTTATATCACTTCTTTCTATTTTATTTTCATATATTGGCTTATTATTCTATATACCCTTAGAAAATTATTTAATAAAAAAGCCTCACAAAGAAATCATTTAAGACTCCTCTGCAAGACTTCTATTATATCTCACATCTGTGTAAATAACATATTTGCTATTCTATACCGCTCAAAAAGTTATAATTTTCTAGGTATACTCTTAAAACATATTAATATATTAACATATTATTGTAATATTGTCAATTTAATATTTTTTAAAAAATACAAAAAACACATCTCTGCTTGGCCGTTAGAGATGTATTAATGATTTAATATAAATTTAGCGACACGCCACATTTCTGTGGTGTCTTATCTTCTATAATTATTAGATGAAAAATATACTAAAAAGTCAACAATTTTTATAAAATAATAATTACATATTTACTAGTAAATATGTAAAACTAAAAGAAATAAAAGAAGATTAGGTACCCTAGTTTTTTTTTTATTATATGAAAAAATAAAAAAGAACTATAACTCACTTTCGTCCGTATAGTTCTTTTTCATGGCTGGGCTGGCTAGATTCGAACTAGCGCATGCCAGAGTCAAAGTCTGGTGCCTTACCGCTTGGCTACAGCCCAATATATTAAAATTTATGCTAAATATAAATGGGGTGGAATATGGGACTCGAACCCATGGTCTCCAGTGCCACAAACTGGCGCGTTAACCAACTACGCTAAATCCACCATTTCCAAATGCATTTATTATTTTAACTTATTTTAGACGACTTGTCAACTAATTTTAAGATTTTTCTCATCCAAAATTCGAAAAAAATTTGAAAATTTGATTTTTATGCTAAAATTTAGTATTATATATGAGAATAAAATAGGAATTTAAATAAATGGTTTATAGGTAAATCCATTTAAAAACCTAAATATATTATACAAGGAAAAATTAAAGTGTCAAAAACAATATCAGAAAATACTTCAGCACAAATAGTAGAGAAAAAATCAAAATTTATAGCTAATATTTATTATGTCCAAACACAAGAAGAAATAGAAAACATTTTAAAAGAAATAAGAAAAAAATACTATGATGCTAAACACCATTGTTATGCGTACTCAATCTTGACTAAAGATGGATTAGTAAATAAAATGTCAGATGACGGAGAACCAAGTGGAACGGCAGGAGCTCCTATGTTAAATATTATAACTAAAAATGAATTAACAAATATATTAGTTGTAGTAACTAGATATTTTGGAGGAATATTACTTGGCACAGGAGGACTAGTAAAAGCATATTCAGAAGCAACTATTAGTGCATTAGAAAAAGCTAAAATTGTAAATGAAGAAATTGGGTATGAAATAGAAGTGACTATCTCATATAATGAATGGGAAAAGTTTAAATATTATTGTGAAAAAAATAACATTAATATTATAAATGTGATATATGATGAAAAAATAAAAAGTAGAATAGAAGTAACTGATATAGAAAAAACAAAAATAAATGAATTAATTAAGGAAAATACATTAAAAATAGAAAAAACATGTATCATAAAAGAAAAAAATATAAGAAAAAACATTGAAATATAAACCAAAAATACAAAAACTTGAAAAAATTTCCAAAAAACTATTGCAAAATTATATAAAACATAATATAATTCGAAATGTAAAAATTTTACAAAAAATTTATTTTAGGGGGAAAACAAAAGTGAAAAATAAGATTAGGGTTTTAATTGCAGATGACAATGTAGAGTTTGCTATGACATTAAATGAAAACTTGTCAAAAGACGAAGAAATGGATGTTATAGGCATTGCAAAGGATGGTAATGAGGCATATAAAATGATAAAGGAACAACAACCAGATGTTGTATTATTAGATGTTATTATGCCACACCTAGATGGGTTAGGAGTTTTGGAAACATTAAACTCAAATCCAGTAGAGAAGATGCCATTATGCATAATGCTTTCGGCTGTAGGTCAAGACAAAATAACACAAAAAGCTATCAATTTAGGTGCGGAATATTACATAGTAAAACCATTTGACATTAATATATTAATGAAAAGAATAAAAGAATTTAAATTTTATGAACCAGGAACTGCAAAAGGTAGCTTTGCAAGTAGAGAAATTAAACAACAATATATTGAACTTGCACCAGAAAGCAAGAAAGATGAGAGTAATTTAGAAGCACTTGTTACAAATGTAATACACGAAGTAGGTGTACCTGCACATATAAAAGGTTACCAATATTTAAGAGAAGCAATAATGATGGTAGTAAATGATATAGATATAATAAATCAAATAACGAAACAATTATACCCAGAAATCGCAGAAAAATATAAAACAACTCCTTCTAGAGTAGAAAGAGCAATACGTCATGCAATAGAAGTTGCATGGGGAAGAGGCCAAACAGACACAGTAGAAAGTATCTTTGGATACACTGTTTCAGCTGCTAAAGGAAAGCCAACAAATAGTGAATTTATCGCAATGATAGCTGATAAATTAAGATTAGAGCTAAAAACAGCATAATGAAGTAATTATAAAAAAGTATATAGATTTTAGAAGATTAAAATTTATATTTATATGCCTATAAAGCATATTTTAGAACAATAAACATAAAAACAAATACCAATAAACACCTTTTATTTATTGATTAAGAAATTAATAAATAGGAGGTATTTTTTTTTATGATAAAATTTGATTATGAATTAATATACAAAATAATTCTAGTGATGTAAAAAAACAAATAAAATTTGTAATGTTTACCAGACAAATAAGTAAAATTATACTATACTATCAATAATAGAAAATGAGAATAATCAGATGTGGTTTGACTCCATCAAGGAGGTGAGGCTTATGATAGAAATAGAATTACTAAGTATCATATACATATTATTTTGTGGACTACTAGAAATGACTATCATAGCAATTGCCTTAGTTATAGCATTAGCAATAATTTTGAGCAAAAGCAAATAAACCAATAAAAAAACACATCTGTATTTAATTTCAGATGTGTTTTTTTCATATATTGCAATTATAGATAATAAGCAATATTATAACTTTTTGATTATATATATTTTAAGCTTTTTTTATTTCTTTCTTAGCCTTAGTAGTTTTCTTTGTTTTTTCCTCTAGCTTTAATTCAGATGTGCAATGAGGGCATCTTGTAGCTTTTATATTTATTTCAGATAAGCAATAAGGACATACCTTTATTGTTGGTTCTGGAATAGGTTCTTCTTTTTTCTTTTTACCTTTAAAAAATTTACTCTTTTTAGACATTTTATCTAAATCTTGTTTAGCTCTATCATTTAATTTATTAATAGTACGAATAGCAATAAAAATAGAAAAAGCAATAATTAGAAAGTCAACAATTGTAGTAATAAAAGATCCATATTTAATTGAAGAGTTACCTACTGTAACAACTAAATCTGAAAAATCAACTTTTCCAGTAAAAATAGAAATAGCAGGCATAATTATATCATTAACCAAAGAAGTAACTATTTTTTGAAAAGCACCACCGATAATAACACCTATCGCCATATCCATAATATTTCCTTTTAATGCAAATTCCTTAAATTCTTTTAACATATCAAAAACACTCCTTTTAACCGATTTAAGTTTATAAAATAATAAAATAAAATTGTAAAAAAGTCAAGAAATAGGTCAAAACTTGCAATTTTATGTAAAATATTGTATAATTAATGTATTATACAATTTAATAAAGGAGATGCAATATGAGAAAAAACTACAAAATCACAGAGGCAAAATTCCTTTCAAGGAATGGAAGAACAATTTCTCCAACTAAAATTCGGGAAGGATATGTTGTAAGAGTCGGTGGAGTTATAAAAAAACACCACAAAGAAATCTTCGTAAACGTTGATGTTAAGAAAGAAGATGGAGAATTTTACTTACAATATGGCGATTTGGTTCAAATTGAGCCAGCTGTGTAAAACTCCTATAAAAAACAACTAAATAGTGTGAAAAGAGGGTATAAATTTTTATATCCTTTTTTCTTTGCATAAAATAGAAAGAAAAAGAAAAAAATAAAGTTAAGTAAAATTGGGTAAAAAATAAGAAGTTTTTTATATTCTAGGAAATTTATCATAGTATGATAAATTTCTGTAGAAGATAAATATGGCAGAAATTAGATTTTGTAGCGGTTTGCATTGCGTATAAAATCTTAATTCAGATTTTTCACAACGTATAAATAAAAATAGAGAAAGGAAAAAATAAAAATGAAAATATCATGGATAAAACAAGAAAATGACAATGAAAATTTTATAACAGCAGAAAAATTAGGAATGAATGTATGTAGATTAGAAAATCCAGAGGAAGTAGATAATACGATAAAACAATTGATTAATGAAAATTATAAAACAATAATTTTATCTAATGAAATGGCAGGATTTTCAGAAGATATAATAAAAAAATATCAGAATGATAGTAAAGTGAATATTATTATTACTCCAAGAAGATAATAGGAATAAATTGCATTTTTTTACATAGTTTATTGTAAGAAAAAATTAATAGGAAAGGAGAGTATAATTAAAATATATGATTTAATTATACAAAGAAAAATGAACTTAGACTATTATTCTTATGAGGAACAGGAAAATGAGGAGAAAGAAAAATTTATAAGTGATTTTAGAAATTTAATATATGAAGAAAGAAAAAAGCGAGGTTATCTAGAATTAGTATTTATTTGCATTGGCACAGATCGAATGACAGGAGATTGCTTTGGACCAATAGTTGGTAGTAAACTAAAAGAATTATTAGAAAATTACAATATATTTAATATAAACATATATGGAAGTTTGGAAGAAAATATATGTTATACAAATATTGAAAATGTAATAGAGATTATAAAAAATAGACATCCTAATGCATGCATTATTGTTATAGATGCAGCACTTTCTAAAAAAGAAAATATTGGAAAAGTATTTGTAAGTAAAGAAAAGACAATGTTAGGTAAAGGACTAAATAAAAATAAAATAGAAATAGGAGATTTAAGCATAAAGGCTGTTGTTGGAAAAAATAACAAGATACCTTATTACAATTTTACAGTTTTACAAAACGTATCACTTAATGTAGTAATAAGAATGGCAAGTATGGTGGCAGAGGGAATTGTAGAAATTATTAAATATGGATAAAATAAAAGTATATTTATGGTAAAAATGGAAAAAATCTATATAAACAAAAGAGAGGGTGGTTTATATGGAGACAAATACAATGAAAAATATGGTTATATTAAGAAATTTGCCATCAAATATGATAGAAGAAGCTTATATTGTATTTAAAGATAATGTAAAAATACATAAGCTAGAGAAGATAGAAAACAAAAAAGTAAGTTCAAAAAAAGAAAAAATAGATGGAAAGAAATACGCAATAAAAGAGGCAGAAATGATAGTAGAAGACTATATTTCTAAAATAGAAAAGAAAGAATATGAAATAGGAATTGGAAGTAAGAAAATAAGAGAAAAATATAAAAGGCTAAAAGCACTTACTATATTTTTAGCAATTTTTAGTGCATTAAGTTTATGGTCAATATTGTTAAGATAAAGTCTATTGAAAAATAGACTTTTTTTATATAATAGGAAAGTTATGCAACTTTCCTATTATATAAAATTACATTGCACAGAAAATTTATTTCATAAATTTTCGCGCACGAACAAATTCATATTATAAGTGCAATTTTTATATAATATAAGTATTTTATAAGCTAAGAAAAATGATTAACACAAATAGTCATAAAAAAATAAAACAAGCATATAAATGAAACAAAGTTAAAACTAAGGAAGAGGTGTAAGTGTTTGGAAAGAGCCTTAAGTGCAGAAGAAAGAATAAGAAAAGCAGAAGAAATTTATCAGAGAAGAAAAATGCAAAATAATAGTGGCATTCGAGTTTCAACAAGCCATGTAAATACCAATAATAAAAAAGAATATATGTTATTTAAAAAACTTATTTTGCAAATTGTTATATGCCTATTAATATATTTCATATTTTACATGATAAAAAATTCAAATTACATATTTTCAGAAGATGTAATGACAAAAACAAGAGAGTTTTTGTCATATGATATTAATTTTCAAGAACTATATACAAAAGCAGGAGATTATTATAACAATAATTTAAAAGGACTAATAGTAAAAGAGAATAATGAAAATACAAATGAAATATCTAACGAAATAACTAATGAAACTACAAATACAATATCAAATGAACAAACAGAAAATGCTAATGAAGTAAATGGACAGACTACAAATGAACAAGTGGCAGGAGGAATTGGAGGAGGAGAAGATAGTAATGTGCTTAGTGCAACAACTGAAACTTCTGCAGATGAAGAACCACAAAGTCAAGAACCTTTGTCACAAATGGAAATAGATGCAAATTATATTAAAGAAAATTATAGTTTTACATTACCATTAAAAGGAGCAATAAGTTCAAGATATGGAGCAAGAACACCAACCGAAATTGTATCTGCAAATCATGCAGGTATAGATATAGCAGTAAACGCGGGAACAAAATTTGTTGCAGCAATGGAAGGAGAAGTTACATTTGTTTCTTCAGAAGGTGGATACGGAAATCATGTATACATTCAAAATGGTGATGTTATAACAATTTATGCACATTGCCAAACAATATATGTAAAACAAGGGGATAAAATATCACAAGGAGAGCAAATAGGAGAAGTAGGCTCTACAGGAAATGCTACAGGCCCTCATTTACATTTTGAGGTAAGAAGAGAAAATAGAGTTGTTAATCCAGAATATATAATGGATTTTTAAAAGGAGAATCAAATTGAAAATAAGATTACATTTAAAAATATTTGTGTTTATTGCTATTTTTATAGTAACAAGGCAAATTGGAATTTATGGAATATTAATGTTATTTGCACTATTTCATGAGCTAGGACATATGCTAGCAGGAATACTTTTAGGTTTTAAACCAAATAGTTTAGAGATAATGCCTTTAGGGTTATCTATTGGATTTGAAAGCAAGTTAGAAAATTATAATAGAAAAATAAAAAAGGGTACTTTACTAACATTAAAAAAGATTATTATAGCAGCTAGTGGACCACTTACAAATTTATTATTTATAATTGTATTTTTATTATTTCCAATATCATTTTTGGGAATAAGCAGAGATATAGTTATATATGCAAATATTTTGATTGCAATATTTAATTTAATACCAATTTATCCTTTAGATGGAGGAAGAATAGCAAAAGGAATATTACATATTTTATTTGGAAGAAAAGAGTCATATAGATATAGTTATATGATTTCAAACGTTACTATTAGTATATTAACAGCAATTAGCAGTATAGTAATTTTAAATTTGAAAAACATAGCAATTTTACTTATACTTGCATATTTGTGGTATTTAGTAATCTCAGAAAATAAAAGATATAGAACAAAGCAAAAAATTTATGAAAAAATAAAAAATATAGAAAAAACAGATAAAGCTACAGTGAGTTAAAACTGTAGCTTTATTATTGACATACAGCTATTTTCGTGCGATAATAGTACCAATGTAAAAAAGGAGTTATACCATGGAAATAGAAAAAGCAAAAGCCATAATTGAAGCAATTTTATTTGCTTGTGGAAGAGAAGTACAAATAAAAGAATTAATGTCTGCACTAGAATTGAGTAGTGAAGATCTTTTTGCGATTATCGAAAGTATGAAGCAAGATTATGAAAAAGCTGGAAGAGGAATTGAAATAATAAAAATTAATGATGCAATTCAATTAACTACAAAAAAAGAATATTATGAATATATTTATCCAATATTTGATAAAAGAAGTAAACCAAATTTATCAAATGCAGCTTTAGAAACTTTATCAATTATTGCATATAATCCTAAAATTACAAGAGCAGAAATAGAAGCAATTCGTGGTGTTAATTCAGATGGAACTATGTATAAATTATTAGAATATAATCTTATTGAAAATGTAGGAAAGGCAGATGCACCAGGAAGACCAAGCATGTATAGTGTAACTAATGAATTTTTAAAAATGTTTGGTATTACATCTTTAGACGATTTACCAGAACTTCCAAGATACAAATTAGATGAAAATCAACAAATAGTAATAGATGACATTATAAAAGAAAATAATGAAGAAAAAGAAAAAGAAGAAGGAGAAGAGCAAGAAGAAAATAAAAAAGAAAACATAGAGGCTCCAATGCCCGAAAGGGAAGAAGATAATAAACAAAACTAAATGTGAAAGATTTCTTACCCATAAAAATATATGGAAGAAGCATCTACGTATATGATTAAAAAATTTAAAGAAAAGAGGAGCAAAAAATGAAATTAGGTGAAAGTTATTTTTATACATTAAGAGAAGATGTAAAAGATGAAGAATCTGCAAGTGGAAATTTACTTGTAAAAAGTGGAATGTTTAAAAAAATAGGAAATGGTATTTATATGAAAATGCCATTAGGACAAAAAGTATATGAAAACGTTAAAAATATAGTTAGAAAAAATATGAATGAAGCAGGGGCACAAGAAGTAACAATGCCAATGCTTTTACCAATAGATGTTTTCCAAAAATCAGGAAGATATGAATTATTTGGACCATCAATATTCAAATTAAATGATAGATATAATAGACCATATGTATTAGGTCCAACACACGAGGAATTTTTTGTATTAGCTTCAATGATGAAAGCAAAATCATACAAAGATTTTCCATATACTTTGTATCAAATAGGCAATAAATATCGTGACGAAGTAAGACCACGTTTAGGTCTAATTAGAACAAGAGAATTTACAATGAAAGATGCATATAGCTTTGATATAAACCAAGAAGAATCAGATAAATCTTATAAAAAACAATTCGAAGCATATCATAAAATATGCAAAGAAGTAGGACTAAATTATGTAGTAGTAAGAGCAGATACAGGTGTTATGGGAGGACTTTTATCTGAGGAATTTCAAGCAATAACAGATGTTGGAGAAGACATTTTAGTTTTATGTGATAATTGTGATTATGCATCAAATATAGAAGTTAGCAAATGTGTAGATGAAGAAATAGAAAATAAAGAAGAAAAGAAAAAATACGAAAAAATGAATACACCACATGTAGGAACTATTGATGAATTAGCAGAATATTTACATGAAGACCCAGCAAAATTTGTAAAGACATTAATATACAAAGTAGATGATAAATTCTATGCATGTATGGTACAAGGAAATAAAGATGTAAATGAAGTAAAATTACAAAAACTATTAAATGCCAAAGAAGTAGCTTTAGCAGAACCAGAAGATGTAAGAAGAATTACAAATGCAGAGATAGGTTTTGCAGGGCCAATAGGTTTAGACATTCCAGTTATAATGGATAATGGTGTGAAATATATGAAGAACTTCTTGGTAGGAGCTAATGAAACAGATTATCACTATATAAATGTAAATGTAGAAGACTTTAAAGTAGAAATGGTAGCAGACATTAGAAATGTACAAGAAGGAGATATTTGCCCATGTTGTGGTAAAGGTCATGTAGTATTTAAAAAAGGAATAGAAGTAGGAAATACATTTAAACTTGGAACAAAATATAGTGAAAGTTTAGGATTAAACTATTCAAATGAAAATAATGAATTAAAACCAGTAGTTATGGGATGCTATGGAATAGGAATTGAAAGAATTATAGCTGCAATAGTAGAGCAAAATCATGATGAAAAAGGTATAATTTGGCCAGCTAATATAGCTCCATTTAAAGTTGCTATAGTATTAATTAGTGGTAAAGATGAAAAACAAGTAAGAGTAGCAAACGAATTATATGAAAAATTACAAAGCATGGGAATAGACACAATATTAGATGACAGAAATGAAAGACCAGGAGTAAAATTCAATGACATGGACTTAATTGGAATTCCAGTAAGAATAACAGTTGGCAAAAAAATTGAAGAGGACAAAGTTGAATTTAAATTAAGGAATTCAGAAGAAGTTCAAGTAGTAGAAATAAATGATGTAATAGAAAAGATAGAAAGGACATTTGGGGACGGGTCACTTTTGTCCTTTACATAAAATAATATAATATATAAAAAATAAAAACATATAAACTTTTTAATTTATATGTTTTTATTTTTATTGTTTTAAAATTATGTAAAGGACAAAAGTGACCCGTCCCCAAATGTCCTTTTATTTTTTGGTTAAGATATTTAAAATTGCAGGATATAATTCATCTGCATGATTTTTCCAATTATCAACAATGTCTTTCGCTTGATTTGGAGAACCAGCAAAGGTTTTTACTTCAAAAATAGTTTCATTTTTTTCTACAATTTTGCAAGAAATGTCAAAATAGTTTTCACTACGAGGAGTATATTCCGCAATTACAGAATGCTCATTTTCAAAGCTATCCATTTCTTCTTTAAAATTGCTATCTACCCTTAATTTAATAATTCCAGGTAAAATATCCTGTGTTAAGCTTAAAGTTTCTTTACCAAAATTGGTAATTTGATAAAAAACATGTTCTTCTTTTTCATAACTAGATATATAATTATTTTCTAATAAATCTAATAAAAATTGTTGAAAATAAAAGTAATTCATATCAGTAACAGCAAGAACTAAATTTAGTAATGCGTCATTTGAAATAGATTTTCCAACTTTATTTAAAATATATAAAATTAATACCTTATTTTCTGCTAAAGTTTCGTCATCTGAAGTTAATTTCAATTGTATCACTCCTTGATTTTATTTTTAATAAACGAATTATAACATATTTTATAAAAAAATACTATGCTTTTAATTATTTTAATGATATAATTTAGGAAATAATTAAATTTAAGGGGCAAATATGTCAAATTTATATGAAATATTAGAGGTAAGTGAAAAGGCGTCAAAAGAAGTCATAGATAAGGCTTATCATGTTCTGGTAAAAAGATACCATCCAGATTTGCAACAAGGAGAAGAAAAGCAAAAAGCTGAAGAGAAAATGAAACAAATAAATGAAGCATATGAAATTTTAAGCAATGAAGAAAAAAGAAGAGAATATGATATTAATTTAGAAGGACAAAGAAAACAAGAAAAAATAATAGAAGAACAAAAAAAACGAGAAGAGATTAATAGATATAAACAAATGCAAAGACAGGAAACAACGACAAAACAAGAAATATATGCTGAAAATACTAATCAAATTATTCACAAAAATAAAGATACAAATGAAAGAAATAGCTATGATGAAAATGCAAAAAGAATGCAAAAAGAAATAAATAGAGCATATGCAAATGCATATAATAACTACTTAAGAAGTTTAGGGTATAAACTAAAAGAACCATGGACTTTTAAAAGATTTTTAGATTTATTAAAAACATTAGCAATTTTAGCAGTTATTATTTTAATCATATGGTTTTTTCCACCAACACATAAACTATTAATAAATTTTTATGAAAATAATATTATAGTAAAAACAATAGTAAATGTAATTTTAAATGTTTTCCAAGGAATATGGAATGGAATAAAAAACTTTATTACGGGGCTATTTTAATATAATGCATAAGAAAAAGAATAAATTTAGTTATATAGTAAATAATCTATATATAATTAAAAATGAAAGGAAAGGTGCAAAAGATGGAAAGAAAAGTAAGAGTTGTACAATATGGTACAGGAAAAATGTCAGTATACACAATGCGTTATGTGTATGAAAAAGGAGCAGAAATCGTAGGAGCTGTAGATGTAAATCCAGCAGTTATAGGAAAAGACATTTCAGCTGTTATGGGAGGAGAAGAAAAAGGAGTTACTATAACTTCAAAAGAAAATGCAGAAGAAATGCTAAGAGAAGTAAAACCAGATATAGTAGTAGTAACTACTATGAGTTTATTTAAAGATGTAGAAGATGCATTAATGCTTTGTGCTAAACTTGGAATAAATGCAATTACTACATGTGAAGAAGCATTTTATCCAGCAAATTCTAATCCAGTAGCAACTAAAAAAATAGATGAACTTGCAAAACAAAATGGATGTACAATTACAGGAAGCGGATATCAAGATATATATTGGGGTGAATTAATCTCAGCAATATGTGGTTCAACACATACAATAAAGAAAATTAAAGGAAGTTCAAGCTACAATGTAGAAGACTATGGAATAGCATTAGCAAGAGCACATGGTTCAGGACTAACACTTCAAGAATTTGACGAACAAGTTGCATCAGTAGATAGAATTTCAGATGAAGAAAGACAAAAAATGATAGATGCAGGAGAATATTTACCATCATACATGTGGAATGTAAATGGATGGCTTTGCTCAAAATTAGGATTAACAGTAAAATCTCAAACACAAAAAACAGTACCACACACATATAAAGAAGATATATATTCAGAAACTTTAGGAATGACTGTAAAAGCAGGAGATGCTACAGGAATGAGTGCAGTAGTAACAACTGAAACAGAAGAAGGAATTACAATAGAATCTGAATGTATAGGAAAAGTATATTCAAAAGAAGATTATGATAAAAATGAATGGACAATAGAAGGTGAACCAGATACAACAATAGTAGTTGCAAGACCTGCAACAGTAGAACTTACTTGTGCTACTATAGTAAATAGAATACCAGACGTTATAAATGGTATGCCAGGATATGTTTCTACAGATAAATTAGATGAATTAAAATACAGAGTAAAACAATTAAATGAATATGTAAAATAGAATATACAAATAAAAAATACCAAGACTTAATTTTAAGTTCTTGGTGTTTTTATTTGTATATGAACAAAATACTAAAAATTAGGAGAAATATTAGAAGGATAACAAAAGATATTAGCTTTAGCAACACCATTCTTATATATGATTCCTTCGAAATATTCCTTTTCTTCTTTGGTGGCAAGATTTAGAACATAATTAGGTCCTTTTTTACCTATAAAATTTTTAGCTTCTTGTTCAATTTGAGATGTTACCATAGGCTTCGCCCTCCTTACAATAATATTGAAAAGATTATATATGATTTCCTAAAAAATGTAAATATAAAAATGGAAAATAAAGGAAAAACATATTGACAAAAATAGACAGTGTTCTTGTCAAAAAGTATAGAATATGGTAAAATGCAAAAAATAAAAGTCGAAGAAGGAAGAAAAAATGAGAATAAGATTTAAACCATGGGCTAGACCAGAACTAGAAGCAAGTAAATTTTATATAGATAATCCACAAGATTATAAAGAAAAGTGGAAAACTTTATATAAAAATGAAGCACCATTTCATATAGAATTAGGTTGCGGTAAAGGGAGTTTCATTTCAAAACTTGCTGTAAAAAATAAAAATATAAATTATTTAGCAATAGATTTAGTAGATGCAATGCTTGGATTAGCCAAAAGAAACATAGAAGAAACGTATAAGAATGAAAACAGAGAAATAGATAATGTATATTTAACAAGGTTTGATATAGAAAGAATTTTCTTAATACTAGATAAAAAAGATAAAGTAGAAAGAATATATATAAACTTTTGTAATCCATGGCCAAGAGGAAAGCATCATAAAAAGAGATTAACACATACAAAACAATTAGAAAAATATAAAGAGGTTTTAATAGATGGTGGAGAAATATACTTTAAAACAGATGATGATAATTTATTTGAAGATAGCTTAGTTTATTTTAAAGAAGCAGGTTTTAAATTAATTAAAAAGACATATGATTTAGAAAGTGAAGAGGATTTTTGGGAAAACATTGAAACAGAGCATGAAAAAATGTTTAAAGAACAAGGGATAAAAATAAAAGCATTAATTGCTAAAAAAAATTAGAGGAAATGAAATGGAAGAAATAGAAGAAAAGAAACAGAATAAAGTACTAAAATTTTTAAAAGAAAATAAGAGATGGATTTTATCAATAGTAGCACTAATATTATTCATTTTAATATTGGAAGATGTATTAGAACAAGAAATTTATAAATTTGATGAAACTATTTATAATTTTATATCAAAGGCAATATCTGATAATGTAAGTAAAGTTGCTAAAGTAATTACGACAATAGGTTCAGCATATGTAATTATCCCAGTAGCAATTGTATCAGTGATATATTTTTGGAAAAAGAAAGAAAGCAAATATATAGCAATAAATTTAGCAATTATCTTTGCAAGCAATCAAATATTAAAAAGAATAATTGCAAGACCAAGACCGAACGAATTTAGAATTGTAGAAGAAACAGGTTACAGTTTTCCATCAGGACACTCAATGATAAGTATGGCATTTTATGGTCTATTCATATATTTAATATATAAAAAGATTAATAACAAATATTTAAAATGGACACTAATAATATTGTTAAGTATACTAATCATATTAATAGGAGTAAGCCGTATTTATTTAGGTGTTCACTATGCTAGTGACGTATGTGCAGGATTTTTACTATCAATAGCGTATCTTGTGGCATTTACACATTTCATATCAAAAGAAATAGAATAAAAAACTTTTCTTGGTAAAGACTAAATCTTGTAAAGGAGTGAGAGATATGTTTTTACCGAGAGAAGTTTTTTTTGAAAAAGAAGCAGAAAATTATGAGTTAGGGAAAAGATTATTAGAAAGATACAGAGAGAAAGGTATTCCTTGCAAAGAAATTGAAAATCATAATAATATTGAAGAGATGAGAAAAAAAGAAAATAAAGAATTTTGTAATATGAAACAAAATTTAATTATAGGAATAAGGAAAACTCATAAGTTTGTACCAAATAATAAAATATCAGACTATTTAGTACCATATACATCATCACGGTTGCATTGCAATGTGTATGTATTGCTATTTAGTTTGTAATTACAACAAATGTGCATATTTAAGGCTATTTGTGAATCGTGAAGAAATGCTAAATAAAATAATTAAGGTGTGTAACGAGAGTGAAAAAGAATTAGTTTTAGAAATAGGTAGTAATAGTGATTTAATTTTAGAAAATACAATTACGGGAAATTTAGAATGGACAATAGAGAATTTTATAGCTAAAACAAATAAAGGCTATTTAACCTTTCCAACTAAATTTGGTATGGTAGATCCAATTTTAAACTTAAATCATGGTGGAAGAATAATAGTAAGAGTAAGTGTTAATCCACAAGAAATAATAAGTAAAATAGAAATAGGAACATCGCCTTTAAACAAAAGAGTAGAAGCAATAAACAAATTGAAAGAAGCTGACTATAAAGTAGGAATTCTAATAGCTCCAATTGTACTAATAGAAGATTGGAAAGAACAATATGAAGAATTGATAAAATATTTAGCAGAGAACTTAAGTGAAAAAGCAAAAAGTAATGTGTTTTTTGAACTTATTTTTATGACTTATAGTTATATTCACAATGCTATTAATACAGAGGCATTTCCAAACAATCCAGTTCTTTATGATAAAGATAAAATGACAGGAAGAGGTAGAGGAAAATATACGTATAAAAAAGAAGTGAGGCAAGAAGCGGAAGAATATATAAGAATGCTGATGAAGAAGTATTTTCCTGATAATGAAATAAAATATATTGTTTAAAATTTGTACAAAAAATTTGCATCACTAATGGCACAAAATTTAATAAATACGAATAATATATAGTACAAACAATATATATTGTTTTTTATATAGATTTTGGGAGATAACGTTTGTAGCAAACGTTATCTCCTTTGATGTTTTAAAAAAACGTGGCAAAAGGGCCAGAGGAATTTACCACATCTTTGAAAAAATGTGGTAAATTCCTCTGGCCCTTTTGCCACGTTTAAAAATTTAACTCAAACTATTGTAAAATTGAAGAAAAAAGTTTATAATAAAACCCAAAGTTACTTAGGGAAAGTTAATTTAACAAAGAATGGAGAGGATAAAATGAAAGTAAGTAAAGAAGAATTATTGCACATTGCAAAACTTGCAAATTTAAACATAAAAGATGAAGAAATAGATAAGTACTTATTAAATTTACAAGATATTTTAAATTTTGCTAATATAGTAAATAATGCTCCAGTAGAAGGATTGACAGAATCTTTTGGAGTTAACGAAAATTATAATGTATTTAGAAAAGATGAGATAAAAGTATTTGAAGATAATGAAGCACTTTTAGCTAATGCACCAGAAAAAGAAAGAAATATGTTTAAAATACCAAAAGTAATTCAATAAACAAATTTCTAGCAATGCTCGCTTTTGCTTTGGTTAAAAAAGATATTAAAAGTTGGAAAAAATAGATAATATTTCGAATAAAATCTTAAATTCTAAATAGAGGAGGAAAACAGATGGAAATTACAGAACTTACAGTACATGAGCTAAAAGAGAAATTAGCCAAAAAAGAAATTACAGTGCAAGAAGTAACAAAAGCATATGTAGATAGAATAAATGATAAAGAAAAAGATGTTGGAGCATTTGTTACAACATTATGTGATGAAGCTTTAGAAGAAGCTAAAAGTATACAAGAAAAAATAGATGCAGGAGAAATAAAAGGAGAATTAGCAGGTATTCCAATAGGAATAAAAGACAACATGTGTACTAAAGGAATAAAAACAACTTGTAGTTCAAAAATGTTAGAAAACTTTGTATCTCCATATGATGCAACAGTTGTTGAAAAACTAAAAGAACAACATATGATAGATTTAGGAAAATTAAATATGGACGAGTTTGCTATGGGTGCTTCTACAGAATATTCAGCATTCCATGTAACAAGAAATCCATGGAACCTAAATACAGTACCAGGAGGTTCTTCAGGAGGATCTGCAGCGGCAGTTGCAGCTAACTTAGTACCTTGGGCTTTAGGTTCAGATACAGGTGGATCAATTCGTCAACCAGCAGCATTTTGTGGTGTTGTAGGACTAAAACCAACATATGGTTTAGTTTCACGTTATGGATTAGTAGCATTTGCGTCATCTTTAGACCAAATAGGTCCAATTACAAAAGACGTTGAAGATGCAGCAATGCTTTTAAATGTAATTGCAGGACATGATGAAAGAGATACTACTTCAGAAAATAGAGAAAAAATTGATTATACAAAATGCTTAAAAAATGATGTAAAAGGTTTAAAAATAGGAATTCCAAAAGAATTCTTTGGAGAAGGAATAAATGAAGAAGTAAAAGCAAAACTTAAAGAAGCAATAGAAAAGTACAAAGAAATGGGAGCAGAAGTAGAAGAATTTTCACTAGATATTGCAAATTATGCATTAGCAACATATTATATAATTGCATGTGCTGAAGCAAGTTCAAACTTAGGAAGATTTGATGGAATTAGATATGGTTACAGAACAGAAAACTTTACAAACTTAAAAGAAATTTACAAAAATTCAAGAAGTGAAGGTTTTGGCGATGAAGTAAAAAGAAGAATAATACTTGGAACATATGTATTATCTTCAGGATACTATGATGCATATTACAAAAAAGCACAACAAGTTCGTACATTAGTTAGAAAAGAATTTGATAAAGCTTTTGAAAAATATGATGTTTTATTAACGCCAACATCACCAACAGTTGCATTTGAAATTGGTACAAGATCTTCAAATCCATTAGAAATGTATTTAGCAGATATTTGTACAGTTTCAATAAATATAGCAGGTCTACCAGGAATTTCAGTTCCATGTGGAGTAGATAGCAATGGTATGCCAGTTGGAATGCAATTAATAGGAAATAGATTTGACGAAGAGAAAATATTAAATGCAGCTTATACTTATGAACAAGCTACAAAATTTAGAGAGAAATATAAACCTGAACACTAGGGACGGTCCTTTTTGTTCCGAAATCGGAACAAGAGGGACACTCCTTATTAAGTAAAAGAACAGAAACCAGATAGGAGTTAAAGGAGGAAAAAATGGCAAGAGATGATTATGAAATAGTAATGGGACTAGAAGTTCATGCTGAACTTTCAACAAAAACAAAGATATTCTGTAGTTGTCCTACAGAATTTGGAGCAAATCCAAACACACATGTATGTCCAGTATGTATGGCAATGCCAGGAGCACTACCAGTATTAAATGAAAAAGTAGTAGAATATGCAGTAAAAGCAGGTTTAGCTACTAATTGTGAAATAGCAATGGATAGCAAAAATGATAGAAAAAATTATTTTTACCCAGACCTTCCAAAATCATATCAAATATCACAATTTGACAAACCACTTTGTGAGCATGGATATGTAGAAATAGAAAATGAAGATGGAAGTAAGAAAAAAATTAGATTAACACGTATTCACATAGAAGAAGATGCGGGTAAGTTAAATCACAATGAATTTGGTGGAGGAAGTTTGGTTGATTTAAATAGAGCTGGAGTTCCTTTAATAGAAATAGTTTCAGAGCCAGATTTAAGATCAGCAAAAGAAGCAGAAGAGTATTTGAAAAAGCTAAAATCAATACTTGAATATATAGAAGTATCAGACTGTAAAATGCAAGAAGGTTCATTAAGAGCAGACGTAAACGTTTCTGTTAGAAAAAAAGGAGCAACAGAATATGGAACTCGTACAGAAATGAAAAATATGAACTCTTTTAGAAGCATTGTAAGAGCCATAGAATACGAAGCAGACAGACAAATAGATATATTAGAAGATGGCGGAAAAATAGAACAAGAAACATTAAGATGGGATGATGTATCAGGAAGAACATTCTCTATGAGAGATAAAGAAGATGCACAAGATTATCGTTATTTCCCAGATCCAGATTTAGTAGCTATTCGTCTATCTAAAGAGTATATTGAGAACATAAAAAACAATTTACCAGAATTACCAGAGAGTAGGAAACAAAGATATTTAAATGAATTCGGTTTATCTGAAAAAGATAGTAACATGCTTACAGCTTCAAAATATCTATCTAATTTATTTGAAGGAGCAGAAAAAATCTGTAAAAATGCAAAAGCTGTTGCAAACTGGTTATTATCTGATGTTTCAAGAATTTTAAACGAAAAAGAAATGGAAGCAGACCAAATACCATTTACAGCAGAACAACTTGCTAAAATGATTATTTTAATAGATAAAGGAACAATAAGTAGTGCAATAGGTAAAAAAGTTTTAGAAGAGTTATTTGAAAATCCAAAAGACCCAGAAGAAATAATTAAAGAAAAAGGTTGGATTCAAATATCAGATGAAGGAGCAATAAAAGAAGTTGTACTTAAAATATTAGAGGCAAATCCTCAATCTATAGCAGACTTTAAAGCTGGAAAAGATAAAGCAGTTGGATTCTTAGTAGGTCAAGCAATGAAAGAAACAAAAGGAAAAGCAAACCCACAGATGCTTAATAAAATGTTCCTAGAAGAGTTGAAAAAATAATAGAAAATTATAATAAAAAGCACCTAATTTTAGCTTTATGCAAAATTAGGTGCTTTTTATATATTGTTTATAAACCGATTTCATTCTTAATTGTGTCAAAACCAATTCCACAAATAAAGAAACTGCAAGCAAACATTAAACTAGTTCTAAACAATGAAATGCCAATATAAAACAAAGTAGGAATACTGTAAAAAGTTTCATATGTAAAAAGAGAAAAAGTTGAAATCAAGCATAAAACAAATGAAACTATTAATCCTATGCGCATAATCTTCTTTGTTTTACAGTCCAAATTTTTAATTTTATTAACTAAAGTATTAATTATATTCATACAATAACCTCAACTTTCTTATTTATCTATATTAAGTTTATCATAAAATATACATGAAAATCAAAGGTAATTTATGCCAAGGATTTTTAACTACTTAAGTTTCGAAAATGATTTAGCAAATTAGCTGTTTATTGTACTTAATATAGCATACAAAAAAAGAGCATGAATTTATAATCCATACTCTTATGCTCGAAAATCTTAAAACATAATAAAAAACTGTGCACAATTTTTTATTTTTAACTATGCTTTTATAGCGTTTAGTTTTTTAGCCATACCTGATTTTTTTCTAGCAGCTGTATTTTTTACTATTACACCTTTTGTGCAAGCTTGATCTACTTTTTTAGTAGCTTCTGAGAATAATTTAGTAGCTTCTTCTACTTTACCTTCTGCTACAGCTTGTTCGAATTTTTTAACAGATGTTTTGTAAGCTGATTTAATCATATTATTTTGCATTGTTTTCTTTTCGATAACTCTAGTTCTTTTAATAGCTGATTTAATATTTGGCATATTTTGCACCTCCCTTTAAGTTACTTTTCATATATAGCAGATAAAATTTTATCATAAAAATGTACTTTTTGCAAGTCTTATATGATAAAAGTTTATAAAAATTTTATAAAATTAAGAAATTTATGAAAAAATTGTAAAAATATTTGAAAAAATACAATAAACAAGGTATAATAAACATATACACAAAGTAACAAAAGAACAAGTATGAAAGGAGCGATTTTTATGAACATAAAAATTACAGGAAAAGATTTAAAAGCGACAGAATCTATTAAAGATTATATCGAGAAAAAAATGGAAAGATTAGTTAAGTATTTTGGAGAAGAATTTGAAGTACTTGCTACAATTAGAACAGAAGGTAATGAACAAGTTGCCGAATTACATGTTAAAGTAGAAGGAGAAACATTTAGAGCTGTTACAGCACATCGCGATTTATATGCTTCTATAGATAAAGACATAGATATTTTAGAAGGACAAATTCGTAAAATGAAAACTAAAAAAGATAAACAAAATATGACAGAGTCTATAAGAATGAAAGAAGCAATTACAAGTAGCGAGGAAGCTCATGAAATAGAAGATGAAATCATAAAAACTATTTACTACAATATAAAACCAATGGCACCAGAAGATGCTAAATTAGAATTACAAGGAAAACCAAAAAATAATTTCTTAGTATTTATAAATATAGAAACTGGAAAAGTAAATGTAATTTATCGTTTAAAAGATAGCAAAAACTTTGGTTTAGTAGAACCAGAAGCTTAGAAAACTAAAAAATAAGATTATAAACATTGTATAAAAATAAAATTGGAATAGGGATTAAACCTTATTCCAATTTTTATTTTTATAACCTATTTCATTTGATTTTCAGCTTGTTCGATTAATTTTTTAACCATGTTTCCACCGATTCTACCAGCGTCTCTTGCAGATATATTTCCGTTATATCCGTCTTTTAAAGTTACACCAACTTCTGAAGCAACTTCATGTTTGAATTTGTTTAAAGCTTCTTTAGCTTCTGGAACTACTTTTGAATTTGAATTTGTCATTTTTTTTCACCTCCTGAAAATTTAAAATTTGAAAATTTTATTTTCATTATTAGAATGCTCAAAATTAGACAAAATAAACTGGTAAAATTATCAAATTTAAATTTGAATTATATCATAGAATATTGATAACCTACTATATAAAAAGACAGGAATTTACTTCCTGTCTTTAACTTTATGTATAAAGGCAAAAAATAAACTCCTGTACTTAAATTTGATAAAATTAACTATTTGTTAGCCATTTGTCTTTCAGCTGTTTCTATTAATTTTTTAACCATGTTTCCACCGATTCTACCAGCGTCTCTTGCAGATATATCTCCATTGTATCCTTGTTTTAAGTTTACACCAACTTCTGAAGCTACTTCATATTTGAATTTGTTTAAAGCTTCGCTAGCTCCTGGAACTACTTTATAATTTGAGTTTGTCATTTTTTTCACCTCCTAAAATAAGAATTTAATTTTCTTAAAAAACAGTTTAATGTTTTTCAATATATAGAATGTTCAAAAAAAATTAAAATAAACTGGTAAAAAATGTAGAAAAAAGATAAAAAATGTGTTATAATAATTATGTAACCATAAATTGGCTTTTTATATGGAGGAAAAACTATGGAAGTAATTTCTGTGGGAAACAGCTTAAATGCTATGCAAAAAGATGAATTAATAAAATTTGCACAAAATTTGAATGCAAAGGTGGGTTTCCATGAAATCTATGGAATGTATATAAATATTCCTACCAAAGAAGCTTCAAAAAAAATTAAAGAAAAATTAAATGAGTTACGAAGAAATAAAAGTCTCACATAATATATGTGAGATTTTTATTTTTTGCAAAAACAAAGATAATATACTAAAAATTAAGAATAGAAAAATAAAAAAAATACACACTATAATTATTAAATATGGAGGAATAAAACAACATTAAAATTGGATAAAATAAATTGGCTACAAAAAGATAATAGAAAGGAATAAAAAATTTTATGAACTTGAAATCAGAAGATGAAGAAAATTTAATTGATAATGAAGACACAACAAAATATGGGGAGTTTGTCTCATCATATTTTGCATGGCTTACATTAGAAAAACAAAAAGATAAGGCAAATCAGATGGACAAAATGACAAAAAAGAAGGAGCCTTAAATAACAAGGCTCCTGTCCGGTTTTAGTTTTTAGTTTCCACATTCTTTGTCAGGCCTTCAAATATTAGGATGAAAACCCTTATCAATTTCAGGATGGAAACCGCCTATAGAGAACCAGCTGTGTTTCTTAAGAGAAACATGAACAATGTTGTGTCTTGTTCCCATACTAATACCTCCTTTACAATATTATAGTAAAGCAAAATAATTATAATATAAAAAATAAAAAAAGTAAATAAAAAGTGTTGACTTTATAAAATTTGATGCTATAATAATATTATAGGTCAAAGAAAGTCAAAGTCAAAAACGATAAAAATAAGAGGTGGTAAGAAAATGAGAATGTCAGATATGATAGAAGGTTTTATAAAAGATTTATTTGAAGAAGATGATTTAGTAGAAATACAAAGAAATGATTTAGCACAAAGATTTAATTGCGTGCCATCTCAAATAAATTATGTAATAGCAACAAGATTTAAACCTTCACAAGGTTATTATGTAGAAAGTAAACGTGGAGGTGGAGGCTCTATAAAAATAAAGAAAGTAAATATTACTAAAAGCAATTATTTTATGCATATTATTAATAGTATTGAAGACTCTTTAACAGCTCAAGAAGTAGATATATTTATTAGTAACTTTTTATCATACAACATGGTAAATACTATTGAAGCAAAACTTTTAAAAGTAGCAACAAGTGATAATGTACTAAAAATAGAACAACCGACTAGAGATGAATTAAGAGCGAGAATATTTAAAAATATGTTAGTAAATTTAATTGAGTAGCAATTAGAAAAAGTTAAATTGTAACTTTTGTGCAGAAAGAAACAGTTAAAAACTTTGATATGTTACCAATTTAGGACAGAGTATGAAACAAAAAAATAAAAAATTATAAAGGAGTTGATTAACATGTTATGTGAAAATTGTGGAAACAATGAAGCAAATATTAAATATACACAAATTACAAATGGCGTAAAAAAACAAATGAATTTATGCGAAAAATGTGCAAATGAATTAGGTATAAATAATATATCTTTTGATATGCCAATTAATTTTTCAAATTTCTTGGAAGATATATTTGATGATGATGAAAGTTTATTTATGCCAAGTATAGCAAGAAACGAAAAACTTATTTGCGATAAATGTAAAATGAGTTATGAAGATTTTATTAAAAATGGAAAGTTTGGTTGTGACGAATGTTACACTACTTTTGAAGATAAAATTGATAACTTATTAAAAAATATACATGGAGTAAATAGACATGTAGGAAGAAAAGCAAAAATGCTTAATACTAATGAAACACAAAACGATAGTATAAAAGCAGAAGAACAAGTAATTAAAGAAGATAAAACAAATGAAAAAGATGAAAAAGTTAAAGAATTACAGAATAGATTAAAACAAGAGATAAAAGAAGAAAGATATGAAGATGCAGCAAAAACAAGAGATGAAATAAAAAAATTAAATAATGAATAAAATATAAAATGCTTATGTTATTTTGAGATAACAATAAAACAAAAAATATAATAAATAAGTAGGTGAAAATATGAATTGGTATTTAGAAAATGGAAAAGATTCAGATGTTATTCTTAGTTCTCGCATTAGATTTGCAAGAAATATAAAAGAGTTTCCTTTTAAAATAAGAATGACAAAACAAGATAGAGAAAAAATGTTAGAAAAAATTAAATTTGTAACTCCTAGCATAGGCTATGGACTTAAATTTATGTATTTAAAAGACATGGATGATATTACAAAAATGGCTTTAGTAGAAAAACATATTATAAGTCCAGAAATGGCACTTGCAAAAGAGGAAGAAGCAATTTTAATAAATGATGAAGAAAATATTTGCATTATGCTAAATGAAGAAGATCACATGAGAATTCAAGTATTTTCTAGTGGATTAGAACTTAAAGATACATTGAATCTAGCAATTGAACTAGATGAAAAATTAAATGAATTGTTGGGATTTAGCTATAAAAAAGAGTATGGATTTTTAACAGCCTGTCCAACAAATGTAGGTACAGGTTTAAGAGCATCTGTTATGGTACATTTACCAGCACTAAAAATAACAGGAAACCTAAGTAAGGTACTTCATATAGTAAATAATTTTGGAATGACAATCCGTGGTTTATATGGTGAAGATTCACAAAGTAAGGGCGACATTTACCAAATTTCTAATATTCAAACTTTAGGTATAAGTGAGGAAGAAATAGTTACAAACCTAGAAAATATAACAAGAAAAGTAATGGAACAAGAACGTTTAGCAAGAAAATATTTGGCTAAAAATGGAATGGATTTAGAAGATAAAGTATATCGTTCATATGGTATTTTAACAAATGCAAGAAAATTAGATTCAGATGAATGTAGTAATTTGATATCAAGTGTGAAATTAGGTACAGATTTAGGTGTTATAACAGAATTAAATGATACGAAAGTAAAAAAGATGATGTTATATACAAAACCTGCAAATTTACAAAAATATTTAGGAAAAGTGTTAGACGCAAATCAAAGAGATATAAAAAGAGCAGAAGTTATAAAACAATTAGTTAATGAAAAATAGAAGATTATATTTTATAAAATTTCAAATTAAGGAAGGTGATTACAATGATGTATAAATTTACAAAAAGAGCAGAAAAAGCAATTGAATATGCAAACAGAATAGCTTTAGAATTTGGCCATAATTATATAGGAACAGAACACTTGTTATATGGTCTTTTAAAAGAAGGTTCTGGAGTTGCAAGCAAAGTCCTAGAAAACCAAGGAATTACGCCAGAGCAAATAGAAGAACAAATAGATGCTTTAGTTGGTAAAAACGAAGAAATAGGAGAAGAAGAAATTTTAGGATTTACACCAAGAACAAAAAGAGTTATAGAAACAGCATTTATAGAGGCAAAAAAATTAGGTTCAGATTTTATAGGAACAGAACATTTACTAATTGGAATTATGCGTGAAGGAGATAGTGTAGCAGTTCGTATATTATTAAACTTAAATGTAAATCCACAAAAATTATACAATGAAATAATAAAAGTATTAAATGATGATGAAAGCATATTAAATGAAGACAAAAAATCTACAAATTCAAAAGTAGGAGCAAGTTATAACCAAACTCAAACTTTGAATCAGTATGGAACAGACTTAACTAAAAGAGCAATAGAAGGAAAATTAGATCCTGTTATTGGTAGAAAAAATGAAATAGAAAGAGTTATACAAATACTTTCTAGAAGAATGAAAAATAATCCTTGTTTAATAGGTGAACCAGGTGTTGGTAAAACAGCAGTTGTAGAAGGGCTAGCACAAAAAATAGTAGCAGGAGATGTGCCAGAAAGTTTAAAAGATAAAAGAGTAGTAACTCTTGATATTACTAGCATGGTAGCTGGTGCAAAATATAGAGGAGACTTCGAAGATAGAATAAAAAAATGCTTAAATGAAGTAAAAAAAGCAAAAGATGTTATTTTATTTATAGATGAAATTCATACTATAGTTGGTGCAGGTTCAGCAGAAGGTGCAGTAGATGCAGCAAATATATTAAAACCATTATTAGCAAGAGGAGAAATTCAATTAATTGGTGCAACTACATTAAATGAATATAGAAAATATATTGAAAAAGATAGTGCATTAGAAAGAAGATTTAGCCCTGTAACAGTTACAGAACCATCATCAGAAGATACTTTAAAAATACTAGAAGGAATAAAAGATAAATATGAAGCACATCATAATGTAAAAATTACAGAGGAAGCTATGAAAGCAGCAGTTGATTTATCTGTAAGATATATTAATGATAGATTTTTGCCAGATAAAGCAATAGATCTTATAGATGAAGCAGCATCAAAAGTAAGAATGAGAGCATATACAGTGCCAGATAGTTTGAAAAAATTAGAAGAGGAAATTAGTGCAATAAGTAAAGAAAAAGAGGAAGCAGTTAGAAGTCAAGATTTCGAAAAAGCTGCAACTTTAAGGGACAAAGAACACGAGGCAAAAGATAAGTTAGAAAAAGAAAAACAAAAATGGGAAAGCAAAAATAGTAAAGAAGTAATAACTTTAACAGAGGAAGATATTGCAGAAGTAATTTCTAGCTGGACTAGAATTCCAGTAAAGAAATTGACACAAGATGAAAACGAAAAATTAAGAAACTTAGAAAAGTCATTACATGAAAGAGTAGTTGGTCAAAATGAAGCAGTAGAGGCAGTTGCAAAAGCAATAAGACGTGGTAGAGTTGGATTAAAAGATCCAAACAGACCAATAGGTTCATTCTTATTCTTAGGTCCTACAGGTGTAGGTAAAACAGAACTTTCAAAAGCATTAGCAGAAAGTTTATTTGGAAATGAAGATTCAATGATAAGAATTGATATGTCTGAATATATGGAAGGACATAGTGTTTCAAAATTAATAGGTTCACCTCCAGGATATGTAGGTTTTGAAGAGGGAGGACAATTAACAGAGAAAATACGTAGAAATCCATATTCTGTTATACTATTTGATGAAATAGAAAAGGCACATCCAGATGTAATGAATATGCTTTTACAAATATTAGATGATGGTAGATTAACAGATAGTAATGGTAGAACAGTTAACTTCAAAAATACAGTAATAATAATGACTTCAAACATAGGAGCAAGATTAAT
This sequence comes from uncultured Clostridia bacterium, assembly GCA_934177725.1. Taxonomy (GTDB): domain Bacteria; phylum Bacillota; class Clostridia; order TANB77; family CAG-508; genus UMGS1663. Next base: position 43,714 of record CAKPPO010000005.1, on the reverse strand, counting down.
TACAGATAAGAAAACATTAGGATTTACTTCTAAAGAAGAAAATAAAGAAGATAAAAAAGAATATGAAGACATTAAAAAAGATGTTCTTGCAGAATTAAAAAAGGAATTCAAACCAGAATTTATTAATCGTATAGATGAAATTATTGTATTCCATAAATTACAAAAAGAAGAAATGAGACAAATAGTAGATATTATGCTAAAACAAGTAATAAAACGTATGGAAGTACAAAATATTAAAATAAAAATAGAAGATGCTGTAAAAGACAAAATAATTGAAAAAGGTATAGATGCAAATTATGGAGCAAGACCACTAAAAAGGACAATACAAAACTTGTTAGAGGATAAGATTGCTGAAGCTATATTAGATGGAAAAATTTTAAAGGATAAGGAAGTAAAAATAGGATTAAATAAAGATGGCGAGATTGAAATAAAATAAAAAAGCAAACCTAAGATTTTTTAACAAATATAAATTTTAAGAAAATCTAAGGCTTGCCATATTTATCTAGTACAGAAATTTCTTACTATATAAAAAATGCATAGAAGATTACAATTGTAAACTTCTATGCATTTTTATTTTTTAGCAATAAAAATTTTCAACATCGAATATAATTGGATCAGTAATACGGAAAGAACCATTTACTTCATAAGTATAACGAAGCTGTTGGTTTCTACAACAATAAGGAAAAGTGTAGTTAGTAGAAAAAATACTATAACGAGTACCATTCCTTAATATAGCTCTTCCAGACCATTCCAAATTTCCAATTACAATGTCATTTATCCGAAAGTAGACATTATTAACGTATCCAATGCTTTCATTAATTTTTATGCTTAAAATAGTAGGAATATCTGTGTAAGTTACTACATGTTCCATAAGAATACCTCCTACAACAATTTTATTGATTTGATTATATAGCACTAGAATTTGTTAGTCAATATTTTTGAAGTTAAATTTTTAAGCCCGTCCCTAAAATTTAAAAAATCTAAATTGGATTTACATGAACTATAGTATTATAGACTTTTTCCAAAGAAGTTATATCTTTTTCCAAATTATCAGCCAATTTATGGCTTTCAAAAGTACTCATATTACCATCCACACAAATTGTCAAAACAACAATATATTGGTAACCAACAGGAGCGGAAGAAATATGTTCAATTTTCTGAATTTCTTTATAATTTTTAACATAGCGTAAAATCAAATCTTTTGTTTCTTCATCTATAGATTCATCCATTAAAACGTTATAGCTTTCTATAAATATCTTAAAACCAGTAATAGCAATCCAAATAGAAATTCCAGTTCCAACTATGCCATCTAAAAAGGTTATACCAACTAAAGTAGCTAAAATTGAAATAAGAGTAAATGTTGTAACAATACAATCATTTCTATGATCTTTACTATTTGCTTCTAACAAAATATTATTATATTTTTTACAAAGTTTATTAGTGTAGATAAACAAACTAAATTTTACTAAAATAGTGATTATACAAACAACAACTAAAAACCAAGAGAAAGTAATAGTACTTCCGTATATTAAAGTCATAATTGAGTCATAAAAAAGTTTAAAAGCAACAACAATCATAGAAATACTTATAAAAAGTGAAAATATATATTCAGCTTTTCCATGACCAAAATTGTGAGAGTCGTCTTGTGGCTCACTTGCTATTTTGTTTCCTACCCATGTCATAATAGAGGCAAAAATATCACCAGCACTATTGGCAGCATCTGCTATCATAGCTTGTGAATTGCAAATAAAACCAATACTTCCCTTTATAATTAATAAAAACAAATTGCCAAGTATACCTAGCAATCCAGCTTTTTTTGTAACATTATATCTATCCATTTTTATCTCCTTTTATAGTATATGCATTATACTACTTTATAAGGAAAAAGAAAATAGAAAAGATAAAATTTAAAATGTAATAATAATGATTATTTTAAGCGTCAATGCTGCGTTATACTAAGGAATTGAATATAATGAAATTTTTTGTCATTATAAAGGAAGAATTGTTGATTTTTGACTAAAAGTAATATAAAATAATTAAAAAGAAATATAGGAGGGAAAACAATGTCACTAACACAAGTTATAAAATATGAGGGTGATAATACTACATTTATATGGAAATCGCCAATAGAAGACTTTAAAACAGGAGCACAGCTAATAGTTCATGAATCACAAGAAGCAGTGTTTTTTATGAATGGACAAGCACTTGATTTATTTGAAGCTGGAAGATATACTCTAGAAACACAAAATATGCCTCTTTTAAGTAGATTTTTTAAAAAAGCAACAGGAGGAGAAACACCATATCATTGTGAAATTTATTTTATAAATAAAACAGAACAAATGAATATAAAATGGGGAACAGATTCTCAAGTACAATATGTTGAACCAAAATATCAATTTCCACTAAATATTGGTGCAAGTGGAGAGATGGTTATAAGTGTTGAGGATTCAAGAAAATTGCTTATAAAAGTAGTTGGTACTGAAACAGAACTTACACAAACAGCATTAGTTCAAAAATTTAGAGCATTTTTAATGGCAAAAATAAAGCCTTATATAGCAAAGACAATGCAAGAAGCAGATTTTAGTATTTTTGAAGTAGATTCTCACATGGGAGAAATTTCAGAAGAATTACACAAATCTTTAGTAGAGGATTTTAAAGAGTATGGTTTAAAATTAAATCATTTCTTTGTTACAACAATTGCAAAACCAGAAGGAGAAGTCGCATATGAAAAATTTAAAGACCTACATATAAGACAATATTCAGATGTCGCAGAAGCAAATTTGCGACAAAAAGTAGGACTAATAGACCAAGAAACAGAAAAACAAAAAACAATAATTGAAGCAGAAGCATTAGCAGAAAAACGAAAGATAGAAGGCTATACATATAGAGAAGAACGTTTATATAATGCAACTGAAAAAATGGCAGAAAATGAAGGTGTTGGCGAATTTGCTAATATGGGAATTGGCTTAGGAGTTGCTACAGGAATAGCAGGAACAGTAGGAAATGCAGTAGGAGAAGCTGCAAAAGAAACAGTAAATTTGGCTAAAGATGATGAAAAAAGAGATGAAATGGCAGAATTCAAAAACAAATTGATGAAGTTAAAATTAATGAAAGAGCAAGGAATAATAACTGAGGAAGAATTTGAAAAAGAAAAGAAAAAAATATTGGAAAATTTATAAGGAGAGAAAAAATAATGAAAACAAGAAAACAAACAATAATAATATCTTTAGTTTTATTAGCAGTATATAATGCAGTTGCATTTTTAATTCCAAGCGAAAAAAATGCAACATTTTGGGTAGCATATTGCTTCTCAAATTTGGCTGTCATAATTTCAAGCTTAGTTATATTAGGAGCATTAGATAAACAATCAATTGAAAGAAAATTTAAAAGTATGCCTACAGTTTATATTGCAAGAACATACTTAATAATACAATTGATAATGGGATTTGTAGAAATATTTTACCCATTAAATTACAGATATTCTATTTTAATAAATATTATAATACTTGCATTAACTATTATTGGCTTTGCAATTATAAATGCAGGAAAAAATGAAATACAAAGAGTAGAAGAAAAAGTTAAAGAAAAAGTATTTTTTATAAAAGAACTTCAGTCAGAAGTAGAATTATTTGCAAATAAAATATCTGATGAAGCAACAAAAAAAGAAGTGAATTCATTAGCAGAAACAATTAGATTTAGTGACCCAATGAGCCACTCACAATTAGCAACAATAGAAAATCAAATAAATGTTAAAGTCCAAAAGTTAGTTCAAACAGTAGATAATAATGAAGAAATAAAGCAAATTTGTAATGATTTACAAAGTCTTTTTGCAGAAAGAAATAGAAAAGCTAAAATATATAAAAACCAACCAGAACAAGAAGAAAAACCACAAAAGCCATTAAATTTTAAATTAATAATATCTATTATAGTAATAGTTGTAGTTTTAATAATAGTATTAGTTGCTTTATATTTTACTATACTAATTCCTAACAAACAATATGACGAAGCAATGAATTTATACAATAATAAACAATATGAACAAGCAAAAATAAAATTTAATGAATTGGGAGACTATAAAGATAGCAAAGAAAAGCAAACAGAAATTACATATACACATGCTATCGAATTATTTGATGCAAAAGATTATTCAAATGCAGAAATTGAATTTGGTAAGATAGCTAAATATAAAGATAGTAGTGAAAGAATAAAAGAGTCTATTTATCAAAATGCAACTGAATTATTAAAAAATAAAGATTATACAAATGCTGCTTGGAATTTTTTAAGACTAGATAACTATAAAGATTCTAAAGATAGAGTAATAGAAATCTATAACTTATTTGGAGAAAAAGATGTTATTTATTTTGGTAAATATAATGGAAGCCCAATTGCATGGCAAATATTGGATATGCAAGAAAATAAAGTATTATTAATTACAAAAGATGCTATTGATGAAATGGCATATAATACAGAATATAAAACAATAGATTGGGAAGGTTCAACAATAAGAAAATGGTTAAATGAAGATTTTTATAATACTTTTGATAAAACGGAAAAAGAAAAAATATTAGCAAATGAAAGTGATAATGTATTTTTATTATCAAATGATGAAGTAAAAGAATATAAAAAATTAAAAAATGCAAATACAACTTGGTGGTTAAGTACAAGTGGAGATGAAACAACAAAGGCAATGTATGTAAATTCAAATGGACGTATAGTAAAAGAAGGAGATATTGTAACTAGGTTACATGGTGTAAGACCTTCAATTTGGTTAAATTTAGATTAATATGAGGAGAAAAATATGATATTTAAATGTAAAATATGTGGAGGAAATTTAGAAATAGAAAAGAACAGTACAATAGCAACTTGTGAGTACTGTGGAACAAAACAAACATTACCAAAATTAGAAAATGATAAAGTAACAAACTTATATGATAGAGCAAATCATTTTAGACAAAATAATGAATATGATAAAGCAGAAAATTTATATAATATGATATTAAATGAAGATAGCAAAGATGCAGAAGCATATTGGTCATTAGTTTTGTGTGAATATGGAATAACATATGTAAAAGACCCAAAAACAGATGAATATATACCTACGTGCAATAGGACACAAAAAATCTCCATTTTTTCAAATGAAAACTATAAACAAGCATTAAAATATGCAAATGAAGAGCAAGAAAAATTATATAAAGCGGAAGCAGAAAAAATTAATAATATACAAAAAGGAATTCTTGAAATAGCAAATAAGGAAAGCAATTTTGATGTATTTATATGCTATAAAGAAACAGATGAAAATGGGCAAAGAACACAAGACAGTGTTATAGCACAAGAACTATACTATCAATTACAAAAAGAAGGATTTAAAGTATTTTTCTCAAAAATAACTTTAGAAAATAAGATTGGTGAAAGTTATGAGCCATATATATATGCAGCTTTAAACTCAGCAAAGGTTATGATTGTAATAGGAACTCAAAAAGAGTATTTTGAAGCGCCATGGGTAAAAAATGAATGGAGTAGATATTTAACCTTAATAAAAAATGGAGAAAATAAAACAATAATACCATGTTTTAAAAATATAGATGCTTATGATTTACCAGAGGAATTTGCTTATTTACAATCACAAGATATGAGTAAATTAGGTTTTGAACAAGATTTAGTATACGGAGTAAAGAAAATAATAAATTCAAAACCAAAAGCAAAGAAAAATGAAAAAACACCATTTATTATAGCTGCAATTGTAGCTTTTTTGGTAATTACAATTGCTATAATTATTGCCTTTACTGCTGGAAAAAATACAAGTACTAAAGAAGAACAAAAGAAAGTATTAAAGCAAGATATCACAGCAGTATCTGGTTATACATTTAATATAACAGTAGGTGAATTAAAAGAAAAAATCATGGAAAGTATTAATAATTCAGATTATAAAGATTATGGAATAGAGGCAAAAATAATAGATGCATATGATGGCTATGATGGACAAACTTGTCTTGGAATAGGATGGATAACTAAAACTAGTGAATATGAACCAGAAAGTGTAATAGGAATAGAAATTTATAATGAAAGCGGATATATTGAAGAAGATGATTATGTTTCAATGATAGCTTGTGCACCAGCTAAATATGGAAGTGGAGAAATGAGCCAACTTATAATGCCAGTAAATCTATATAAAGAAGCCAAAAAAATATTGGGCGGTGAAACAGCAGAATGGAAAGGACTAGAAGATTCAAATATAATAAAAGAAAGAACATATAATGTGTTTACTGGGGAAGAAATATATAATGATGATTTTTTTGCAGGATATAAGAAAGAACTTTATATTAATGGAAAGTAAGGTAAATAGAAATGATATTTAAATGTAAAATATGCGGTGGAAACTTAGAAATAGAAGAAAATAGAAGAATTGTAACTTGTGAGTATTGTGGTAATGAACAAGTATTACCTAAAGTGAAAAATGAAAAGAAAACAAGACTATATGAAAGAGCACTACATTTCAAAGAAAATAATGAATATGACAAAGCAATTGCACTACTTGAAGAAACTTTAAATGAAGATAGTACAGATTGTGAAGTATATTGGCAACTAGTCTTATGTGAATATGGTGTACAATATGTAAAAGATAAAGAAAGCGAGAAATATATACCTACATGTAATAGAACAAAAAAAGTAAGTATTTTTGTAGACGACAATTATAAAAATGCAATTAAATATGCAGATAATGAGCAAAAAAATATATATGAAGAAGAGGCAAAAAAAATAAACTTAATTCAAAAAAATGCAATAGAAATTGTAGAAAAAGAAGAACCATTTGATATATTTATTTGCTATAAAGAAACAGATGAAAATAAACAAAGGACAAGTGATAGCGTAATTGCACAAGACTTATATAATAGTCTAACTAAAGAAGGGTATAAAGTATTCTTTGCAAAAATAACACTAGAAAATAAATTAGGAACAGAATATGAGCCATATATTTATGCAGCACTTAAATCTGCAAAAGTAATGATTGTTGTAGGAACTAAGAAAGAAAACTATGTAGCACCATGGGTAAAAAATGAGTGGAGTAGATTTCTAGGTTTGGCAAAGGAAGATGATACAAAAATATTAATACCTACTTATAAAGATATGAGTCCATATGATTTACCAGAAGAGTTTGCATATTTACAGGCATTGGACTTAGGAAAAATAGGAATAATTGAAGATTTAAAAAACAAAATAAATGCTACTTTAAATAAGAAGAGTACAAAAAGCAAGCAAAAAGAAAGTGCAAAATTTAAAAAAATGGCAAAAATTTCTGTTATTGTAATAGCTTTAATTTTAATTTTGATAATTGGCTTTATTGTTATTACAAAAACAGTTATTCCAGAAATTAAATATGGAAAAGCTAATAACTTAATGCAAGAAGGAAAATATAATGAGGCTGTGGCAATTTTTAACGAAATAAGTGAATACAAAGATAGTGAAGACAAAATATTTAAATGTAATAGTAAATTAAGAGAAAGTGTAGTTCAACAATTAGAAAAGTATGTAGGAGTGTATGACAAAACAAAAAAAGAAATGAGTGAATTTTATGGAGAAGAAATCCCTGCTGGCTATATATTAGAAATTACAGAGGCAAATAGCAGTGGAATTAAATTTAATTTAACATATTATACTAATAACGGAAAAGTTATAGGAATTGAATCAAAAGCTATTTTAAAAGGAAATATTTATGAATTTTCATATAAAGATACATGGATGAATAAAGGAGAAGGAACTTTAGAGTTATTAGAAGATGGAGTAAAAATTAATATAACAAATGCAGATAAAGAAGTAAATGGAAATTATAATATAGGAGAAGGAGAAAAAATATTTAAGCTTTCAGATAGAACTAAATAATAATATAAAAATAGTAATATAAATAAAAGACATCATTTTTATGGTAAAATAAGAGTGATGTCTTTTAAAGTTTTTACTCAAACTATTGAAATATTATACACTTTATGGTATAAATTTATTATACGGAAATAAGGAAAAGAGAAAAATGAAGAATATAAAAAATTATACTTTTGAAGAATTGAAAGAAGAACTAAAAGCATTAGGGGAAAAGCCATTTAGAGCAGAGCAAATTTTTCATTGGTTATATGTAGAAAAAGTAAAAAGCTTTGATGAAATGACAAACTTATCAATTGAATTAAGAGAAAAGCTTAAACAAAACTATACAATGTGCAATTTTAACATTATAAAAAAGTTAGAATCTGCAGATGGCACAAAAAAATATCTATTTGATGTACTAGACGAAAATGCAATAGAAACAGTACTTATGGAATATCACCATGGAAAAACAATATGCGTTTCTTCGCAAATAGGTTGCAAAATGGGATGCAAGTTTTGCGCGTCAACAGGAATACCTTTTGTTAGAAGTCTAACAGCAGGAGAAATCGTTGAACAGCTAATAGCCGTAGAGCAAGACACTGGTGACAGAATATCAAATATTGTATTTATGGGAATTGGAGAACCATTAGATAACTATGATAATGTAATAAAAGCAATACATATTATAAATCATCCAAAAGGATTAAATATAGGGGCAAGACATATTAGTGTTTCAACAAGTGGATTAGTTCCAAGAATATATGACTTAGCGAAGGAAAATATCCCTTGTACACTTTCTATTTCACTTCATGCAACAAATAATGAAAAAAGAAGCAGTATGATGCCGGTAAACAATGCATACAAAATAGAAGAACTAATTCAGGCTTGTAAAGATTATATAAAAGTTACAAACAGAAGAATATCTTTTGAATATGCTTTAGCAAAAGATAACAATGACAACCTAGAAGATGCTAAAGAATTAGTAAAACTATTAAAAGGTATGTTATGCCATGTTAATTTAATACCTATAAATAAAATAGAAAATGGGAAATATACTAAAAGTACAAATGAAAATATAATTAAATTTAGAGATTATTTAAATGACCATGGAATAGTAGCAACTATTAGAAGAGAGCTAGGCTCAGATATAGATGCAGCATGTGGACAATTAAGAAGAAAAAATCTAAAAATAGAATAATAGAAATACCCGGCGTGGGACATATCTTAACATCTAAGAAATGCTGAAGGGAAAGATGTGTCGCCGTCAGAAATTTAAACAAGATAGGAGAAAACGAATGAGAGCTTTTGCAAAAACTGATGTTGGAAAAGCAAGAGATATGAACCAAGATTATTATTATATATCTGGTCCAGAAGATCCACTAAAAATATATATTTTAGCAGATGGAATGGGTGGATATAATGGAGGAGAAATTGCTAGTAAATTAGCTACAACTACAGCTTTAAGTTATATACAAAATAACTTTGAAGATATACCAAAAGAAAGAGAAGACATACTAAAACTAGTAAAAAGTGCAATGGAATATGCTAACATGGTGGTATATGAAAAATCCAAAGAACAAAAAGAATTGGAAGGAATGGGTACTACTTTAGAGGTATGTTTAATATATAATAGTAAGCTATATTTAGGACATGTAGGAGATAGTAGAATATATAGATTAAGAGGAGAATTTTTTAGAAAATTAACTCATGATCATAGTTATGTACAAAAATTAGTTAAAGATGGAACTATTACCCAAGAAGAAGCTGACCATCATCCAAAAAAGAACATGCTTATGAAAGCATTAGGATGTACAGCATTTGTAGAACCAGATGTAACAGTTAAAGGATTTATAAAAGATGACATTATACTAATATGCAGTGATGGTTTAACAAATATGGTAGAAGAACAAGAAATATACAATATTCTAAAAAAAGAAGGTACATTAGCCGCAGAAAAATTAGTAGAAAAAGCAAACGAAAATGGAGGCTATGATAATATTACAGCTATTGTAATAAGATAAACAAGGGAGAGATTAGAAAAATGGATTTAGTAGGAAAATATATAGGAAGCAGATATGAAATCCTAGAGAAAATTGGAAACGGAGGAATGGCAACAGTATATAAAGCAAAATGTCATGTTTTAAATAGATTTGTTGCCGTTAAAGTTTTAAAAGAAGAATTTACAACAGATGAAGAATTTATTCGTAGATTTAATATAGAAGCACAATCAGCTGCAGGTCTTACACATCCTAACATTGTATCTGTTTATGATGTAGGACATGAAGACAACATATACTATATAGTAATGGAATTAATACAAGGAAAAACTTTAAAACAAATAATATCAGAAAGTGGTATACTTCCTTGGAAGTGGTCTATAAATATTGCTATTCAAATAGCCTCAGCATTAGAAGCAGCACACAAAAATAACATAGTGCATCGTGATATAAAACCACATAATATAATTATAACAGAAGATGGAGTTGCAAAAGTAACAGATTTTGGTATTGCAAAAGCAGTCTCAAATTCTACTATTACAGCTTTTGGAACAACAATTGGTTCTGTACATTATTTTTCACCAGAGCATGCAAGAGGAGGATATACAGATGCAAAATCTGACCTTTATTCTTTAGGCGTTGTAATGTATGAAATGTTAACAGGGCGAGTACCATTTGATGCAGATACACCAGTTTCTATTGCATTAAAACATATGCAAGAAAAACCAGTAGAACCTATAAAATTAAATCCAAGTATTCCACTTGCTGTTAATCAAATTATAATGAAAGCAATGAGAAAAGAGCCAAGTGAACGATACCAATCAGCTACAGAAATGCTTAAGGATTTAAATGCAGCATTAAAAAATCCAGAAGGTGATTTTGTAGAAAACCAAAAAATAGATATGAATCGTACTCAAGTAATGGGAACAATTACTGATGAAATGCTTGAAAATAATAAAAATAAAGAAAATCATAAGAAAAAAAGTAAACTAAAACAATATTTTGAAAAACATCCTAAAATGAAAATTGTAGCATTAGTTGCTATATGCATACTTGTATTTATAGTAACAATATTTATTACAAAAATAGCAATGGATGCAGGAACAATAAAAAATGTAGAAATTCCAGAGTTAGTTGGACTAACAGAGGATGAAGTTAAAGAAAAATTAAAAGGAACTAAATTCACTTATGAAATAGCAGCAGAGGAATATAATAGTGAAGTTGAAGCAGGAAAAGTAAGCGCTCAAAATCCAGCTTATAGAAAGAACTTTACAATAAAAGAAAACTCAAAAATATCTTTAACAATTAGCAAAGGAACAGAGTTAACTACAGTTCCAAAGGTAGCAGGAATGGAATATTCAGAAGCTGAAAAAGAAATAATTGCTAAAAAATTAGAAATAGAGAAAATAGAAGAAAAAAGTGACAAAATAAAAGAAGGCTATGTTACAAGACAAGATCCTGCGGAAAATACAGAAATGAAAGCGGGAGAAACTGTAAAAGTATATGTAAGTATAGGAAATGGATTAGAACAAGTACCTGTAACATTTGTTGTAGGTAAAACAGAAGCAGATGCTAGAAAAGAACTAGAAGATGCAAAATTAAAAGTAGAAGTAAAATATGACGAAGATACATCAAAAACAAATGGAATAGTATTAAAACAAAGTAAAGATGTAGGTGAAGTAGTAGATGAAGGAACTACAATAATTCTTACAGTAAATAAAATTTCAGAAGTAAAGAAAGGTACAGTAAATGTTAATTTAAAATCAATTTTAAATTATTCAAAACCAACTTCAACAAATGAAGAAGTAACTGTTCCAAAAGTACAAGTAAAAATTACTGTAAATGGAGATACTGTATATAATGAAGAAAAAGCAAAGGACACTACTAAAATTACAGCATCAATTCAAGGAAAAGGAACTGTAGAAGTGAAAGTTTATGTAGATGATGTATTAAAAGGTACAAAAAATCTAGATTTAAATAGTTCAAGTCCAGTAGTCACTTTTGAGTAAAAATTGCAATTTTATTGTAATTAGAAATTTTACTACGCTATAAAAAAATAGAGGATTGGAAAAAAAATTACCAGTCCTCTTAAAAAATAAAAAGAAAGTAAGGTTGGAAAATAATTTATTTTTTTCAACTGAAAGAGATTAAATATGCCAAAAGGATTAATAATAAGTAATATTTCAAATTTATATGAAGTAAAAAATGAAGACAAAATAATAGAGTGTAAGCCAATGGGAAAAATAAAACAAACAGAACTTACACCAGTAGTTGGAGATTATGTAGAAATTGAAACAATAGAAAACGAACCCAATAAAGGAATGATAACTAAAGTATTAGATAGAATCATGTATTCAAAAAGACCAAAACTTGCAAATTTAACACAGATAGTATTGGTAGTTTCTTTAAAATCTCCAAAACCAGATTTATTATTGTTAGATAAACAACTAGCATATGCGGAATATTTAAAAATAACTCCAATAATATGTATAAATAAAGTAGATTTAGGAAACGAAGAAATACTAAAAAATATACATGAAGTATATGAAAAAATAGGCTACAAAGTTATAGACACAATTGCAAAAGAAGGAAAAGGAATAGAAGAACTAAGAAAAGTTTTAAAAGGCAATATTACAGCATTCTCAGGAAATTCAGGAGTAGGAAAATCAACACTAATTAATAGTTTGTTTAGTGAGACAAAAACTCTTGAAGGCGATATAAGCTTAAAAAATCAAAAAGGAAAAAATACTACAACAAGTGTAACTTTGTATGAAATAGATAATGGATATATTGCAGATACACCAGGCTTTTCTACTTTTACAATAGAAGAAATAGAAAGCGAAGATTTATGCCATTATTTTAAAGAGTTTAAACAATATTTACCTAATTGTGAATACACAGATTGTGAACATATAAAAGAACAAAATTGTGGAATAAAAAAAGCAATAGAAGAAGGCAAAATAAGTGAGCAAAGATATGAAAGATATTGCAAAATAATGGAAGAATTAAAACAAAAGGAGGAACGTAAATGGTAGAAGTGGCAACATCTCTTTTAGATATAGAAAAAGAAAAAATAATAAAAACAATATATGACTTAGAAGTAGCAGGAACAAATTACTTTCATATAGATGTTATGGATGGAAAATTTGTTGAGAACAATACAATAGAAAAAATGAGAGAATATACAGAATATATAAAACAAGTTTCAAATACACCAATAGATGTGCATTTAATGGTAGAAGATATAGAGCCTTATTTAAAAGAATACATAGATATGGGAGTACAATCTATTATATTTCATATAGAAAGTTGTAAAAACGAAGAAGAGGCTTTAAAATGGATTTCATATCTTAAAGATAATAATATAAAGGCAGGCATAACATTAAAGCCAAAAACAAATATAGAAGATATATATAAATACATTCCTTATATTCATAAAGTATTGGTAATGTCTGTAGAACCTGGAAAAGGTGGACAAAAATTTCTACCAGAAACAATAGAGAAAATTCAGGAACTAAACAAATTTATTTATGAAAATGGTTTTGAAGTAGATATAGAAGTAGATGGTGGAATAAACAATGAAACTGCTAAACAAGTAATAGAAGCAGGAGCAAATATATTAGTTGCAGGAAATTACATTGCAAAATTAGAAGACTTTAAGAAAGCAATAGATAGTTTAAAACAAAAATAAAATGAGAAATTGAATTTCTCATTTTATTTTTTTATATTAATTATTTATCTTCCTTTTTAGTTTTTGTTGTTTTTTCTGTTTTTGCTTTAGTAGTTTTTGGTTCTTTTTCAACTTTAGCTTCAACTTTTTTTACTTCAGCTTCTTCAACAACTATTTCTTTTTTGCAAACAATATTTACTAAAATGATTCCCATACCAAATAGCCAAATTAATATTTGAATATAACCACCAACTACTGGTATTTTTGTTAATGCCCATAATACTAAATTAGATAATAATGTAAATAATATAAATTTAACTTTGCTATCCATTTTTAATAATTTTGTAAATAATTTACCAAAGAATATACTTACTATAGAGTATGCTATAAATGATAAACCTGCAAATATTAATATTGTAGGAAGTAATAATTTAACTCCAATAACACTAATTGCTAATAGGAAACAAACAATCATTAAAGCAATAGGAGAAACTATTCCTATACCTAAGCAAGCAAAAGATTTTCCTGTACTCATGTTTCCAACCCTGTTAACAAATTTAGGTGTTAACCATAGTAAAATTAAAGCTAAAATAAATGTTGCAAATAGAGATTTTAATAATTCAAATACATAACCTAAAATAATAGTAGCAACATTAGTTTCTTTTTCAGTATCTACAGATTTTGCACTATATTTAACATCTCCTGAAACAGCTCCTTCTGGAATAGTAACTTCAGATGGAGTAGAATATTTTAGATTTCCGTAAATAATAGTTCCAGATTGTTCATTTAGATTTAATGAGCTTGCAGATATGTATGCATCTCTTCTAATTTTTCCATTTAAATTAATATTAGCTCCAGTTACTTTTAAATCTCTGTAAACAAAACCGTTACTTTCTAAATTGAAATTATTGCAAATAGCGTATACATCATATACAACACCATTGATTGTAATTTCATTTACACATGCAAAAATGCTACTGTATACGTATCCACCTTCAATATTTAATTTATCTGCTACAACAAAAAGGTCTCCACCAATTTCACCAGTAACAGTAACCTCTTTTGCAGCTACAAAAGCATTTCCATCTACTACAGTGTCAATAGTTACTTTGTTTTCAGAAAGATATAAATCAGTATTAACCCAATTTGCAGTAGAAGTAGTTGTGTCAACTGCTTGATCATTGTTAGTTTCAGAAGTAACTACTGCAGTATTTTCTGCTGAGGCAACATCTTCAGTTGCAAAACATACAGAAGATAATAGTAAGATGACGAATAATGCAACAAATAAAATTTTTGATTTCTTTTTTAACATTTAAATTTCTCCTTTCAAATAATATAAAGTAAATATATATCTTTAAGTGGATTTTGTCAAGAAAAAGTAGTAATAATATTGCATATTTTGTCTCTATAGTTTGCAATATTTAATACTACTCTTTATAAAATAAAATATTAAATTTGACTTTTAAAATAAGAACATTTAGAAGCAATAGGGCAAATACCACATTTAGGTTTCTGAGAAGTACAAATATTACGTCCATGCCACATAAAAATATGATTTAAATCATAATAATACTGCTTTGGGAAGATTTTTAAAAGGTCTTGTTCAATTTTTTCGGGAGTAGATTCTTTTGAAAATCCAACTCTATTTGCAATTCGTTTGCAATGAGTATCTACTGCCACACCTTGAGGATTATTAAAAGCCTCTAACATTACAACATTTGCAGTCTTTCTACCAACTCCAGGAAGTAAAAGCAAATCTTCCATAGATGAAGGAACTTTAGAATTATATTTATTAACAAGAATCTTTGCAGTAGCTTTTATACTTTTTGCTTTATTTTTATAAAAACCACAAGGATGAACTAATTGTTCTAATAATTCTAAATCTATATTAGCAAAGTTTTCAGGAGTTTTATACTTTTTAAAAATAGAAGGAGTAGTTTTATTAACTCTTTCATCAGTGCATTGTGCAGATAAAATAACCGCAACTAATAATTCAAAAGGAGTAGTAAAATCTAAGCTACATTTTGCGTCAGGATAAGTCTTTTTTAAAGTTTCTAAAATTTCTATAGATTGCTTTTGGTTCATAAATAATTCATTCCTTTCTTTTATAAATATTTAAACATAAAGAAAGCAAATTTTCAATAGAGATAATATTACATAAAAAAGGTAACAAAATAAATTGAAATAAATATAATATAATTAAAGGAGGTAATATATTATGTTTTGTGCACTTAAAAAGACTATAGGTGTATGCTTAATAGGAATAGGTCTTGGAGTATTGTTAGTATTATTACTTCCAATTACAGGCTGGTTATTTTTAATAGGAGCTGCAATTCTAATTATAGGATTAATGTGGCTGTTTTGCTAAATAAAATAAAGGAGAGTGAATAGTATGACAATAGTTGTGAAAAAGGTTCCAAAATTTTTAAGAGGATTTGTAAAATTAATATTTGGGATAAAAGACTAAAACATACATAAGAAGAAATATTAGATATTTAAAAACTTATATGGAAAATAAAATAGGTCAAATCAAAAGAATAAAAAATTCTTCTCATTTGACCTATTTTATTTCTACTATTTCTTAAGAAATTTTAGTATTAAAAAGTAGTATGCATCCTACTTTAATATATTTCACTAATTAAGCTCTTTTTACTTTTCCAGAACGTAAACATTTTGAACATACAGACATTTTCTTTACTTGTCCGTCTACAACTGCTTTAACGCTTCTTACGTTTGGTTTAAATGTTCTAGTTGCTCTTCTACTAACGTGTGAACGTGCAATACTAATTTTATTTCCATGAGATAGTGTTTTTTCGCAAATTTCACATTTTGCCATTTTTAGCACCTCCTATTAGTTTTAATAAAATTGACTATTTACAATATTAACACACAATGGAAATAAAATCAAGTATTTTACGAAAAAAATATGAATAAATAGAGAATGAAACTATTTACATTATATTTTTATATAATTAAAAAATATAAATAAAATCATATGTTTTCTTCTTATCAAAAAGAAATAAAATATAAAGAATTATAAAAAAGAGAAAAAACGTTATTTATTATTAGAAAATTAGAAAAATAATAAAATTAGGAAAAATTATGCTAATAGAGGTAAAAAACACCTAAAATGAGCTAAATTGAACTTTGCAAAATTTCCAAAATATGTTATAATACTAATCGATGGTGCATTATTCTAGTCATACTGTCTATCATGAGGGTGGGGCTAAAAATCCACTAAAGGGCACATCGTTGAAGTTTCTTATTTATGCGCGAAATGCCAGTTTTGTGTGTAGATAGGGAGTAAAGAATTTAGGGTAATATATAATGGCATATATAGGATTCCCTATTTTCGCGGAGGCTTAATAAAAATTCTAAATATGACTTTTAGAAAGCAATTTAAGTATAACCTATGTTGAGTGCCAAGACACAAAATACATAGCGTAGCCTGTTTTGAGTGAAGGTATCGGGATTAACTGAAAATTCAATTAATAATTAGGCCAATTTTTAATTGAACTATACAAATATGTATTTAGAGTTATGAAATTATTTTTGCAAAAGAGACTAATGATAGGTAGCAGTATTTAAAGGAAAACTTCTAGAATGTTTGCTTTAATCTATAAGCAAGAAAATCTAGGGATTAAGGTACGGATTTTAAGTGGCGATCTGGTTTCTAACTATTATTTATAATTATTTTAACAAATTATAAATAGTGGTAAGATATTTTCTTTAAACGGAAACGGCTAAACAGTAATGTTTAGTAGAAAATAGAGAAATTCTTCTAGACCTAAACCGTAAAATTTACTTAGGTTTTTACCATCTAAAAAATTTATATGAAAAATGGGAGCATAAAAAATAATGGCAAATAAAGAAAAAAATAAAAAAGATAACTCGGAACTGAAATGGTTTATAACAGTGTTTATAGCCACTTTTATTTTATCTATAGTTTTTTCATACATTTGTACAAATGCAATTTCTAGTTTAGAGTTGTTTCCAGCATTGTTAATATTAATTTTAACAATATTTATAGGAATAATATTTGATATAATAGGTGTAGCAGTTACAGTTGCAAAGGAAGAAGAATTGCATGCAAAAGCGAGTAAAAAATTAAAAGGTGCAAAAACATCAATAAAACTTATACGCAATTCATCAAAAGTATCAAATATATGTGCAGATGTAATAGGAGATATATGTGGTGTAATAAGTGGTTCTATAGCAGCACTTATTACAATAAAAATAACAGAAAAATATAATTTAAACTTTGATTTACAATTTATCATCAGTGCAATAGTTGCATCACTTACAGTAGGTGGTAAAGCATTAGGAAAAGGTATAGCAAAAAGAAATTCAACGAAAATTGTACATATGGTGGGATTAGTACTTGGAAAGTTTAATTTTAAAGAAAGAGCATAGAAGGGAGAACTTAAATAAGGACAAAATTGTTTTTATTTGGTTCTTCCTTATTTTATTGGTGTTTTGATAGCTTGATATGATATAAAATTTTTGTTCATTTTGTAGCGAAAATAAATTTTAGGAGGTTTTTAGTTATGAGAGAGATAACTTATCATAAAGAAGGAGATTATTATACTCATTCTAATTGCTTCATTATTACAAATTATGCTTGCTATTCATTTGTTTGAATCGAAGTTAATTTTCCGTTTTCAAAATATAAATAGTTGTAATTTGGATAAACCCATTGTTCTGTTGTTCCCCAAGAATATGTAGATTTATTTATTTTAATAGGTTCTCCACAATTTGAATCTAATACATCTTGTTTTGAAATACCAATTCTAACCCCTTGTTGTTTTTTTCTTTCCTTTTCTTTTTTTTTCTTTCTTTTAGCACTTTCCGCATTCTTTTTTATTTCATTTTTTTCATTCCATTCATTATATAATTCGGTTAATTCTTCATCTTGAACAATATCTATGTATGCCTTTACAACACTTTGAGATACATATTTATCAATTTCAGAACTATTAATTTTATCTGTTAAAAAAGATTTTGCATCTTCTTTTGCTTTATCATAGATATCTTCCTGTTTTTTTCTATTATCTGTGCTTTTTGTTCATCTATACTAGATTGTAAAATATTCTTTAAAAAATGGAGTAACAGACGCAGCAATACAATATAACTTACACAGAAAAACGATATATAAATGGAGAGAAAGATATGATGGAACATTAGAATTATTAGCCAATAGATCTAGAAGACCACATAGAAGTCCTAATGCACATACAAATGAAGAAATAAAATTAATAAAGAATTATAAATATAAAAATAAGGATACAGGATTAGTTGTTTTATGGGTAAAATTGAGAAGAACAGGATATAAAAGAAGTGTAACTAGTTTATATAGAATGATGATAAAACTAAAAATATATAATAAAGCTCCAAGCAAGAAGAAAACATATGAGCCAAAAGCATATCAACAGATGACTTATCCAGGTCAAAGAGTACAAGTAGATGTTAAATATGTACCAATGAAAAGTTTAACAAAGGAATTAAAGGAAAAAGGCGAAAGATACTTCCAATATACAGCAATAGATGAATATACAAGACTAAGAATATTGTGGTTTGCAAAAGAACATAGTACATATGAATCAAGTGAATTTGCAAAGATAATAGTAAAGAGATTTCCGTTAAAAATAGAAGAAATACAAACAGATAATGGGTTTGAATTTACGAACAGATTAAGTTATAACACAAGTATAAGAGATAGAAAGACAAAATTTGAGCAAACATTAGAAAAGTTGGGAATAAAGCATAAATTAATAAAACCATATACACCAAGACATAATGGAAAAGCAGAAAGAAGTCATAGAAAAGATCAAGAAATGTTTTATTATAATAAAGTATTTTGTAGTTTTGAGGATTTAGTAAATAGAGCTAGATATTGGATAAAAGAATATAATAATTTTCCTATGAGACCATTAAAATGGCTAAGTCTAAAGGAAAAATATTTAGAATATATAAATAGTTAAAGTACAGAAATCATAAATTGGTTTACCAAACATAGTCATATCAATAAAGTGAGACATATGTTTGACAAACCTACATGCTCCTAAGCTCTTTTTTTCTTTTAAATATTGTATTTACAATAAAACTATGATAAAATGCAGATATTATAGAAAAAGTTAAAAATGTAAGGAGGAAACAAAATGGAAAAGAAAACATTTTATATCACAACACCAATTTATTATCCAAGTGGAAAATTCCATATAGGAACAGCGTATACAACGGTGCTTGCTGATAGTATGAAACGTTATAAAATAGCAAGAGGGTATGACTCTTACATGTTAACTGGATTAGATGAACATGGACAAAAAATACAAGAAGTAGCTTTAAAAAACGGAAAAACTCCACAAGAACATGTAGACGAAATGGCAGAAGCTGCTAAAAAATTGTGGGAATTGATGGATATAGATTATGATGACTTTATTCGTACAACAGAACCAAGACACACAAAAGTTGTAGAAGATATATTTGATAGATTAATGGAACAAGGCGATATTTACTTAGGAGAGTATGAAGGGTGGTATTGTACACCATGCGAAACATTTTTTACAGATACACAATTAGTTGATGGAAAATGTCCAGACTGTGGTAGAGAAGTAAAGAAAATGAAAGAAGAATCTTATTTCTTTAACATGAAAAAATACCAAGATAGATTAGTAAAATTCTACGAAGAAAACCCAGATTTCATAGCACCAGAATCAAGAAAAAATGAATTATTCAATAACTTTATAAAACCAGGTTTAGAGGATTTGTGCGTAAGTAGAACAAGTTTTGATTGGGGAGTTAAAGTAAGAAAAAATCCTAAACATGTTGTATATGTTTGGTTAGACGCTCTAACAAACTACATTACAGCTTTAGGATATGGATCAGAAGATGATAGCAAGTTCAAAAAATACTGGCCAGCAGATGTTCATATTGTAGGAAAAGACATTATTCGTTTCCATGGTATATATTGGCCAATATTCTTAATGGCGTTAGATTTACCATTACCTAAAAAACTATATGCACATGGCTGGATAATGATGAAAGACGGAAAAATGTCTAAATCTAAAGGAAATATTGTTTATCCAGAACTATTAATAGATAGATATGGGTTAGACGCAACAAAATATTTCTTATTAAAAGAACTACAATATGGACAAGATGGAGTATTTACACCAGAAGGATTTGTAGAAAGATATAATATTGATTTATGTAATGACTTAGGAAACTTATTAAATAGAACAATAGGAATGATGAATAAATATTTTGGAGGAGTTATTCCAAAATTAACTAATGTAAGAAATGAACAAGATGAAGAACTAGAAAAATATGTAATAGAAAAAGTAAAAGAATTTGAAGACAACATGGATAGTATACATATAAGCAATGCATTAGGCGAAATTTGGAATATCATTTCAAGAAGCAATAAATATATAGATGAAACAGCACCTTGGGTTTTAGCAAAATCAGAAACTGAAGAAGATAAAGAAAAATTAGCTTCTGTAATGTACCACTTAGTAGAAAATTTAAGAATAGTAGCAGTTTTATTAAAACCATTTATGAAAGAAACTTCTGAAAAAATGTTAAATCAATTAGGAATTAAAGATAAAAATCTTATTAATTGGGATAGCATACAAGAATATGGCAAAATAAATGAAGGAATTAAAGTAATAGAAAAAGGTGAACCTTTATTTATGAGACTAGATATGGAAGAAGAAGTAAACTACATTAAAGAAGGTATGAAAAAATAGAGTAAGAGAGGTGCTTTAAATGGACGAAAAACATAGACAATATTGTATAAGATTAGGAAATCCATATATGAAAGAAGAAAGTTTTAGAGAGCAAGTACAAGCACAAGGAAGTAATGCATATTCAATACAAGAAAATACTATAAAACCAGATGATTGGATAAAAAATAACAAAAGATTCACAAATTAGACATAATTTATTAGTAAAATAAAACAAAAGAAAGTAGAGCAATAAAATATAAAATTGCTCTTCTTTTCAAATGTTTAAGTAATAGGAGGAAAATATGAGCGATATTACAGTTTTAGTAGTAGATGATGAATCAAGAATGCGTAAATTAGTAAAAGACTTTTTAATGCAAAAGCAATATAAAGTATTGGAAGCCAGTGATGGTGAAGAAGCATTAAAAGTATTTGAAGAAAACCAAAATAAAATTAATATAATATTGTTAGATGTTATGATGCCAAAGCTAGATGGCTGGTCAGTTTTAAGGCAAATCCGTCAAAAATCTAATGTTCCAATTATAATGTTAACGGCAAGAGGAGAAGAACAAGATGAATTATTTGGATTTGAGCTTGGGGTAGACGAATATATTTCTAAACCATTTAGTCCCAAAATATTAGTAGCAAGAGTAGAAGCTATTTTAAATAGAACAACTGAAAAGAAAAATGAAACAAAAGATTATGGTGGAATTGTAATAGATAGTGATGGAAGAACAGTAAAAGTCGATGGAAAACAAATAGAATTAAGCTTAAGAGAATATGAATTGCTTAAATATTTAGTAGATAACAATGGAATAGCATTGTCTAGAGATAAAATTTTAAACAACGTATGGAACTACGACTATTATGGAGATACAAGAACAATAGATAGTCATATAAAAAAAGTAAGACATAAATTAGGTAAAAAAGGAAAATATATAGAAACTATTCGTGGAGTAGGATATAAATTTGAAGTAAAATAGGAGCAAATAAATGAAAGGTATTAAAGAAAATACAAAATCTGTACGTTTTAGATTATTTAGTTCTTTATGCATTATAGTAGCATTAATTGTATTATTTCTAATCATTATTAACAATGTAGTACTAGAAAGTTTTTACTTATATTCCAAAATTAAAAATGTAAAATTAGCATATCAAAAAATCAATGAAATATATGCTCAAGTAGATGAAAAAGGGTATTATTCTAATATAGAAGATGAATTAAATAGAATATCTATAAAAAATAATTTTGATATTTTAATCATGGATGCAAGAAATAATATTATATATAGCTCTGGTAAAAACTTAACAGCTACGGTAGAGAAGATAAATGAAGTAATTATAGACAATAATGACAAGAATTTAATAGCACAAAGAATTGAAAACTTCGACAATCACGTTATATATGAAAATAATAATATAATAATTAGAAGAATAATTAACGAAAAAAATAGTATGAATTACATATTTTTAACAGGAACCCTTGAAAATGGAAACATTGTATATATACGTATCCAAGTAGCTTCAATACAAGAAAGTGTACAAATATCTAATAGATTGCTAATCTTTATGGGTGGCTTTACAATTATAATTGCAAGTATTTTGGCATCATTTGTTTCGAAAAAGTTTACTAAACCTATAGTAGAATTGAATGATATTGCACAGAATATGTCAAAGTTAGACTTTAGCAAAAAATACAAAGTAAATGATACTGATGATGAAATTAATAATTTGGGAAAAAGCATAAATACTATGTCAGACAAATTAGAAGCTACAATAAATAGGTTAAGAGACTCAAATATAGAATTAGAAAAAGATATAGAAGAAAAATCTAAAATAGATGAAATGAGAAAACAATTCATATCAGATGTATCTCATGAATTGAAAACACCAATTGCTTTAATACAAGGTTACGCAGAAGGACTTGTAGAGAATGTAAATACAGATGAAGAATCTAGAAAATTTTATGCAGAAGTTATTTTAGACGAATCCAACAAAATGGATACATTAGTAAAACAATTACTAGAGCTAATGAAACTAGAATATGGAAAACGTGAATTTAATAATGTTCAATTTAATATTGTAGAATTAGTAAATGAAGTAATAAGAAAATGTGATGTTATGATAAAAGAAAAAGGTGCTCAAATAAAATTTGAAAACACAGAAGAAATACTAGTTTGGGCAGACGAATTTTATATAGAGCAAGTTGTAACAAATTACTTTACAAATGCTATAAAACATGTTAAAGAAGTAAATGGACAAAAAGAAATAAGAATAACAATTAATAAAATTAAAAAAGATAAAGTAAGAATATCTGTATTTAATACTGGAGACAATATAGATGAAATAGAACTAGACAGAATATGGAAACGTTTTTACAAAGTAGATGCTTCTAGAAATAGAGAAGATGGAGGAACAGGAATAGGTTTATCTTTGGTAAAAGCAATAATGAATAATTATGAAAATGACTATGGAGTATTAAATAAAGAAGATGGAGTAGAGTTTTATTTTGAAATGACATTATCTGAAGATGCTAAAAAATAGCATCTTTTTTTATATAGTAGGAAAGTTCTCCTTGTAGGAGAACTTTCTGTACTAGATAAATATGGCGATCCTTAGATTTTCTTAAAATTTGCATTTGATAGAAAATCTTAGGATCGCTCTTTTATGTTATAATTATAAAATTTTAGAAAAACAATGCAAAGAATACAATAAAAAATTTATATAAAAAGCGGATTACACTAAGCGGGTGTCGAAAAACAAAGAAAAAGCACGACGAAAAGTTCTTTACAAGCATGGAAAAATATGGTAACATAAATCCAGATTAAAAATTGCAGTTTTAATTCAAAAAAATTTACTTTCAGAAAAGTTAAAAATCATTAGTTATTGTGTAAGAAAAATACACATAACCCAAAATCCAAACTAAACAGAAGAAAAAATATATAATCATACAAAAGATTAGAAAGTTGTAATCAAAAGAAGTTATAACAAACAAAAGAAATTAGAAAAACAGAAGAATAAAATAGAGAGAAAAACATAAAAAGGAGGCTGAATTTATGTATGTTTTATAGCAAAAGAAACAGGATAGCTATTTGCATAATACTTACAATTATAATATTTGTATCTATAAAATTTATTCATAATCAATTTTTTAAAAATCAAAAAAAGGATAATAATTCTAATAATGACACAAAAACAAGTCAAGTGTCATATAACCAAAAAAAAGAAGTAGAAAATATAGAAGAAAATGAAATTATTAAAAATCAATATAAGAAAAATGAATGGAGAATACTTATTTCTAAAATTAATTTAGATGCACCTATTATAGAAGGTACAAGTAAAGAAGTTTTAAGAAGAGGTGTGGGGCATTTCAAAACAACAAGTAAATGGGACGGAAATGTTGTTCTTGCAGCTCATAATAGAGGATATAAATATAACTTTTTCAAAGAAATAAAGAATCTTGAAGAAGGGGATGTAATTGTGTATAAAACAGAAAGCAATAGTAGAAATTATAAAGTTATTGAAAATAAAAAAATTAAAGAAACAGATTTTAGCTGTCTAGAAAATACAAATGAAAATATATTAACACTTATTACTTGCTTAGAAGACATGCCTGAATATAGAACTTGTATTCAGGCAGTAGAAATATAAAGGTTAAATTGAAATACGGAAAAATATTTATAAGGAGGAATGAGTATAAGAAATTATTGAAAATTTTATAAACAAAAAAGAAAAATAATTGACATAGGAAATATAATAAATATATAATAAAAGCATCAAAAAAAGGGAATAAATATAACAAAAAGAGAAGAAAGAGTGAACAAAAAATGATAACTCAAATTGTTATATTAGTAGTTTTAATATTGTTAAATGCCTACTTTGCAGCTTCAGAAATAGCATTTATATCCCTTAATGATACAAAAATAGAAAAACAAGCAAAAGAAGGAAATAAAAAAGCTAGACAAATACAAAAAATGTTGAAAAATCCAAGCGAATTTTTAGCAACTATCCAAATTGGAATTACTTTAGCAGGCTTTTTATCAAGTGCTTTTGCATCAGATGCATTTGCTGATATTTTAGCCCCAGCATTATATAAAATATTTCCTATGATATCAATTCAAGTATTTAAAGGAATTTCTATTGTTTTAATAACAATAATACTATCATTTTTTACTCTAGTGTTTGGGGAATTAGTACCAAAAAGGTTAGCAATGAAATATTATGAAAAAATAGCATTTTCAAGTATAGGTGTAATTAGATTCCTTTCTATTATTACTTTACCATTTGTAAAAGTCCTAAGTGCTGTTACAAACTTCATTTCAAAATTATTTGGAATATCTGAAAATGAAGAAGAAGTTGTAACAGAAGAAGAGATTAAAATGATGATTGATGAGGGGGAAGAAAAAGGAACAATACAACAAGAGGAAAAAGAAATGATTCACAATATATTTGAATTTAATGATATTACAGTATCTGAAGTAATGACTCATAGAACAGATGTATATGCAATTGAAATAGACTCTGAAATAAATGATATTATAAAAGAATTAGATGATTATAAATATAGCAGAATTCCAGTGTATGAGGAAACTATAGATAATATAAAAGGAGTATTATTTGTAAAGGATTTATTAAAATATTTACATGGAAAAAAAGCTATAAAAATAAAAAATATCATGAGAGAAGCTTATTTTGTCTCTGAAAACAAGCCAATTAATGAACTATTTAAAAATTTGCAAAAAAATAAAATGCAAATGGCAATAGTAGTTGATGAATATGGTGGAACAGCGGGTATAGTAACTATGGAGGATTTATTAGAAGAAATTGTAGGAAACATTTTTGACGAATATGATGATTTTGAAAATGACTATACAAAGATAGATGACAATACATTTTTAATCAATGGAAGTGTATCTATAAATGACTTAAAGAAAATACTAAAAATTGATTTACCAGAAGGAGATTATGAAACTTTATCAGGATATTTAATAGACTTGTTAGGAAGATTACCAAAAGATAACGAGACTCCTATCATAGAAACAAAACAAGTTAATTATAAAATTGAAAAATCCGAAGATAAAAGAATTGTGTTAGTTAAAGCTTGTAAAATATAAAACGAAGGAAAAGATGGAGGAAATAATGAAAAATAGTAAAAGAATGATTTTAATTATAGTAATAATAGCAATACTTTTAATACTTATATTAGGAGGAATATTTATATATAACAAATATATAGATAAAAACTACAAAATAGAAAGTATAGATCAATATTCATATTTTATATTATATGAAGACGAGAAATATGGTGTAATAGATTCAGAAGGAAAGATAGTAGTAGAACCTAAATATGAGATGCTAGTAATACCTAATCCATCAAAAGACGTTTTTGTTGGTTACACTAACTACAATTCTCAAGAGGAATACAAAACAGAAATAATAAATTCAAAAAATGAGAAAATATTAACTAAATATGAAAAGGTGGAACCTCTTATTTTTAAAGATGCAACAACAGAAGTACCTTATGAAAAAAGTGTATTAATGTACAAAGAAAATAATAAATATGGAATTATAGATTTTAAAGGCAAGAAAATAACAAATGCAATATATGATTCAATAGAAAGCTTATTATATAAAGAAGGTTGCTTACTAGTAAAAAAAGAAGATAAATATGGAGTCATCAATATAAGAGGCAAACAAATGGTAGAAATAAAATATGATTCTATCACAGCAGATGGATATTATGATGAAAATACCAAATATCAAAAAGCAGGTTTTATTGTTGGAAATAAAACAACAGATGGATATAAATATGGTTATATAAATTCAAATGGAAGTCAAATTTTAAAAGAAGAATATAATGAAATAGAACGTGTGACAGAAATTGAAGATGAAGTTTATATATTAGCTTTTAAGAATGGACAAGCAGGAATATATAACGATAAAAAAATAATATTAAAACATGTTTATGAAGAAATTGAATACAACAAAGAAAATGAATTATTTATTGTACAAAAAAGCTCAAAGCAAGGAGTATACAATAAAGAAGGAAAAGAAATTTTAAAACCAGAATATGATAATATTATAATATCTAATAAGAGTATATATGCAGAAAAAGACCAAGAAAAATATTACTTTGATGAAAAAGGAAATAAGCAAGAAGAACAAAAATATAAAATAATATATAGTGAAGAAAACTCTAAATATCGTATTACTATGAATGAAGAAGACAAGTTTGGGATTGTAGACGAAAATGGAAATAACATATTAAATAATGAATATTCATATATAGAGCATATATTTAAAGACTATTATATTATAAATGAAAATGGAAAAACATCAGTATATGATGCGAATACTAAAAAACAAATTATTTCTAACTATAGTGTAATACAAAAAATTGAAAACAAAAATATGCTACAAGCAATAATAACAGAACCATACACAATAGAATTATATAACGACAACATGGAAAAAGTAGCACAAATGAAAAATGCTAAATTAACAATAGAAAAAGAGTACGTAAAATTAGAGTCACAAACACAAAGAGAATATTTCGACAAAAATGCTAACAAAATACAAGCAAAAAATATATTTACAAACTCAAATTTATTTGCTTTTTCAGAAAACGGAAAATGGGGATATAAAAATAAGGAAGATAATGTAATAATAGAACCTATTTATGATTCAGCAACAGAGTTAAATACTCAAGGTTTTGCGGGAATTGAGAAAGATAATAAATGGGGAGTTATTAATAAAGAAGGAAAAATAATATTAGAGCCTACTTATGAATTAAGTTGGGATGAACCAGAATTTATAGGAGAATATTGCAAATTAAATTTTGGATACGGAATGGTATATTACACAAGACAAGTAAATAATTAATGTAAATGTTGCTAAAACACTTGCGATATGCTTAAAAGTGTGGTAAAATACTAATGTTGTAAAAATGAGATATAATTTTTACATCCTTACTTACATTAATGTAGGTTATCAATCCAAAGGGAGGTGAAAAATAATGAATAAATACGAGAGTGTTATCATTATTAATCCAAGTGTAGATGAAGAAGGAATTAAAAGTCTTGTTCAAAAATTTACAGATTTGATTAATACTGATGGAAAATTAGAAAAAGCAGACGAATTAGGAAGAAAAAAATTAGCATATGAAATACAAAAAAATGCTGAAGGTTTCTATGTAGTATTTTATTTCGAAGCAAACCCAAGCCTAATTTCTGAACTTGAAAGAATTTATAGAATTACAGACGAAATAATCAAATTCATGACAGTAAAAGTAGAAGAATAGTAAGAAAGCCTTTAAAAAAGAAAGGATAAGGTAAAAAATATGAACAAAGTAATTTTAATGGGAAGATTAACAAGAGATCCTGAAGTTAGATATACACAATCTAATAATACTTTAGTAGCTTCTTTTAGCTTAGCAGTTAATAGAAGATTTGTAAGACAAGGAGAAGAAAGACAAGCAGACTTTATTAATATAGTAGCATGGAGCAAACTTGGAGAATTCTGTAGCAAATATTTCAAAAAAGGTCAACAAGTTGGAATAATTGGAAGAATTCAAACAAGAACATGGGATGATGATCAAGGTCAAAAACACTATATTACAGAAGTTGTTGCAGAAGAAGCATATTTTGCAGATAGTAAAAGAGATGGAGATTCAAGTGCAAACTTTGACGCTACTTTTGGTGCTATGCCAGAATCAGCTGGAAGTTCAGACTTTGAAGTTTCTTCAGGAGACGATTTACCATTTTAAGTAAGAGAAACGATAAATTTATAAGATAGGGGGAAATTGCAATGGCAGACAAAAAACAAAAAAGAAACAATAGAAACAGCAACATGGATGAAGATTTTAATCCAAGATTTAGAAAAATAAGAAAAAAAGTTTGTCCTTTATGTGCAGACAAAAATCTTGTTTTAGATTATAAAAATGCAGATCAATTAAAAAAATTCATCAATGATAAAGGTAAAATATTACCAAGAAGAGCAACAGGAGCTTGCGCAAAACATCAAAGAGATATTACTTTAGCAGTAAAAAGAGCAAGACAAATTGCTGTATTACCATTTACACAAGAATAATATAATGGTTTATACATAAAAATAAAATAGGGGCTAAATGTAACGTTTATAACGTTGATTTAGTCTCTTTTTGTGTTCAAAGAAAGTTATAATAAGTTATTACAGAAAACAAATGTAGCAAAAATTAGGTTTTGTTTGCCAAATTTTCCTACCTATAATTTTAATAAAAGCAAATTATAAAAGAAAGGAAAAGATATGAAAAATAAAATAACAAAAAAAGTATTAATAATACTATTACTAATTATACAAATATTACAAATTACAGGAAATATGTTTAGTACAGTACAAGCAAGTATAAAAGAAGGAGATACTATAGAACTTGAGGGAGACCATGAATGTGATTCTTTGGTAGAATATTGGATGGAAGATTATCAGAAATGGAGCTATAAAATTGTATGGTATGTGTACTATACAGATGAAGAAGAAGGGGTAAGATATCCGGCATTTTGTGTAGAACCTGCAAAGCAAGGCGTTGGAACAGGTTATGACTCATATGAAACAACAATAAGTAAAGAGAAAGACAATAAAATATGGAGAGTATTAAATAAAGGATATATGGGTTCTACATATAAGGAATGGAACTTAGAATGTGATGATGATTTCTATAGCGCCACAAAAATTGCACTTCATAGTTTAGTAGAAGGAATAGCTCCAAAAGATAAATATGTATTAGGAGACAGAAGTGTAGATGGAAATAGTGTAGAAGAAATTAGAAGAAGAGGAGCAAAAGTTCTAGAGGTTTCACAAAAACTTTATGAATATGGAATAAATGGAAAAGAAGTATATGAGGCGCCAAGAGTAAGTATTTCTACACAAGGTGAATATAAAAAAGAAACAATAGGAAATACATTATATTATGTTCAAAATTACAAAGTAACAGGAAATAAAAATTTAAAATCTTATGAAATTGAAATCAAAGATTTCCCTAGTGGAACAAAAATATTAGATTCAAAAAATAGAGAAAAAAATGTTTTATCAGAAAATTATTTCAAAGTAGCAATTCCAATAAATAAAATAAAAAAGGATATTGATGGAAAAATCAATATAAAAAATGCTTATGTGAAAACAAATCCGGTATTTTTCTGTAAAAGTAAAATAGAGAACGCACAAAGTTATGCTACATATACATCAGGCTATGAAAAAGCAAGTACAAATACAAGTCTAAAAATTAAAGCCAATAAATGTAATTTAGAAATATTAAAAATAGATCAAGAAACAAAAGAGCCAATTGCAAATGTTACATTTAAAATAAAAAATAAAAATGGTGATGTACTAGGAAAAGTCACAACAAATGGAAAAGGTATTGCAAAATTAGAAGGATTAGAACCACAAAATGTAATAATTAAAGAAATAGAAGTACCAGCAAATTATGTACTAAGTAAAGAGGAAAAAGAAATTACTTTAAAGTGGGGAGAAAAAACAATTGTAGAATTCGAAAATGAATTAAAAAAAGGTAATCTTAGAATTATAAAAGTAGACAAAGATAATAACGAGATTTTACTAGAAGGTGTAAAATTTGGAATATATGATAAAAATGGAAAATTAGTAAAAGAAGTAGTCACAGATGAAAAGGGAGAAGTAAATATAAATGATTTACCAATAGGTGACTATACTATAAAAGAAAAAGAAACAAAAGAAGAGTATAAATCAACAGAAGAAAAAGAAATAGAAATAAAATGGAAAGAAACTACAATAATAAAAATAGAAAACGAAAAACAAAAAGGTCAAATTAAAATAATAAAAGTAAGTGAAGATGATAATAAAATAAATGGAGATTTAAAAGGCACACCATTAAAAGATGTAGTTTTTGAATTAAAAAGAGAAGATGGTGAATTAGTAGGTACATATGTAACAGACAAAGAAGGAATTATTCTTACAGAAGAATTAGAACTAGGAAAATATATATTAAAAGAAACTAAAACAAACAAAAATTATATATTAAATGAAGAAGAACATATAGTTAAGATAAAGAAAGATGGAGAAATATCAGAAATAACAATTACAAATAAATCTAAAGAACCACCAAAGCCTACATTACCAAGAACAGGATTTTAAATAAAAAAACGTATTTTATTATAACACTACAAACAATTTTAAATAAAATTTAACTAGAAAGTTGAAAAATAGAAAGTAATATGATATTATAAGGAGGAATGAAAGTGCCAATTATATCTAAATTTTATGGTATAACGATAAGAATGTACTTTAGAGATAATAAACAACATAATTTACCACATATGCACGTAAATTATAATGAATATAGAGCCATATTTGATTTAAATGGGAATGTAATAGAAGGTCAAATTCCTAAAAGTCAGCAAAAAATAATACAAGCATGGATTGAAATACATAATAAAGAACTAAATGATTTGTGGAATCTTTTACTACAAGGAAAAGAAGGTTTTAAAATAAAGCCTTTAAAGTAAAAAAAGATTGGAGAGATAAAAATGTTAATGCCAATAATAAAAGATATAGAAGTATTAGAAGATTATAAAATATTAATAAAATATGAAAATGGAAAAATAAAAATATATGATATGAAACCAAACTTAAACTATGAAGCATTTAAAAATTTAAAGAATTATGAACTATTTAAAAAAGTACATCCAGCTGGTGAAACAATAGAATGGGAAACTGGAGAAGATGTAAATCCAGAAGATTTATATTATAATAGTATAGAAGTAAAATAAAAAAATAACCTCTTATGCGTTTAAACATATAATATTTGTAAATACTATAAGTAAAACGTATAGGAGGCTTTTTTATGAAAATAGGTGTCGCTTTATCAGGTGGAGGAATTAGAGGGATAGCACATGCAGGAGTATTAAGAGCATTAGAAGAGAATGGAATAAAAATAGATATAATAGGCGGAACAAGTTGTGGAAGTATGGTAGCTTCTTTATATGCAATGGGATATACACCGCATTACATATATATATTATTTAAAAGATATGCAAAAGATATTGCAGCTCTTAATACAAAACCTATTATTTCAGGATTACAAAGTCACTTTTTTAAAAGTAAAAAAGTATTTTCAAGTTTAAAAGATGGAGAAATAATAGAAACAGTATATAATAAACTAGCATTGCGAAAAGGTATAAAAAATGTAAATGAAATACAAATGCCTCTCGTAATACCAAGTGTAGATATTACAGAATCAAAAGAGTATGTATTTACTAATAGTATTCCTGGTAATGCAGAAGATAAGCTACAATATATTACAGATATAACAGTTGGAAAGGCTGTAAGAGCAAGTAGTAGTTTTCCAGCAGTTTTTAACCCTTGTTTAATGGGAACACATGCATTTATGGATGGAGGAGCATTAGACAATGTTCCAGTTAATGAAGTAAGAAAACAAGGAGCAGATAAAGTAATAGCGGTTAAATTTGATGCAGATCCAGTAGATGAAAATAGCAATATAATGGATATAGTAATGAAAACTATAGATATAATGGGAAGCAAAATATCAGAAGAAAGTTTAGAAATGAGTGATATAGTTTTAAATGTATATACAGATAAAGTAGGTCTTTTAGATATAGAAAAATTAGATAATTGCTATAAATATGGTTATAATTGTGTAGTTGAAAATATTGATAAAATAAAGGAAGCATTAGATCTTTAAATTTTAGGGACGGGCTTAAAAATTTAAATTTTGAAAAAAATTCATCTAAAAAGATTTTGCAATTAATTAAATTTTTAAGCCCGTCCCTAAAATTTACTCTTGTTATAAATAAAAAAATATGATATTATAAATAATAGGTTAAATTAAGATATAAATGAAAGCCTAATATGTAACTTAGAATGTGAAAATTAGATTGTATATATTGAAGTTAATAAAAAATATATAAGGAGAAAGAAATGTCAGAAGAATTTTTAGAAGTATTATTAGATACAGGAATAGATGCATTAAAATTGT
This sequence comes from uncultured Clostridia bacterium, assembly GCA_934177725.1. GTDB lineage: Bacteria > Bacillota > Clostridia > TANB77 > CAG-508 > UMGS1663. The sequence goes on along the minus strand of CAKPPO010000005.1, from coordinate 10,465 downwards.
TACCATTTCTATTTATTACATATTTAATAATGGAATATATAGAACACAAAACTGGTGATAAAACAAAAAATATAATAAAAAAATCAGGTAAATGGGGACCAGTTTTTGGTGCAATATTAGGAATTTTTCCACAATGTGGTTTTTCCGCAGCAGCAGCAAATCTTTATGCAGGTAGAGTAATAACACTAGGAACATTAATAGCAATATTTTTGTCAACATCAGATGAAATGTTACCTATATTAATATCAGAAGCGGCACCAATAGATATTATTTTAAAGATATTAGCTACAAAGTTAGTAATAGGAATAATAGCAGGAGTAGTAATAGACTTTGTAGGACAAGCATTTAAAAAGAAAAAGGAAAAACAAGAAAATGAAGAGGCTGTGGAAGAAATAGGGCATATGTGCGAACATGAACATTGTCATTGTGAAAAAGAAGGAATATTAAAATCTTCTATAAAACATACATTAAACATTTTTATATTCATAATAATAATTTCATTAGTTATGAATATTGCTATATACTTTATAGGAGAAGAAAAAATATCAAACTTAATATTAAACATGCCAGTTGTTGGACCATTAATAGCTGGAATTGTAGGTTTAATTCCAAATTGTGCATCATCTGTTATATTAACACAGCTATATTTACAAAATGTAATTTCAGTAGGTTCTATGATAGGAGGATTATTAGTAGGCTCTGGAATAGGAATATTAATATTATTTAGAGTAAACGAAAATATTAAAGAAAATATGAAAATAACAGGAATGTTATATTTAATAGGTGTAGTATCTGGAATAATCATAGATTTTATAATATAATATTTACAATAATAAAAATATAAAAAATTGGAGTATTAAAAAATTAGTTATATAATTTTGGTACTCCAAATTTATTGATTACTTCTAAAAAACTAGACAATTTACATAAAATATGTTATTATATATTAGTAGTTACATACATGATATTCTTAGTAAAATATACAGGAGGAAAAAATATGTACAGCATAAAAAAAGATGATATTGTTATACGGACAATGCAGGCAAAAGATGTAGCAAGTTATATTGCAAAATTCAATTATTCACCTCAAAAGCGTAACATGTTTTATACAGCTGTAAAAAAGAATGTTACACAGAGAAAAGATGATGAACCTAATTTATACTTTGTTATTCTAAAAAATAACAAAGTAATAGGTGGAATTGCAGCCATAGCATTTGAAAAATCTTTATGTGATGCTATAATTAAAATTGATTTACCTGGAAAAGAGATGCTTATGGGTAAAATTAAAAATCTGTTTGTTGAACTTGCAAGAGAAACATATTTTTTTGATGATATCTACTTTGAAAAAGGAATTAACGTATTAGGACAGCCAATCTTATCAAAAGTTATTCCAATTGCAGACCCGTCAAGGTGGTAACTAAGAAAAAAAGAAGCTATCTAAATAGGTAGCTCCTTTTTATATATTTTAAGATATCTCTAATATTTCTTTTGCTCTTTTTACATCATCATTGTTTGCAGTTCTAACATTTTCTAGAGGATAAACTTCGCCAAGTTGTTCCCATTTAAACTTTCCTAAATCATGATAAGGAAGAACTTCCACTTTTTCTACAAATTTTAAAGTAGAAATAAATTCTCTTAATTTAATCAAATCTTGTTCATCATCAGTATAGCCAGGAACTAAAACTTGTCTAATCCACATAGGTTTATTAATATTACTTAAGTATCTGGCAAATTCTAATTCTTTTTTGTTAGAAACACCAGTCAAATTAATAGCCTTTTCATCATTTATACATTTTATATCTAATAAAAATAAATCAGTTAAATCAATTAACTCTTTTATTTCATCTGTTAAAACTACACTTCCAGATGTATCTATACATGTGTGAATATTATACTTCTTTAATTTAGTAAAAAGTTCAATTAAAAATTTAGTCTGAAGCAAAGGTTCACCTCCACTTATAGTAACTCCACCATTTGGCATAATGTAATTTTTATATCTCAAAATTTTTTCTACAATTTCATCACTAGAATAGGTAGTACCACCTTTTAAATTCCAAGTATCTCTATTTTGACAATATTTGCACTTTAAGCTACAGCCTTGCATAAAGACTACGAATCGAACACCTGGACCGTCGACTGCTCCTAAACTCTCAAATGAATGAATTCTTCCTTCCATATAAATCCTCCATATAATAATATCTTAACCATTTTACTATAAAAAATTATAAAATACAACAAAAAATAGAATCAAGATTTTATACGCAGTGTAAACTGATACAAAATTTAATTTCTGTAGAAGAGAAAAAAGTAAAAGCACTTGACACAACAAAACAAATGTTTCATAATAAACGAAACTTTGAAATAGGATGTGATAATTGTGAATGAAAAAAATAATATTGCGCCAATAAACGAAGAATTAAATATAGTAAATAATGAAACAGAAAATATTAAAAGTTTGATTTATAACATAAGAGGGAAACAAGTGATGATAGATAGTGATGTGGCTATGCTATATCAATGTGAAACAAAATATGTAAATAGAGTAGTAAAAAGAAATAGCGAAAGATTTCCAAAAGAATTTTGTTTTCAGTTAACAGAGAAAGAATTTCAAAACTTGAGGTGCCAAATTGTCACCTCAAGTTTTGAAAAACAAAGCTATGGAGGAAGAAGGTATCTGCCATATGTATTCACAGAACAAGGAATTGCAATGCTTTCAGCATTATTGAAAAGTGATATAGCAATAAAAGTTAGTATAAGAATTATGAGGGCTTTTATAGAAATGCGAAAGTTTATACTAAATAATGGACAAGTATTTGAGAGATTAACAAATGTAGAATACGAATTACTAGAACAAAATAAAATGTTAACAGACCATGAAAAAAAGTTTGAAAAAGTTTTTGACGAATTACAAAAAAATGAAGAGAAAGAATTTAAACAAAAAATATTTTTTGATGGGCAAATTTATGATGCATATAGTTTAATAATAGATATTATAAAAAAAGCAAAAAATAAGATTTTAATTATTGATAACTACATAGATGATAATATTTTGAAAATGTTGTCAAAGAAAAATAAGAATGTAGAAGTAGTTATATTAACTTCACAAAATTGTAATATAACAAAATTAGATATTCAAAAATTTAATAAACAATATGCTAATTTAAAATTAGCATATACAAACAAATTTCATGATAGATTTATTGTAATTGATAATAAAGAAATGTATCATTGTGGAGCATCACTAAAAGATTTAGGAAAGAAATGTTTTGCAATTAATAAAATGGAAGATATGGAATATATAGATAAAATAAGTAAATTTAAAGAGAGCCATTAATTGGCTCTCTTTAGTTTTAAAATTTCTCATGTATTGTTCTATGAATTACGTCTAATTGTTGTTCTCTTGTTAATTTAATGAAGTTTACTGCATATCCAGATACACGAATTGTAAGTTGTGGGTATTTTTCAGGATGTTCCATTGCATCTTCTAGTAGTGCTCTATCAAATACGTTAACATTAATGTGATGTCCTGTTTGTTTAAAATATCCATCAAGTAAACTTACTAAATTATTTACTTGTGTATCTAATTCTTTTCCTAAAGTTCCTGGTGTAATAGAGAATGTGTATGAAATACCATCTTCTGAATATTCATAAGGTAATTTTGCAATAGTATTCATAACTGCTACTGCACCATTTGTATCTCTACCATGTAATGGGTTTGCACCTGGTCCAAAAGGTTCTCCAGCACGTCTTCCGTCTGGTGTATTTCCTGTTGCTTTTCCATATACTACGTTTGATGTAATAGTTAAAATAGATAATGTATGTTTTGAATTTCTATAAGTATGATGTTTTTGTAGTTTTCCTAAGAAAGTTTTTACTATATCTACAGCAATACTATCTACTCTGTCATCATCATTTCCGTATTTAGGGAAGTCTCCTTCAACTTCATAATCTACAGCTAGTCCAGTTTCATCTCTTAAAACCTTTACTTTAGCATATTTAATAGCAGATATAGAATCAGCAACTACTGAAAGTCCTGCAATTCCACATGCCATAGTTCTTAAAATTTCTTTATCATGTAAAGCCATTTCTAATGCTTCATATGAATATTTGTCATGCATATAATGAATAGCATTTAATGCTTTAATGTATATTTTTGCAACATAGTCCATCATAACGTCAAATTTTTCCATAACTTCATCATAATTTAAATATTCAGAAGTAATTGGTTCATATTTAGGAGCAACTTGTTTTCCTGTTTTTTCATCTCTACCACCATTAATAGCATAAAGAAGAGTTTTAGCTAAGTTTGCTCTAGCACCAAAGAATTGCATTTGTTTACCGATTTTCATTGCAGATACGCAACATGCAATACCATAGTCATCTCCTAATGTTACTCTCATTAAGTCATCATTTTCATATTGAATAGAAGATGTTTTTACTGAAATTTTAGCAGTATATTTTTTAAAGTTTTCTGGTAATCTTTCAGACCATAAAACTGTTAAGTTTGGTTCTGGGGCAGGACCTAAGTTTGTTAATGTGTGTAAAACTCTAAAAGAGTTTTTAGTAACTAAAGTTCTACCATCAACACCCATACCACCAACACTTTCAGTTACCCAAACAGGGTCTCCACTAAATAGTTCGTTATATTCTGGTGCACGTAAGAAACGAATCATACGTAATTTCATAATAAAATGATCCATTAATTCTTGAGCTTCTTCTTCAGTTAAACTTCCATTTTCTAAATCTCTTTGAATGTAGATATCTAAGAAAGTAGAAGTTCTACCTAAACTCATAGCAGCTCCATTTTGATCTTTAGTTGCAGCTAAATATCCAAAGTATAACCATTGAATAGCTTCTTTAGCATTTGAAGCTGGAACTGAAATATCAAATCCATATTTTGCAGCCATTTTCTTTAAATCTTCTAAAGCTTTTATTTGGTCATGAATTTCTTCACGTTCACGAATAACGTCTTCTGTAAATTCATCTACATCTAATATTTCTAATTCATGTTTTTTCTCTTCGATTAAAACATCTACACCATAAAGTGCAACACGTCTATAATCACCAATAATTCTTCCACGTCCATATCCATCTGGAAGACCAGTAATTAAGTGAGAACTTCTTGCAGCTCTAATATCTGGAGTGTATACGCTAAATACACCATCATTATGAGTTCTTCTTAAATTATTGTAGATGTAGTCTGTTTCTTCATCTACTTTGTATCCATAAGCTTCACAAGATTTTTCTACTATTTTGATACCACCATTTGGCATAATAGCTCTTTTTAAAGGTGAGTCTGTTTGCAAACCTACAATTTGCTCTAATTCTTTATTTATATAACCTGCATCATATGCATTTACTGCAGATGGAGTTTTTGTATCTACATCAAGTACTCCATTTTCTCTTTCTTTTTTATAAAGTTCTAAAACTTCATCCCATAATTTTTTAGTTCTTTCTGTTGGTTCTTTTAAGAAAGAATCGTCTCCATCATATGGAGTATAGTTTGCTTGAATGAACCCTCTTACGTCAATTTCTTTTGTCCATTCTCCAAGAATATTAAATCCTTCCCATTGCTTGAATTTCATAAATAAATCCTCCTTATTTTATTATTAGTTAATTTTTTACAATATACATTTTTATAGTAACATAGAATGATGCTTTTTTCAAGAATTTTTTAGTGAAAAATGATGGAAAATATTGCTTTATAAACAATAATAAATTTTTATAAATGTAGAAAATGCTGGAATTCAGTAAATCGAAAATACACAGGAGATAATTCCTGTGCATTTTGCCTATAAAATAATAAAAATTAATTTTCTTCTAAAATAACTTTTAATATATTGTAAATCAATTTTTGCTGTTTTGGTGAACATTTTCTTAATAGATTATTAAATTCATTATTTAAATATTTTTCAGAATTGTTAGAAACACCATTTAAAATTTCACCTTCAGTAACATCTAAAATATTACATATTTGAGATAATCTTTCCAAATTAATATGTATTTTCCCAGTTTCTACTTTACTTAAATAGGCAATAGAGACATCCATCTGTTCTACTAATTTCTCCTGTGTTAATCCTTTTCTCTTTCTAGCTTCTTTAATACGTTTTCCAATAATACTAAAGTCTACTGCCATAAAAACCACCCTTTCTTAATTAGAAGATAATTAACGAAAAATGAAATTTATAAATGTTGATACATCATGAAAATTAATAATTTCGTTATTTTATAAAAATAGCATAAATAAGGTGAATTTTACAGATAACCATATATCAAATTAGATAAATAGTTTAAATTCTAAATAAAAAAAGAATCTTTAAATTATAATGAATGTTTATTAGTAGAATTTTTTATCTAATAATTAAGTTCATTTAAAAATAGAGATTCTTTTTACTTTTTTATATTCTAGGAAAGTTATCATAGTATGATAACTTTCTGTAGAAGATAAATATGGCAGAAATTAGATTTTGTAGCAGTTTACACTGCGTACAAAATCTTAATTCTGGTTTTTTATTTATTTTCAGCAATTACTTTAGCTATATCATAAATTAGTTTTTGTTTTTGAGTAGAACAATTTCTTAATAGATCAGCAAATTCTGAGTTTAAATATTTTGTAGATTTACTTGAAGATCCATTTAAAATATCACCTTCAGTAACCTCCAAAATTTGACAAATTTGACTTAATCTTTTTAAGTTAATTTGTGAACTACCTCTTTCTATTCTACTTAAGAATGCAATAGAAACATCAATTTTTTCTGCTAATTGCTCTTGTGTTAAATGTTTATCTTTTCTAGCTTTTTTTAATCTTTCACCAATAACTGTATAATCTACTGCCATAAATATACTCCTTTCTAAAATGAATTTAATCGTAAAGATTTATCTATTTGGACTATAGCATTTATAAGGTTAGGTTTACAGAAACCAAAAAGTAAACGTAAACTATATAATTCTTAACAGTAGATATTTTTCCAAAAAAAAATAAAAATATACAAAGAAAGAACTACCTAATTAGGTAGTCCCTTCTTCATTGGATGGCAATTGCTTTTTTTGTTCATAGGTTTTAGCCTCCATATAGCAAGATCTAATCTTTGACATAGCTTCGTCTTTCGTAGCACAGGTATCAAAGAAAAACTTATGAAAGTTCTTTAATCCTTCATTACCAGAACCTTCACCTTTTATATCCTTTTTATAAGTATTTAAAAGAAATGTTAAAAAACCACAAGTATCTAATTTTTCTTTTTTAGACTTATAAATTGGAAAGGTTTCTTTTAATGCAGCTGAAAAGTCAAGATTTTTAAGATTACGCTTCATTTCTATGAAATACTCATAGGGAAGTATAGCTGAAATGTAGCGATTAATAAAATTGGAATATATACTACTAACCTGGATAGTATATTGAAACAATTTACATTCCGAAGTTATTGCTAGTACCTCAATAGATGTTTTAGTAAGATTTATTATTTTAAAGTTATAAAGATGAAGTATGAAATCTTTTACTAAAGGTTCTACTGCAGTATGCACATCTTTATAGGAAAAATGTTCAAGGTTGACTCCAAATTGAGAAGATGAACTATTTTCAAGTCGATCAATATTTGAAGAATTTTCAACGTTGAGAAGTTCCATTGCTCTGCTTAATATAGAATTGATTTCTTCAATAAGGTTACAATCCTTAGAAACAGCAGATACATCTAAATGTGGCATTGTGTTAGAAATTCCAAGGGAATCAAGTACTTTACTGAATTCTTCATTTAGCATTTTTGCAGCTAAATTAGAATATAAATGTATTTTGTGAAAATACATTCTTTCATCAATAAGAAGAACATCTAAACTAAAATCTTCAATATTAATGATTTCAGAGTATAATACCTTTTCGATTCCTAAACTTTCAGCTATTTTGTTGATTTTCCTATTAAAACCATTTGTCGTGGCTAATTGCCGAGCATTAAAGTTTACAAATGTAAGCATAAAATTTTCCTCCGTATTATAATTAATTTGTAAAAAAACTTACATATTAATTATAGCACAAAATAATATAAAATGCAATTTTATGTCGATTTTTGTCAAGCATTTTTTTCTATTAAAATCAATAGTTTTAAGTAGTAGCTTATAATTTGATTTAATTTTTGATAAAAGTTATAAATTAAACTAAAGAACATTTAATATTAAAAAGGTTAGTTTAGTTCTACTAAGTCTTGCCAATATTTTTTAGGCATATATTGCATTTGAAGTCTTTTATTTGTCCTTTCTTTAATAGCAATAGTTTTAAAAAAGGAAGACCATAATTCTTGATACTTTTTTTCTTCATCTGAAATAGTAAAAGATGGCAAAGAAAAATTATCAATTATTTTATATTCTTTAGTATTATAAATAAATGCAATATTTCTATTTTTATCATGAATAATAAAATTTTGAGTAGGTAATCTATTTATAAAATGATGCCCTAAATTTTCAATTATATTATTATCAGGATGAATAGAAGCATAAAATAAATTTTCTTTTATTTGAACAAAGCGAAGGAGACCTTTAAATTTATGAGCTTCATGTAACATTTTTTTTCTCATAGAATGTACAGCAAATACAAAATCTATAGAAAGCATAGTATCAATTTTAGGACCAATAACAAAACCATTTAAAAGATATTTTACAATATTAATCTCTTTATTTTGGATATTAGAAAGAAAAGCATAATAACTATTATATAAAGTATCATGAGAAATATTTTTAATAATTCCATGAAATATTCTATCAGAATGTTCATAATTAGTTATTTGCTCTTCAATTTCATCTAAAAAACTTATTTCTAAATTACTTTTTTCTATAATTTTTAAAGGTATATTTTTATTTATATAACAATTAAAAACAATATTAAGAAGCCCTTCAAAAGAGCCATCATATACGTAAGTTTTATTTATAGTATTCCAGTTAAACATTTTTGTTTGTCCTCCTTTGTTGGTGAAAGTGCGTCAAAAATGAAATTATCTGCATTTGAAATATTATCAAATAAAGAAGTTTGCACATAGTTTAAAGAAGATGTGGATGTGCGCTCTAAAAAAAGTAGATTTTGAGCAATAAAATTCTCGTTAAAATGTTTAATAGGGTCATAATATTTTCCATTACAAGTAATAAAGTAACGAGCACGTTTTAGTACAATTCCAAGTTTTCTTAAATTCTCAAAAGTTAAATTAAATTCTCTTCTTGCAGTAATAATACGTTTTGCAGAAATAACACCAATTCCCGGAACTTTTAATAAAGTATTATAGTCAGCTTTATTAATTTCTACAGGAAAATATTGCAGGTTACGAAGAGCCCAATCGCATTTAGGGTCTAACATAGTATGAAAATTTGGATGAGTTTCGTCTAATAAGTCGTCAATTTTAAAACCATAAAAACGAATAAGCCAGTCTGCTTGGTAAAGCCTATTTTCTCGAAGAAGAGGAGGAGAAGAAAGAGCAGGTAAATTGCTATCTTCATTAATAGAAACATAGGCGGAATAATAAACACGTTTTAAACTTAATTTATTATATAAACTTTCGGACAATTTCATAATTTTTAAATCTGTTTCAGGAGTTGCACCTACAATTAATTGAGTAGTTTGACCTGCTGGCACGAATTTCTCTTTATATTTTGATTTTTCTTGTTTAGAAATGCTTATCTCCTTTGAAATATATTGCATAGGAGTTAGAATTCCTACTTTTTCTTTCTGTGGGGCTAAAAGTTTTAGGCTATCATTAGAAGGAAGTTCAATGTTAATGCTTGTTCTATCTACTAAATGCCCTAATTTATCAATTAATTCTTTACTTGCACCAGGAATAGTTTTTACATGGATATAACCATTAAAATTATATTCTTTTCTTAATATAAAAATTGCCTCATATAAACGTTCCATTGTGTAGTCAGGATTTTTGATTACAGCAGAACTTAAAAATAAACCTTCTATATAATTACGTTTGTAAAAGGCAATAGTTAAGTCAGCAATTTCTCTAGGAGTAAAGGTAGCTCTTTTAACAGAGTTTGTACATCTGTTAATACAATATTTACAATCATAAATGCAGGCATTACTCATTAGAATTTTAAGAAGAGAAATACATCTGCCATCAGCTCCGCCAACTATGACAAATGCCAGAAACATCTCCGTTTCCAATTCCATCCTTTGTATTTGAACGTTTGCTTCCAGAAGAACTACAAGAAGCATCATATTTTGCTGAATCTGCTAATATTTTTAGTTTTTCAAGAATATCCATTTAATTTCACTCTTTGCATAAATATTTAGGTTTTTAAATAAGGTTTTACCTATAAACCTTTGTAGTATTTTTAGTTTGTTTAATTTATAAAGGCATACAGTACTAAGAAAAAATGTTCGTATAAATAATATAACATAGTATGCCACAAAAGTCAAACAAAAATTCGTAAAAATGATTTTGCTAACGTGGCAATAGGGCCGCCCCTTTTTGACACATTTTGTGTC
>CAKPPO010000004.1 GCA_934177725.1 uncultured Clostridia bacterium | reverse complement strand
AGCCCTGAGCACTGTTAAGAAAACTATAAAGTATAGAGCATTAAATATAAAAAAATAATTTTAAAGTTCGCATTTTAAGCGAACTTTAGTAACGCTAAGATGGAAAATTTTGAATTTATTGGCAAAGCCAGTAGATTCAAAATTTTCCAATAGAGTGACGCCACGCTAGTGGCGTCTTTTTTTCGTTTCAAAAAAAGACAACACAAAAAGAAAAGTGGTAAAATATATGAGTTTTAGCAATATGTTAGAAATATTAAAAGAAAAAAAAGGAAAAATAGTAATAATAAATTAGGGACATTCTATATAGCAACAGAAAAAGATGCAGTATTTTTACATAAAAAAATACATTTAAAATGTACTTGCTTTAAAAATAATATTTGTAAAGTTGGTTTTCCAGTAAATTCATTAGAAAAGTATATAGAAGAATTAAATGAAATTTTTTCGAAAGACTTACATAAAGTGAAAAATTGTGATATAATATGTTCATGATTTATTGGAAGGAGAATTGACAATTGTTAATTTTAGAAAAGGAGGAAAAATAGAAAACTAAATTAGAAAAGTAACTTCAAAATTACAAATCAATAGCGCAACTACAGAAAGGACAAACAATATGAACAAAACGAAAAAAAATATTTCTTTAACTGTAAAAGTAAGACTGTTACTCATTTCGTGTCTGCCTGCTATAGGGATTGGCTTAGCATCACTTATTGCTGCCATCTTTTTTATTAAAACAGGAATGGAGCAGGAAACCTTAAAAGGTTTGTTAGCATCTGCATATGCATATCGTGATACCGGCTTGCTCAACATTGATAGGGAAGAAGGAAATAACGATATTGAGACTGATTTGAAAAAAAATACTGGGTACGACTTCACGTGGTTTGAAGGAGATAAACGGAAAAACTCTTCTTTAGGAGCATCTGTTATAGGAACAAAAGCCGCAGATACAGTTGTTTTAGAAGTTGTTAGCAAACAAAAACAATTTACATCTAAAAAGACAGATGTGGCAGGAGAAGACTACTTTGTAGCATATGTTCCGGTAATAGATTCCGATGGCAAAGCAATAGGAATGGCATTCACAGGCGTTTCTAGAGAATTTGTAAATGCTAAGATTAGGAAATCAATAATCAGTCTAGTTTTAATTGCAGTGATTATTCTTTTTATTGCAACTGGGGTTGCTTTACTAGTAGCTATTAAAATGTCAAACGCAATAAAAGCAATTGCAGAATGCATAAGAAAGCTTGCAAATGGAGAATTTGAAAAGGCAGATAAGTATTTAAATAGATCTGACGAAATTGGTGATACTTTACGTAGCACTAATAACTTGATAGATGTATTTAAAGAATTTGCAGTAGATACTAAGCAAGCCTCAGAATTTATTGGAAAGCAATCTGCTGATCTTGCAATGACATCTAACAATATTAATGAAATAACAGAAGGAGTATCTCAGGCTGTTTTACAAATAGCAGAAGGTGCTAATGAACAGTCAAAGGTTACAGAAGAAGCAACTAGCAATATTTCTACTTTATCAGATGCTATTCAAACTGTGGCTAACAACTCCGAACAGCTTGCTAACACCGCAAATGCAATGAATGACGCTGGGCAATCTTCATCAGTAGCAATTAGAAACCTCTCTAAAGAGATGAATGTAATGCAAAAATCTGTTGATTCTATTACAGAAACGATGTTGGCTACAAACCGGGCCGTTTTAGTAGTTAATGAAAGAACTGATGATATCTCGAAAATAGCAGCTCAAACAAATTTATTAGCATTAAATGCTTCTATAGAAGCTGCAAGAGCTGGGGATGCTGGAAAAGGTTTTACAGTAGTAGCTGAGGAAATTGGTAAACTTGCAGTGGAATCAGCAAATACTGCTAAAGAAATTAAAGAAGAAATGAAGAATCTTCTTAAACAGTCAAAAGATGCAAAGAAAGAGACTGACGACATTTCGTTAATTTGTAAAAAGGTTAGTGATGTTCTTAAAGATACGGAGGCAAAAATTACCTATTTGATAGAGAACGTTCAGCTAACAGTAGATGGAGTTACAAATATTTCTGCACTTACAGAAGAGTGCGAGGCAGCAAAAGCAATCATTATTGATGCAATGAGCTCTCTTTCAGCAATTTCAGAAGAAAACGCAGCTTCTACAGAGGAAACTTCGGCTTCCATGCAGGAAACAGCTTCAGCAGTTAATTTACTTGCGGAATCTTCGAACAAGCTAAAAGAAGTAGCAGGAAATTTGGAAAAAGATTTAGAATTTTTTAAGATTTAATAAAAACGAAATACACAAGGGAATAAATATTCCCTTGTGTATTTCGTTTTATAATATTATACAAATTAATCCGCCGCTACCTTCATTTACTATACGTTCTAATGTCTCTTGTAATTTTTCTTGTGCATCTTCTGGCATTCTACAAAGTTTGTTTTGTAGACCTTCATTTACAAGTTCATGTAGGCTCTTTCCAAATATATTAGATTCCCATATTTTTTGAGGGTCTGACTCAAATTCGGAAAGTAAATAATTAACTAATTCTTCGGATTGTTTTTCACTGCCAACTATTGGTGATACTTCTGTTTCAATATCGGCTCTTATCATATGTATTGAAGGAGCTTTTGCTTTCAATTTCACACCAAATCTAGAACCTTGTTTTACCATTTCAGGTTCATCTAAAATAAGTTCTTCCATAGAAGGAGTTACAATACCATAACCTTTTGTTTTTACTTCTTCTAAAGCATAAGATATTTTGTCATATTCCTTTTTAGTCTGTGCAAAAGTAGTAATAGTAGAGAACAAATCACCTTCATTTGCAATTTCTACTCCAGATATTTCAGTTAATACTTTGTAGAATAAATCATCCATTAATTGGACAGAAATGTTAACACACCCTGTTCCAAGCAAAATTTCATCGACCATAGTTTTAGAAATTATTTCTGTTCTTTGTATTTTTTGAACACTGCTATTTATTTGTTTTAATAAACGAACATCTGAAAAAGCTTCTTTTACTTCAGAATATAGTTCTTTCTTTAACCAATGGTCTTGTGATAGACCATCTACCCAACGAGGAAAGTTTAAATTAATTCTTTCAACAGGAAATTCATATAAAATTTTATTAAAAATATCATTAATATCTTCTAAATTTAAAGTAGAACAATCTGTAGGAAGAACAGGAACACAATATTTCTCTTCCATTTTTTTAGCTAAAGATCTTGTATATTCTGATGTACAATCAGTAGAGTTAAGAACAATAACAAAAGGTTTATTAATAGCTTTCAACTCATTTACAACTCTTGCTTCTGCTTCAACATAATCTTCTCTTGGAATATCAGTTATTGTTCCATCTGTTGTTACTAAAATGCCAATAGTAGAATGTTCTTCAATTACTTTCTTTGTGCCCATTTCAGCTGCTACTTCAAATGGAATCTCATTTTCATCCCAAGGCGTTTTTACCATTCTAGGCATATCATCTTCTAAATATCCAATTGCATTATCAACTAAGTAGCCTACACAGTCTACCATACGAGTTTTCAATTTAATATTTTCGCCTAAAGTAATTTCAACAGCCTCATTTGGAATAAATTTTGGCTCTGTAGTCATAATAGTTCTTCCAGAAGCACTCTGTGGCAGTTCATCTAAAGCCCTTTCTCTTTTGTATTCATTATCTATGTTTGGAATTACAAGTAAGTCCATAAAGCGCTTAATAAATGTAGATTTACCTGTTCTAACAGGTCCTACTACTCCAACATAAATATCACCATCGGTACGTTTTGCTATATCTTGATATACTTCATAATTTTCTTCCATGAAAATAGATACCTCCTTAAAATGTTTGTACTAATAAACTTTAATTAATGTATATTTGTCTAAAACTAAAGTTATGACTAAAATATTAAAATATTTGAACAATTTTAACAAATGTGATAATATGATATAGTATTAATTAGAAAAGAGGTTAAACTTATGAATGAATACAAACAAGCAATAGAATTATTAAAAAAATATAATCAAGAAAAGATAGTAGAAGAATTAGAAAAAAACTACAATCTAGAATTAGTAGAACAAATATTAAATATTGATTTTAATAAGATAGAAAAATGTATGCAAAAGATAGGAAAAGAGGAACAATATAAAGATGAGAAAATAGAAAATATTTCTTATATAGATGGAAACAAATTAAGTAATAAAGAAAAAATGCACTATGAAAATATAGGAAGAAATGTTATATCAAAAGGCAAATATGCAGTAGTTACAATGGCAGGGGGACAACGGAACTAGACTAGGACATAGTGGACCAAAAGGAACTTTTCTAATTAATGTAAAACCTAAAGCAAAATATCTATTTGAGATTTTAGCAGATACATTAATAAAGGCAAATAAAGAATATAATACCATTATTCCATGGTATATAATGGTAAGTAGAGAAAATCAAGAAGAAACAATTAAATTTTTTAAAGATAAAAATTATTTTAATTATCCAAAAGAACAAATTAAATTCTTTATGCAAGGAGAAATGCCATTAATAGGAGAAGATAAACAATTCCTATTAAATAAAGAAGGAAAAATTATGCTTGCATCTGATGGAAACGGAAGTATATATCATTCAATGAAAGAACACAAAATTATAGAAGACATGAAACAAAAGAATATAGAATGGGTATATATATGTTCAGTAGATAATGTGTTACTTCAAATGGTAGAGCCAATTTTACTAGGTTTAACAATAGAACAAAAAAATGAAATTGCATCAAAAACAATAGTAAAAGCAAATCCAAAAGAAAGAGTAGGAGTATTTTGCAATAAGAACGGAAAACCTTATGTAATAGAATATACAGAACTTCCAGAAGATATGGCACAAATGACAGATGAAAAAGGAGAATTACTATTTGGAGAAGCACATATAATGTGTAATTTATTTTCAATAAAAGCAATAGAAAAGATTTCAGAAGAAATACTTCCATATCATATTGCTTTTAAGAAAATAAACCATTATATAGAAGGAAAACTAGTAGAGGCTAATAAGCCAAATGCTTATAAATTTGAACAATTTATTTTTGATGGATTTTCTTTCTTTCAAAATATTACCTTGCTTCGTGGAAAAAGAGAAGAAGATTTTGCACCAGTAAAAAATAAAGAAGGAAACGATAGTCCAAAAACAGCTATTGAACTATATAATAATTATTGGGAACATTTTAGCCAAAAATAATAAAGTATTAAATATATACTTTTATAAAAAATATAAAAATAAGAATTTCTTGCAGTTAAAACTACATAGAAATTCTTATTTTTTGTGTGGCTACATTTGTTGTTCGCCAGGTAAGAAATAGTCGACAACACCATAAATTAAGGCACCTACGATAGCAGCCATCCAAGAAATTGTATATCCTGCTACAAAATATTGAGTTACATATAAAACAATAGCAGAAAGTACAAAACCTACAAAACCTTTTCCAAATGGACTAGCATGAAGACCTGTGAATTTAACGATTAAATAATCTATTACAGCAAGAACAATAGCAGCAACAGCTAATGTCCCCAAATTAGCAATATGAAATCCAGGTGTAAAGAAAGCAGTTATTGCAAGAACTATAGCTGAAACTATAAGTCTTCCAACAATTTGCCAAACTGTGCTAGTTCCATATTTAGATTGACTACGAGTTTGATTTTCTGACATAATGAAAACCTCCTTATTTTTGAAAATTTTAAATAACAAATTAATGCAATTTAAATGGTTTTATAATGTTAGTATTCACAATTTTTTTTGAAATATACAAAAAGTGAATAAAAGCTTAAAAATCGGTTAAAAATAAGTAAAAAATAAATTAAGTAAGGAATGAAAAAATATGTTATTAACTTTTATAAGAACTATTATTTTATACATATTAGTATTAGTAGTAATGCGTTTTATGGGAAAACGAGAAATAGGGCAACTTCAACCATTTGAACTTGCAATTTCAATTATGATTGCAGACTTGGCAACAATTCCAATGGCAGAAACAGGAATACCAATTTCAAGTGGGATTGTACCAATACTAGGACTACTAGTAATGCACTTAACAATTTCGGTTATAAATTTAAAAAGTATAAAAATGAGAGAAATTATTTGTGGAAAACCTGCTATATTAATTTACAGAGGAAGAATACAAGAAAAAACAATGAAAAAAGAGAGATTTACAATAAATGAATTAGAAGAAAGATTAAGAGGTTATAATGTTACAAATATAGGAGATATAGAATATGCAATATTAGAAACAAGTGGACAAATAAGCATATTACAGAAACCTAACAAAAGAAATGCAATACCAGAAGATTTTGGAATTATGCCAGAATATGAAGGAATAGCTTATGACTTAGTAATAGATGGAAAAATAATGAAGGAAAATTTAGAAAAATTAGATAAAGATTACAATTGGCTATTAAAACAAGTTGAACCTTTTGGAATAAAACCAGAAGAAGCATTAATTGCAACAATTGATGGAAAAGGAAATTTCTTCTGTCAAGAAAAAGAAGGAAAAGGGAAAGGAAAATAAAAAATGACTAAAGAATGGATTATATGTATTATAATCATCATACTTGTGATAAGTTTAAATATTGCAACTCAAAATTATACAAAACAATCAGTGGAACAAATAAACGAAAATTTAGAAGAATTAAAAGAAAAATTAGAAGAAGAAAATCCAAATAAAGAAGAATTACAAGAAAATATGGAAAATATTATGAGTGAGTGGAAAAAGAAATTTAATACATTAGCATATTTTATAGAACATGATGAATTAGAAAAAGCAGAAACACAGCTTACAGGTTTAAAAGCAAATATAGAAGTAGAAGAATATGAGCAAGCAGTATCAGAGCTAGAAAAAGCAATATTTATTTTAAATCATATAAAAGATAAATTTAAATTAGAAATAAAAAATGTATTTTAAAAGTTAATGTAAAAAGTATATAGAGAAAATTAATAGAAAAAACTTAAAAAATAAAGTAAAAACGCTATCAATTTTGGTATTGATAGCATTTTTATATTAGGCTAAAATAAGTAAGCAAAGAAATACATATGCATATTTATATAATCTTTTAGTTTTCAAAAAATTATTATAGAACATAAAAGATTCTTGCAAAGCACTAAATTTATCTACAAAAGTGACTATAAAAGATTCAGGGTATCTTGGAAAAGCTAAAGTAACAGGCCACATATGCTTAACTATAATATCTCTTTCTTTTTCATTTAAATCGAATAATTTTGAAGCATTTTCTAATGCAGTTCTAGGATGAGAAAAAGCATGTAAATCTTTAAAATTTCTAGCTTTTTTTCCACCTCTCCAGTCATATAAAAATAAGTCATGGACCATGGCAGCACGAGCTACAGATACATAATCTAACTTTAACTTTTTACAAATTTTATAACTTATGTAAGCAACATTAAAACAATGTTCATATGTAGTAGTGTTATAATGTTGCCTATATTTTTTCATCTCTTGTACAGTTTCATTTGAAATAATATCTGAAACAAGAGAATAAAATTCAATATGTTCATTTATATCAGCTTTTACAAGCGTAGTAGACATTTTAAAAACTCCTCTTATTTATTCTTTTGCGTTTATAAATTTATTATAGCACAATAAACTAAAAATGCAATATTTACTTAATTATATTATATGCCAAATTTTGAAGTAAGACTTATATTTTTTATCTTCTGTAGAAATTAGATTTTGTAGCAGTTTACAGTAAGTACAAAATCTTGATTCTGTGTTTTTTATATTGTTAAAAAAATATAAATATGATATACTACAAACTATAGAAAAGGAGTAATATTATGAGATTAGATAAATTTTTAAAAGTATCAAGAGTGATAAAAAGAAGAACTGTTGCAAATGAAGCGGCAGATGGTGGAAGAGTAATAGTTAATGGTAAAATTGTAAAACCTAGTTATGAAGTAAAAATAGGAGATATTGTAGAAATAAAATTTGGAGATAAGATTTCAAAATTTGAGATAATTAAAATACCTACATCTGTTGGAAAAGAAGTTGGAGAATTAATAAAGGTATTATAATTAAAAATAAGTTTAATAAACCATATATGAAGATACAAAAATCACTTGAAAAAGCAATAAAAATGGTATATAATGTAAAACATGATTAAGTAGGTACTTCTGTTAAATAATTTTAAAGGAGGATTTCATTATGAAAAAAAGCATTTTTACATTTTTATTAGGGTTTCTTGCAGGTTGCACTACAATTTTATATTTGGTAGAAAAAGAGCGACAATTAGAGAATAAGCGGAAAGAACTTGAGGAACAGATAAGAAAAGAAGAAACTGAATTTGGCGAAGATTTTGATGATGAAGATTTAGACGACGAATGAAATTCATAAAAGAAGACAGATATTATATCTGCCTTCTTTTATAAGGATTAAAGGCTAAAGAAAAGGTAAAATTAGCAGTAAATGAAAAAAATTAATTATAAATTGGTATTTACAAAGTAAGTTTAAAGTGATAAAATAGCATGCGTTATATATCAAATGATATGTTAAACGATAATAAAGAAAGGAGAAATATATGTTCAAACTATTAAAAAATTTAAAATCATCAATATTATATGTTGTAATAATTGTATTACTTTTATGTGTTCAAGCATGGGCAGATTTAACGCTTCCAGATTACACATCTAAAATTGTAAATACAGGAATTCAAGCAGGGGGAATAGAAAATCCATCTCCAGAAGTTATAAGAAAGAGTCAAATGGATAATCTTTTATTATTTACAAAAGAAGATGAAAGTATTTTAAGTAAATATACATTAATTTCAAAAAATTCTTTAGAAGAAAAGGAATATGAAAAAGAAGTAGAAAAATATCCTGCATTAGAAAATGAAGATTTATACATTATAAATAAACTTTCAAAAGAAGAGCAAGAAACATTAAATGATCAAATTGCAAAACCATTATTAATACTTTCAAATTTAAGTAATGAAGAAACAGCTAAACAAATTAAAATGCAAATAATAAGCTCTATGCAAGAAAGTAATGCTAAGTCTATAAAAGAAGGAGAATATGCTTTACCAGGTTATCCTTCAACTCCAGGTATATCACCAGAAATATTAGAACAAATGAGTTTAATAGAAATATTAAAAGTTATGCCAGAAGAACAACTAGATAATATGGTAAAAAATGCTCAAGAGCAAGTAGACAAAATGAGTGACTCAATAATAAGTCAAGCAGCAATAGTTCAAGTAAAAAATGAATATAAACAAATAGGAATAGATACAGATAAAATACAAAATGACTATATTTTTATGGCAGGACTTCAAATGTTAGGGGTGGCATTTGTTAGTATGGCAAGTGCAATCATAGTTATGCTTTTATCTGCAAAAGTAGCAGCAGAATTAGGAAGAACATTAAGAGATAAAGTATTTAAAAAAGTTATGGGCTTTTCAACAAAAGAATTTAGGGAGTATTCAACAGCATCTTTAATAACAAGAAGTACAAACGATATAGCACAAATACAAAACTTAATAACAATGTTATTTAGAGTAGTTGTATATGCACCAATTATAGGAATAGGTGGTGTACTTCATGTAATGAATAGTAGCGACAATTCTATGACATGGATTATAGCATTAGCAGTTGGAGCAATTATTGTTGTAGTATTAGCACTATTTTCTGTTGCAATGCCAAAATTCAAAAAATTACAAGATTTAATAGATAGATTAAATTTAGTATCAAGAGAAATATTAACAGGTCTTCCTGTTATAAGAGCATTTAATACACATGCACGTGAAGAAGAACGTTTTGATGATAGTAACAAAGACTTAATGAAAGCAAATATATTTGTAAACCGTGCAATGAGCATAATGATGCCAGCTTTAATGTTTATAATGAACTCAATAATGCTACTTATTGTATGGGTTGGAGGTCATAAAGTAGACGAAGGAGTAATGCAAGTTGGAGACATGATGGCATTTATACAATACACAATGCAAATAGTAATGAGCTTCTTAATGATATCTATGATATCTATAATGCTTCCACGTGCAGCAGTTTCAGCAAAACGTATAAATGAAGTATTAGAAACTAATCCAAGTATCAAAAATAAAAAAGAATTAAAACAATTTAAAGAAGATAAAAAAGGATTAGTAGAATTTAAAAATGTAAGTTTTAGATATCCAGACGCTGATGAAGAAATATTAACAGACATAGACTTTACAGCAAAGCCAGGAGAAACAACAGCGATTATAGGAAGCACAGGAAGTGGAAAATCTACAGTTGTAAACTTAATACCTCGTTTCTATGACGTAACAAGAGGAGAACTTGTAATAGATGGTGTTAATATTAAAGATGTAGACTTAAAAGAATTAAGAAAAAAAGTAGGGTTTGTTCCTCAAAAAGGTGTGTTATTCTCTGGAACAATAGAAAGCAATATAAAATATGGAAATCCAGATATGAGTGACGAAGAAATGATAAAAGCAGCTAAAATAGCACAAGCGGAAGAATTTATTATTGCAAAAGAGGATAAATATAAGTCTGAAATAGCACAAGGAGGAAACAATGTATCTGGTGGACAAAAACAACGTTTATCTATAGCAAGAGCAATTGCAATAGATCCAGAAATATTAGTATTTGACGATAGTTTTTCAGCATTAGACTTAAAAACAGATAGCGAATTAAGAGAAGCATTAGCAAAAGAAACTAAAGGAAAAACAGTTATAATAGTAGCACAAAGAATTAGTACAATAATGAATGCAGAGCAAATAATAGTATTAGAAGAAGGAAAAATTGTAGGAAAGGGTACACACGAAGAACTTATGAAAAACTGCGAAACATACAAACAAATAGCACTTTCTCAATTATCTGAAGAAGAACTAAATGGTGAAAATAAGGAGGTGAAATAATGCCACGGACCAATGGGAGGGCCAGGCAGAGGACCTGGTAAAACAGTAGAAAAAGCAAAAGATTTTAAAGGGACAACTAAAAAATTATTAAACGATTATTTGTCAAAATATAAATTAGCATTAGTAATAGTAGTAATATTTGCTATTGGAAGTACAATATTTTCAATAGTAGGACCTAAAATATTAGGAAATGCTACAACAGAAATATTTAATGGATTAGTTAGCAAATTATCTGGTGGAAGCGGAATAGACTTTGGAAAAATAGCTGAAATTCTACTTACATTACTTGCTTTATATGGATTAAGTGCATTATTTTCACTTATCCAAGGGTTCACAATGACAGGTGTAGCACAAAAACTAACATATAAAATGCGTAATGATTTAGCTGAGAAAATAAACAAATTGCCTATGCATTATTTTGATAAAAAAACAAAAGGTGAAGTATTATCTATAATAACAAATGACATAGATACACTTTCTCAAAACTTAAATCAAAGTATTACACAAATTATAACTTCAATATGTACACTAATTGGTGTGTTAATAATGATGTTTTCAATAAGCTGGGAAATGACAATTGTTTCACTATTAATCTTACCAGTTACTGTATTTATAGTAAAAAATGTAGTAGGAAAATCACAAAAATACTTTAAGAAACAACAAGATTATTTAGGTCATGTAAATGGTCAAGTAGAAGAAATATATGGCGGACACACAATAGTAAAAGCATTTAATGGAGAAAATGAAGCAATAAAAGAATTTAGCAAAGCCAACAAAGAATTATACCAATCAGCATGGAAATCTCAATTCTTATCAGGTTTAATATTTCCAGTTATGAACTTTATAGGAAATATAGGATATGTAGCAGTTGCAATTTTAGGTGGATATTTAGCAATTCAAGGAAAAATTACAGTAGGAAACATACAATCATTTATACAATATAACAAACAATTTACACAGCCAATAAACCAAATAGCTCAAGTATCTTCGATGTTACAAGCAATGGTAGCGGCAGCAGAGAGAGTATTTGAATTTTTAGAAGAACCAGAAGAAGTAGAAGATGTAGAAAATCCAAAATCTACAGAAGGTCTAAAAGGAAATATTACATTTGACCATGTAAAATTTGGATATGATGAAGATAGAACAATAATAAATGACTTTAGTGCAAAAGTAAAAGACGGGCAAAAAATTGCAATAGTAGGACCAACAGGCGCAGGAAAAACAACAATGGTAAAATTGCTTATGAGATTTTATGATGTAAATAGTGGAGCAATTTTATTAGACGGAATAAATATAAAAGACTTCAAACGTGAAGATTTAAGAAAAATGTTTGGAATGGTACTTCAAGACACATGGTTATTTGGAGGAACTATAAAAGACAATATTCGTTATAGCAAGCCAGATGCCACAGATGCAGAAGTAATAGAAGCAGCAAAAGCAGCACATGTACATCATTTTATAAAAACACTTCCAAGTAGTTATGACATGATACTAAACGAAGAATCAAGCAATGTATCTGCAGGGCAAAAACAATTATTAACAATAGCAAGAGTAATTTTAGCAGATCCAAAAATATTAATATTAGACGAAGCAACAAGTTCAATAGACACAAGAACAGAAATACAAATTCAAGCAGCAATGGATAACCTAATGAAAGGAAGAACAAGCTTCATAATTGCACATAGACTATCAACAATAAAAAATGCGGATTTAATTTTAGTTATGAACCACGGAGATATAGTAGAACAAGGAACACACGAAGAACTTCTAGCAAAAGGCGGATTCTACGCAGACCTATACAATAGCCAATTTGAAGAGGTAGAAGAATAAATGATAGATTTACACACACATACAAATTATTCGGATGGTACATGGAGTTTAAAAAAGTTATTAGAAGAAGCAGAAAAGACAAATATTGAGATATTGTCTATAACAGATCATAATACAGTTAATAGTTATAAAGAATTAGAAAAAATAAATATTAAAGATATATTTAAAGGAAAAATAATACCAGGAGTAGAATTTAGTACTGTATTTGATGGTGTAATGTTTCATTTATTAGCTTATGATTTTGATTATAAAAAATTGAATGATTTTATTTCCGAATATTATGAAAATAATAAACCAAATTTAAATAAAGAATTTGATTATATGAAAGAAAGCTGTAAGAAGAATAATGTAAAAATTGGAAACATTAAATATAATGAAGATAAGGGATGGCCAATAGATGTTATTTTTCCAGAAATAAAAAAATATGAAGAAAATAGAAAATATTTTAAAGAAGAAGAGTGGAATGATATAGATATATTCTATAATTCTTGTGTTACAAATAAAAATTTTCCTGTATTTGTAGATTTTAGTATTCATTATCCAAAAGCAAATATAGTTGCTGACGCAGTAAGAAATGCAGGAGGAAAACTTTTTGTTGCTCATGTTTTCAAATATCGTTTAGAAGATACAATTAATTTTTTAAATATATTAAAACAAAATAATATTATTGATGGAGTAGAAGTGTATCATTCAAGCTTCACAGAAGAACAAATAGAAATTTTAGAAAAGTATTGTAAAGATAATTGTTTACTTATGTCTGGTGGAAGCGATTGTCATGGAGAGAAAAAGGCTGATAGAAAAATTGGAATAGGTTATGGAAACTTAAATATAAATAAAGAAATATTAAAAGATTGGTAGAAAAAATGGACTTTTTTAAGTCCATTTTTTGTGATTTATATTATTATAAGTCATAATAAAAAAGTTTTATGTGAGTTAAAACATAATATTGAAATTATTGCAAAATTTGTCTACTTATGTTAGGATATGTTTGAATTGTCAAAATATAGAAAGAAAGTTATAGAAAATATATATCAAGGAGAGAAAAATGAAAATAGGAATAGATATAGACAACACATTAACTGAAATACAAGAAAAATTAAATAAAGCAGCATTTGAATATGCAATTAGTTTAGGAAAGAAAATTGATAATTATGATAATCCAATGGAAGACATAAAAAACAATGGCGACACATATAGAAAAAAGTTTCAATTTACGTATGAAGAATTAAAATATTTCTTAAAGGATATTCAAGAAAATATTACTAACAATGCTAGTCCAAGAGCAAATGCAAAAGAAGTAATAGACAAACTAAAAAAAGATGGAAATGAAATATATATTATTACAGCAAGAGATTCGGAATTTCATGATGATCCATATAAATTAAGCAAAGAATGGCTTGATAAAAATGAAATCTATTATGATAAATTAATTGTAAATGCTAGAGAAAAATCATCTGTATGTAAAAATGAAAAAATTGACTTATTTATAGATGACCAACTTAATAATTGCCTAAGTGTTCAAAATGCTGGAATACAGACAATTATGATAACTGATAAAACTTATAATTATGATAAAATTAAACAATTAAGAGATTGGAATGAAATATATAACTACATAAATGAATGGAGTAACAAATGAAAAAAATAAAAAATGAAAATCAAATACTAATAATGTTAGCATTTTTTAGCATATCAGTCGGATTATGGGGAAATTTTAGACAACTATGGTTACAAGATAATAATCTTGCTATTACAAATATAAGTAATATATTAAGTATAGGAACTTTAATAAGTGTTGTAATCATTGCTTTAATTGGAAAATATGTAAAATTAGATAAACTAAAAAATACATTAGTAATAGTTTTGTTAATAAAATTTATAAATATGTTTTGGCTATGCTTTCTAAATAATACAAGCTCTGTAGGCCAAATTAAATTATCGATAATAATAGATATTGTAACAGAATACATAATAATCACAAGTATATATCCGTTAATAACTACAATTGTAAAAACAGGAACAATCTATAGCAAAAGAAGATTAACCGAGTATTTATTTAGAGATGTTGGAATTTTATTTGGTGGAGTATTTATAGGAAAAAGTATTGCAGGAATACTTATAAATTATAACGCATGTCTATTTATAGCAAATGTATTTTTAATGTTCTCACTATTTATATTACTTAATATAAAAGTGAATAAAGCAACAGATAATGATGAACACGAAGAAGTATCTTCAAAATATATTTTTAAAGATAAACTTTTAATATTGTATTTGGTTTATACTCTTATTGGAACAATTGCAATGTCAACAGCACTTGGGTTAAAAATGCTAACACTAACAAATTATTTTAATTTTAGTGATAGTGTAGCAACTAATTATCTACTAGTAATAGGTCTTTTAGCAGATATATTTGGAATTATAGCATTAAAATATTTAACACCTAAAAATGATTATCTAACAGTAACTATAAAATTTGGAATAAGATTTTTAGGATATGTGATAGCATTTGTATCAAATAATATAGCAATTACATTAATTGCAATTACTTGGTCAATATTTATTTCAACTGCATATGAAAATATTTGTGATGCTGTATATATTAATAGATTAGAAAACAAATATCAATTAAGTTTTTCAAATGTATGTCATATAATTAGATTTTTAGGAGAGGCAATAGGAGTATTTTTGTGTGGTCTAATGTATGAAAAAGGATTACGATATATGTTTGGATTATCTGCTTTATTTATGGTATTTCAAATAAGTTTATCTTATTATATGATATATTTAAGAAAAAAGGAGAAAAAACATGGAAGTAAAGAGATTAAATAAAGAAAATATAGAAGAAATAATACCATTAAGAATAGCATTACAAAAAGTGGATTTTGAAAATAATTTAGGAATAGATGAACAAATTTTAATTGATAAAACTAGAGAGTTTATGGATGAAAACTTAGATAAAGATTTATTTATGTATGGAACATATATTGATGATAAATTAGTATCAATTTGTGGACTTAGTATTTTTAAATATTTCCCACAAGCAAATGATTTAAGTTGCAAAGTAGGGTACATTACTTGTGTATATACAAAAGATGAATATAGAGGAAATGGATATCAAAAACAAGTATTTCAAAAATGCATAGAATTAGGAAAGCAAATGGGAATAACAAGATTTAAACTAAGTACTAAAAATCCTATTGCAATGAAAATGTATGAAAACTTTGGATTTAAAGAAGATAAGAATGCTAAAAAGATGAGTGTTAGTAGTTAAAATATTGGAGAGGAGAAACTATGTTAGCAGATAAATTGAATTATGGAGATACAATTGGAGTAGTAGGTGTATCAAATAGTTTAGCTTTAAATAATAGATGATGAGTTTTTAAAGTAATTTTATTAAGAAACATGAAAAAGTAAAAATAAACAGACAAATAAAGAGGAGAGAAATTATGCAAAAATTTAACTACCATACACATACAAGAAGATGTGGACATGCTGATAATAATATGACAGATGAAGATTTTGTAAAACTATTTATACAAAAAGGCTTTACAAAGATAGCATTTACAGACCATTGCCCTGAAAAAGAAGTAATAGATTATAGAGAAAATATGAGAATGAAATATAGTGAAAAGGATGAATATTTAAATAGTATAAAATCCTTAAAAGAAAAGTATAGAGATAAAATAGAAATAGAGACTGGTTTTGAAATTGAATATTTACCAGGACAAGAGGAAAACTTATTTGAATTAAAAAATGAAACAGATAAGATAATTCTAGGACAGCATTTTATATATGATGAAAATAATGATGTTAAATTTTTAAGAAGACAAGAATTTACTGATGAGGATGCTTTAAAATATGCAGAATATGTGAAAATAGCAATCGAAAAAAACATACCAGATATAATAGCGCATCCTGATGTATATATGTTAAGTAGAGAAAAATTTACACAAACAGATGAAAAAGTTGCACATATAATTTGTAGTACAGCAGAAAAATATGGAATACCAATAGAAATTAATTTATCTCATCCTAATGAATGTATAATAGGAAAAAGAGAAAATATAGTGTATCCTTGTAAAGAATTTTGGAAAATAGCTTCAGAGTATAAAAATTTAAAGGTATTATATGGAGTAGATGCTCACTTTAAATATCAAATTATGAACTGTGAAAAAGCTGTAGAAATTGCAAATAAACATATAGGACAAGATATTATATATAAATTACATTTTTGCAATGAAAGGCTAGAAATAGTAAAAATAAATGCTGAATAATAAGGAGAAGGTTAATGGAAAAGCATGTACCAGAATTTTTAATAGAAATGTTAAACCAGCAATATGGAGAAGAAATAACAAGTAAAATATTAGAAGGATATTCTCAAAAAAGAATGGTAACTTTTAGAGTAAATACTTTAAAAACAAGTATAGAAAAAGTAGAAGAAGTACTAAAAAATAATAATATAGAATTTGAAAAAGTTTCTTGGAGTGATGTTGCATATATAGTAAAAAATGTAAGAGAAGATACTTTAAAAGAATTAGAAATTTATAAAAAAGGCGAAATTTATCTTCAAAGTTTATCTTCAATGTTACCACCTATAGTACTAGAGCCAAAAGAAAATACAGACATTTTAGATATGTGTGCAGCACCAGGTGGAAAAACTACAGAGCTTGCTAGTTTAACAAACAATAATGCAAATATAACAGCATGTGAGCTAAACAAAATAAGAATAGAAAAGCTAAAATACAACATAGAAAAACAGGGAGCAACATCTGTATATATAATGCAAGAAGATAGCAGAAGAATAAACGATTTCTTCTCATTTGATAACATACTTTTAGATGCACCATGTAGTGGTAGTGGAACTTTAAATGTTGAAGATGTAAATTTAGAAAAAACATTTACAGAAAAATTAATAGAAAAATCACAAAAATCGCAATTAGAATTGTTAAATAAAGCAGTAAAAATATTAAAACAAGGTCAAGAAATGGTATATTCAACATGCTCTATTTTAAATGTGGAAAACGAGGAGATAGTAAGTAAAATATTAAAAAATAATAAAGTAGAAATAGTACCAATAGAATTTGAAAGAAAAGAAGAATTACCATTATTACCAACAAAAATAGATGGAACACTTTGTGTAATGCCAACTGAGCTTTATGAAGGTTTCTTTATAGCAAAAATAAGAAAAAGTCACAATTAGGGATAGCACCTAATTGTGACTTTTTCTGTTTGAAAATTATAAAAAGTTGATAGTTTTTATTTATAAAGGTACATCTTTAAGAAAATTGAAAAAATCTTCTAAAAAGGTACCTTTGTATTTATTTTTATCAGCTTCATAAAATACATCCCAAACACTTTGTGCACCATTTTTGATTATTTCCTGAATATTAGGATTACTTACCATTTTGTAAGTAGCATTTTCAATAGAACATCTTTCTTCGAAAGAATAAAAAAATGCTTGCAAATCACAATCAAGCTTATCACAAAGATAAGCAAGTTGTGCCTCAGGAGTTTCTTTTGCTTCAAATTCATCAAAAAGAGCCAGAATTTTATTACCTCTTTTTAATTTTTTACAAATAGAAACAAAAGCTTCTCTCTCTATTTTGGCTTTTTCTTCTGGAGTAATACCTTGGTATGGTGTAATATCACCAATTTTGGATTCAGCTTCTTCATGAACTGAAAGCAATGAAATAACATGCTCAATGTTATACTCGGAGAATTCATCAAATTCAGAGTATAAAGACCATGCTAAAGCTTGTGCACTAGAAATGTGATCAGCTATAGACTCACGTCTACCAGACACATTCCAGTTAATCCAACCTGTCCGCTCCTTTTGTTTTAGTATGCAATGTGTGCGATAGAAATTAACGACAGACAAAAATTTTTCTCTTTCCATTAGTTTTCCTCCTAAAAATTTTTTTAATTAAAAGCCTACTTAAACTGCAAGAAGGATTTTAAAATTAATATAATAAGAATTATAACACAAAATTATGTAAAATACTAGATGCATTATATAAAAAATAAAATTAATAAAAGAGAGTTAAAATACTTGAAAATTAAAGGAATTTTATGATATTATATAGATACCAAATAAAAAAAGGATGTTGAAAATGAAAAAAGAAGAAAAGAAAGTAAAAGAGGTTAAAGTATACAAAGAACCTAATAAAGCCGAAGAAGAAACAACAATAAATGTACTATATGAAGAAAATGTTTTAAGCATATATACAAACAAAGTAGAACTTCAAAGGCAATTAAATAAAATAGCAGGTGAGCCTTCAAAAGAGTATAAAAAAGGCAAATCTATTTTAGCTAGCAATTGGAATATTCCATTAAGTGAAAAAACTAAAATTTCAAAAATAGTATTAAAAGCAAATATATTTGAATTATAATATAAAATAATCCCTCATAATTAGAGAAAATATCTAATATGAGGGATTTAAATTTGAAGTTTTTCATTTTTAAAATAATTTATTCTATTTCTGTTATTTTTAAATTGAATTTATCTTCAAACACTTTTTTCTTTGCAATATATTCTTTAGTTTTAAAGCCTTTTACATCTATAACTTCACTAGAACCATCTTTATGAAAAACAATAAAGTCAGCTTTATATTTTAGACTAGGTGCTAACATAAAAGTAGGTTGAAGGCAAAAACCATTTATTTCTTTAGCTTGCAAACGTAATTTTAATTCATTATAATAAGTAGCTTCCTTTTGACTATCAAAAGTATGACCATCAACAGAGACTTTATTTGATCTATATTTACTTTTTCTTTTTTTACTACCATCAGTATAATTTTTATAATCTTCTACACTCCAATGCTCCATAATAAAACTCCTAACTATTAATTACAATTTATTATAATAATAAACATTAAAAAGTGCAAGCAAAATAAAAAATTACAAATATTTTTTTAAAGTTTCAACACTATCTTCTTGCATAGTAACAAAATCATCTAAAATACCTTTTACATCTCTATCAGCATCAGGATTTTGATTTATTAAACGTCTTCCTTCAATAATTCCCATATTAGTTCCTTGCATTAAAAGTTCGGATAGTTTAGAAGTAGTATCATCATTCATAGTTTTCATTTGTATTCCATACCATGTCATCATTTTTGTCATCCCATTTGTTTCATGAGGTTCTTTATCGTTTGTATAGTTTGAATATATGTTATTTACTCTTCTTGAAATATCTTTATATTTATTGTACTCACCATCTAACACCTTTTTAAAAGTATCATCTTTTACTTTTTCGCTAATATAAGAAATTGCATCCATTCCCATAGTTGCACCTTTGTTTACTTCATCTAAAATATTTAAATTTTCATTTTTCATTATAAAATCCTCCATAAAATTATTTTATTATAGTATGAACTATTTTTGTAAAAAAATACCTCAAAATATTGATATTGTTTAGGAAATGGTTTTTCTTGAAAATAGTTTATAATTATGATAAAGTAATGAGTGAAAGAAATATAAATAGAACTAGTTAGGAGTAACAAGAAATGAAAAAAGATAAATACAACTTTTTTACGGCAGTAAGAAAATTATTTAAATATGCAAGTAATAACAAAAAACAATACATCTTAGGAACAGTATTTATGATTTTTTTTGTTATAACATCTATGATATACACAACGATGTATTCAAAATTAATAGCAAATATTATGAGTTTAAATTTAGACAAGGCAATTAGATTAGTATTAATATGCGGAGTATTAAGAATATTTTCAATAACACTTTGTCATAATCAGTATAGACGAATTGTAATTAGTACTGGAGAAAAGATTTCTGCTAGTATTCAAAAAAATATATATTCTAGAGTTGTTAATTTGTCAATGATATCTTTTGAAGATATAAAATCTGGAAAAATATTTACTACAATAAAGGCAGCAGATAGTGGGATGATGAGTACAATAAGTTCTTTATTACAAGAGAGTGCGTATGTATTAACTTCAGTGGTAATGCTGTTTATAATATTTTTTATAGATTGGAAAATAGGACTTGGTGTAACAATAATATCTGGATTAAGTTTATTTTTATTCAAAATGCAATTAGATAAATCTAAACAATATTTACAAGATGAATTTGAATATTCAGATAATTATTCTACTTTAGTTAATGAAACAGTAAAAGGATTTAAAGAGATAAAAGCATTAGATTTAAAAAAAGAATGCTATAATATATTTAAGCAAGATATAGATAATTTAAAAGATACAAGAACAACAAGAAGATTATTAGGAAAAAATGTGAATACTGCAAAGTGGAC
The DNA here is from genome assembly GCA_934177725.1 of uncultured Clostridia bacterium. GTDB lineage: Bacteria > Bacillota > Clostridia > TANB77 > CAG-508 > UMGS1663. Next base: position 64,800 of record CAKPPO010000004.1, on the reverse strand, counting down.
AATAAGAATTATTGGAGATGCATTGATAATTTTATATATAATATCAAAAGTACAAACAGGAGAATTCAGTGTAGAAACAGCAATGCTTATAATTACATATATGACAAATGTAATAGATGATGTGTTCCATAGAATAATAGAACATGACTTTGGAATATCAGAATTCACAGCAAATATGAAAAGAATAACATATATATTAGAAGGTAAAAATCTAAATGAAGAAAAATTTGGAAATAATAATTATCAAAATATAGAAGGTAATATAAAATTTTCTAATGTGAACTTTAAATATAATAAGTCTAAAAATCAAATATTAGAAGATATTAATTTTGAATTTAAACCACATACAAAGAATGCAATAGTTGGACAAAGTGGTGCTGGAAAAACAACAATATTTAAGTTACTTTTGAAAGAATATGATGATTATAATGGAGAAATATTATTTGATAATAAAAATATAAAAGATTTTTCAGAAGAAAGCTTTAGAAACACTATATCAATAGTAAACCAAGAACCTATATTATTTAATATGAGTATCAAGAAAAATTTATTAATGGCAAAAGAAAACGCTACAGATGAGGAAATAATAAATGCTTGTAAGTTAGCTAATATAGATGAATTTATAGAAAATCTTCCTAATAAATATGATGAAATTATAAATGAAAATAACAACAATATATCAGTAGGACAAAAGCAAAGAATAGCAATAGCAAGAGTAATTCTACGAAATACACCAATAATTTTGTTTGACGAGGCAACCAGTGCTTTAGATAATTATAGTAAAAGAAAAATAGAAGAAACTATAGATGAGCTTTCAAAAACAAAAACCATTGTATTAATAGCACATTCTTTAGAAATGTTAGAAAACTTTGATAATATAATAATGTTGGAAGATGGAAGAATTATAGAAAAAGGAAGCAATGAAGAATTAATAAACAATAAAGGAAGTTATTATCAATTATTAAATGTTTAAAAAACTATAGATGCTAATGGAAAATTTTTATATCAAAAAGAAAAGTCCGTTGGCATTTTTTAATACATTTCAATAATACTTCAATAAAAGTTTGCTATACTTTTATAAAAAATACAGGAGGTGTATGTATGCGCATTTTAATTATAGAAGATGAATATCCACTAGCTGATGCAATTTCAGAAACTTTGAAAAAAGAAAACTTTAATGTAGATATAGTAACAGATGGAATAGATGGAGAAAATGAGGCTTTAACAGGAATATATGATTTAATATTATTAGATATAATGCTTCCTGGTAAAGATGGATTTGAAATTTTACAATCAATAAAACGAGAAAAAATAAAAACACCTGTAATTATGCTTACTGCAAAATCTCAAATGAACGACAAATTGCAAGGCCTAGAAAATGGAGCAGACGACTATATAACAAAGCCATTTCATACAAGAGAGCTTTTAGCTAGAATAAAAAATATTTTAAAAAGAACAAATGATGTTGATAGTATAAATAAATTAGAGTTTGGAGATTTAACATTAAATTTAGATACGGTGAAGTAAAAAACTAAATGCAATTCTGTAAAGTAAATGCAAGTTGTATGATTAAATGCAGTTTAAAAGCAATTTATACATCTACATTAACATTAACAGGAGACTGCTATGTAACAAGTTTAGTAGATGAAGATACATCATATAGTAACATTAACTTTAATGGTTATAAATTATATGTAAATGGCACAGCAATTAATTAAATTATCCACTGTCACATTATGTAAGATAAAATCATATTATGTAGTGTGAGGTGAATAAAAGTGGGTTGGTTTGAAAATTTAAATCCAGTAATTCAGGCATTACTTGCTTGTACGTTTACTTGGGGAGTAACAGCATTAGGAGCCTTGGTTGTTTGCTTTTTTAAAGAAATGAATAAAAAAGTATTAAATACAATTTTAGGTTTTAGTGCAGGAGTTATGATTGCAGCAGCTTTTTGGTCATTAATTGCACCTTCAATTGAATTATCTGCAGAATTAGGATACATAGAGTGGATTTTACCTGCAGTAGGTTTTATTATAGGAGGATTATTTGTATTATTTTCTGATAAATTCTTGGATAAAGCTCTAAAAAGTAAAGATAGTTTAAGAAGTAAATCGTCTTTAAAAAGATGTATTCTTTTAATATCAGCTATAACTATACACAACATACCAGAAGGAATGGCAGTAGGTGTAGCTTTTGGAGGAATAGCAAGTGGAGTACCAGGAATGACTTTAATAGGAGCAGTTATGTTGGCACTTGGAATAGGAATACAAAACTTTCCAGAAGGAGCAGCAGTGTCTCTTCCTCTTAGAAGTGAAGGATATTCAAGATTTAAAAGCTTTATGATAGGGCAGGCATCTGCATTAGTTGAACCTGTAGCAGCTGTAATAGGAGCAGTACTTGTTTTATATATAAGAAGTATGTTGCCATTCTTATTGGCTTTTGCAGCTGGTGCAATGATAATAGTAGTTGCAAGAGAATTACTTCCTGAGTCAGTAAAAGATTACAAAAATTTAGCTACAATAGGACTGATATGCGGATTTGTATTAATGATGGTACTAGATGTTGCATTAGGATAAAAATGTTTTTTATATTTTAACGCAAAAATTAAGAAATATTATAGTGAAATTAAAAAAGAAAGATAGAAAATTAAATTTTTCTATCTTTTTTTCTCTTTTTCTAGCCTTATATTACCACAAAATTGAAAAAAATTCAAGTCTATTTTTTTACTTTAGATATGTTATATGAAATAAGAGGTGATTAAAATGGAAAATAAATTTGAATTAATGCTAATAAATAAAAACACTCAAAAAGAATTGGAAAAATTAGAAGAATGTAATAATTTCTTAAGTAAATATAATTTAGCATTAACACAAAAAGATATAAAAGAGATAGAAATAAAAAGAATAGATGCTCTAAAACAGAATGGTAGAATAGAATTAGGAAACTGGATTATAGATAAAATAATTAAAGAGTTTTGCGTTTCACCATATATACAGCAAGACAACTTTTTAAGCACATTATATGAACTAATAGATATGTTTTATTATTATAAAAATGAAACTAAAGATATTGTTAGTGATGATGAATTAATCAAATTTATGAGAAAATGTTATGATAATGTGGCACATGGAGATTTAGAATATCTTTCAGGTACAATATTAGAGAAAATGAAAAATAATATTTTAAATAATAGACCAATAGATTATGAAATTGATATAAGAAAGGGTGAGAAAAATTAAAAACGAATTAGAAAATATACCTAATATACAAATACAATTATTAAATTTATTAAAAATAAAGATAGATAAATACAATAGTTTTGAAAGTTCCTCCATATCAATGGATAAGGCAAAAGTTATAATGGAATCTAATTTATATACAATAGGGTTATACTTGAAAAAATTTAATCAAAACGAAGCAGAAGAACAACTTAATAATAATTCTATTATTGATTTATATGAAAAGGGAAGAAAGCAACTAACAAGGAAAATATCGGTATCTAAAGTATTATATCAAAAAGTTTTAAACAATTTATTAAAAACAAAAAATGAAACATACAATTCAACAATTATGGATGGAATAAAGGCATTTTTTAAAATATATGACCCAGATTATGATGCAAAAAATATAAAGATAACAGCTGATTATCCATTATATAATAATGTGATAGGAGAATATGAGGGAATAGAATTTATAGAAAAATATTTGGAAATGTTATATTATGAAAATGAATTTTGCAGGCTATTTTCAAATGAAAGTATAGAACAATTATTATATAGTTATTCAAAAAGATATGAAAACTTAATCATAAACATATTTAAAATTGTTTTAACACAGGCAATAGGGTGTATGTTAGCAAATAAAAATTACCTAAATCTGAGCATATCTAAAGATCAAATACAAAACATATATGAAATGTTTGAAGGAAAAAATAAAGATCAAATATTTAATCTAATATTTGAAGCTTATACAAAAATAAATATAGAAAATGAAAAAATTAAACAATATATAGAGGTAGGAATAGGAGAAATACAAGCAGAAATTTATAACAGTTTTAAGCTTAACAATTTAGACAAAGTTTTCTTTTCTATAAATTTGTTCTACGATGCGTAGGTTGAAAAAAGCTAAAAAACAATCTAAACTATAAAAAGAGGAGAAAATATTAGCATGAAACATGAAATGACAAAAAATCACTATATATCATTTATTGCATATGTCACGGGAGATAGAGTACAAATTGTAAAATTATTTCCAGAACAAAATATTGAAGCAAGATTTTTTAATAGAGGAAAAGGAACAATATATATATACTGTAATAAAGATGGATTGTTTAAAAAAATACGTAATTACAAATAGTTGCACAATATAAAAAAAGTGTTATAATATGAAAGATAGTAAATTTTTACTACAAGAAAGATAAAAACACGTTTTGGTTGGTAGTCCAAAAGCAATATTTTTATTGTAAGTAACCTGCCCCTCCTTGGGTTGTCCGTTCTTTCTAATATAAAAGGGAGGGAAATTGATGGATAATATAACTATAAAACTCACAGTATTTTTTGAAAATCCATTTTGGATTGGAGTATTTGAAAAGAGTATATGTGAAAAAATAAATGTGTGTAAAGTAGTATTTGGTGCAGAACCTAAAGATTATCAAATCTTAGAATTTGTACTAAAGAATTATTACAAATTAAAGTATAGTCCAGAAATTAAAAGTGAGAAAGTTGCTAAACAAAGAGTAAACCCTAAAAGAACTCAAAGAGAAGTAAAAAAACAGGTAGAAAATATAGGAATAGGTACCAAATCACAGCAAGCTTTGAAATTACAACAAGAACAAAATAAAGTTCAGAGAAAAATGAAAAGCAAGGAAGAAAAAGAGCTACAAAAGGAAATACTGTATTCTTTGAAGCAACAAAAAAGAAAAGAAAAACATAAGGGCAGGTAATTACCAATTATCTGCTTTTATGTTATAAAATGAAAAATAAATAGAAACTGGATTACATATTATAATTTGACAAATACAGGACTAATTGATAAGATATTTAAACGCATTAGATGTTAAATTAAAATTATTTGAAAGGAAGAGTAGCATTATGAGTAGTATTTGCGGTGTTAATTGCAATGAATGTAAAATGAAAGATAAATGTAAAGGATGTGTTGAGACTAATGGTCATCCATGGGGAGGAGATTGCGTTTTAGTAGAATTCTGTTATGATAAAAATGGTCATACTAAAGAAAAGATTATTGCTTATAAAAATGAATTAATTAAGGAAATTAATAATCTTAATCTTGATTTTATTTCAAAAATAGAAGAATTATATTCTCTTAATGGAAGATTTGTGAATCTTGAGTATGAATTACCTAATGGTGAAAAAATTAAATTTTTAAAAGATAATAATATCTATTTAGGCACTCAATTACCTAAGGACGATAACTCTGGATATTATGGATTAATAGCAGATAATGATTATATCTTAGTAAGTGAATATGATAACAACTATCAAAATGCTAAGATTATTCTTTATAAGCAGAGAAAGAATAATAAATAGTGTTTTAGGAGTGTGATGAAATGTGGAAGGGTAATAAAAAAAGTTATATATTTCTAACATTTTATCTTGACATGAGAAGCACCGGGTGTTATAATTTTTAAAGAAGTGAAAAATATATCACATTAAATAAAGGAGGTATTTTATGAAAAATAAAGTGACATTGAAAGAATTGTTGGGAACGCACATTATCATAGCTATTTTAATTGCAATTTATTATTGGTGTTGGGCAAGAAATGATTGGCAGGGGTATTATATAACTATTCAAAATACTATAGGAATATTTGCTTTTTTCTTTTTTGTTTCTCAATCTATTCGTATGGCAAAATACAAAAGAGAAGTAAATGATGAAATGGCAATTACAAATTTGAGAAAATGTGATTCAATTTGTCTTAAAATTACAATAGCATCAATTGGATGTATTGGATTTTTAGCAGCTATTTTAAGGTTTTCAATATCTTCAGAATTAATTGGCTATATGTTGATGGGAATTGTAGTATGCATTTCAATTATTAGAGTTATATTATTTTGTATTATAGATAAAAAAGGAAGTTAAAAATGGAACTTATAACAAAAATAAAAGAATACCGTGAAAATGTAGGTATGAAGCAGTCAGAATTAGCAGAATTTGTAAATGTTAGAAGAGAAACAATTGTGTGTTTAGAAAACGGAAGATATAATCCATCCTTGAGACTTGCAATGGATATTGCAAAAGTTTTCAATGTATCTGTTGAAGAATTATTTATGTTTGTTGAGAAAAGCGACAAAAAATAGCAATAAATTATAATTTAGCATAAGGAGGAAATATAGTGAAAATAGAAAGAATAAAAATAAATGACATTCCATCAATAGTATGGGGAGAAAAAAGTAGTAAAGTTTTTATAGCAGTACATGGAAACATGTCTAACAAAGAAGATGAAGTTATAAAAATTTTAGCAGAAAAAGTAGTAAGTATGGGGTATCAGTTATTAAGTTTTGATTTACCAGAACATGGAGAAAGAAAAGAAAATACTACTTATTTATGCAAAGTTCAAAATTGTGTAAAAGATCTAAATAGTGTTATAGAGTATACAAAGAAAAACTACAATGAAATAAATTTATGGGCTTGTAGTATGGGAGCATATTTTAGTCTATTAGCATACAAAGATGAAAAACTAAAACAGTGTGTATTTTTATCTCCAGTTGTAGATATGAAAACAATTATTGATAATATGATGCTATGGAGTAACACAACAGAAGAAGAATTAAAAGAAAAACAAGAAGTAAAAACAGATTTTGGACAAACTTTGTATTGGAATTATTATAAATATGTTAAAGATAATCCTATAACTAATTGGAATAAAAAAACATATATATTATATGGAAATAAAGATAATATGCAAAACGAAGATATAATCAAAAAATTTTCAAATAAATTTAATTGTGATTTATCAATACTAGAAAATGGAGAACATTATTTCCATACAGAAGAACAATTAAAATTTTATAAAGAATGGTTAAATAAAGTTATTATATAAGAATGTATAAAAATTTATTTGTAGGAGGAAAAGAAAATGAAAAAAGAAAACATCTATAAGTTTTTATATGCAGTATGTATTTTTTTGATTGTTGGATTCATTATTAGATTATCAGTAGATTATTTTAAGTATGATAATATAAATAATTCAATACCATTTTATATATTGATAATTGAAAGAACAGTTGAATTTATATTACCAAGTATTATACTATTTATAGTAGGAATATTTTGTGAGAAAAAATATTCAATTTAATAAAACAAAATTTGAAAATGAGGTAGAGATGATAGGAATATATTTTAGTGGAACAGGAAATACAAAATATTGTATTAGTAAATTTTTAGAATATTACAATAGTGACGAAAAAAAATTATATTCTATTGAAGATGATAACTGTATAAAAAAAATAAGTGAAAATGATGAGATTATATTGGCTTATCCAATATATTATAGTGATATACCTATTATTGTTAGAAATTTTTTTAATAATAATAAAGCTATATTTAAAAATAAGAAGATATTTATTATTGCTACTATGGGACTATTTAGTGGTGATGGAACAGGTTGTTCAGCAAGAATATTAAAAAAGTATGGTGCTAATATTATTGGGGGATTACATTTAAAAATGCCAGACTGTATTGGAGATGTAAAACTTCTTAAAAAAAGTATTGAAGAAAACAAAACAATAGTAAAAGATGCAGAACTAAAAATTAAAAGAACAGTAACTAATATAAAAAATGGAAAGTATAGTAAAGAAGGATTACATTTTTTTAATCATATAGCGGGTTTGTTTGGACAAAGGTTATGGTTTTATAATAAAACATTAAAATTAAAAGACAAATTAAAAATTGATTATAATAAATGTATATCATGTAAAAAATGTTCTATAATTTGCCCAGTAGAAAATATCAAAATAATAAACAATAAACCTGTGCCACAAGGAAATTGTACAAGTTGCTATAGATGTATAAACAACTGTCCTAAATGTGCTATTACTTTAATAGGAGATGAAGTTTATGAACAGAGCAAAATAGAAAATTACATTGATTAAACCAAAAATAGTAAATTGAAAGGAAAAATAAAATGAAAGTTATAACTCTTTTAGAAAACAAAAGCAATACAAATTTAGAACCAAAACATGGACTTTGTATATATATTGAAACCGAAAAACATAAAATACTTTTTGATTTGGGACCAGATGATACATTTATAAAAAATGCAAAATTAAAAGGAATTGATTTATCAAAAGTAGATACAGTCATTATTTCTCATGGACATGTAGATCATGGAGGTGGATTAAAAGCATTTTTTGAAATTAATAAAACAGCTACAATATATATGCAAAAAACAGCTTTTAATAAACACTATGTAAAAGTAATGTTTTTAAAATGGCCTGTTGGAATTGATAAAAAGCTAATTGCTAATAAACAAATAAAAACTATTGAAGGAAATTATGCTATTGATGAGGAATTATACTTGTTTACTACAACTGGAAATAAATTACCTTCTCCTATGAATAGTAATTTACTTAAAGAAGACAAAAAACTAGACAATTTTGTTCATGAACACAATTTAATTATTAAAGAAAATAAAAATCTTTTAATAATGGGATGCGGTCATAAAGGAGTAATTAATATATTAGAGTCATGTCCTACTCAAATAGATACTTGTATAGGAGGTTTCCATATATCAGACCCAATTACAAACAAAGATGTTGATGAAGAATATATGGACAAACTAATTAAAGCTTTAGAAAAATATGATGTAGAATTTTATACTTGCCACTGTACAGGAACAAGCTGTTTTAATTATCTTTCAAGCAAAATGAGTAATATTAAATATTTATCTTGTGGAATGGAATTGAATTTATAAACATTGAAAAATATTTTCAATGTTTATTTTTTTGTAAATATGACATACAAATGTCATATTTATGTGATATAATATATACAAGGTGGTGAAAATATGCAAATCAATAGATTATTTGAAATAGTATATATATTATTACAAAAAAGAAAAGTTACTGCTAAAAAATTAGCAGATAAATTTGAAGTATCTACAAGAACGATATATAGAGACATAGAAATTTTAAGTAGCGCAAATATACCAATTTATGCAACTAAAGGAAAAGCAGGAGGAATATGCCTTTTAGATAATTATGTATTAAATAAAAGTATCCTTTCAGAAGAAGAACAAAACCAAATTTTATTCGCGTTGCAAACATTAGAAAGAATGAAAGGAAAAAATGAAGATAATATTTTGGAAAAAATGAGTACAATATTTGACAAAAAAGTAGACGATTGGATAAAAGTAGATTTCTCAGGCTGGGGTAAAGAGTCTGACAAAGATGTAAAATTTGAAAATATTAAATCAGCAATTTTAAATAAACAAATAATCAAATTTACCTATTACAACTCAAATGGAGAAGAAAGCAAAAGAATAATAGAACCATTACAAATATGTTTTAAAGATAAAGCATGGTACTTAGTAGGATATTGCAAAACCAAAAAAGATTATAGAATATTTAAAATTGTAAGAATGAAAGAAATAGAAATACTAGAAGAACACTTCGAAAGACGTTTGCCAAATCAAAAAGAAGATAAACGAAATTATATATATAATAATATTAAACTTGAATTAGAAATAGACAAAACACAAGCATATAGAGTTTATGAAGAATTTGAAGATGAACAAATAACTAAAAAGAGTGACGGAAGTTTTATAATAAAAGTAGAATATCCAGAAAATGATTGGGTTTATGGAATTATATTATCATTTGGAAATCATATAAAAGTTTTAGCACCAGAAAAAGTAAAAGATAGAATAAAAGAAATATTGGAAGAAACCTTAAAAAAATATTTATAATATGACATGTAGTTGTCAAGTTTTATACTATATACTTTGAATTAAAAAGTACAAATGCAAGATATTATAAAAAGCAAAACAACAAAAAAATTAAGTTTTATATAGAAAGGAAGAGAAAAATGGAGAAATATATTAATTTGAGTTTAGAAAATATTGAGAATGAACATATATGCTGTGCAATTTCAGATAAGAAACATCAAGAAGGCGTAAATAAGAAAAAAGAATGGATAAAAGAAAGATTGAAAGAAGGTCATGTTTTTAGAAAACTAAATGATAGAGGAAAAGTCTTTATTGAATATGAACCAATAGAAACTGCATGGGTACCAATACTTGGAAAGAATTATGAATATATTTATTGCTTATGGGTTGCAGGAAGTTTTAAAGGAAAAGGTATTGCTAAAGAATTGCTTGAATATGCAATAAATGATTCTAAAGAAAAAGGTATGAATGGTATTTGTACTTTAACTTCTAAAAAGAAAAAGCCTTTTGTTGGAGAAAAAGAGTTTTTCACTCACTATGGATTTAAAGTTGTTGATGAAATTGGCGATTACGAATTATTAGCACTTCAATTTAATAATAGTGAAACACCTAAATTTAATGACACTGCTAGAAATATGAAAATAGATAATCAAGACTTTACAATTTATTATAGTAACGAGTGTCCTTATGTAGAATATGAAGTCCAAGAACTTACAGAATATGCAAAAAATAAGAATATCAAAATTAATTTTATAAAAATAGATACATTAGAGAAAGCAAAAAATGTTCCATGTGTATTTAACAACTGGGCTAACTTCTATAAAGGCGAGTTTATATCAAACACCATATTAAATGCTAATTCATTTGAAAAGTTGATTAGTAAATAAATAAGAAAAAATAAGCATTGAAAAATTTTTTCAATGTTTATTTTTATATAGTAGGAAATTCCTCCTAGTAGGAGGAATTTCCGTACTAGATAAATATGGCGAGCCTTAGATTTTCTTAAAATTTACATTTGCTAGAAAATCTTAGGCTCGCTTTTTTTAACTTTTGCATAAAAAAGTTAAAAAAGTATTTACAAAAGAAAGTATAAATGGTAAAATATCAAGCGATATATAACAAACGATATTTAAAAAAGAAGGGAGGAAAATAAATGCCACCAGTTATAAAAATACAAAAAGAAGATATTATAAATGCTGCATACGAGATAGCAAGAAAAAGTGGAATAGAGGGAGTAAATGCGAGAGCTGTCGCAAAAGAACTAAATTGTTCAATTCAACCCATTTTTCATAATTTCAAGAATATGGAAGATTTAAAACAAGTTTTGTATGAAAAAGCAGTAAAAACATATAAAGAATATATGACAAAAGGAGTTGATTCAGATTATTCATATAAATCAATAGGAATCAATTATATAAGGCTGGCTAAAGAAGAACCTAATATATTCAAAATGCTATTTATGAGAGAAACTAATATGACATTAGAAAGTTTTATGGCTGAAGATAAAGCATATGAATATATAGAAAGTACAATAGCTACTGAAACAAAAATGGATAAAAAGACTATTTTGAAATTCCATGAAAAAATGTGGTTCTTTACACATGGTATAGCAACTTTAGTTGCAGATAAAACTTGCAATCTTACAGAAAATGAAATTAATGAATTTTTAGTGGAAGAATTTTTTGCATTAATGAAACTAGAAGAATTTAAACAAACAGAAGATTGGAAAAACATATTAAATTATATAAAACAAACAAATAAAGAATAATGAGCAAGTCGCGAGAAGATTGATCATTTATTATATTAAAAGGAGGAAAAAATGAAAAATTTTGGAAATGTATTATGGGGAATAGTATTAATAGGAATAGGACTAATTATAGGAGGAAACGCTTTAGGAATAACAAATATAAATATATTTTTTGATGGTTGGTGGACTTTATTTATAATTATTCCATGTTTTATAGGATTATTTAAAGAAAGAGAAAAAACAGGAAGTATAATAGGATTATTAATAGGAATTGCTTTACTTTTAGGATGTCAAGATATATTAAATTTTGATACAATTTGGAAACTAGCAGTGCCAGTAATACTAGTAGTAATTGGATTGTCACTTATTTTTAAAGATACATTTAATAGTAAAATAAATAGTGAAATCAAAAAATTAAATAAAAATATGACAAAAGATAATGAATATTGTGCAACATTCTCAGGCCAAGATGTTAATTTTGATAATCAAGAATTTAAAGGAGCAGATTTAACAGCTGTATTTGGTGGAGTTAAATGTAATATAAGAAATGCAATAATAAACCAAGATGTAGTAATTAATGCATCAGGAATATTTGGTGGTGTTGAAATATATGTTCCAGAAAACTGCAATGTAAAAATTAAATCATCTTCAATATTTGGAGGAGTAACAGACAAGAAAAACTATAAAGAAAATCCAGAAGGACATATTATATATATTAATGCAACATGTATATTCGGAGGTGTAGAAATAAAATGTCAATAGGTCAAAAAGTAATTAAATATTTAGCTATAGCATTTGCAATAGCTTTAATAGTAGGAATTATAACAACAATTGTAAGAGTAGTAAGTAGCATACCATTAACATTAAAAATAGGAAAAAACAACAGTGACAGCAATAATGTAATTGAAACTTCATCAGATTTTGAAAACGAAAATGTAGCATTTTTAGATATAGACATAGCTTATTCTAATTTGACAATAAGAAAAGGAGAATACTTAAAAGTAGAATCAAGTGATAAAGATATTCAATGTAAACAAGATAAACAAAAAATAAAAATAAAAGAAAGAAACAGCAACTGGTTCTTTAACAAAACTAAAAAAGAAGAATTAGTTGTATATGTACCAGAAAACCTACAGTTTGATAGAGTAAATATTAATACAGGAGCAGGAAAAGTAAACATAGAAATTTTAAATACTAAAGTACTAAAGATGGATTTAGGAGCTGGAGAAACTTCTATGAAAAATATTAACATTACTGAAAGTGCGAAAATAGATACAGGTGCAGGAAAAGTTAATATAAAAGCAGCTAAAATAAATGACTTAAGATGTGACTTAGGAATAGGAGCAACCGAAATTTCAGCTAAATTATTAGGAAATACTAGAATTAGTACAGGAGTAGGAAACTTAAAATTAGACGTGTTTGGAAAAAAAGAAGAATATGAAACAAAAGTAAATAAAGGTTTAGGAAATGTTACTATAGACGAAGAAAAAATCTCTGATAACGAAGTAGTAGGAAATGGAGAAAATAGAATAGATATAGACGGAGGAGTTGGAGAAATTAAAATTAATTTCAGAGGAGAATAACTAATATGAAAATTGTTTACGAAAGTAATGCAGGACATACAGAAGAATATGCTAAAATGCTATCAAGTAAGTTAAGACTAGACTGCATAAGTCTAAAAGAATACAAAAAAGATAATGAACAAATTATCTTTTTAGGTTGGGTATATGCAAATAATATACAAGGATATAAAAAAATTAAAGATAGTTCTAATATTTTATGTACCATAGCTGTAGGAATGAATCCTAAAAGCGATAAAAATACTAATTTACTTATAGAAACAAATAACGTTAAAGAAAAATTTTTCTATTTACAAGGTGGTGTAGATTACAAAAGACTAAAAGGCATAAAGAGAATGATGTTTAAAGTAGTAACAGAATCTGTTATAAAAGAAAACAAACCTGAAGATAAAGAATTAATCGAAATTTTACAAAAAGGAAACGATTGTATAAAAGAAGAAAATTTGAATGATATACTAGCATTTATAAATGGAGGAAACAAATGAGATATAATAAAACTAGAAAGGCATTAATATTCTGGTGTTTGTTTATAGGAATTGGAGCAGTTTGTGGAGCTATAGGAATGCTTAGTGATCCTACAGGTAAAGCAATGGGAATGGATAGTATGTTACCATATTTTCAAGTATTACCATTCGCAGAAGTGTTATTTCAAAATTACATATTTTCCGGAATAGCATTACTAATTGTAAATGGACTAACAAATATTATAGCCGCAATAATGCTTATTAAAAAGAAAAAAATAGGTATAATACTCGGTGGAATATTCGGAATTACATTAATGTTATGGATAACTATTCAATTTGTAATTTTCCCTATGAACTTCATGTCAACAATCTACTTTATATTCGGATTTATACAAGCAATTACAGGATATATGTGCTATGTATTTTATAGACAGGAAAACTTTAAAATAGATGAAAAATTATATAAAAATATAGGAAAGAGTCCAAACGAAGTAGTTGTATATTTTTCACGAATGGGATATACAAAAAAGGTAGCACTAGAAGCAGCTAATAGTTCAGGAGCGGAAATAGTTGAAATAAAAGCTAAAGAAAGAACAAGCGGAACGGTAGGATTCTGGTGGTGCGGAAGATTTGGAATGCACAATTGGGGTATGCCAATAGAAGATATAGACAAAGATTTTTCAAAATATGATAAAGTAACAATATGTACACCAATATGGGTATTTGGTATGTCAGCACCTATAAGAGAGTTTTGCAAAAAATATAGTGGAAAAATTAAAAAAGTAGAATATATATTTACACATTTCATGAAAGCGAAATTTATAAAAGTAGCTAATGAAATGGATTACATATTAAAAATTAAAAATATAAAATTAAAAACAATTTGTGTAAGATTTGGAAAAGTAAAAAGTGAAAAGCTTATACAAAGATAAAAAGTGTCAATAGAATATCCTTAGTGACAAAAATAGTGTCAAATAGAAGCGATATTTGTAACAGTAAAATAGAAAAATGAGGAAAATTTAAGTGTTTCATTAGCGTGCATTGTTCTTGTAAATTTATTCAATATAATTATAAGTTTAGAAAAGAAAAATAAATAAGAAATAGAAAGGGTCAAAAATGGAAAGTGTAATAGAGGTTAAAAACCTAACAAAAAAATACAAAAATTTTAAAGCAATAGACGATTTATCATTTGAAGTTAAAGAAGGAGAAATTCTTGGACTACTTGGACCAAATGGAAGTGGAAAGTCAACAACAATGAATTGTATATTGTCATTATTAAATTTTCAAAAAGGAAGTATAAAAATATTTGGAAAAGAAATGAAACCAAATGCTTATGATATTAAAGCTAAAATAGGAGTAATTTTCCAAGATGTAGCAGTATTTGAAGAACTAACAGTATATGATAATATAGAGTATTTCTGTGGTCTATATATAAAAGATAAAAAAACAAGAAAACAATATATAGAAGATGCAATTGAACTTGTAGGATTAGGAGAATTTAAGAAATTTTATCCAAAACAATTATCAGGGGGACTTTTAAGAAGATTAAATATAGCATGTGGTATAGCACATAAACCTAAATTAATATTTTTAGACGAGCCAACAGTTGCAGTAGATCCACAAAGTAGAAATAATATACTAGACGGAATAAAAAAATTAAGAGACAATGGAGCAACAATAGTATATACAACTCACTATATGGAAGAAGTAGAAATACTTTGCGATAGAATTATTATTTTAGATAAAGGACAAATAATAGCACAAGGAACAACAGATGAACTAAAAGGACTTGCTAAAATAGAAGAAAAAGTCACAGTAGAAGTGAATGAATTAGATAAAAAATATATTAAAGAAATAGAAGAATTTAAAAATGTTGAAGAAGTTACATATAACAACAATGTTTTACTTGTAATCTATAAAAAAGGCAAAAATAATTTAGTAGAGTTAATGGAATATTTGAAAAATGAAAATGTTAAATATAATAAAATCTATTCAGAAAGACCAACACTTAACGATGTATTCCTAGAACTTACAGGAAAGGAACTTAGAGACTAATGTTTATGCATAATTTAAAATATTCACTAAAAACTCTATTTAGAAAAAAAATGCTAATATTTTGGACCTTTGCCTTTCCAGTTATATTAGCCACACTATTCAATTTGGCCTTTTCAGATATTGAAAAAAAGGAAAAATTAGATATTATAGATATAGCAATTGTAGAAGACGAAAAAGTAACTACTAATGAAATTTTTAAAGAAGCATTTAACACATTAAGTGATGAAAAAAACGAAGATAGACTATTTAATACAAAATATGTGGATGAAAATGAAGCAAAAAGATTATTAGAGAATAATGAAATTACAGGCTATTTACTAGTTGCAGATGAACCAAAAATAACAATTACATCAAGTGGAATAAATGAAACTATTTTCAAATATGTGACAGAGGAAATTTCACAAACAGCACAAGTTGTAGAAAAAATAGCTACAAGTGAAATACAAAAACAAATGGAATCAAGAAATTATAATATAGATTATGAAAAAATATATAAAGAAGCTTTAGAAATAGCACAAGAGAATAGAACAAATATAAGAGATATATCTAAAAATAATTTAAGTTATACAATGATAGAATTTTATACATTAATAGCAATGGCTTGCTTATATGGCGGAATGCTCGGAATGACCGCTTTAAATCAAGTTTTAGCAAACATGGATAGTACAGGAAGAAGAGTAGCAATAAGTCCTGTTTCAAAAGGAAAATTAATATTAAGTAGTGCTATAGCAAGTTATATTACACAATTAATAGGTATAGCTATTCTATTTGCTTATACTGTTTTCATACTAAAAATAGATTATGGAAATAATTTACCATTAATTGTTTTATTAACATTAGCTGGATGTCTAGCAGGTTTGACTATAGGAATAGCAGTTACTGCATTACTAAAAGCTAATGAAGGTGTTAAAATAGGAATAATTATATCATATACAATGCTAGGAAGCTTTTTCTCAGGAATGATGGGAATCACAATGAAATACATGATAGATAAAAATATTCCAATAATAAACAAGTTAAATCCAGCCAATATGATAACAGATGGATTTTACTCATTATATTATTATGACACATATGATAGATTTTACTTCAACCTAATAAGTCTACTTATTTTTGCTTTTGTAATGATAGGTATATCAATATTTAGATTAAGGAGGCAAAAATATGACAGTATTTAGAACATTTTTAAAAGTACTAAAATCTTGCAAAATTCCTATCATTTTATATACTGTACTATTGATAGTATTTGGGGGAGTAAATACAAAAACAGAAGATAATTCTATGAGTTTTACAGCTTCTAAACCAGATGTACTAGTTATAAATAACGACAAAAATGAAGGAATTACAAAAAATTTAGTAGAGTACATAGAAAAAAACAGCAATATTGCTGATATAGAAAATAACGAAGATGCTATAAATGATGCAATATTTTATAGAGATGTAAATTACGTTATTTATATTCCAGAAAACTTTAATTCAGAATTTTTAGCAGGAAAAAATCCTGAATTAAAGACAAAAAGTACAGGAGATTATTATTCATCACTTGCCGAAATGATGTTAGAAAGATATATTAAAGTTGCTAATATTTACGTTTCTCAATTTAATGATGAAGAAGAAATAATAAAAAATATAAATGAGACATTGGATAAACAAACTCAAATAGAAATTACTTCTAAATTAGATACAGATAGTTTATCTAAAGCAACAAGATATTTTGATTTTGCTAATTATACTATTTTAGCAGGATGTATATATATAATATGTTTAATATTATCAAGCTTTAGAGCTGAAAATATTAAAAGAAGAACTATGGTAAGTAGTACTAATTACAAAAAGTTCAACAGAAAATTATTAATTTCAAATAGTTTATTTGCAATTGTGTTATGGTTGTTTTATGTAATAGTAGGAATTATTTTAATTGGAGATATAATGCTTACAAACAATGGAATTATACTTATTGTTAATTCATTTGTATTTACAATTAGTGCATTAACCTTAGGTTTCTGTATAGGAAATATGATAAATAATAAAAATGCGGTAAATGGAATTGTAAATGTTGTGTCATTAGGAACAAGTTTCTTATGTGGATCATTTGTACCTGCACAATACTTGCCAGACTTTGTATTAAAAATTGCACATATATTCCCATCATATTACTATATACATAATAATGAGTTAGTAGGAAAATTAGAAGTTATTAATATAGAAACATTAAAACCAATTTTAATAAATATGGGAATAATGTTAGTATTTTCAATAATTTTTGTAATATTAAGTAATATATTTAGCAAGAAAAAAAGCTAAAAGACTATAGAATAAGGCACTCAAATATTAATATATAAATGTGAGTGGCTTACATATTTGTTATAATTAGTTACAAAAATGCTATTTTAGAATAAAAATAATTAATCTTTAAATAAATTGGGAAAGGAGAGTATAGTATATTTAATTTAAATTATTAAATATACTGTAAAAGAGAAAATGATAGAAATTAAAAATGTAAGTAAAATTTATAATGGAGAGAAAAAAGCAGTAGATAACATATCATTTACTGTAAACGATGGAGAAATATTTGCATTTATAGGACATAATGGAGCAGGAAAAACAACAACAATAAAATCAATAGTAGGAATTTTAGATTTTGAAGAAGGCGATATATTAGTAAATGGAATATCAATAAAAAAATCTCCAATAGAATGTAAAAAACAAATGGCATATGTGCCAGATAACCCAGATTTATATGAAAATATGAAAGCAATAGATTTTATTAACTTTGTATGTGATATGTACGAAACAAGTGCAGAAGAAAGAAAAACAAATATAGAAAAATATGCAAAAATGTTTGAAATAGAAGATAACTTATATGATGACATATCTTCTTTTTCACATGGAATGAAACAAAAAGTAGCATTAATTGCAGCACTTGCACATAATCCAGAAGTTTTAATTATGGACGAACCATTTGTAGGATTAGATCCAAAAGCAGTATACGATATGAAAGAAATAATGAGAAATATGTGCAAAGAAGGAAAAACTATATTTTTCTCAACACATATACTAGAAGTTGCAGAAAAACTTTGCAATAGAGTAGCAATTATAAAACAAGGAAAAATTGTAAAAGTAGGAAATATGCAAGAAATAAAAGGTGATGAATCACTAGAACAAGTATTTTTAGAATTAGATGAAGGAGAAAGATAGTTTGAAAGAATAAAAAAACTTTCATAACTATGTATGCCTATAACTTAAGAGAGAAAGGAATGAAATTTAATATGAAAAAATTAATGTCTTTACTAAAAGCAATAATGTCTCAAGATATGAACATGTTTAAATATAGGGCAAAAACTAATTCATCAAAAAGACAAAAAATATTGCTTCCAATTATATTAGCAATAATAGTAATGTTAGCAATTGGTGTATATGCACAAATGTTTGTAGAACAACTAAAACCACTTAACTTAACATATATAGTATTAACATTATTTATAATATTTACAACAATAATAACATTTATAGAAGGAATTTATAAAACACAAGGAATATTATTTGATTCTAAAGATAGTGATTTGTTGTTTTCACTTCCTATAAAAAAATCAACAATATTCTTTACAAGAATATTTAAACTATTAGCGTTTCAGTACTTGTATAATTTATTATTCATGCTTCCAGCATTTGTAGTATATGCTTATTACGAAAATCCAAGCGCTAGCTTTTACATAGTATCAATAATAGCAACATTACTATTTCCAATTATACCTACAATAGTAGCTTCAATAATTGGGTATGTTATAAAAGTAGTATCTGTAAAATTTAAAGCAAAAAAAGTAATACAAGCATTACTGACAGCTATAATATTCTTAGGAATTTTCTACTTATCATTTAATTTACAAAGTATAATAGGAAATTTAGTAAACAATGCAAGTAATGTAAATGAAATACTAACATCAATTTACTATCCTGCAAAATTGTACATACAACTAATACAAAACTTTAATATAATAGACTTGCTAATGCTACTAGCTATAAATATAATTCCTCTAATTTTATTTATTTATATAGCAAGTATAAAATACTTTAAGATAGTATCAAAATCAAAAGAAACTAGTGCAAAAAATAGAAAAGTTAAAAAATTAGAAATTAGCCGAAAAGGAAAAGTAAGTTCATTAGTGAGTAAAGAATTGAAAAAATATTTTTCATCAATAGTATATATGTTTAATACATCATTAGGTCTAATTCTAATGCTAGTTATAACAATAGCTGCATGCATAAACTTTGATGGACTAATGAGTACTATAGTAAAAGGCGAAGAGGCATTTTTATCAGTAGAACAAATAAAAGCTCTTTTGCCTAAAATATTCTTTGAACTAGTAGTATATACAGGATTTATGACATCAATAACGTCATCATCTATATCATTAGAAGGAAAAAGTTTTAATATATTAAAAAGTATGCCAGTAGAAACTAAAAAAATACTATTAGCCAAAGTGACAGCATGCAATATAATATCTATACCAATTATATTATTATGTGATATGATATTCTTCGTAGCATTCAAAATACCAGTAGTAGATATTATATATATACTATTAGCAACTATAATAGTACCAACGCTTACTGCAATAATAGGTCTTTTAGTTAATTTAAAGCATCCAAAAATGAATGCGGCGTCAGATACAGAAGTAATAAAACAAAGTATGAGTTCAATGATTTCTGTAATGATAGGAATGGTAGCAGGGTTGATAACAATAATACTTATGGTAATATTCTATGGAATGATAGATATGTTCTTAACAATAGAATTGAGTGTATTAGTAATAATAACAATAGCATTATGGATAGTACTAAAAAAATACGGACAAAAAAGATTCAAACAAATGTCTATCTAATTACCATTGGGGACGTTGCCTCTGCATATTTTATTCGTAACTCGCTTTCAGCTCGAACGACTAAAAAATACTTTTGGTTAATCTGTCCCTTTTGGAGCATCAAAAATTTAAAAATATTAGAATAAAAAAGCTAAAAGTGTAGAAAACTTTTAGCTTTTATGTTATATTAATGGCAAAGATTGTTAAGAAATTATCAGAGAGAAGCTTTTTACTAAAATAAAACGTCATAATGGAAAAGAAAATATAAAGGAAACGTAAGAAAACAAAGGAGGAAGATATGTTAAAATTAAAAGATGTATCAAAGTTTTATTATAACAAGGGTATGATTTCAACAGGTTTTACAAAAATAAATCTAGAATTAAAAATAGGTGAATTTGTTGCTATTACTGGCGAATCTGGAAGTGGTAAAAGTACTCTTTTAAATGTACTTTCAGGTTTAGATAGTTATGAAGAAGGCGAAATGTATATAAATGGCAAAGAGACTAGCCATTATACAGAAAAAGATTTTGAAGATTACAGAAGAAAATATATAGCAAATATTTTTCAAAGTTTTAATTTAATAAATAGTTATACTGTATATCAAAATGTAGAACTGGTACTTTTATTAAATGGTTATAAAAAGAAACAAGTAAAGCAAAAAGTATTAGATATGATAGAAAAAGTAGGGCTTACTGAATTTAAAAATACAAAAGTTTCTAAATTATCTGGTGGTCAAAAGCAAAGAGTAGCAATAGCAAGAGCAATGGTAAAAGAAACACCAATAATTGTTGCAGATGAGCCAACAGGAAATCTAGATGCAAATTCAGCAAAAGATGTAATAGAACTTCTTAAAAAGGTAGCAAAGGATAGACTTGTAATAGTTGTAACTCACAACATAGAACAAATACAAGATTATGCTACAAGAATTATAAAAATGCATGATGGTAAAATTATAGAAAATAAAGAAATAAAACATATTGAAGAACCAAGCAAGGTTGAAGAGAGCAAATACACAAAAATAACTATTGGAAATAAATTAAGACTAGGTATAAGAAATACATTTAACATACTTCCTAAATTCTTACTATTATTTGCTGTATTTTTATTTATAACAGCAGCATTGCTTAGTGAATATGCAAGTTTTAGAGAAACAGAATATGAGGCACAAAGAGCGGGTTATAATTACTATTTTAGAGATTTATCAGAAAATAGAATAATCTTAAAAAAAGCTGATAATACATATTTTACACAAGAAGACTACGAAAAAATGAAAAACATAGAAAATGTAGACTACATAGAAAAGGACGATTTACTTTTAGACACTACAATAAATATGCAATGTGATGATATATATTTTTATGGAGAAGTAACTAACTATGAGCAATATAAAGGAACTTTAACAGCAGGAAGAATGCCAGAAGAGGACTATGAAATTATTATAAAAGTTCCAGATAGTTATTATTACGTAAAAGATGGCGGAGAAAATATATTAGAAAAAGATTTCACAATAAGAGATAATTATGGAAATGGAGAAAAAGATTTTAAACTAAGAATAGTCGGAATAGAAGCATTTAAACAAAATGATATGTTTTATTATGGAACAGATACGACATTTTATGTGAGCAATGTAGTATTAGATGATTTAAGAAAAAGCACAAACCAAAATTATAGTACTATAAAAACTTTATTTGAAGGAAAATATTATAAATCTGAACAGTGGAATTCATACTTTAAAATTATACCAAGTGATAGAGTAGAAACAGGAAATGCTGTAGTGAGTGATGATGTAAATTATTTATGCTCAAATAATAGAGCAAGAGGAAAAGACTTAAAAATAGAAGTAGAAAACATTTACTATAATGATGAACTAAATTTAAAAGTATCTAATACATATACTAAAAACTCATTTACAAGATTAACAGGATATAAAGAATATGACCAATATAAAGGAGCTATATTTGTAAATGAAGATGAATACATAAGCTTGTTTAATAAAGAGCCTTATCAGTCATCAATTTTCGTAAAAGACTCTGATGATGAAAAGATGCAAGAGACAATAAATAGTTTGAATGAAATAGGAATAATAGGAAGACCAATAAAAGAATTCAAAATACTTGAAGGACAAGAAATGCTACAAGTTATAAAAATATTTAAAGTAGTAATAACAAGTATATTAATTTTTGCACTATTCTTTATTTCTTACTTTATTATAAGAATTATATTAAAATCTAGAAATGTATACTTTACTACACTAAGAATGCTTGGAGCAACTACAAAAAATGTTAAAAAAATATTAGATATAGAACTATTTATAAACTCAAGTTTGGCATATTTAACTTGTATAGTATTCATATTACTTAACCAATACAAAATTATAAATGTAGCATTCGTACAAGACTTAATAAAATTCTTAAGCTTAAGAGAATACATTGTTATGTACGCTATTTTAATTATAATGTCTGTACTAATTTCAAGAAGAGTTTCAAGAAAAATCTTCAAAAAATCAGCAATAAAGACATATAATGAGGAGGTGTAAGGCAATGATAAAAATAGAAAAAGCAAATAAATATTTTAATAAAGGAAAGAGAAATCAAATTCATGTTATAAATAACACAACACTTGAGTTTGGAAAAACAGGGCTAGTTGCCTTACTTGGACATTCTGGAAGCGGAAAGACTACACTTTTAAATAGTATAGGCGGATTAGATAAAATAAATAAAGGAAAAATCTATATTAATGGTCAAAAAATAACTAGAAGATCAAGCTATAAAGTTGATAAAATAAGAAACTTAAATATAGGTTATATATTTCAAGATTACAAATTGCTAGATAATATGACAGTTTTCGAAAACATTGCAATTGTTCTAAAAATGATAGGAATAAAAGACAAAAAAGAAATAAAGAAGAGAGTAGATTATGTGCTAGAAAGCGTAGATATGTATCGTTATAGAAATAGACTTGCAAGTATGCTTTCAGGGGGAGAAAGGCAAAGAGTAGGTATAGCAAGAGCAATAGTAAAAAATCCAAATATTATTATAGCAGATGAGCCAACAGGAAACTTAGACAGCAAAAATTCATTAGAAATAATGAATATAATAAAAGCAATTTCAAAAGATAAACTAGTCATATTAGTAACACATGAAGTTGAACTTGCTAAATTTTATGCTTCAAGAATAATAGAAATAGTAGACGGAAAAGTAGAAAAAGACTATGAAAACACAGAAGAAAAAGATTTAGATTATAGATTAGATAATAAAATCTATTTAAAAGATTTTGAAAAAATTGAAAACATTAAACAAGACAACGTAAATTTAGATATATACAAAGAAAACGAAGATTCTTTAAATCTACAAATTGTAATAAAAAACGGAAACATATATATTAAATCAAATGATAAAAAAGTAGAAGTTATAGATGAAAATTCAATTGTAGAATTAGTAGATGATCACTATAAAAAAATAGATAAAACAATATTTGAACAATATAATTATAATCTAGATGAAATAACAGACAAAAACATAAAAACAAGATATAGTTCTATTTATAGCATTCCAAGATCAATAATAAATGGATTCAAAAAAATACTAAACTATTCAGTATTAAAGAAAATTTTATTAATAGGATTTTTCGTATCTGCAATGTTTGTTCTATATGCAATTAGTAATATAGCAGGAACATTAAATACAAAAGATGAAGACTTTATTAGTAGAAACAAAAATTATTTAGAAGTGAAACTTCCACGATTAAATGTAGACCAATTTTTAGAATATGAACAAAACGAAAATATAAACTATATTTTACCAGGAGATAGTAAAGTTTCATTTGCAATAAAATTTGACGACTACTACCAGACAAGTAAATTAGATGGAGAACTTGCAGGTTCACTTTCAACAATAAATATGCTAAACCAAAGTGATATTGTAGAAGGAAGACTTTCACAAAATGAATATGAAATAGTAATAGATAGAATGACTGTTGATAAAATGTTAAATTCAAATAACGGAATATCACATGCTGGAATAAAAAATGCAAGTCAATTATTAGGAAAAAAGGTATCAATTCCAAACATGGAAAAATTCGAAATAGTAGGAATAGTAGATTTAAAAAGTCCATCTATTTATACAAATGAATCTGTTTTTAACAATATATTATGCAACACAAACCAAACTGAAAGTATGGCAGGAATAGTAATAGATACTAGTGAACAAGAAAAATCACAAGAAAATATTATAAATTATGAACTAAAATTAGATACAATTACTTTAAAAAAGGGAAGATTACCAGAAAATGATTATGAAGTAATTGTAAATATAAGTAACCAAAGCAACATGAAATTAAATAAGAAAATAAAAACAACAATAAATGATACAGAACTTACAGTTGTAGGATATTATGATTCAGAAACAAACGACAATAGTTATTTAGTAAATGAAAATACTGCTAAATATAAATTAATAAGTGAAAGCCAAAATCTTGTGATCTATCCAAAAGATGGAGAAAAAGTGACTAGTGAGTTTGATGAAAAATATAATTTATTTGTAGAAAACACTTATGAAAATGATAAAAAAGCATATTTAAAAGAACAAAGTTCTTCAAGGAAAAGTGCAATTATATTTGCGGGAATAATACTTGCTATATCACTAGTAGAAATATATTTAATGATGAGATCATCATTCTTATCTAGAATAAAAGAAGTTGGTATTTTAAGAGCAATAGGAGTAAAGAAAAGTGATATTTACAAAATGTTTGTAGGAGAAACTATAGCAATAACAACCTCTGTTAGTATGCTAGGAATAATATTTATGAGTTATATACTAAATTGTCTAATTCAAATAAGGCAATTATCAAAAATGTTTATAATAAACTTCCAAGTAATAGGAGCAAGTATATTACTAATATATGCATTTAACATTATAGTAGGATTGTTGCCATTGTTCAGAGTATTAAGAAAAACACCAGCACAAATATTATCAAGACACGATTTAGAGTAATAGGGACGGGTCTAAAAATTTAACTATCAAAACAAAGCCATAGTAAATTTGCTATGGCTTTTACTTATTTATAGTAATAAAGGACATTCTAAACGTAATAGAATTAAATAAAAATGTTTAGGAGGTTTTAATGAAGATTGTTAAAATAAAGAAAAGTACAATTTTGAAAATATTGTTATTATTTGTTTTCACTTTTACAATTACAAAAGTTACAAGTTCATTTGGAATGCAACATTACTATAAATTAGACTTTTCTACTGGAATAGTTACAGCGAGTACTTTAAATGTTAGAAACGGACCACGGAACTAATTACCCAGTCGTTGCAAGAGTTAATAAAAATGAGTATATACGAGTGTTTGCAGGAGTTGGAAATTGGTACATTGTACAAGTGGAAGGAGACTATGTAGGAGCAGTAAGTAAACAATATGTAAAAGCAGTTTATCCAAATAGTGGAGGAAGTACAACTGGTGGTGGCTCAACTGGAAGTTCAACAGGTGGAAGTAGTAATACAACAAATACATCAGAATTAACTACAGATGAATTAGAAGTATTTAACTTAATAAATGAACAAAGAACAAAAAATGGCTTATCTGCTTTGAAAATAAGTTCAGAAGTTCAAAATGTCGCTAGAATAAAAGCACAAGATATGGTAAACAACAATTATTTTTCACATACATCACCAACATATGGGTCACCATTTGATATGTTAAATAGTTTTAAAGTATCATATAAAACAGCAGGAGAAAATATTGCAGGAAATTCAAGTAATTCAGCAGCAGTAACAGCATGGATGAACTCTTCAGGTCATAAAGCAAATATACTAAATAGTAGTTTTAATTATACTGGAATAGGTGTAGTTAATGGTTCTAAATATGGTAAAATTTATGTTCAAATGTTTATTGGAAAATAAGTAAATAAATCTTATATTTTGAATAAATTAGAAAATAAAGAAGAAGCAACTAAATAAAAAATAGTTGCTTTTGTTTATTATACAAATTTAACAAAATAGTAAAAACTTATTGACGTAATAAAAATTTATTAGTAAAATTATTTTAGATAGCAATTTATAAGCATAATACAAAAATGGAAAATAAAGGAGAAAACAAATGAAAAAACAAGAAAAAAACTTAAATAAAAATATAATATTACAAAATAATGCAAAAGGTATAACACTAATAGCACTAGTAGTAACAATAATAGTACTTATAATACTAGCAGGAATAAGCATAAGTTTAGTACTAGGAAATAATGGAATAGTAGAAAAAGCAAAACAAGCCAAGGAACAAACAGAACAAGCAAGAATAAACGAAGAAATAGTTTTAAACGAAACAGCAAAATATGTTGAAGATTTAGGAATAGGTGAAGGAAAAACAAATTCACCAGATACAATTAAAACAGTAGAAGAAGTAAAAGGCGGAGACTATTTTAATAAACCAACAACAATAAAAGATAGTGATGGAAATTATATAAAAGTACCAGAAGGTTTTAAGATAGCTGGGGATAGTGGAAAAAATGTAACAGAAGGAATTGTAATAGAAGATAACGATATAATTGAGGGCGTTGGAAATAATAGAGGAAACCAATATGTGTGGATACCAGTAGGAAATGGAATAAAGAAAAGTGATGGAAAATCTATAAATATTACACTTGGAAGATATACATTTGCAGATGGAACAAACGATAAAGATTCGAATGGGGCGATACTTGCAAAAGGAACACCAATATTAAAACAAAGTGCAGAAAATTATACACAAGAAGTAATAATAAATTCATATTTTAAAGAATTAGCAACATATAGAGAAGGTGTAGCAAGTGATGGAGAAGATGGATTAAATACAACATCAAGAGGAAAACAAAAAGTAGATGGAACATATGAAGGGATAAAGAGTTTTATAGATAGTGTAAAAGCAAATGGTGGATATTATATAGCACGTTACGAGGCAAGTTATGGGATAGATGGAAAGGCAAATTCAAAAGTTTCAAATAGTTTTACAAATTCTAATACTGCACCAACAACAAGAACAGAGGGAATGTTGTGGAATCATATAACTCAAATAAATGCAGCAACAGCAAGTAGAGAATTATACACAACTGCAACAACAGATTTAATAAATAGTTATGCATGGGATACAGCAATAGTATATATTCAAAACTTTTCAGGGGATACAGATTATTCATATCGAGTTGGAAAAAGTATAAATTCTTCATTAACAAATACAGGAGCAAATAAAGATGAAGTATGTAAAATAAATGATATGGCATCAAATGATGTGGAATATACAACAGAATATTCTACTGAAAAAAGTGATTCAATTGCTGCTCCTTGCACTATGAGAGGTGGCATGTACAACTTTGATGAGCTCTACACGAGCTATCGTTATAGCGACTCGGTGGTTGCTTTGGAAGACACCGGAGAAAGCTATACTACCCAAGCGTATACGTTTAGGCTTACACTTTATATGTAAATAGTGTATGAAAATAAGATGTTAAATAAAAATCTAAAAATATTTCAGCTTAAACTATTGAAAAAAAAACTAAAAGATGTTAATATATAAAACAATAGTTAAATAATAAATAAAAACAATAATAAGGACAACACAAATAAAAAAAGCCTTAAGAGAGCTAGAGGTTGGTGAGATTCTAGTAGAAACTATTTTATTTGTTATCACCTTTTAGTTTTTAAACTGAAATTTGAAAAAAGATTAAGTTTAAACGTAATTCTGCGTTAAAGAAAATAAGTGGAAAATAAAATTAATTTATTTTCAATTTAGGTGGTACCACGGAAAGTTCAAACTCTATTTCGTCCTATATAGGATGAAGTAGAGTTTTTTATATTCTAGGAAAGTTATCATAGTATGATAACTTTCTGTAGAAGATAAATATGGCAGAAATTAGATTTTGTAGCAGTTTGCACTGCGTACAAAATCTTGATTCTGGTTTTTTGATGCTATATAATTATAGTCTTAGGGTTAAGAGCAAGATTATAATAAAAGGAGGAAAGTGTATATGCAAGAACTAAAAATAAAAGGAATATACAAACACTTCAAAGGTGACTATTATTTAGTAGAAGATATTGCAAAAGACTCTGAAACAAAAGAAGAAATGGTTGTATATAGAAGATTATACGAAGATAATAGTCTATGGGTAAGACCAAAAGAAATGTTTTTATCAGAAGTTGACCACGAAAAATATCCAAATGTTACACAAAAATACAGATTTGAATTACAAGATATAAAAAGCGTAGCAGGAAATTTTAAAAAATAAATATACCAAAAGGGACAGATTAACCAAAAGACAACGTCCCTAAAGGAGTCAAAAAGGAGGAAGAAAGATGTACAAAAAAGTTGAACTTAAAGAAAATGGATTTGTTGGAATGGAACATGAAGTAAAAGATTTATGGGATAAAAAAGATATTATCCATAAAAACTTTGCTATTAATGAAGGTAAAAGATATTTTACTTTTTATGATGGACCTCCAACAGCTAATGGAAAACCACATGTTGGTCATATTTTAACAAGGGTTATGAAAGATATCATACCAAGGTATAAAGTTATGAAGGGTTACAATGTAATTCGTAAAGCAGGTTGGGATACTCATGGTCTTCCAGTTGAACTTGAAGTTGAGAAAAAACTTGGTATTTCAGGAAAACAACAAATTGAAGATTATGGTGTTGAAAAATTCATAGGAGAATGTAAAGACAGCGTATTTAAATATGTTTCTATGTGGGAAGATATGACAAACCAAATTGGTTACTGGGTAGATATGGAAAATCCATACGTTACATATCATGATGACTATATAGAATCTGAATGGTGGGCTTTAAAACAAATGTGGGATAAAGGTCTTTTATATCAAGGACATAAAGTTATGCCATATTGCCCAAGATGTGGAACAGCACTTTCTTCACACGAAGTTGCACAAGGTTACAAAGATGTACAAGATTTAACATGTACATGTAAATTTAAAGTAGAAGGAGAGGAGAATGTTTATTTCTTAGCATGGACAACAACTCCATGGACATTACCTTCTAACTTAGCACTTTGCGTAAATAAAGCATATACATATGCTTATGTAAAAGTTAAAAAACCAGTTATAGATGGAAAAATGCAAGAAGAAGGAACAGAAGAAATCTACATTTTAGCTAAAGACTTAATTGGAGCAGTTTTAAAAGATATCCCATACGAAATAGTAAAAGAAGTAAAAGGTTCTGAACTATTAGGAATGAAATATGAACAATTAATGCCATTTGCAAAACCAGAAGGAAAAGCATTTGTTGTAATTCATGGTGACTATGTAACATTAACAGATGGTACAGGTATAGTTCATATTGCACCAGCTTATGGTGAAGACGATAGCTTTGTTTCAAAACAAAATGGTATTGCATTTGTAAACTTAGTAGATAAAGAAGGAAAATTCGTACCAGAGGTTGAACCATGGGCAGGAAGATTTGTTAAAACTTGTGATAAAGATGTATGCATTTGGCTTGCTAGACAAAATAAATTATTTAGCTCTGCTAAACACACACATAGCTATCCACATTGTTGGAGATGTGATACACCACTTCTATATTATCCAAAAGAGAGCTGGTTTGTAAAAATGACAGCAGTTAGAGACAAGTTATTAGAAAACAATAACAAAATTAACTGGATGCCAGATACAATTAGAACAGGTCGTTTTGGAAAATTCTTAGAGAATGTTATAGACTGGGGTATTTCTAGAGATAGATATTGGGGAACACCACTACCAGTATGGCGTTGTGAATGTGGTCATATGGAATGTATAGGTTCTAGAAAAGAATTAGAAGAAAAAGGTATAAATGTACCAGAAAATGTAGAACTACACAAACCATACTTAGATCCAATTCACCTAAAATGTCCAGAATGTGGTGGAGAAATGGTAAGAGAAAAAGAAGTTATAGATTGCTGGTTCGATTCAGGTTCTATGCCTTTTGCACAATTACATTACCCATTTGAAAATAAAGAATTGTTTGAAGCAAACTTCCCAGCTCAATTTATATCAGAAGCTGTTGACCAAACTAGAGGATGGTTCTATACATTACTTGCAATTTCAACATGTATATTTGATACAAATCCATTTGAAAATTGTATAGTATTAGGACACGTTTTAGATAGCAAAGGTTTAAAAATGTCTAAGCATTTAGGAAATGTTGTAGACCCATTTGAAGTATTAAATTCAGTAGGAGCAGACGCTACAAGATGGCATTTCTATACATCTTCAGCACCATGGCTACCAACAAGATTTTCTATAAAAGATGTAGAAGAAACACAAAGAAAATTCTTATCTACGCTATGGAATGTTTACTCATTCTATGTACTATATGCAGAAATAGACAAATTTAACCCATTAGAATATGCAGATTTCAAATCAGAAAATGTAATGGATAAATGGATAATTTCTAAATTAAATACATTAATAAAAGATATAGAAGAAAAATTAGATAAATATGATATAACAAATGCGGCAATAGAAATAGAAGAATTTACAGACAATTTATCTAACTGGTATGTACGTAGAAATAGAGAAAGATATTGGAGTGAAACTCTAACAGACGATAAAATAGGAGCATATGTAACACTATATAAAGTATTAACTACTTTAGCAAAAGTTTGTGCACCATTTGTACCATTTATTACAGAAGAGATTTACCAAAACTTAGTAGTAAACTTAGATAAAAATGCTCCAGAAAGTATTCATTTATGTACTTGGCCAGAAATAGACGAAAGTGCTATAGATAAAGACTTAGAAAAAGAGATGGATTTAGCATATACAATAGTAAAACTAGGAAGAAGTGCAAGAAATAGTGCAAATATTAAAAATAGACAACCACTTTCAGAAATGTTAATTTCAGTAAGTACACTTCCAAAATACTATGCAGATATAGTAAAAGATGAATTAAACATCAAAAAAGTAGAATTTGGAGCACAAATGGCTGAATACGTTGACTTTGAAATTAAGCCAAATCTACCAGTATTAGGAAGAACTTATGGAAAATTAATACCACAAGTTAAACAAGAAATAGCAAAGAAAAATCAAATGGAACTTGCACTTAAAATTCAAAAAGGTGAGGAAGAAGTAATAACAATAGGAGAAGAAACAATAACATTAAATAGCGAAAATCTTTTAATTACAATGCAAGGTAAAGACGGATTTGCTTTTGCAGGCGAAGGTGAAATTGGTGTTGTATTAGAAACTACAATTACTGAAGAACTTAAAGAAGAAGGTTATGTAAGAGAAATTTTATCTAAAGTGCAAAACATGAGAAAAGATAGTGGATTTGAAGTATTAGATAGAATTAACCTTTATGTTGCTGGAAATGAAATGTTAGAAAATGTAATCAAGAAATTTGCAGAGCAAATTCAAAGAGATACATTAGCAGATGAAATTATATACAACGAAGAAAGAAACAATTACACAGAAACATCAATAAATGGTGAAAAACTTCAAATAGAAGTAGAAAAAATATAAAAAATATAGAAATATATTTACAAAAAATAATAGAAGAGACTCACTAAATGAAGTGAGTCTCTTTTACAAAATTGTATTAAGCTAATCGGGGTATATCTGTTTTTCACTTTGTTGCCTTATTAAGTTGTTTAGAAATTTGATATTACGTTTCCGTCTTTTGCTTTCTTTCTTTTTGTTTTGCTTTTTGTTTTTTTTAGCCATGATGTGTCATTTTACCTCGCTTTCAATTATTAAATTTGTAAAGCTCAAAAAAAACGTGCATAAAGTATATCACAATATTTTAGAAAAAACAAGTAATATAGCTTGTTTTTATACATATTGTCATGCTATAATAAAAAATATAAAAAATACGGAGGAAAAAATGCAGAAGAAAAAAAATACAATAAAAAATGTTATTTGCCTTATTATACTTATAGTACTTATATATTTTGCATATACAATATACCAAAAATATAATTTTAACGAATATGTAAAAGCAGAGTATAATATGGGACTTTCAAAATTTGAAAGAGATAGTAATATAAAATGTGAAAATGTAAATAGCTACAAAATAGAAAATACAAATTATAATGATGCTATGTTTTATAAAACGATAGATGTAATACCTAATACTCCTTATAAAATTACTTGTAAAATAAAAACTAAAGATGTAAAAACAAGTAAAGAAAATACAGATGCAGGAGCACATATATGTATTAAAGATGAACTAACAAAGTCCGATAATGTAATTGGCACAACAGATTGGCAAGAAATCTCTTTCTACTTTAATTCAAAAAATAAAGAAAGAATAGACTTAGGATTTAGATTAGGTGGCTACGAAGATACTTGCATTGGTACAGCGTGGTTTTCTGACTTTACAATAGAATCTGGAATTCAAGATGAAAGCAATACATGGAATTTTTTATGTCTGGTTTTTGATTATATTGATGTCAATATTGAAAGTGATGGAATAGATCAAAATATTAAATTAAAATTAACACAAACAGATAAAGATGATATATCAATTTGTATGAGGAGATTCCAAACTTCTATGCAAGAAATGAGCCTAAATAAAATGAAAGTGACATACAAAATAGAAGAAATAACAACGCCAATTACGGAATTGTCTTATGACGAAGAAAATGGATATTATGTATCTGGATATAATATAAAAGATGTATTAGATTCATACATAAAAGAGGGAAAATATGATCACATATTTGTGGTATTTAGGACAGGAGATATAAATCAGCAAGGAGCAATACCTGTAAATGATTGGATAGGGTTAGGATCTATGGAATATAGAGGGTTAGGATATTCAAATATTAGGCTTCCTGATGATGATAAAAACTATGTATATAAATATGATACTAGAATTAATACTTTTCCAGAAGAAGTTTTAATGCATGAGTTTTTACACACATTAGAAAGAAATACAGAGGAATATGGAATAGAAAGACCAGAATTACATGATAATGTAAAATATGGATATGAAAACAAAAGTTTAATAGGGCTTAAGGAATGGTACCAAGACTATATGAATAAAAATATAAGCACTTCTAATGGAAATATAGGACTTCCAGAAGAAATATTTACAAAAAAACCAGCCAAAACCACAGATTTTGAATATTCTCATAAATTAAATGAACTAAAAGAGCCAGAGAATATTTTAGAAGAATTAAACAATGTGTTTACCAAAATAATTAACCTATTTAGAGTAGATAGGCAATTGTCAGAATAGAAAGAAGAAAGGAATAAAAACAAAAATGAAAGTAGCAGATTTTGATTATGAATTACCACAAGAGCTAATTGCACAAGTTCCAATAAAAGATAGAAGTGCATCACGCTTAATGGTATTAGATAGGAAAAATAAAACAATAGAAGATAAAATATTTAAAGACATATTAGATTACTTAAAACCAGGAGACTGCTTAGTTAGAAACAATACAAAAGTAATACCAGCAAGATTATATGGAATAAAGGAAGAGACAGGAGTACATATTGAATTCTTATTGTTAAAAAGAATAGAAGGAGATATTTGGGAAGTAATGGTACACCCAGGAAGAAGACTAAAAATAGGAACAAAGGTTGTTTTCGGAGATGGATTACTTAAAGCAGAAATATTAGAAATGATGGAAGGCGGAAATAGAAAAGTAAAATTTGAATATGAAGGAATATTCAATGAAATATTAGATCAAATTGGTTTAATGCCACTTCCACCATATATAAAAGAAAAACTAGATGACAAATCTAGATATCAAACAGTATATGCAAAATATGAAGGTTCAGCAGCAGCGCCTACAGCAGGACTTCATTTTACTGAAGAATTATTAGAAAAAATAAAAGAAAAGGGTGTAGAAATTGCTAATGTAACACTTCATGTTGGAATAGGAACATTTAGACCAGTAAAAGTAGAGAATATAGAAGAACATGATATGCATAGTGAGCATTATTATATAAAACATGAAGATGCAGAAAAAATAAACAATACAAAGAAAAATGGAGGAAGAATAATAGCAGTAGGAACAACATCTTGTAGAGTACTAGAATCAGTAGCAGATGAGAGAGGACTTGTAAAAGAAACAGAAGGAGACACAAGCATATTTATATATCCGGGTTACAAATTTAAATGCATAGACTGTCTAATTACAAATTTCCATTTACCAGAATCAACATTAATAATGTTAGTATCTGCATTAGCAGGAAAAGATTATATAATGAAAGCATATAAACATGCCGTAGAAGAAAAATACCGTTTCTTCAGCTTTGGCGATGCAATGTTTATTTATTAATAAAAAAACGTGTGGCAAAAGGGACGGTCTTTTTTACCACAAAACACAAAAATAAAAAATAGGGGCTTAAATAAAAAAAGAAAGAAGGAATATTTATGCCCCGTTTAAAAAGAAGATTAATAAAAGAAAAGAAATATTTACATATTATGGTTCAAGGAATTAATAGAGAAAAAATATTTAAAAAAGATATTCAAAAGAAAGAATACATAAAACTATTAAAGGAATACAGTGAAAAATATAAAATAAATGTTATAGCATATTGTGTCATGGACAATCATGTGCATATATTAGTCAACTATATAGATATAGAAGATATAATTAAATTTATGCAAAAGATAAATACAATATACGCAATATATTATAATAAAAATCAAAATAGAGTTGGTTATGTGTATAGAGATAGATATAAATCGCAGGTAATAAGAGATCAAAACCATTTTATTAATTGCATTATATATATACATAATAATCCAGTAAAGGCTCAAATATGTAATGATGCAAGTCAATATATATATTCTAGTTATAATAGCTTTTTAAAAGATAAAGAAATGTTAAGGGATATGTTTTTTGATGTAGAATTATATAAAAATATGCATAGAGAAGAGAAAATACAAGAAAACGACTATATTGAGATAAAAGAAGATAATGAAATACAATATAACAGATATATAGAGTATTTTTTAAAAAAGTATGATATTTCTATAGAAGATGTAAATAGCAATAATGAACTAATAAAAGAAATATCGTATGTTTTAAGACATAGTTATAATTTATCTTACAAAAAAATGGAAAGTCTAATAAAAGTACATAGGGAAAAGATAAGAAGAATATTGTTAAAAAAATAAATGTGGTAAAAAAGGCTGGCCCTTTTGCCACAAAAGTAAAAAGCACTAAATTATAATATAAAATAATTTAGTGTTTTTTTGTATATGTAAAATTTAAAATTAAAAGTAGTAACATATTGACGTAATAAAAATTTATTAGTAAAATTATATAAAATAAATGTAATAACTTATAAACATAATATTATTTTATAATTCAATAAATTTTTGGAAACACTAAAGTAAAAATAGGAGGAACAAAAGAAAATGAAAAATAATAAAGGTATAACATTAGTAGCATTAGTAGTGACAATAATAGTACTGATAATCTTAGCTGGTATTAGTATTAATTTAATTTTAGGAGATAATGGTATAATAACAATAGCTAAAAAGGCTAAAGAGAATACAGAGTTTGCAAAGATACAAGAGGAAACTCAACTAAATGAATTATATGGGCAATTAGAGAACGAAGGAGCTAATTCAGGTAATTTACCATATGACTCAATAGCAAAATTAACGGAATTTAAAACTGCAATAGCAAATGCAATAGAAGAAGCAGGAGGAACAAAACCTGAGGTTTCAGCAGAAACATCTATTTTTACAAATAATATAAAGGAGATTTTAAAAGAAGTAACCAAAAGTGCAACTGCTACAGCAGAAGATATAGCAGATGGAAAAACAGCATGGATAAATGGGGGAAAGATAACAGGAACTAAAGATATGAGTAACTCTGGAATGGCAATTGCTACATGGCAATTGTGTACATCAGCTGATGGAACATTAATAAATAATGTTGTTTATTGCAATGATGAAATAGCAAGTAACAATGAAAACAAAATAACAATAAAAAAAGATGGAAAAGTTTCTATTTATGGATGTTGCGAATTGGGAAATGGAACTAACAATGGAATTTTAAAAATATATATAAATGACATTGCGGCTTACACATATCAAGCTAAGTATGGATATGAATATAATGTATATAATAAAAATAATGTAGAAGTGAAAAATGGAGATATAATATATATAACTACATCTGGTGGCGTTCTTGGAAAACAGATAAATACAAATTCTGCGACAATAATGTACCAATAGATAAAAAAATAAATGTGGTAAAAAAGGCTGGCCCTTTTGCCACAAAAGTAAAAAGCACTAAATTATAATATAAAATAATTTAGTGTTTTTTGTAATCTTATTAATTATAATTGCTTTTTAATTTTATATTTAGTATAATATTAAACGAAAAAATAACAAAAAAGAAAACAAGAAAAGGAAGAAATAAAAAAATGAAACCAGCAATAACATATGAATTATTACACGAATGTAAACAGACAGGAGCAAGAAGAGGAGTAATTCATACTCCTCATGGAGATATACAAACACCAATATTTATGCCAGTTGGAACACAAGCAACAGTTAAATCTTTAACACCAGAAGAGTTGGAAAATGATGTAAAGGCTCAAATAATTTTATCAAATACATATCATTTATATTTAAGACCAGGTCATGAACTAGTAAAAGAAGCAGGTGGACTTCATAATTTCATGAGATGGAATAAACCAATATTAACAGATTGTGGGGGATTTCAAGTTTTTAGTTTAAGTGATTTACGTACAATTTCAGAAGATGGTGTTGAGTTTAAATCTCATTTGGATGGTAGTAAACATTTCTTTACACCAGAAAAAGTAATGGAAATAGAAGAAGCATTAGGAGCAGATATTATAATGTCATTTGATGAATGCTGTCCATATCCATCAATTTATGAATATGCAAAAAATTCAATGGAAAGAACTACAAGATGGGCAATTCGTTGTAAAAAAGCTCACAAAAATACAGATACACAAGGATTATTTGGAATTATTCAAGGTGGTTTTTATGAAGATCTAAGAAAGAAAAGTGCAGAAGATTTAATAAAATTAGACTTTCCAGGTTATGCTATAGGTGGAATTAGTGTAGGAGAACCCAAAGAAGAATTTTTAAAGATACTTAGGTATACTGCACCACTTATGCCAGAAAACAAACCACGTTACTTAATGGGAGTAGGAACACCAGACTATTTAATAGAAGCTGCAAAAGCAGGAATAGATATGTGTGATTGTGTTTTACCAACAAGAATTGCAAGAAATGGAACTGCAATGACATGGAATGGAAAGGTTGTAGTAAGAAATGCAACATATGAAAGAGATTTTACACCATTAGACCCAGAATGTGACTGCTACACTTGTAAAAACTATACAAGAGCATATATCCGTCACTTAGTAAAAGCAAACGAAATATTAGGTGTACGATTATTATCACTTCATAATTTAAGGTTCTTGACGAAACTAATGGAAAGAGTTAGAATAGAAATAGAGAATGATAATTTAGGAACTTTTGCAGAAGAGTTTTATAAAAAATATTATCATGAAGATTAAAACAAAAGAAAATAATGGAGGATTTTTATGGAAATTATAGGAACAAATCAAGAAGAAAAAAATAGAAAAACTAAAAAAACAATGATAATTATTTCAATAGTAATAGCTGTACTTTTAGTAACAAGTATAATATTACTTGTAGTAATTAATTACTTAGAAGGAAAAGAATTCAAATTTTATATAGATAATAAACAAGCCTCAACAAAAAGTGATTTGTTTGTGTATGAAGGAGATACAATATATATATCTTTAGAAGATATTGCTCCTATGATTGATTACAAATATTATAATAGTGGGTATAAACAATATACGGAAGATACATCAAAAGGATATCTAGAGGGGAAAAACGAAATTTGTACATTTGAAAAAGATTCAAATATAATTTATAAGACACCTGCAAATCAAATAGACTATGAGTATTTTACGATAGAAAAACCAGTAAAAAGAATAAATAAAAAGTTATATATTCCATTAGAAGGACTTGGAGTTGCATGTAATATGCAAGTAACAAATAAAACAAAGGAAAATAAAATTGAAATATATACATTACCATATTTAGTAGATTATTACACAAAAAATATGAAAACTTCAGCTGTTTCTAAAGACTTTAAAAATCAAAAGGCATTACTATATGGATTAATGATAATACAAAATATAGATAATACAGATAAAAATACTAATAGTAAAGATATTAGATATGGAATATACAAACTAAATGAAGGAGAAATAGTAGGAACTAAATATTCAAATATTGAATTTGTAGAAAGTACACAAGAATTTATAGTAAAAACACCAGAAAACAAAGTAGGAATTATTACAGCAGATGGGGAAACTAAGGTTAGTCCACAGTATGATAGTTTAAAACAAATAGATAAAGATTTGAATTTATATTTGGCAACAAATAATAACAAAAAGGGCGTTATAGAAAAGAACGGTAAAATATTAATTTATTTAGAATATGATGAAATTGGAATAGATACAACAAAGTTCCAAAACAGTGATATTAAAAACCCATATTTACTATTTAATAATGCAATTCCAGTAAGACAAAATGATAAATGGGGAATGTATGATAAAAAAGGAAAACTTATATTACCAATTGAATATACTGGATTAGGATGCATAGCAAACAATAATACTTCTAATAGTACATTAATAGTTCCAGATATAAAGGCAATTGTAGTTTCAAAAACAGTAGAAAATGAAAATAGAAATAACAAAGTAGTATATGGTATAGTAAATTATTTAGGAAAAGAATTAGTACCAACGGCACTAGAAAAAGTATATTTTGTTATAAATAATGGTAGAGAAGAATATACAATGATATTTAATGGAACTTCATATGATGTAATAGAATATGCAAAAAAATATTGTAATTTAGAAGTAGTGAATACTGAAACAAGAACAGAGATAGAAGACAATGTCGATAGTGAAACGAATATAAATAGTATAGTTATTACAAATCAAATATAAAGTTGAGCAGGTTTTGACAATATATATTCTTTACATAATATTGAAAAACGCTAAAAAAAATGATATAATGTTATAAGAAACTTGGTAAAAGAGGTTAGTATCCTTAATAAGGAGAAAGGAAATACACAATGAAGGATTATACAGCTATACTAACACAACAAGTTCATTCTAATCCATTATTTGAAAGATATACAGAAACTAATGTAAAAAATAATACAAATTGTTATTCACATGCATTAGGTGCAACTTATCCAAAATTAGAATTATATCGGGTAGGTGCAATAAGCCAAAAGAAATCAATTTATGAAAAATATTTTTCATTTGAAGAAATAAAAAAACTTTTATTTTCAGATTTTGAAACATTAAAATTGAAAATAGAAGAATCTTCAATGGAGAAAGGATTACTTGATAATCAATATAAAATCGCTTTGTTTGTAAAGGGTTATAACGGGCAAATTGCAGATTATCATTTTTGGAGATTTGAAAAAGGCTTATGGACGGAAAAATGGAAATATAGAGGAATGAACGAAATACAAAATTTCGACAGGGATAAATTGAACTATTTTCCGTGGAATTTTGTAGGAATTTATAAGGTTACAAGATAAAAAGTACACATTTTATTGTGTGCTTTTTATTGTTACAAATATAAAATAAAATGTAGTTCTATAAGAATGAAATGTGGTAAAAAATGAAAATAAAAAATTGATAATACTTTGACAACTTTTTAAAATTGTGTTATTATAAGTAATGCAAGAATGGAAACGCACATTGTTAATTTAAGCAATGATTAACGAACAACACTTGAAAAGAAGTGTTATTTTTTTGCGTTTAGTAAAGTTAAGATACAAAAATATATATAAGAAAGGATGAAGTAAAAAAATGGAAAAAGAAGAGAACATTTTAGGTTATGAAAAAATAGGAAAACTAATTAGAAAATTTGCAGTACCATGTATAATATCATTGTTAGTAAACTCTTTATATAATATAGTTGACCAAATTTTCATAGGCTGGGGAGTAGGAATATTAGGAAACGGAGCAACAAACGTAGTATTTCCACTTACAATGATATGCTTAGCATTTGCATTAATGTTTGGAGATGGTGGTGCAGCATATCTTAGTTTAAAATTAGGAGAGAAAAAACAAAAAGAAGCAGCAAAAGGTGTAGGAAATGCAATTACAATTTCAATAATTGTTTCAGTATTACTTTGTGCAACATACTTAATTTTCTTACCACAATTATTAAATTTATTTGGATGTACAGAAAATATAAGACCA
Source organism: uncultured Clostridia bacterium (assembly GCA_934177725.1). Classification (GTDB taxonomy): domain Bacteria; phylum Bacillota; class Clostridia; order TANB77; family CAG-508; genus UMGS1663. The sequence continues at coordinate 23,955 of CAKPPO010000004.1, read as the reverse complement.
TTTGCATTAGGATATGGATGGATTATAGTAATAGGACTTCCATTTATGATGATAGGTACAACATTGAATTCTATAATAAGAGCAGATGGAAATCCCAAATATGCAATGACATCTATGGTAATAGGAGCAATATTAAATGTTATATTAGACCCTATATTTATATTTCCATTAGATATGGGAGTAGAAGGTGCGGCAATTGCAACAGTCATAAGCCAAATAGTAACATTTTTAATAAATGTATTTTATATTAAGAAATTTAAATCTATAAAAATATGTAAAGAAGAATTAAAACCACAAGCACAAGTTATGAGAAAAGTATCAGCATTAGGAATAAGTAGTTTTATTACAGAAATGAGTATAGTGTTAGTTATAGCGTTTGAAAACAATTTACTTGGAAAATATGGTGCAGAGTCAAAATATGGTGCAGATATACCAATTACAGTACTTGGTATAGTTATGAAGATTAGCCAAATATTAAATAGTATAATAATAGGAATTGCAGCAGGTTCACAACCAATATTGGGTTATAATTATGGTGCAGGAAAATATGATAGAGTAAAGAAAACCTTAAAATATGTATTAGGTTTAAGTTTAATAATTAGCACAATAGCATTCATATTATTTCAAACAATACCAGATAAGCTTATATCAATATTTGGTAGTGGAAATGATTTGTACATGGAATTTGCCTGTATAGCATTTAGAACATATTTAATGTTGGTAATTTTTAATGGAATACAAATACCATCAGGAATATTCTTCCAAGCAATTGGAAAGAGTGCAAAAAGTGCAATACTTTCATTATCTAGACAAATAGCATTTTTAATACCAGCAATGGTTACATTTGGTAGTTTATTTGGACTAATTGGAGTATTATATGCAGGACCATTTGCAGATGGATTAGCATTTGTAATATCAGGAATATTAATTATAGTAGAAATGAAACATTTAGGAAAAGGAAAAGTCAAGAGTGAAGCTTTAGTAGATGATACAAGCACAGACAAAAAGGTAAAAGACCATGTAGTAATAACAGTTTCTAGAGAATATGGTTCAGGTGGAAGATATGTGGGAAGACTAATTGCAGATAAGCTAGGAATTAAATTTTATGATAAAGAAATTATTACAAAACTAGCAGAAGCAACAGGTCTATCAGAAGAATACATAGAAAATAATGAACAAAAAAGAGATGCATCAGCAATATTAAATAACGGATATTATATGGGACTAGATAATGCAGATGAATTATTTGTAAAAGAATCTGAACTAATAAAAGAATTAGCATCAAAAGACTCATGTGTAATAATAGGAAGATGTGCAGACTTTATATTAAAAGATGAAAAAAATGTAGTAAAAGTATTTGTATATAGTGGAATGGAAGATAAAATAAAGAGAGCTACACAAATATATGGATATGAAGAAGATAAAGCTAAAAAAGAGATAGAAAGAATAGACAAATTAAGAGCAAATCATTACAAACACTACACAGACAAAGATTGGAAAGACTTTAGCAACTATGATATTTGTATAAACAGTGACCTACTAGGAGTAGAAAAAAGTGCAGATGTAATATGTAATGTGGTAAAAGAAAGATAAAGGACATTTGGGGACGGGTCACTTTTGTCCTTTACATAAAAAAATAATCATTTACTTGCAATGCAAAAAAATATATAGTATAATACAAATATAATTAATTTAATTGCGATTTAAAAAGAAACCTAGTAGTAATTTTATAGTAACTTTAAAGAGAGATAGTGGTAGGTGAAAACTATTAGCATATAAAATTGTGAATTACAATTCTTATAGTAATTAACGTTTGAGCTACGAACAGCTAAATAAGGCTTATTAAAATAAGTAAATAAAGGTGGTACCACGAGTCAAATCGTCCTTTAACAGGATGTATTTGGCTCTTTTTGTGGCAAAAGGGACGCCCGTTTTTACCACAGCCAAAAAAGTTTAAATTAGAAAATATTATAAAAATTAGGGAGGAAATAAAAATGACATTAGTTGAAGAATTAAAATGGAGAGGACTTATAAAAGACATATCAAGTCCAGAATTGGAAGAAAAATTAAATAAAGGAGGACTTACATTTTACATTGGAACAGATCCAACAGCGGATAGTCTTCATGTAGGGCATTTATCAAGTTTCTTAATTTCAAAAAGATTAAAAGAAGCAGGTCATCATCCAATTTTATTAGTTGGTGGTGGAACAGGTATGATAGGAGATCCACGTCCTACTACAGAAAGAGCAATGATATCTAAAGAAGAGGTAAGACATAACTTTGAATGTTTAAAAGCTCAAGTTGAAAAAATATTTGGTTTTGAGGTTGTAAATAACAATGACTGGTACAAAGATATAAATGTAATAGACTTCTTAAGAGATTATGGAAAATTTTTCAATATAAATTATATGCTTGACAAAGATATAATTAGAAGAAGATTAGATAGTGGAATTACATATACAGAATTCTCATATATGATTTTACAAGCATTAGACTTTAAATGGTTACATGAAAATAAAGGTGTAGACATGCAATGTGCAGGGTCAGATCAATGGGGAAATATTACAGCAGGAATAGATTTAATTAGAAAATCTACAGGAGATGAAGTATATGCATTTACAATGCCACTTGTTACAGATTCTCAAGGAAAGAAATTTGGAAAAAGTGAAGGAAATGCATTATGGTTAGATAAAGAAAAAACTTCAAGTTACAAATTATACCAATTCTTCACAAATGTAGAAGATAGTATGGTAATTGATTACCTAAAAATTTATACATTCCTTTCTAAAGAAGAAATTGAAGAATATGAAAGAAAAAATAATGAACATCCAGAATTAAGAGAGGCTCATAAAGCATTAGCAAGAGAAATTATCACTTTCTTACATGGAAAAGAAGAATATGAAAAAGCAGTAAATTTAGCAGATCATTTATTTAACAATAAATTTGCTGATTTAAGCAAAAAAGATATTGAAGAACTATTTGGAAATGAAGATATAAAAGAAGTAGAAGCAAATCAAAATATTTTAGACTTAGTAGTAGCACTAGGTGCAGCATCAAGCAAAAGAGAAGCAAGAGAATTTATATCAAATGGTGCTATATCAATAAATGGAGAGAAAGTAACAGATATAAATACAATTGTGGATAATTCTATGTTTATAGAAGATACATATATAGTTGTAAAAAGAGGAAAGAAAAATAATTATATTGGAAAAAGAATTTAAAGAGATTTTTAATCTTTTTGAAAGTTAAAGTCAAAATGAAAAAAAGAACACGCTATTATAAAGAGTGTTCTTTTTCTATTGTGGTGTTTTATTATAAAATATGAAATATCTGTAAAAATATAGTAAAAAGGTAAAAAATATGATATAAAAATAGAAAGTGAATTAAATAAAAAATTATGTAAAGGACAAAATTGACCCGTCCCCAAATGTCCTGAGAAAGGAAAATAAAAATGTCATATATAGAGTTTAAAAATGTAAAGAAAGAATATAAAATGGGTGAAGTTACTATTAAAGCACTAGATAACACAAATTTTACAATAGAAAAAGGTGAATTAGTAGTTATAGTAGGACCATCTGGAGCAGGTAAAACTACTTGTTTAAATATCCTAGGAGGAATGGATACACCAACTTCAGGAGATGTAATTGTAGATGGAAAAAACGTGTCAACATTAAAGAAAAAAGAACTTGTAAAGTATAGAAGAGAAGATATAGGTTTTGTATTTCAATTTTATAATTTAGTTCAAAATTTAACAGCAATAGAAAATGTAGAACTTGCAACACAAATTTGTAAAGATTCTTTAAATCCAGAAACAATTATGAAAAAAGTGGGACTAAAAGATAGAGTTAGAAACTTTCCTTCACAATTATCTGGTGGAGAGCAACAAAGAGTTGCAATAGCAAGAGCAATAGCTAAAAATCCTAAACTACTTTTATGTGATGAACCAACAGGTGCACTAGATTATAAAACAGGAAAACAAATACTAGAGTTATTGCAAAATACTTGTAGAAAAGAAAATATGACAGTTATAATTATTACACACAATTCAGCTATAGCTCCAATGGCAGACAAAGTAATTCATTTTAAAAATGGAAAAGCTGAAAATATTATAATAAATGAGAATCCAACACCTATAGAAGAAATTGAATGGTAATTCATTTGTGACCAAAACGAGGAGTGAGATTAAATATGAAAAAGGCACTAATAAAAGATAGCTTAAAAGAAATAAAAAACACATATAAACGTTTTATATCCATTTTATTAATGGCTTTTTTAGGTGTAGGCTTTTTTGCAGGAATTAGAGCAGCAAGCCCAGATATGATTTATACATTAGATAAAAGATTTGACGAAAACAATGTATATGACATAGAGGTAATTTCAACATTAGGTTTAACTGATGAAGATATAAAAGCTTTAAAAGAAATAGATAAAATCGAAAATGTTTATGGCGAATATAGCGAAGATGTTTTACTAAACTATGAAGATACTGAAATTGTAACAAAAGTATTGTCATTAGATAGTGTAAATACAGTAACTTTACTTGAAGGAAGAATGCCACAAAATGCTAACGAATGTTTAGTAGAAGAAGCCTTTTGTAAATTTAAAAATAAAAATATAGGAGATAGCTTAATAATTGAAACAGAAGAAGATAGCATAATAAAAGAAAAAGAAGTTATAATTGTTGGAACTATGGAAAGTCCTTTGTATATTTCAAGAGAAAGAGATACTTCTAAATTAGGTTCTGGTAAGGTAAGTTATAATTTATATTTGCCAAAAGAAAGTTTTGAAAGCAAGGTATATACACAAATTTATATCACATTAAAAAATGCAAGCAAAATGGAAACATCTTCACAAGAATATAAAAATTATGTTCAACAAGCAAAAGATGAAGTAGAAAAAATAAAAGAGCAAAGACAAAATGCAAGATATGAAGAAGTAAGGAAAGAGGCAGAGGAAAAATTACAAGAAGCTGAAGAAAAGCTAGAAGACGAGAAACAAACAGCAGAAGAAAAATTAGCAGATGCAGAAAATAAAATAACAAGTGGAGAAAGTAAGTTAATATCTGCACAAAACACTTTAAATAATAAAAAGGCTGAAGCTGAAAGTAAATTTCAAAGTGCAGAAAAACAATTAGAAGAGGCAAAAAATGAAATAGCCATTCAAGAACAAAATATGCCAAAACAGATAGAAGAAGCAAACAAGCAAATTGAAAACTTAAATGTTCAAAAAGAAAATATGCAAAATAATTTAAATGCATTAAATACAAATATTAGCACACTAGAAAAACAATATCAAAATGTATTAGAAAGTTTAAAAAATACGAATTTAACACAAGAGCAAATAACAAATTTACAAATACAAAAAGCTAGTTTAGAGACAGCAATAGAGAATTTAAATGCAAATAAGAAACAAGTAGAAGCGGGAATAAAACAAATAGAAGATGGAATAAGTACAATAAATACAAAATTACAAGAAGGAAAAGAAAAACTAAAACAAGCAAAAGAGAAAATAACTAAACAAGAAGAAACATTAAGTGCTTCAAGGGAGCAGGCAAATACCGAATTTAAAACTGCACAGCAAAAAATAAATACTTCCAAAAAAGAACTAGAAGAAGGAAAAGAAGAATTAAATAAAAATAGAAATGAATATAACGACAAGATAAAAGAAGCAGAGAAAAAACTTTCAGATGCAAGAGAAGAAATAGATAAAATAGATCATCCAACATGGTATATTTTAGACAGAGAGTCAAATACAGGTTATGGCAATTATGTGCAAGATAGCAAAAGTATAGAAAATTTAGGAAAAGTATTTCCAATAGTATTTTTTGTTATAGCAACTCTAATTTCTTTAACATCTATGACAAGAATGGTAGAAGAGCAAAGGGTTCAAATAGGTACATTAAAAGCGCTAGGATATAACAAAATGCAAATAGCAATGAAATATTTGTTATATGCAGGAATAGCATGTATTGTGGGTGGAATTTTAGGAATGTTAGTAGGATTTCAGCTACTTCCAAGAATAATATTAATGATGTATAATATGATGTACTCATTGCCAGATTTAGTAATTAAATTTAATTGGTATTATGCTATATTAGGACTTGGACTTGCAAGTATATGTATAATAGGAGCTACGTTATATACAGTTTTAAGCTCTTTAGGTGAAACTCCTTCAGAACTTATGAGACCGAAAGCACCAAAGCCAGGGAAAAGAGTTCTTTTAGAAAAAATACCATTTATATGGAAACATTTAAAATTCAACCAAAAAGTAACAGTTCGAAACATATTCCGTTACAAGAAAAGATTTTTAATGACAATCATAGGAATTGCAGGATGTACAGCACTTATTTTAACAGGTTTTGGAATAAAAGACGCAATATCTGCAATAATACCAAGCCAATATCAAAAAATATATCATTATGATATGCAAATTAGTTTGAAAAATAGTGCAGGGAACGAAAGCGTACAAGAATTTATACAAGAACTAGAGGAAAAAGAAGAAGTAAGTAAAGTAGTAGAAACATATATGACATCAGGAACTTTATTAAATGGAGAAAAAGAAGAAGACATACAAATTATAGTTCCAAAAGACGAGAAAATAGAAAATGTAATTCAATTAATAGATACAAAGAAAAAAGAAAAAATACAATTAGAAGAAGGCAAAATAGCTATTACAGATAAAGTTGCACAACTTCTAAATGTAAAACAAGGGGACAAAATCACATTAAAAGATAACGATAATAACCAAAAAGAATTCGAAATCTCTAATATTGTAGAAAACTACATTTATCATTATGTATATATGCCCAAAGGTATATATGAAGAGACATATGGAGAATATAAGACAAATGTACTATATATTCAAAATAGTGTAAAAGATGAAGAACAAGAAAAAGAAATGGCAAAAGAATTGCTAAAATATGAAAATGTAAATGCAGTAGCATTAAACTCCAATATGGAAAGTTTAATGAAAGACATGATGAACTCATTAAATTATGTAGTAGTAATTTTAATAATATCAGCAGGACTACTTGCATTTGTAGTATTATATAATCTATCAAATGTAAACATTAGCGAAAGAATAAGAGAACTTGCTACAATAAAAGTACTGGGATTTTATGATAAAGAAGTGTATGATTATGTAACAAGAGAAACGGTATTATTAACAGGAATAGGAATAATACTTGGATTATTTGGTGGATATTTGTTAAATATGTTTATAATAAAAACATGTGAAATAAATGTAATAAGATTTGGAAAAGAAATAATGCCAATTAGCTATTTATATGCTATTATAATTACAGTAGTATTTACATTAATAGTAAATGTGGTAACATATTTCTCATTAAAGAAAATAGACATGATAGAAAGTTTAAAAAGTATAGAGTAACTGTTTTTGGGGTACCCATTAGGGACGTTTCCTTTTGGTTAATCTGTCCCTTTTGAGTACCTTATTTACTACAAACGGACTCAAAGAGGAAACGTCCAAAATGGAGCATAGGAGGAAAAAATGCAAGAATTTGATTGGAAAAATAATGTAAGTAATAAAGAAGAAAAGATAAAATTAGCAAAAAGAATGGCTACAAGAGTAAAAGATGGAGAAGTAATAGGTTTTGGTTCAGGTAGTACTTCGTACCAAACAGTACTAGAGATAGCTAAAAAAGTAAAAGAAGAAAATTTACAAATAAAAGCTATTCCTACTTCAAAGATTATTGAGGATTTATGCAATGAATTAAATATTGAAACTACTACATTAGAAGAAAATAAGCCAAATTGGTGCTTTGACGGAGCAGATGAAATAGACTCTCACAATTGGCTTATAAAAGGAATGGGAGCAGCATTATATAAAGAAAAATTAAATATAAAAAGTTCAAATGAGAATTATATATTAGTAGATAATTCAAAATTTGTAGAAAGACTTGGAGAAAAACATCCTGTTCCAATAGAAGTAAAACAGGATAAAGTAGAAGAAGTAAAAGATAATTTATTAAAGCTAGATGTAGAAAAAGTAGAATTAAGAATGTCAAACAATGAAGATAAACCACTTATAACAGATAACGGAAATTTTATAATTCATGCTTGGTTTAATAAAATAGAAGCAGATTTAGAAGAAAAATTATTGCAAATAAATGGCGTAGTAGAGAGTGGATTGTTTATAGGTTATGATATAATTGTAGTGAAATAAAAAGAGGAGCAACTTCTATTTAGAAGTTGCTCTTTTGTGAGGAATATTGTATTTTGTGATATTTTTAGCATTGTGTTCTTTAGCAAGCCTAGCTAAAGTTTTTTTAACATCAATATACTTTTGCTGTAGTTCCTTTTCATTATGAAAATTTCCATAAAAAGCACAAACACCTAAGTAATTAATATCTCGTTTCATTGTAGTTTTTCCTAATTTAAATTCTTCAGCTGCTTCTGCTATAGAATGACCATTATCCTCTAAAATAAAGTCAGCAACAGAAATTGCCCGTGGCAAATTGGAATTACATTGCATAGACATAATATTGTCCTCCTTTTTATTATAGCTCTTGAGCTAATCTAAAATTATTATACACTAATAAACATAAAATGTCAAAAGCAATAGTTAATAAGGAGTGTTTTTTATGACAATTTTTGTGGCAAAAATGGACGGCCCTATTGCCACTCTTTTAAATCTTCAATATTAACATTTTCTACTTCATTAAAATTCATAAAACCAATAGTTGCCTTATTATTATTTAATTCTTGAATCCAAACAGGTTCATTATTGTAAAAAACATCGCAAATTTCCTTATTATTTACAATTTCAAATGCTCTCTTACTATTCATAAAATCATTCCTTTCTAAATAAACTAATCCACATGCATAATAATGAAAAAAAATTCAAATTAGTTATGTGCATTTTACCTTTTTACAAGTATATACAAGCTATATTTAAAATATTCAAATATGTTTACAAATCATCAAAAATATAGTATGCTATTTGTAGTAAAAAGAAGGAAGGCGATATAATGAGAGTATTAGCAGTAGGAGATTTAGTAGGAGAAAGTGGAGTAAGAAAATTAAAAGAAGTTTTGCCTAAATTAAGACAAGAAGCCAAAATAGATTTTGTAATTGTAAATGCAGAAAACTCAGCAGGAGGAATGGGAATAACAACAGCTATTTTCAATGATTTAAAAAGATTAAATATTAATGCAATTACTATGGGAAATCATACATGGGGTAAAAAAGATATATTTACATTTATAGATGATGATTTAATAAATAGACCAGCAAACTACTCAAGAGGAGTTGTGGGAAAAGGTTACCACATATATAGTCAAAATGGAAAAAATATATGTGTAGTTAATTTAATAGGAAGAACAGACATGGGAGTTCAATCAGATAACCCATTTTCTAAAATGGAAGATATATTAAATGAAGTAAAAGGAAAAGCAGATATAATAATTGTAGATTTCCACGCAGAAGCAACAGCAGAAAAGATAGCAATGAAACATTTTTTAGATGGGAAAGTTACAGCAATATTTGGAACTCATACACATGTACAAACAGCAGATGAGGAAGTAACTGAAAAAGGAACAGCATATATTACAGACATTGGAATGACAGGACCTAAAAATTCTGTAATAGGAATGGATGTAAATGCGTCCGTAAAGAGATTTGTAACATCACTTCCAGAAAGATATAAATTAGCAGAGGGAAGTTGTATTCTTAATGGCTGTATAATAGAAATAAATGACGAAAACTGTCGAGCTGTATCAGTAGAAAGAGTAAATATAAAATAAATGGCGAAAAATAGCAAAATTAAAAGAAAACTTTTTCCATTTTTTACCAAAAACTACTAGACATTTTGAAGTTTTTATATTATAACTATACCTGTAATTCAAATAAAAATAAAATTATAGGAGGCAAAAAATGGAAGTTTTAAAAATTTCATCAAAATCAAACCCAAATTCAGTAGCAGGAGCTATAGCAGGTTTGGTAAAAGAAGAAAACAAAGCAGAAATGCAAGCAATTGGAGCAGGAGCATTAAATCAAGCAGTAAAGGCGGTAGCTATTGCTAGAGGTTTTGTAGCACCAGCAGGAGTGGATTTAGTATGTATACCAGCATTTGCAGAAGTTGAAGTTGAAGGAGAAGACAGAACTGGTATAAAAATTATTGTAGAGTCAAGAAAATAATAAAAAAGTATTTAAATTTGCATTTAGAGTTTTTAAAATTCTAAATGCAAATCTAGATTTTTATTAAATAGAATGATATAATTACAAAAAAAGAAATGGGGAATTTATATGAAGATAAAATATAATGTAATTATACAAAAAGAAGAAAATTGGTATGTAGCAAAATGTATTGAAAATAGTGTGGCGTCTCAAGGAAAAACTATAGAAGAGTCTTTAAAAAATTTAAAAGAAGCTATAGAATTATATTATGAAACAGAAAAACCAATAGAACCAAAAGAAGTATTAATTACAACAGTGGAGGTGGCAGTTTAATGGGATTTAAATATCCAATATTATCTAGTAAAAAAATAATACAAATTTTATTACAACTAGGTTTTTATAAAGTATCACAAAAAGGAAGCCATGCAAAATATAAAAATATTAATACGAATAAAATTTGTATTATTCCAATGCATGAAGAAGTTGCAAAAGGAACTTTAAAAAGTATTTTAGAACAAGCTGATATCGAATTAGAAGATTTTTTAAATCATATGTAATTTTTTAATCTTAATTATTTCCAAAATAAACAAAATAAAAATTGAATAAATATTGCAAAAAAAGATAATATCTTATATGATAAAGAAAAAATAAGAGGTGAAGTATGAAATCAAATTTCTTTAAATATATCTTTATTATATTTGTTGTAGTTATTGTTATTTTTGCTATCTATATGATTTATTTTAAAAAAGAGGGCAAGCAAAATAACATAGAAGAGAATGTTGTAGAAGAAACTACAGAGATTAAAGATTTAAGACTTGGAATCTCAAACTATGATACAATAAATCCTTTAATTTCAAATAATAAAGAAGTTTTAAATATAGGAAAACTTATATTTGAGCCATTAATGAATGTAACAGAAGACTACAAATTAGAATTGTGTTTAGCTACAGAATGTTCAAAAACATCTGATATTACGTATGTTGTAAAAATAGATAATAATAAAAAATGGCATGATGGAAGTCCGTTAATAGCTAAAGATATCCAATTTACAATAGATAGATTAAAAGAAGGAAAATCTATATATTCATATAATGTTGAAAAAGTCATAAGTGTAGAAATTTTAGATGCAAGTACAGTAAAAATTAATTTAAGTGAAGAAGTACCATTTTTCGAATATAATCTTACATTTCCTATTATGCCAAACAACTATTATTTAGGAGAAGATTTTTATGAATCAGCTAAAACTCCTCAGGGAACAGGAATGTATAAAATATCTAAAATAGATAGTTCATATATAGTACTTGAAAAAAACACGAAATGGTGGAATATAAAAAATAAAGATTCAAAAATTGAAAAAATATATATAAAACAATATAGTGAAGTTGGTGAATTATACAATAGCTTTAAATTAGGGAATGTGGACATATTCACAACAGAAAATGAAAATCTAGAGCAATATATAGGAACAATAGGATATGCAAATACACAAGTAAAAGCAAGGGAGTTTGATTACTTAGCATTCAATTGTCAAAATGCAGTATTAGAAGATTCAAATATAAGAAAGGCAATTAATTATGCAATAGACAAAACAAATATATTGTCTAGCATATATAATAACCAAGGTTATGTGGCAGAATTTCCTTTAGATTATGGAAATTATTTATATACTAGAGATACAAATAGTTTAGGGTATAATCCCGAACAGTCTAAAAAAATACTACAAGAAAATGGATGGGAATACAAAAATAAACGTTGGCAAAAAACAGAAAACTATAAAACCAAAAGATTAAACCTTACACTTACTGTTAATAGCACAAATATAAAAAGAGTAGCAGTTGCAGAAAATATAAAGAATCAGTTACAAGATATAGGAATAAATATAACTATACAAAAAGTATCAGATAGTAAATATAAACAAATATTAGAAAATAAAAGCTATGAAATGATATTAACAGGTGTTTATAATTCATATAGCCCAGATTTAACTTCATTTTTTGGAGAAAATAATTTACAAAATTATTCTAATGATGAGGTAAATGAAATATTATCACAAATAAAAAATATAAAAGAAGAACAAACATTAAAACAAAAATATGAAAGAATAGTAAATATATTTTTTGATGAACAACCATTTATTGGAATATATCGCGGAAGAGCTAACATAGTTAAAAATCAAAATCTGGCTGGAGAAATAAAAGGAAATAATTACTTTAGTTATTATGGCTTGGAAAACTGGTATCGAATATAAAAATAAGTACTAAGTTTCGGTTACAATTGGGTTTTAAATATGCATAAATGCACATATAAAAATAAAATAAAAAAATTTAAAAAAATGCTTGACAAAAAAATATCTTAGTATATAATAAATACAAACAAGCGTTTGAAAAACGAATTAGGAGGAAAAACAATGGAAAAAGAAAATTCAGAGAAAATGAGAGCACTAGAAGCTGCATTAGGACAAATAGAAAAACAATTTGGAAAAGGTTCTGTAATGAAATTAGGAGATTTCCAAGCAATGAATGTAGAAGCTATACCAACAGGAGCATTAAGCCTAGATATAGCATTAGGAATAGGAGGAATTCCTAGAGGAAGAATAGTAGAAGTATATGGACCAGAATCTTCTGGAAAAACAACATTAGCATTACATATGATTGCAGAAGCACAAAAATTAGGTGGAGAAGCAGCATTTATAGATGCAGAGCATGCATTAGATCCAGTATATGCTAAACATTTAGGTGTAGATATAGATAATTTAATAGTATCTCAACCAGATACAGGTGAACAAGCATTAGAAATAGCAGAAGCATTAGTTAGAAGTGGTGCATTAGACGTTATAGTTATAGACTCTGTTGCAGCACTAGTACCAAAAGCAGAAATAGATGGAGATATGGGAGACTCACACATTGGTCTTCAAGCAAGACTTATGTCACAAGCACTAAGAAAGTTAGCAGGTGCTATAAATAAATCAAAATCAGTTATTATATTTATAAACCAATTAAGAGAAAAAGTAGGTGTTATGTTTGGTAACCCTGAAACAACAGCTGGTGGTAGAGCATTAAAATATTATGCATCAATTCGTCTAGATATTAGAAAAGTAGAAAATATTAAACAAGATGGAGAAGTAGTAGGAAACCGTGCAAGAGTTAAAGTTGTAAAAAATAAAGTTGCTCCACCATTTAGAGAGGCAGAATTCGATATAGTATATGGAAAAGGTATTTCAAAGGAAGGAAATATATTAGATATAGCTGTTAATCTAGATATAATAGAAAAGAGCGGTTCTTGGTTTAGCTACAATGGAGAAAGAATTGGACAAGGTAGAGAAAATGTTAAAAAATATTTACAAGATAACCCAGAAATAGCTAAAGAAGTAGAAGAAAAAATAAGAGCAAACTTCAATGAAGCTTTTGAAAAAAGCTTAGGTGAAGAAACAGAAAAAGACGAAGATGAAGAATAATTAGATTAAGTATAAGAAAGAATAATAAATATGTTATTTATTATTCTTTCTTTATGTGAATTTATTATATATAAAACGAAAAATGTAATTTAATAGAAGAAAATATATATTGGTCTTTGGTTACAATAGAATTTTGAATGGACAATATATAAAAAATATAAATTATTTTGTAAAAAAATGTTTACATTTATCAAAATGTTGTATAGAATAATATAGAGAAGAACAAAAGAAAATATGGAAGAAAGGGGTTAAATATTACCTATGAAAATATTAATGCTCACATGGGAATACCCACCAAGAATAGTAGGCGGAATTGCTAGAGTAGTACATGACTTATCTAAAAGATTAATAAAAGATGGTCATGATGTTACAGTAGTTACTTATCGTGAAGGAGAATTACCTTATTATGAAAATGATAAGGGAGTAGAGGTATATAGAGTAGATAACTATATGATTACTCCAAACAATTTTATAGATTGGATAATGCAATTGAATTTCAATTTAGTAGCAAAAGCATCAGAATTAATAGCAAAAGAGGGAAATTTTGATGTAATACATGCTCATGATTGGCTAGTTGCAAATGCAGCAAAAACTTTAAAACATGCTTACAATATTCCACTTGTTTCAACAATACATGCAACAGAAAGTGGAAGAAATAGCGGAATACATGACGAGACGCAAAGATATATAAATGATACAGAGTGGATGCTTACATACGAATCTACTGAAGTAATAGTAAATAGCAACTTTATGAAAGGACACATTCAAGGACTGTTTGGGCTTCCTTTTGATAAAATTAATGTAATACCAAATGGAATTAATTTAACAAACTTTAATGGAGTAGAACGAGATTACGAATTTAGAAGACAATATGCTTTAGATAATGAAAAAATAATTCTTTATATGGGAAGACTAGTATATGAAAAAGGAATACAACATTTAATATCAGCAATGCCAAAAATACTAGATAATTATCATGATGCTAAATTAATAATAGCAGGAAAAGGCGGAATGATAGATGAATTAAAAGCGCAAGTAGAATCTATGGGAATATCAAATAAAGTATACTTCACAGGATATTTAGAAGCTAAACAAGTGCAGAAAATGTATAAATGTGCTGATATTGCAGTATTTCCAAGTACATATGAGCCATTTGGAATAGTAGCATTAGAAGCGATGCTTGCAGGAGTACCAACAGTTGTATCAGATGTTGGAGGATTAAACGAAATAGTAGAACATGGTGTAACAGGAATGAAGAGTTATGCAGGAAATAGTAACTCAATAGCAGATTCAATATTAGCATTATTATATGACCACGCATTAGCAGCAAATGTAGCCAAAAATGCAAAAGCTAAAGTAAAAGAATTATACAACTGGAATAAAATAGCACAAGATACACACTTTACATACCAAAAAGCAATATGCCAAACAATGGCAGAAAAACAAGCAAATCAAATAGCACAAGAAAATGCTAAAAAGGCTAAAAAAGCAAAAAATAATGACACAGAAATAACAAATTTACTAGCTTTCAAGAAAAAACATGCTTATGCATAACTCCATTGGGGACGTTACCTTTGGGTTAATCTGTCCCTTTTGGTATGATTAAATTAAGAAAAGAGGAAATTTAATGAATGTATATGATACTGCAAATAAATTAGCAGGAGAAATAAAAACTTCAGAAGAATATTTAAAATACAAAGAAGCTAAAAAGAGTTTAGATTCTAATATAGAATTAAAGAAAAAAGTAGAAGATTTTGAAAAGCTACGTTATGAAGTACAAGTTTTAGCAATGCAAGGAAAAGAAGTTGAAGAAGACAAAAATAAGAAATTACAAGAAATGTATACTATACTAATTCAAAATAATGAAATAAAAGAATATTTTGATTTAGAAGTGAAATTTAATGTGATGATAGCAGATGTAAATAAAATAATTGCAGAGTCAGTACAAGATGTATTGTAATGTCGAAAAAAGTCGTAAATGGTAAAATATCATTTACGACTTTTTAGTATATATAAAATAATAAAGATCATATAAGGAGAAAAATATGGAATTAATAATAGTGTTAATAGTTTTAGTGATTATTTTAATAATAGGGGCATTTATGTTTGAAATCAATATAAAAAAGTTGAAAGAGGCCGGAGAGAATAAAAAGTGTGATGAAATTATTTCTAAGTTTCCAAATAATAAAGAAATTTGTGAAAATATTCTAGAAAAGTTAGGAAATAAAAAAGTTAAAATAAAAGAGAATAATGATAAAACGGCAAGCTTATATATTGCAATTACAGACACTATTTTTATAGCAAATATAAGTAAAACATATACAAGAATTCAAACAATTGCACATGAATGTTTACATTCAATTCAAAGTAGAAGGTTATTAATATTTAATTTTATATTTTCTAATATGTACATATTATATTTTATTTTAAGTATAGTATTAACAATATTTGGAGTGTTCAAAAATTATGAATTACAAATAATTATTTTAAGTATTTTAGGATTTTTTTACTATGTAATAAGAGCTTACTTAGAAACAGATGCAATGACAAAAGCACCATATTTAGCAAAAGAATATATGATTCAATATGTGGAAAAAAATACAATTTGCAATAAGGAAAAGATAGAAGAGGTAGTAAATGAATATGAAAAAATAAACAAGATAGGAATTCCATCAACAAACTTTATTTTGTTTGCAAATTGCATATTAAAAATAATAACTTATATTGCTGTTGCTATTTGCAAAAATTTAATTTAAACATTACATTATGTTGACAACAAATAATATATAGATGTATAATATAATTATTAGTTATATAAAAATTTACAATGAAAAACAAAAGGGGGAACTTACTGTATGAAAAGAAGTGTAAAAGAAGATAAAGGCCGGCTCTTATTAATAAGTGGTATAGTAAATGTTATTGGAATGATACTATCGGGAATTATAGGAATTTTCATAGCGGTAAAGGCCAATAATTACATCATATTATCTATGTTTACTTATATATTGTTTTTAATGATTACGGAATGTTACGTAAAAAAAGTTATATCAAAAAAAATGATAAAGAAATTAGTGGAGCATTCGGATATTTCTAGTGCAGTTTTTTTAATAGTAGGTGTAAGCACAATTGCATTGTCTTGGAAATACTTTATAGCATTTATTCTTTGTATTCCACAAGCTATGTTATATAGTGAATATTGTAAATTTAAAGGAACTACATGAATTAGTAGTTCCTTTTTTCTATTATAAATTTAAAAAAATTTTAAATTTTTACTAAATTTCTTTACTTAATTTAGAATATTTTTTTAATTTTTCATAAGCTAAATAATTTATTGAGCCAGCAGGGAAGTGACCATTTGCATCTTTCTTACCAGCAGGTACACCTGTTAAAATTTCAATTCCTTCTTCAATAGTAGAAATAGCGTAGATATGGAATTTTTTATTTTTAACAGCTTCTATAATTTCATCAGATAAGCTTAAATTTTGTACATTTTGTACTGGAATCATAACACCATGATTTCCGTCTAAACCTCTCATTTTACATACTTGATAGAATCCTTCAATTTTATCATTTACTCCACCAATTGGTTGAATTTCACCTTTTTGGTTAACAGAGCCTGTAACTGCCATAGATTGATTAATAGGAATTCCAGATAAGCTAGATAAAATTGCATATAATTCTGTGCTAGAAGCACTATCACCATCTACACCATTGTATAATTGCTCAAAACAAATACTAGCAGTAAGAGATAGAGGAAAGTCTTGAGCAAATAATTCACCTAAATAACCACTTAAAATCAAAACACCTTTAGAATGTGAAGAACCAGAAAGTTCAACTTCTCTTTCGATATTAACAATTCCAGTTTTGCCCATATATGTGTTAGCAGTAATTTTTACAGGTTTTCCAAAAGTATAGTCACCAATTGTCATAACAGTAAGACCATTTATTTGACCAACTTTACTTCCAGTTGTTTCAATAAGTAAAGTATTTTCTTTTATCATTTCCATATATTTGGCATCATATTTTTTAACTCTTTCAATTCTTTCTTTTAAAGCAGTATCTATATAATTTGCAGTTACTAATTTCTTTTTATCCATTTGAGCCCAAGTAGCAGCTTCACCAACAACTTGTGAAATGTCTGTAAATCTAGTAGAAATTTTTTCTTTATCTCCTGAAATTTTAGAAGCATATTCTACAACCTTTGCAACAGCTTCTTTATCTAAATGAGGAAGTTCTTCTTGCTCGCAAAAACCATGGATAAATTGTGCAAGCTTATTCATATTTTCTTCATTTAAAGGAGCATCTTCTGCAAATTCTACTTTAACTTTAAATAATTTTCTAAAGTCACTATCCATAGCAAGTAAAGATTGATAAATAGAGTCGTTTCCGACCATTATTACTTTTACATCTAAAGGAATAGGTTCAGGTTTTAAAGAAATCATAACCATTGAAGAACGTTGATCTGCAGTGTTTTCAATAGAAAGTTGCTTTATACGTAAGGCTTTCTTTAAAGCTTCATAACAGATACCATTAGCAAGTAAATCTTTAGCTTGAAAAATTATATAACCACCATTAGCAATTTGAAGTAGACCAGGTTTTAACATTGTATAATCTGTTTTTAGTGCACCATAATAATTTTCATATTCCAACTTACCGAAAATATTATGATAAGAATAGTTAGAGTCCATAATAACTGGAGCACCTTCTAAATTACTATTATCTACAAATAAATTTACACGATAGTTAAGCCAAGGTTTTGGAGGTTCTTGTCTAGGACCAGCTTGTTGTTGAACTTGATTTTTAGAATCATCTGATGTAAATATAGAAATATTTTTTAATATGTCTTGTTTAATATCTGCTAAAAATTTATTAACTTTTTTATTTCTTTTATATTTGTTTTTAATGTAATTGATATGTGAATTAACAGTAAGAAGAGCGATATTAGCTTGCCATTCTTCTAAATGTTTATCAGAAGCTCTTTCTATTTCCTTAATTTTAGCAATTACTTCCATAATTTGTTCTTGAACTATTCCAGATTTTTCTTCAAATTGTTTTTTTACATTATCATCTAATTTATCAAATTCTTCTTCTTCAATAGTTTTGCCATCTATAACAGGCATCATATAAATACCGTTTTGAGCAGATTTTACTTGGAAACCGTGTTTACCAGCATCTTCATTTAATTTTTCTAGTAAAGAAGTTCTTTTTTGTTCAAAATCTTGTTTAATTAATTTTTTCTCTTTTTCGAAGTCATCATTATTAAAAGTGCTTTTAATATCACTTTTTATTTCTTTAATAAATGTGTCCATAGTTTCTTTAAATTCTTTTCCTTGTCCAGCAGGGAAAGAAACAGCTATAGGCTCATTGGGATTATCAAAATTATAAATATAACACCAGTCAGAAGGAGTTTTTTGTTTCTTAGATATTTTATCTAAATAATTTTTAGCATACATAGTTTTGCCTACGCCACTAGGTCCTTCTAGATATAAGTTATAACCTTTTATATCTACATTAACACCAAACTCTAAAGCTTTAATTCCACGTTCTTGACCTATACCTGTAACAATAGGTGTTAGTTCAGAAGTGTCACTAAATTTAAAAGTGCTTGGATTACATGTTATTTTTAAATCTTGGTAAGATAATTCATTTTTCTTTTTCATTTGTTTCTCCTTTCAAATTGTAAAAAAATTTTTACAAGTATATACATTTTGTATACAATATCATTTGTTATAAAAAAATTAAAAAGTATATGTCATTAAAATAGCTGTATTACCATTTTTATAATAATTTTTTCTTTTGCCAACTTCTTTGAATTCGAAGTCTTTGTAAAGTTTAATTGCTGGTAAATTATTTTCATCTACTTCAAGAGTGATTGTTTTGCAATTTTGTTCTTCTACCATAGTAATTAATTCATTTAATAAAAACTTAGCAAAACCTTGATTTCTTTTATCTTTTTTAGTTACTATGTTCATTATATCTGCTTCATCTAGTATAACTTTAATACCACCAAATGAAACAATTTCATTTTTATATCTTAAAACTAAATACATAGAATTATTATTTGCAAGTTCTTCTTTAAATATTTCAAAATTCCAAAAATCATCAAAATCTGTTTGCAAATTTTCTTTAATTTGCTCTAAATCATTAAGCATCATTGTAGAAATCTCTATTTTTGTAATATCTATCATCTATTTTTCTCCTTCTAAAGCTCGCTCAGCTTGAGATTTTCTTAAATAAAGTGGAGTAATAGAATTTGAATCTCCATAATTTCCATTTTTAAAATGATAATATCCTGCTATACCAACACTATTTGCTGTTTGCTTATTGTACACATCTTCAACAAAAGTAGCTTTTGAAAAATATTCTAATAATTTATATTGATGTTTTTCAGCGCCATCTCCAACAAATAAGATAGAAGTAGAGTGGTATTTTTTTAATAAAGCTATCATTTCATCAATATTTTTAGCATCTAAATTTTCTACCAATTCAAAATGATTATTCAACTTTTTAAATAACCCAAAATAAACATTATCATTTTTGGCATCTAAAATAGAACAAACCAAATCGGCATCATTTGTGAAATTAGATGAAAATGTATTATAAGCTAAACTTTCTAAAGAACTTACACTTACAATTGGTACGTTTGTAACATCGCAAAATGCTTTCACAGTAGACACACCAATACGTACGCCAGTAAAAGATCCAGGTCCAACAGAACATGCATAAAAGTCAAAATCTTTTAGAGTAAGATTAGTTTGTTTTAAAATTTCGTCAACTAAAGGCATAAGTTTTTGTGAATGAGTAAGTTCATTTTCTATATGTTTTTCAATTATAATATCTGTATCTTCTAAAACTGCAACAGAACATATTTTAGAAGAAGTATCTAAGCTTAAAATTTTCAAAATAGATTACCTTCTTTTTTATAAATATTCAACAATATTCTATATTAATAGACAAGATTTGTAAACCTTTTTAGGGAAAATAAAGTTTACAAATGTGTGACAAAAATATGTAGTTTTTATTACAAAAATAAAGAAAATGCATTTTACATTTTCTCTATTTTTAGCTCTCTATAATTTTCATTTTCTTCAGATTTAGAAAAAGTTATTTTAGTATATCCTTTTGGCAAAATTTCTTCAATTTGCTCGCCCCATTCAATAATACAAATACCATTCTCAAAATATTCTTCTCCACCCATAGCATAGAATTCGTCAGTATCTTCTAAACGGTAAACATCAAAATGATATATATTTACATTATCTTTATGATATTCGTTAACAATAGTAAAAGTGGGGCTAGAAATTTCTTTTTCAAGACCAAAATAAGTAAGCACACCTTGAGTGAATTTAGTTTTTCCGCGAACCAAGTTCACCAGTTAAAACTATAATATCACCTTTTTTTAAATTCTTTGCAAAATCTTTTGCAAAATCAATTGTATCTTGTTCACTTTTTGATATAAACTTTTCCATATAAAACTCATGCCTTTCTCAAATTAATGTATATTATTATTTTATAGCAAAATAATAATATTGTAAATAAAAAGGGAGAAAATGATGAAATTTGACGAACGATTTTTCTTGACAATACAAAACATATGTTTTATAATAACCATAGGTGTTAAATATGGAAAGAGAAATATTACATGTAGATGTAAATAATGCATTTTTATCTTGGACAGCAGTAGAAAAATTAAAAAATGGGGAAACTTTAGATATAAGAACTATACCGGCTATTATAGGTGGAGATGAAGCACAAAGAAAAGGTATAGTTTTAGCTAAAAGTAATATTGCAAAACAATTTGGAATTCAAACAGGTGAACCAATATTTTTTGCACGTAAAAAATGTCCTAATATACAAATTTTTCAATCAGATTTTAATGTGTATAGGAAATATTCAAATGCATTATATAATTTATTATCGGAATACACAGATAAAATAGAACGCTATTCAATAGATGAATGCTTTTTAGATTTAACAGGTTATATTCCAAAGCCAAGAAAATTAATAGATATAGCATATGAAATAAGTAAAAGAGCAAGGGAAGAATTAGGTTTTACTGTAAATATAGGTGTTGCACCCAATAAGCTTTTAGCAAAAATGGCATCAGATTTTGAAAAACCTAACAAAGTTCATACTTTATACCAAGAAGAAATAGAAACTAAAATGTGGAAACTTCCAGTAGCAGAACTCTTTATGGTAGGTAGAAGAAGTTTACCGAAACTTCAAAAAATGGGAATAAAAACTATTGGGGATTTAGCTAAAAGTGATGAAAAGTTACTAATAAAAAATTTTGGCAAATATGGTAAAATGATATGGGAATATAGTAATGGAATAGATAACGAAGAAGTAAATTATATAAAAGAAAAGCCTAAAAATATAGGAAATTCTATAACACTTCCATATGATTATAACGATATAGAAAAAATAGAAGAAGTTTTACTTGCTTTAGTAGAACAAGTGAGCTATAGGTTAAGAAATCAAGAAATGTTTGCAAATGTTGTAAATGTACAAATAAAAACTAATGAATTTAAAGTTTTTTCACATCAAAGAAAATTAGATTTTGCAACAGATAGTACTAAAATTATTGGAAAAGAGGCTAAAAAGCTGTTAACAGAAATTTATAATAATACTCCAATAAGATTAATAGGAATAAGCGTAAGTGGGCTAGTAGAGAAAGAAGAAAGACAGATTTCTTTGTTTGAAAATGTAGAAAATGAAAAACAAAAGAAAATAGATTCAGTATTAGATAACATTAAAGAAAAATACGGGTATGAAGCTATTACAAGAGCAGGTAAAATGCAAGTTGATAAAAATATAAAATTTAAAGAAGAAAATAGTGGAAAAAAGTAGAAAAAGAACATATTATATATTAATAGTATCTTATATGTACTATTATGGAGGTGAATAGTATGTTTGAAGAAGATAATTGTTGCAAAAGAACAAAAAGATGCTGCGTAGATGTAATAGTATTTATATTAGGATTATTATTTACTTTTGTAATTGGGATTATAATAGGAGCAGAAACAGCAATATTTGAAACATTAGGATTAGGAGCATTTGTTGTTTTAGCTGTTCTAATTGGAATCTTAATAATAATAAGAATTATAATGCTAATATGCTGTAAGAGAAGATGCTAATAGTATGAATTTTAATTAAAATTTATACAAACTTGGAAGAAGAGATTCTTCCAAGCTACATAGGAGAGAAAAATATAATAAGTTTATAAAAAACTATTGTAAAATAAAAAATGCTAATATATAATACAAAAAAATAAAGGGAGAAATAGATATGGCAACAATTATAAATGGAAAAGAGCTTTCAAAAAAAATAAGAGAACAAGTAAAAGTAGAAGTAGAAGAATTAAAAAAGAAAAATATATTTCCAAAACTTGCAGTTATAATGGTTGGACAAGATCCAGCATCAAAAGTTTATGTTAGAAATAAAAGTAAAGCATGTAATGAAGTAGGAATTGAATATGAGGAATTTTTATTAGACGAAACATATTCAATGGAAGAATTACTAAAAGTAATAGAGGACTTAAATGAAAGAAAAGATATACATGGAATATTACTTCAAAGTCCAATTCCAAAGCCATTAGATATATATACAGCCTTTGAAACAATAGACTTTAGAAAAGATGTAGATGGTTTTCATCCAATAAATATAGGTAGACTAACACTAAAGAGACAAACCTTTATATCTTGTACACCACATGGCGTTATGAAGATGTTAGAAGAATATAATATAAATTTAAGTGGTGCAAATGTTGTTATATTAGGAAGAAGCAATATAGTAGGAAAACCTTTAGCACAATGTTTGTTAAATGCAGATGCTACAGTTACTATTTGCCATTCTAAAACAAAAAATATAGAAGAAATAACAAAAAATGCAGATATATTAATTTCTGCTATAGGTAAACCAAAATTTGTAACAGCTGATATGGTAAAAGAGGGGGCAGTTGTTATAGATGTTGGAATTAACAGATTAGAAACAGGTTTAGTTGGTGATGTAGATTTTGAAAATGTAAGTAAAAAAGCATCATACATAACACCAGTTCCAGGTGGAGTTGGACCTATGACAATTGCAATGCTACTTCATAATGTTGTAATTGCAGCTAAATATTTGGAAGAAAAATAAATTATAAAATTATAAAGGGCTTAGTTTTTTTACTAAGTTCTTTTTTATATTCTAGGAAAGTTATCATGGTATGATAACTTTCTGTAGAAGATAAATATGGCAGAAATTAGATTTTGTAGCAGTTTACACTGCGTACAAAATCTTAATTCTGGTTTTTTATATAATAGGAAAGTCATATAAACTAAAAAATAGTATAAAATATAATTAAAAAACACAAATAGACTAAAG
>CAKPPO010000003.1 GCA_934177725.1 uncultured Clostridia bacterium | reverse complement strand
TTTTTTTGGTAGTACTATTTACTACCGCTTGGTTTCTTCAAAGGTTTGTTTATTGTTTACTTTTCAATGTACTTTTAACATATAAATGTTGTACGTCCGAAGACAATTTTTATTTTAGCATAAATATATATTTAATGTCAACACTTTTTTACAATTTTTTTAAATATTTTTATTAGTAATTTTTTCTATCGTTTTTTACTAATATTTTTTGTCAAAAAAATAAAAAAGCGAAGTAGGATTTATGCTTTTTCCGTAGCTCTTTTTTCAAAAGCTGTTACTTATATTAACATCTTTTATTTTGTTTGTCAACACTTTTTTATTTTATTTTTTACTTTTTTTAAAAGTTATAATTATATTGCTGTATTTTGCTTGCTTTTCTCTTTATTTTTTCTTCTTTTTATACATTATTTTTTATATCATTATATTTTCTCTAATTAAATTTATTTCTTATGTAGTAAAACCTTAGTTCTATCATATTTATCTTATACAGAAAGTTATTATGCCATGGTGAGTTTCCTAGAATGCAAAAATAAGAATCCCTAATAGTTTATACTATATAGAAATTCTTATTTCTTTTTTCATAATATTTCTTTCACTTTTGTTAATGAATCAACTTCATATGTTGGACTATATGGTGTTGTATTTTCTTTTCCAGTTGGATTATACCATATACTCATTACTCCTAACCTTTCTGCAAAACGTATGTCTGAAATTAATGAATCGCCAATCAAGATTATTTCGGATTTTTCTTTGCCTGTCAACTCTCTTTTTAATTCAGTTATTTTTCCCTTAGAATTTTTAAAGTAGCCATTGTCGCATGCATAAATTCTTTCAAAATAATCTAAACCACCTATTCCTTTTAAAGTTATTTTTTGACATTCTTCGAACCAATCTGTTACTGCTAAATTTTGTATCCTATTCTCTCTAGCATAATCTAATACTTCTTTTGCTTCTCCATTAAGTCTTACAATATTTTGTTTTTCTTGTTTAATTGTTTCTAAGAATCTCTCTGGCTTTACTGAATAGGCACTTAAAATTGGCATTTGTTCTTCTATAAAATGTGACATACCTTCACAAGTTACTACTTTTTCTTCAAAATAATCTAGTAGATTTCCCCACATTTTATAGTATTCATACTTAAATGTCTTTTGGTCTCCAATTTTAAGTTTTTGGCTCAGCACTATGGGTTCATTTTCATTATATAACCACACTGTGCAATCTAAGTCCCATAAAACTGTCCGTATACTCATTTTTTTATACCTCCATTATTTGATATAAATACATATAATTTAATTTACAGAAAAATTTTATCATCATTTTTATTTTATGTCAATGTCTATTTTTTCTTATTTTATTATTTCATTTTTAAAGCTTTTTCCTGTGCTTAGTAATGGCATTTGTAAAATATCTAGTATTGTTGCACCAATATCTGCATAAGTTTCTCTTATTCCTATGTTTACATTTTCTTTTATTTGTTTTCCATATATTACAATAGGAATATATTCTCTTGAATGATCTGTACTTGGTGTTGATGGGTCATTTCCATGATCTGCTGTTATTATTAATACATCTGTGTCTTTCATATTTTCTATTATAATAGGAAGTTTGCTGTCAAAGTATTCTAATGCTTTTGCATATCCTTCTATATTATTTCTATGTCCATATAGCATGTCAAAGTCTACTAAGTTTGTAAAAATTAATCCTTCTGTATCATTTTTTATTTCTTCTATTGTCTTTTCTATTCCATCTGCGTTTCCATTTGTGTGGATTGCTTTTGTTATTCCACGTCCAGAAAATAAGTCTTCTATTTTTCCTATTGCTATAACTTCTTTTCCATTTTCTGATATGACATCTAGCATTGTTTTTCCAAATGTGTTTGATTCAAAGTCTTTTCTGTTATATGTTCTTGTAAAGTCTTCTGCACAAGTACCTACAAAAGGTCTTGCTATTACTGTTCCTACATTATATTCTTTTTTATCTAGCATCTTTCTCGCTATTCTACATATTTCATATAATTTTTCTACTGGAATTATATCTTCATGTGCTGCTATTTGGAATACACTATCTGCAGATGTATAAACTATTGGATAG
Source organism: uncultured Clostridia bacterium (assembly GCA_934177725.1). Lineage (GTDB taxonomy): Bacteria > Bacillota > Clostridia > TANB77 > CAG-508 > UMGS1663. The sequence continues at coordinate 95,201 of CAKPPO010000003.1, read as the reverse complement.
CCTGTTTTCATGTGTTCTTCGCCAAAGCGTTTTAATATTTCTGTTCCTGATCCGACTTCATTGCATAGTATTCCTTTTACTCCTGTTTTTTCTACAAATTCATCTATCATTTCTTTTGGAAATGCATGTGGATATGTTTTAAATCCCGGATTTGTAATATGTCCTGATATTTCCCAGTGACCTACTGGACTATTTTTTCCAACTGATTGTTCTTTTGCTTTTCCATATGCTCCTATTGGATTTTCCTCTTCATTATTTATTCCTATTTCTTTTATATTATATAGTCCTATTTTTTTTAGATTTGGCAAATCTAATTTTGTATTATTATATATTCCTGCAATAGTATTACTTCCTTCGTCTCCGTAAACATGTGCATCTGGAGATTCTCCTACTCCAAAACCATCTAATACAATTGTAATTACTCTATTTTTCATTTCTATTTCCTTTCTTCTATATCATATTCATACACTTGTATTGTTTTTATTTCATTTTGAAATTCGTTTTCTAAAAAATTCATATTAAAATCTTTTCTTGAAACTAATTTAAATTCATATTCTTTCATATCAAATAGCATTTGTGTACTTATGTCCATTCCAAGTGGCAATGTTTGATTTAAATTATCATAAAACATTATATTACTATAGAAAATTGCATTCATTCCTTCTTTTATATTTATTCTATTTAATATAAGTGTTTCTCCTTCTAGATTTTTCACTTCTTCTTTAGGATTTAAGTTTAATATAACCCATTTTTCATTTTCTATAGTCTTATCTTCTAATTTATATACTGAAATATCATAAGGTGTTGTTACTTTATTGTAACTTTCTTCTAATATTTTTTCATAATGTCTTATATTATCTTTGTATTCTTCTAAGGTAGTATCTAAATGTATATCTAATATTTTGTATTGATCTTTACCTATTTCTCTATGTTTATGATTTTTTAATATCTTTATTTTTGTTTTGTCTTCTACTACACTTCCAAATATATCATAGTCTTTTTGTTTTATTTGCTCATATTCTTCTTGGTATTGTTCTTGTTTATCCATTAATATGCTTTGTATTTGTTTGTCATCTTTTTTTAGTAGTTTTTCTTTTGATAATAAGTTAAATGTTTCTACATCTTGATATATAGCAAATATAGAGTCTGTCTCTTTTTGCGTTAATATTCTTCTTTGCTTTTCATCTATTTTTTCTCCAAAGTCCTCTAAATCTTCTTCATATGAAAATGATTTTTTTATTTTAGGATGATTTTCTTCGTTTTGTTTTGTTTCTCCTTCTTGTAATAAACTTACTTCATCTTTGTTTGTATATTTCCAAAAATCAAAAATACTCTTTTTATGGCTTTCTATTTCATTTATATATAATGTAGCATTTTTTATTTTGTTTTCTAAGTTTTCTTTTCTTATTTCTAAAGCGCTAATATCCATTTTTTTGTTTTTAGCTTCTTTTTCTTTTTCTTGTAATACCTTTCCTACTTTTAATAAATCTTCAATTGTATAAAATTCTTTTTCTTCTAATATAAATGGCTTTTGTATTATTTCTTCTTGTTTTTCCTCTTTTGGTTCTTGTATTATTTCCTGTTTTAATTTTGATTTTTTCTTTTTACTTTTAAAAAAATAAGAAACTCTTCCAAATAGAGTCTTTTTGCATTCTAAAAATGTTACTATTTGCTTTTCTTTTGCTAAATATTCTATGTTTTGTTTTTGAATAGATTGTTTTATAAGCTCATACTTTTCTTCGTCTACTAAATTTTGTTTTTCTAGTTCGCTTATTTTTTCTTTTTTATTCAATATTTGTACTCTTATAAATTCTGTTAATGTTTCATATTTAATTTGATTATGATTATAATAAAAATTTAAACTTGCCTCTTTACTTAATCCAGTTTGAAAATTATATTCCTGTTCCATGTTTGATTGTATAATAAAAAGTGCTTTTATTAGTTTAAACTCTTCTTGTGCTTCTTCTTTTGTATTAAATACTATCTTATATAAACTCTTTACTTTTTCATATACTGGTGTTCTTCCTACAACTTGTATATTAGTTTTTCCTTCTTTATCTTTTAGTTCATATATTGTTGGCCAGTTTCCTGTAAAATACCATAAGTAATTTTCTAAATCTGCAATTTCTGACCTTTTTAAAAAATTATAATCTATTTCTTTATTATTTATAGGTACATATACATATTCGCTTTTTGAGTTTTTCTTTAATTCTAGTTTTTTCTTTATTAAATAAAATAATGGTTCTACTTCTTGTTCTTCCGTTGGAAACATCATAAAATATTTATTTTCTGTTTCTGAATAGTAAATATCCCATATAAAATTATCTTTATATTTTACTTCAAATGGTACTTGTTTTTGAAATTGCTTTTGTCTCTTTTCTATTTCATTCATTGCTTCAAAATCTAGTTTTTCAAGCAATTCTATAAACTTAAGATAATCTTCTATATATTCCTCATTATTTGAATTTAGAAATTCTGATAATGGTTTTGCAAATTTGTATTTTTTTTCTGTATCTTCAAGTCTTGTAGTTGGAGTAAGATATATGTCTATGTCTTTTACATCAACAAATTGATATACTTTATATGAAGTATTATCATAATCTTTTAATGGCATATATTTTATTTTAGTATTTACTTTTAATACTTCTGGTACATTTTCGATGTCTAATTTAATTTTTTTTAGTTTCTCTAAAATTATTTTTTTTTCTTCTTTTGTTGTTTTCTCCACCTGTTTTTTGCTCCTTTATCTTGTTTTTCTTTTTGAGTATATCATAACAATAAAAAAAAAGGAAGATAAAAACTCCCTTTTTTACATTTTATATTATAATGTAATTTCTATTTTTTGAAGCCAAAAATCTTTTGTACTTTGCCATGTTATTTCATGCAATAATACTTTTTTAACATCTTCGCCTGTAATTTCTTGATGCCAGAAATCATGAACTTCTTTAAATACTTTTTCTTGCTTTGGTGTTAATTCTACTTTGATTTCATAAAATAAAACATTTTTAATTTTTGTCCAAGCATCAACTTTTCTTGGTAATGCTGCTCCTTCTTTTGACATTGGTTCTGCACTATTTACTTTATTTTCGTCCATATCTATATTTCCTCCTTTGTAATTTTCATATTAATCATTATTATCTTTATACTATAATTGCAAAGAAAAATCAATAGATTTTTAAATTTGTAATCTAATTGTTATATTTGTAATATTTTTGTAATTTTAAATTTGTTATACTTCCATTTGTGTTCCTAAAAAGCTTGCTGCAGATTGTGCAACTTTCTTTTCTATGTCTGTCATTTTTGTATTACTATCTTTTGAAATCAAAATAACACTTCCTATAGAATCTCCATCTGATATTATTGGATAAATAACTTGCGCATTTCTTATTCTTTCCATGCTATCTGTTTGTGTTATAGGTATTGATTTATCATTATTTTCTTTACTTGTATAAATTTCTTTGTCATCTATAATTCTTTCTAAATCTTTACTTATTCCTTGCTCTAAAAATTCTTTTTTTGAGCCACCTGATACTGCAATTACTGTATCCTTATCTGTTATGCATGCAATATGCCCTGTTGTTTTTGCCAAAGTTTCCGCATATTCTGTTGCAAATTCTGAAAGTTCTCCTATTGGTGAGTATTTTTTTAGTATTACTTGACCTTCTCTGTCTGTAAATATTTCTAATGGATCTCCTTCTTTTATTCTTAATGTTTTTCTTATTTCTTTTGGAATAACTATTCTTCCTAGGTCATCTATTCTTCTTACAACACCTGTTGCTTTCATAATTTTCCTCCTTTATTTTTCTTAACATTTTTATATTTATAATGTTATTGTTTCTAAAAAAGGAAAAATTATACGAAAAAAAACGAACTTTTAAGCTTTCATTTAAAAATTCGTTTTTAAAATAAAATAATTACATTTTTATTGGTATTTTTCCTCCAACCCAACCAGATGTATAAGCAGATGCATTAATTTTTAGTGTACCTGAACTTTTCGCTTGTACTACAACAAGACCACCTTTACTTAAATTTTCATATTCAATACCACTACAGGTTATTTGAGTAGTTGCATCTTGAAAATTAGTATGAAAAAAGACTATATCTCCATTATTCATTGTTATAGTTGCTGTTGCTCCATTACCAATAGTAGTTGTTATTCCCTCAGTTGTAACAGATGAATAATTACTACCTAGAGTAATTTTTGCAGTACCCGTTATAATTTCTCCATTCACCCATGCTGTTTTTCCCTCTAATATATCTTCTGATGTTGCTGTTGCATTTTTTGTCACTTCTTTTACAATTTCTTTTATGTTATTAGCAAATATGGTTTTATCTGCTGAAATATCTGGTTTTACTCCTCCTGCTTCATCTATTGCGTTTGCAATTGCAGTTTTAAATTCTGTTAATTTTGTTATCGCATCATATGGTAAATTACCTGAATCAGATCCTTTGGTTTCTAATTGTGTATATAATTCATTTAATTCTGTTTCTTCTTCTATTTTTGCAAGTTCTATGTTTTCTTTTGCTTTTTGGGCAATTGTTATTATTCCATTGTCTCCAATTGTTAGATTGATACTTATTCCAGTTAGGATTATTAATACTATTATAGTTACTACTAACGCAACTAAAGTTATTCCTTTATTGTTTTTCACTTTCTTTTGTTCTCCTTACTATTTTTTATTCTAATATTTCCTAATTTTATTAAAATTATAAATCAATGTTATGTTTATAAGTTATTACTTTATTTAAGATAATTTTACTAATAATTTTTTTCCAAGTCAATAGCTTTTATTTATAAATACTACAATATGTATTTAATTAATTGTATATTACTTAATTTTGTAGCTTATAAGCATAAAAAAACACTAAATTACCTTTATTCATAATTCAGTGTTTTTATCAATTCTTTTATTCAATTTAAATATTGTTATTCTTTAGTTAGAATTCCATTTATTAATCCTTCTTACTTAAAAAATTAGGTTTATATAAATCTAATATATTTTCTAATTCTTTAGAAAATTCTTCTAGCATAACTATTTTTATTGTTGGTGATTTTCCTTCAATATATTCATCTACAATTTGTTTTAATTTTTTAATGTTCTTTATTTCTGGTTCTATTTCTTTAGTGTATTTTTTTGCTCTATCTGCAAGCATTTCCTTTATTGTTACTATATCTTCGTTGCTTGCGCATGAAATCCTTTGAAACATTTGAAATACATCATAATATTTAAAAATTGGAACATTCATACATTCTTTAGCAAACTTATCATAAAATACTTCCATTTTCATTGGGATATTTTTAAATATTTCTTCTGCTTTTTCGGCATACATTTTGTCTTTTAACTTTTCATTTACATCATTAAAATATCTTAAGACTTCTTCCATATCAGCACCTACTTCTTCTACTGATATCTGATTTAGTTCTTCTTCTACATTAGCACAATACTCTGCAGTTAAAGATGAAATATTTATTCCATTTAAAAATACATTTTTCATTGATTTTATATCATAATCTATTAAATTTCTTTTTATAAAGTAACTAAAATAAGCAAATATTTTTACTATCTCTACTGGTTTTAAATTTCCATTTTTAACATCTTCTATTATTTCTTCTATAATTTTATCAAACTGGTCATCTGCTATTTTCCAATATTCTTCTGTAAGTAGTCTTTTATATGCTGGAAGTTTGTCTGTGTCTATTGTGTTTATAATAACTTCCATGTTATCTTTGAACACTCTCATATCAAATATACGTGTACGAATGTACATTTCAATAAATTTGAAGAAACGATATTCAGCTTTAAAGTTATAATAATAATTATTATCGAATTCTTTTATATAAAATTGTCTATTGTCCATAAATACTCTTGATGAAACAAGTATTGCCTTATATTCCTCATTGCTATTAATATTTATAAATTTATCTTTTGTTACTTTACCAGCTTTTATTTCGAATGAAATAGCTATTGTAAATATAAGCATTGTTTGCATTACTCTATGGTTTGTATTTGGATAAGCTTTGTTTACCATATCAAATATCTTTTTGAAATCATTTAATGCATGTTTTAAAATTCTTAAATTTCTAGTTCCACTTTTATTAAATGTTGAAATTATAAGGTTTGTGTTTTCTCTTAAAAATCTAATTAGTTCTGGATATTTTTCATATCTCATTAATATACCATTTATAATATAGTTAAATTCTGGTGCATATTCAAAAGTTTCACCTATTAATTTCTCTTTAATTCTTTCATAATCATTTGCTTTATCGAAAACATATTCTATTGTGTCCTGAATTCTCTCTACCATTGGCTTATCTGTTTTCTTTACCAAATCTCCTTCTTTGTCTAAAAGATATGTAGCAATAAATGTTTTCATTTCTAGGTTGCTACTTTTTAATTTTGTAGATAATTCTTTTTCATTACAAATAATTATTGTTTTTATATGGTCATGTTCTACGAAATTGTTAATATAACCCAATATATCTATAACATCTACATTGGCTCTTTCTAGGTCGTCAAAACATAATACTTTATCATCTGTTGCAAAAAAGTCTGAATAGTCTAGTTTATCTCCATTTTGTGTAACCCCAAATAAATTAGCCATATCTAGTCCTGTTTTTGCATATTCTGGAATGTTTACTTGACCTTTTGAATCCATATATTTTTTTAGATTTTTATCCATTAATTGTGTAGTTTCAATGAATATCTTTTTACTTATTTCTTCTAGATTAGATATTCCATATAAAGACATGTATATTGTTTTATATCTTTTTCCATTCAATTGCATAGATTCTATTTTATTACGTATTTTATGATTCCAAAAGTAAGTTTTTCCGCTTCCCCATTCACCATTAATCATAACCGCATAATCTGTATAATCTGCTCTAATATAATCTAATATGCTTTCAACTAAATCTTCCATTTTACTCCACCTTCTTTAATCTTTTGCTATTGTTAAAACTAAAATTTTATTTGCTCCATTTTGTTTTAATATTTTTGATATTTCATTTACAGTATTACCTGTTGTATATATATCGTCAAATAACACTATATTTTTATTTTCTATTTTTTCTTTATTTATAATTTTATATACATTTTTTACATTCTGTTTTCGTTGTTCTTTACTTAAAGAACTTTGTTCTATATTGTGTTTTGTTTTTTGTATTGCTGTACTTTCATGTACTAAACTTGGTATTTTTTTGCTTATTTGCCTTGTTATTAGTTCACTTTGATTATATCCTCTTTTTTGTTTTCTTTTTTTATGTATTGGAACTGGAATTATTATATCATACTTTTCTAAAATTCCACATATTTTTTCATTTTTTGTAATAATTTTTGAAAATAATTTGTAAAGATATGATTTATCGTTAAATTTATAGTCTAATATCAAGTTTCTTATTTCATCTTTGTAGGTAAATAAATACACATGTTTTTCAAAATAATAGTCTTTTTGGATTTTACTTTCTATTTTTAAATTTAGCTTATCATATATACGTTTTTCGCAGTCTTTACAGCATATTTCGCTTAATAGTTTTCCACATATTAAACAACATGGTGGAAACACTAACCTTTCCAGTGTTTTTAGTAAAAAAATAGAAGCTTTTATAAAAGTTTTCATTTTTCTTTTTCCTTTCTTTTAAGCCCCTATTTTATATTTATAATATATTTCTTAATTTTTCTTCTAAACCTGTGTTTCTCTTTTTTATGTCTGCATTTTTTATCATAAAGTCTATAATATTGCTATTTCCTATTACTATTAGCATTTTTTTAGCTCTTGTCATTCCTGTATATAGTAAGTTTCTTGTAAGTAGCATTGGTGATGATTGTGGCACTATCATTATTACAACATCAAACTCACTTCCGTTGTGCTTTATGAATTGTTATTGCATATGAATGTTCTATTTGGTCTAAATCTTGGTAACTATACCATGCCTCTTTTTCATCATCAAATTTAATTTTTACTGACTTTTCTATATCATCTATTTTTATTATAGTACCTAACTCTCCGTTAAACACACCAGAACCTGTTTCATATTCAGGATTTGTTCTTTCCCAAAAGATATCATAATTGTTCTTTATTTGCATTACTCTATCTTGTTCTCTATATATAGTGTCCCCTATTTGTTTTTCAAGTAAACTTTCTTGTAATGGATTTAAATATTTTTGCAGTGTTTTGTTTAGTTCTTTTGTTCCAAGCATTCCTTTTTTGGTAGGAGTAATTACTTGTATGTTTTTGAAAAAATCGTAATCTCCGTAGTTCTTTAACCTTCCATTGCATAGTGTTATTACTTGATGTAGTATTTTTTCCTGGTTTATTTCATTTATGTAGAAAAAATCTTCATTTAACTCTTCATTTTCTATATCTTCTTTTTTTAAGAAGTTTTCTCCTTCGTTTACTCTGTGTGAATTTAGTATTATTTTGCTTTTTGCAGCTTGTCTAAAGATTTTATTTAATATAATTGTAGTTATTTTTTCAGAATTTATCATATCTTTTAGTATGCTTCCCGGTCCAACTGAAGGTAACTGGTCTACGTCTCCTACTAATACTAATTTTGTTCCTTGGTACAATGCTTTTACTAAATAATTCATAATAAAGATATCTACCATTGACATTTCATCTGCAATTACAACATCTGCATCCAGCGGTGCTAATTCTCTATCTACTGTTTCTAGTTTATTTTCTTCATCTTGTTTTCCTATTTCTAATAGTCTGTGCAAAGTTTTTGCTTCTTTTCCAGTAGTTTCTGTCATACGCTTTGCTGCTCTTCCTGTTGGAGCACAAAGTACAACTTTCTTTCCCTGTTTTTCATATAGTTCTATTACAGTTTTTATAATTGTTGTTTTTCCTGTACCTGGTCCACCAGTAATAATACATACATTGTTTTCATTGATTGCTTCTACCGCTTCTTTTTGCTTTTCAGATAATTCTATATCTGATTTTTTTTCTATAGTTTTTAGCTCTTTTTTTATATTTTCTATTTTTTTAATGTTTTTTGATTGTATTAATACTTGTATTTTTTCTGCTATGTTTTGTTCTGCTGTATAAAATGCTGTTAAATATAGCCAATCATTTTCTTCTACTATTTGATTTAATACTTTCAATGTTATTATATTTTCTTCTATTTCTTCTGCTGTTACATTTAATAATTCTTTACAAAAAGTAATTAAATTTTGTTTTTGAACTCTGCAGTGGCCATTGGTACATGCTATATTTATTGCATATTTTATTCCGCACTTTATTCTTTCTGCATAGTCTAAACTTGTACCATTTTCTATTGCAATTTTATCTATTTTTTTGAAGTCCACATTGTTTGCAACATCTATTAAAATATATGGATTTTTTTCTATTTCGTCTATCGCATTTGAGCCTAGTTTTTTATATACATTTTTGGCATTTTGAACACCTATTCCAAATTTTTCTAAATACCCTACTATTTGCCACAATTCCCAATTTTCTAAAAAAGTTTCTGATATAGCTATAGCTTTTTCTTTATTTATTCCTTTTATATTTGAAAGTTTTTCTGGTTCAAATTTTAACACATGAAGTGTTTCTTCTCCAAATGTATCCACTATTTTTTTAGCAGTTGCAGGGCCAACACCTTTTATTGTTCCATTTGCTAAATATCTTTCTAAAGAACTTAAACTTTTGGGCATTGTCTTTTCAAATGTATCTACTTTAAACTGCTCTCCATAATCTTGATGAGTAACTATTTTGCCAACTAATTTTAGGGTATCTCCAACATTTATAAATGGAAGGTACCCTACTATTGTTATTTCTTCTTCGTCAGTTTCAAATTCTGCTACTGTATAACTATTTACTTCATTTTGATAAATAATTTCTTTTACTTCTCCTGTTAGTTCCAAAATAGTCCTCTTTTCTTCTTCAAATCTTTTCTTATTCTATCAAAAAAGAAAGGCTTTTACAACCTTTCTTACACATTTATTAAAAATGACGCATTAGGGACGTTTCTTTTTGCGTCATCTGTCCCTTTTGGTAATTAGTGCGTCATTTTTACACTTTCTATTATTTCCTTACATTCTTTCCAATTTGAAACCTTTATATTTTTATATTCTTTCTCTAATCTATTTAATATATTTAGTGTTTCATCATTTGAATCTAAATCTGCTACTATAATATCTTTTATATTTTCTTCTTTTCCATAAATTATTCTAAATAAGAAATTTCTTAAAAATCCCTCTATTTTATTTTCTTGATTTTTTACAGCAACTATAACATATATTCCGTCTGATTTTAAGTTTGTGTATGTATATATATTTATTATTGTTTTTATAATTTCAAATAAACCATATAAAGCCAATGTCCAAAGTATTGTATTAAAAATAAAATCTCCCATATTTATATGTCTCCTTTAACATATAATATGAGAGATTTGTTATTTGGTGACGTCACTATTTTATTTGTTCTATATTCACCAATTCATTTTTTCTAAATGTCATTTTCAATAAACAAGGGGATGTTATATCTAGAGCTGTATCATTATATACTAACTTAACATCTTTATTTACTTTGCACCAATTTAATAGAAAAAATTTTATTGAACCTCCGGTGACTTACAACTGCAATTTTCTTTCCTTCATATTCTTTTAATATTCTATCAAAAAATTCTGTCATTCTTTGTCTTGTGTCTTCCGCACTTTCTCCATCAGAAGTTTTAAATTTTCTATCTATTAGTTGTTCTTGTGAAGGATCTCTTGTATTTTTATCTTTCATGAATTCTCCTAGTTCTTTTAAGTTTCCTAATTTTCTTTCACTTAAGTTATTATCTAAATTAATAGGCAAATTATTAATATTAGCAATATATTTTGCTGTAGCTTTCGCTCTAGTATAACTACTTGACCATATAACGTCAATGTTATTTAATTCAATATTCTCGCTTAATCTTTTTGCTTGCTCTTCCCCATGCACAGATAATATTTCTTTTTCATTAATCATTTGTGAGTCTTCATTTGTGTTTCTAATTCCATTTTCGTCAATAGTTTCAGCATGTCTAATTAAATAAATTATAGTTTCTTTCATTTTTTATGGTTCCTTTTTCTTATATTTTTTATTTCATATTTTGTAGACCATTTTACATCTTCCACTTCTTCTTTCTGAATTTTTATTTTCTTTATATCTATATCTTCTTTTAAATAATAAATATCAACAAAATCATCTTCGGTTTTTATTGTTTTAAATATTTTAATATTTTCTTCTACTACATCAATGCCTAGTTCTTCTTTAATTTCTGTTATGATACCCTGTTTACTGGTTTCTCCTGATACTGGGGGTCCTCCTGTAGTAGCCCATTTACCATCTTTCTTTTCTACTCTCTTTTGAATCAAAAATTCATTTTTACTATTTTGTATAAAAACTACTACAGTTATATAATAACGTCCTTTAGGTACATCTTGTCCTTTATAAATTGTTTCTCCTGTCAATTTTTTGTTTTCATCATATAAGTCTCTTAATTCCATAGCTAATCTATTATAAAATTTTTATTATTTTATCATATTAATATAAGCATTTTCAAACATATTTATATCATATTGCTTTTGCCATTTCTCAGATGGTATTTTTCTTTCTCTATATATTGGGTTGTTTATAATTTCTAATAGATGATTTTTTAAATCATTTTTATTATTTTTAAAGATATAATTATAATCGTTTCCAACTGCCAACTCATTAAATGTTGGTATATCATTTAATATTGTATATATTCCTAACGATAATGATTCTAATGCAGAATATCCAAAACTTTCTGACTTACTTGTTAATACACATATATTTGCAATTTTATATGCTTCGGACATATCATCAAACCTTATTATTTTTATACTTATATTATTTTCATTTGCTTGTTTTTTTAATGAATCAACAAATTTTTCATATTGTTTATCTAATCCAGTATAAATGATTTCAATTTTGTTTTTTTCTTCATCTTTCATTAAACAACAAGTGTCAAGTAATAATTGTGGTTGTTTTTGATTTGGTTCTAGTCTTTGTGGAACGTTTATTTTTATTTTGTTTCTATCTATATCGTATTGTTCACAAATTTCATCTACAGATTTGTCTGTTTTTATTCTTGATTTATCTATTGCGTGTGGAATGAAGCTAATTTCACATTCAGTTAATTTTTTATATTCATTTGCATAAAATTTTGATGGTGCTACAAACTTTGTATTATCATCATTTTTATATTTTTCCATCATATTAATTGCTTTTTTGAATGAATTTTCTCCCCAGGCAAGAATATATTCAAATGGATTTGTATGTATTGTAAATATCCTTTTTTTATCTTTCCAAGCTTCTAAAAATAATAATGAATTTAATTGTATAAAATCATATTTTTCCATATTAATTTTTCTTTCTAATTTTTCTGCTAGACTTAAATATGATTTATCTGTTTCAAAATTGCCAAAGGCTTCTTGGACTATATATTCATCTGCTTCCCCTACCATATTGAATAAGTTTATATTTATATAATTCACTCCATCTTCTATATGTGTATTTCCTGAAAACATATAGACATCAACTTCATTTCCGTTATCTGCAAAAGATTTTGCTAAATCCATTACAAATCTTTCTGTACCTCCAATGGCTTTTTTAGAGATCGCCCAAGTATTGACTATTGCTATTTTCATTTTTTCCTCCTATTATAAATATTCTTGGATTAATTTTTTTCTTACTTCAAAACTTTCATTAGTAGATGTATCAAATTCATTTCCATTCAAAATATAGTCAATCCAGTTTATTGCATATTCTTTAATTTGTGTTATTTTGCTAGAAATATTTTGTGTGTCATTATTGTAATACTCATTCAAAAATATCTTCATTCCAACTAAATCCACTCCTCGTGTTTTAGAGAAAAATAAATTTGCTATAAAAATTGCAATATCACATATACTATTTCCATATTTAGCATCATCAAAATCTATTAGTGTTATTTCTTTTTTGCTATTAATAAAAATATTGTTTTTTGTTAAATCAAAATGTAATAATGAACAATCTTCACTACTTTTTTCAAATTCCACTCTTGGTAATGGCAATTCCATATTTTTTGTTATATTATGTATTTTCTTTAATATATTTGCAATTGATTTAATTGTATCTTCATTTAATCTCCCTGTATTTTTATCCCATGCAATAGGCTGCCCATCAATAAATGTATATACAACAATATATTTATTGTCCAGTAATTCAGAATACCCATCACCAAATTTATTAACAATTATTTTCGGTACATTTATTTTGTTTTCATTTAAAAGATTATGTATTTTTATCATTGATTTCACATGATTTAAGTCGTCGTATATTTTTACAACGAATTTATTTTTAACTATATAAACATTTCCATCAGTTGAATCTTCGTTTTTTTCTATAATATCGGTTTCAATTTTATAATTTTGAGCTAGTGTTTTTTTTATTTCTTTCATTACTATCTCCTTTTTTATTTTTTGTATATGAGAAATTATAATATCTGAATTAAGCGATGGTATTTTTTTAAGATCATTTATATCAATTTTATCCTCAACATATAAATTAAACATTTCATATTGATTAGTACAATTTTTACATAATTTTGGATTGTTGAAAATTTTTTTATTTATTTTGTGATCATTGTCTTCTAATACATTAAATTTACTATCTGTTATTAATCCTATTGGACAATCTTCAAAGTTTCCGTAACCATCTATACTTTGTACAAAATAAGGAATATAACATTTGCACTCTCTTGTATCATTTTTCATTATACTTATTAATCTCTCAAAATATTTTCTACTAGGTAGTATATCTTTATATTGATTATAATTATCATTAATCATTTTTTCAAATTTTCCAATTTGTATTTTATTAAAATTCAAAACTTCTTTTGGTAATCCTCTAACAGGTCTAGGAATAATTATAAAATTGTTTGCATTTTTATATTTTTGCAAAAAGTCTTGAAAATAGTCAATATTATATCTTGTTAGTACACAATTTATCTCTACTCCTAATCCACATTTTACCATATACTCAATATTTTCAATTACTCTATTAGTTACTTTTTCAAAATGAGATTTAGTATAATTGCTTTTATGTTCTATTCCATCAATTGATACTTGAAAACATATATTTTCCATTTTCTTATATTCATCAATCATCTCTCTAGTTAATAAAAAACCATTTGTTAATATTTGTACTTTTAAATATTTCTTATGAATTTGTCCTATATATTTAACCAAATTTTTATTTAAAGTAACTTCTCCTCCTGAAATCTTTAGTATATCTGCATTTAAGATTTTTTTTGTTTTTTCCAATGTGTCTAAAAATATTTCATAAAAACTCTCCAAATTTCTTTTTTTATCAAAGTGTTTAGTAACATTATTTGTATAATTATGCATATTTGAATACCAGTTTTGGGGAAGTTTTAAATTTCCGTTTTTATCTGTTGCTAAATTGTATTCTGACGGATAAAATCCTTCACAATAATCACATTTAAAGTTACAAAATTCCTCTGCTACTCTCTGGTCTTGATATATTACTTCGGTTATTTCTTTTTTCAATTTAATATTCCTCCATATATTTTTTATACAATTTCATATAGTTATTGATTATTTTCTCTACACTATATTTTTTCTCGATTTCATTTTTCACTTTAGCTTTTAGGTTTATATTTTTCTTCATTCCTATACCTTTATTAATTCCTTGTTTTATATCAGCTATATCTTTATTAACTATACATATATTTTCAATTTCATTACTCAAGTATGGTATATTTCCTGATTCAAATGCTACAACTGGTGTGCCACAGTATGCAGATTCTAAACATACCTGTGAAAAACTTTCTGGTAATTCAGAAAAATTTAATGTAACATCAGAAACTGAATAATAATATTTCAAATCTTCACTTTCTATCCAACCTGTATCAATAAAATTGTCTGGTAATTTTTTTTCATTTGAAAATGGACCTATTATGCCAAACTCCTTGTTATCAAGCTTTCGTGCTAATTCTAGTAGATATTTTCCACCTTTTTCTTCAATTGGTCTACTAGGGAAAAATAAAATATATCTATACATTTCTTTTGCTTTTTTTAAATTCGGTAATTTTTCAAATGATTTTTTTTGTTCATCTGCTGAAATTTCATAAAATAGATCAATATTTATATGTCTTGGTATAACACAACAATCGACATTTCCATTTATAATTTTTTTATATTTATCAAATACTGATTTTGCAAATTCTGATGGTGCAACTACTACATCAAAGTTTCCACCAAGAGATTTATCTAAATGGCTTCCTTTTTCTGAAGTAGCAATTAATATGTCATGTAGGAAATATATTTTTTTAGCTCTTCCAGTAATATTAGGGAATGTAAATGAACAACAATGAATATTTAAAATATCAACTCTGTTCATTTCTTCAGCAATTTTTTCAATAATATTTTCATCATTTAATACAATATATCTAATATTATCTTTTATAAATTCTTCTTTATTACAAAAAATGCTTTTGCTTAGAATTGTAACTTCATCAACTTCTGGTAATTTTACAAACTCCTTAGCTAAATTTGTTATAGTTCTTGCTTTTCCTCCATATTGAAGTGGAAAAATTTCTGGTTCATCATCAAAAAAACTTATTTTCATTTTACTTTTCTCCCATCTATTTTATAATATACCAATGATATATTTTCTTTATTATATTCTGTTGAAATTGCTCTTCCATCTTCTCTAACAATAGCTAACATCTGTTCTCTATTTATATCGTCAAATTGTGATTTATAAACTGAGATTACATTAACTATATCTTGTAATTTACTTTCTATATTTACTATATTTTCTTTTAAGTCAAACACTTCATATATTTCTTTTAATCTATCTATATATGATTTTTTACATCTTGCATAAGGATATTCTGGGTATAAAATCATTGTTGAGTCTATATTTAGATTAGCATATTCATTAATTATAGCCTCATATATACATAAGTGATCTAGGTGTTTTCCAATTCCCATCGGTATCATTATAATATCAAAATTTTTTTCTTCCAATATCTTTTTTACAGCTCCGATTATACTTCTTTGTATTTCTTGTATTGTTTTTTTTGTAATTCTTGTTGACTCTTCTTTTAATGATATAAAATCATAATCCAAAATATCTTGTATAGCAACTTTTGATTCTAGCAGTCTTAAATCTTCATATTCTTTTTCATTTATATTTATATGTTCGCTCCAAGTAAAACTATCTATTTTCATCTTTGAAAATATGTTTAAAACTGTAACATTCATATTTTCTTGTATATAGCCCATTGCTGATAGTGCAAAGTCGTCAGGGTGTGGTTCTAAAACTAAAACTTCTATTGTTTTATCTATGTTTGTATTAATATCTTTTTCAATTATAGCACCATATTGCTTTAAAAGCATTTTTCTTATACTTTCTTCTTTTGGTAAATCACAAATTGTATATCTATCTAAATAAGTGAGTTTATCATTTTCTGTTGAAAAAAACGGTATATTAATTTCTTTTTTCATCTTCCTACTCCAATATATTCAATTTTATTTTTTAAAATTTTTTTCTTATCTAATTTATTCCAAATCCACCTTATTTTCTTTTATTATATTTTCAAATTTATCCATTATCTCATCAATGTTATTTATTCTAAATTTTTCATTAATAATCGTATATCTGTCTTCTCTTGGTTTTATATTTTTTAAAACATCAGTTATAATTTTAAAATTTAAGTTAAAATTTTTTCCTTTATATAATATTCTTAATTTCATTATAGCTTTTACAACATCATTATTATATTGTTCTTGAATTATCAACATAATTATTATTCCGATAGAAACAGATATTCCATGTGGGATATTTATTCTTCTTTCAATTTCTTTTGCAAATATATGCTCTGAACCGCTTTCTGGTCTTCCTGTACCATATAAATTAGTTATATATCCTGCCATTCCAATAAATTGAAATAATTTTATATTATTTTCCGATATGTCTTTTAATTCATTATTATTTACAAACTCTAAAACTTCTTTAAATAATTTCTCCGCCATATTATATATATTATCATCTATTTTTTCTAATATATCTTTTTCAGCTATTTTCCAATCATATAAAGCTGTATATATAGAAAAAACATCAGCTAATCCATATATATTTTCATCTTTTGATAAATTCAGTAATTCATTATCTATTATTATTTTGTCTGGGATTTTAGCATTTAAAGTTATCTTTTTATTTTCTTTTATTAATGCAACCTTATCTGTTGCATAGGAATTTGTTGAAAGCATTGTTGGAATACAAATAAAATCAATACCAAGTTTATTTGCTATATATTTTCCTATATCAATAGTGCTTCCACCTCCATAGCTCACTACTGAAGATATTGTATTATTTTTTTTTATAAACTCATCTATTTTATTAATGTTTTTGGTTAGATCGTGCCAATTTACCATTAAACATTGATTATTTTTTATATTATTCTTTTCAATTGATGTTGGCGAATAGATAATTAGTTCATTTTGCTTTAAATTTTCTATATACTTTCTGCTACTACCTTCTTGGGCTACATCATTAAAATTACCAGACTTCATAACTTTCTCCTTATAAATATTTTTTTAACTTTTATCACATTTTATTTTTTCGATTAAATTAGGTAGTTCTCCCATTTTATCTTTATTTGCAATAAGTATAACATTATTACTATTTATTATATTTACGTCTTTGACTCCAACTACTGCAATTACGGCACTATTATTATCATTATATATACTACAATTTTATATGTCTTCTGCAATTAAATTACCTTTTTTTACATTATTGTTAAAATCCTTTTCTTGAATTTAAAAAAGTCATTAATGCTTCCTATGTCTAACCAGTTAAATTCTCCTTCTACCATTTTTATCTTATTAGATTTTTCAAGTATTCCTTTTTCGATAGAAATTGATTCAACATCTTTATAGATATTTTGTAATACATCTTTTCCGTTCCTTATGCTATTTGCAATCTCTTCTTTATACTTATATATTTCTGGTAAAAATTCTTTATAATTTTTTAATATACTTGTAATTTTCCATATAAACATTCCACTATTCCAATAATATCTTCCGCTTTCGATATATTCTCTCGCTTTTTCATATATAGGTTTTTCTTTAAATTCTTCTACAATATTACATTTTAAATCATCATCATAATTATATTTTATATATCCAAAACCAGTTGCAGGATATGTTGGCTTTATTCCAATTGTTACTAAGTTTTCTTCTTTATTGACTAATTCTATGCCTTCTTCAATATTATTTAATAATTTTTCTGTTTCATCTATATAATGATCAGAAGATAAAATTGTTATTGTTCCATTTTCTCTTTGTTCTAATATTCTAATTGACGTATAAAAAATACACATTGCTGTATTTTTTGACATTGGCTCGAAAATAATGTTTTCTCTTGGTATTCTGTTATCTATATATCTTTCTGCTAGTTCTTTTTGGTCTACATTGGTTATTAAAAAAATATTATCATACTCAAATATACTTTCTATTCTTTTTATAGTTTCATTTATCCTAATATTATTTTAATATAAGTTTAAATATTGTTTTGGCTTATTAGTTATACTAGATTTTTTACTACTTGCATAATATCTCCCTTTTATAATTTTACATAATATTTTATCATTTGATTGCTATTTTGTCAATTTTTTCCTGTCTGCTTAATCTTTTATATTCTAATATTAAAAATATATTCATTTACTTTTGTGTCGTTTATTTTAATAACTATATCTATTACTTATGTTATATATTTCCTATGCGAATTTTTAACATTACTTTGATTCACCATTGCATATTCCATTGTTGTATCTATTTTAACATGACCTAATAATTTTTGCACTTGTTCTATTGGCATACCTTTATCAATATCCATAGTCGCCATTGTTCTTCTAAATTTATGTGGATGAACTTTATTTATATTTGCTTCTTTTCCTAAATTTCTAATTAAAATTTCAATCCCTGATATTCCCAACCTGTTATAAGGTTTAATAAGAGATACAAATAGTGCCTCATTGTTATCAGTTCTCATTTCTAAATATTTCTTCATATACATTTTGCTTTTTGCACTAAAATAAATTTCTCTTTCACTATTTTCTTTTCCTAAAACAATACAACTTCTTTCTTGAAAATTCATATCTGATATATTTAATCTTGTAATCTCTCCAACTCTCATACCAGTTGAAATTAATAGTTCTAATATTGCTAAATCCCTTACATTTGAACAAGTATCTCTTAACTTTTCCAAATTTTCATCTGTTAATGTTTCTTTTACTCTTCTAGTAGTCTTTACTTTATGAATTCTTCTTACTGGACTTTTTACAATATAGTCCTCATTTTCCAACCAAGCAAAGAAACTTGATAAAGTTCTTCTTATATTATCTATCGTTACCATACCTGCATTTGAATTATTTTTATAATCTGCTAAATAGTTTCTTAATTTTTCAGTAGTAATTTCATTTATTGGAAGATTTACAGCTTCAAACATTTTATTTATAGTATCTCTGTAATAATTTAAAGTTCTATTTGAGCAACCTTCAATTTCTTTAGATGATATAAACCTATTTAGAATATCTTCATTATTCCTCTGTATTTCTTCTTTTTGACTTTGTTCTAATTTCTCAATTTTATAATATATACATATTTCTGTAAGTATTTCTTTTAATTTTATTCTTTGGTTATTGTCTAAAAAATCTTCTGTTGCATTAATTACTTTTTCTACAAATACTTCTCCCATGACAATTACCTCCTTACATTTTTTTGATAGTTTGCAGTATATAGAACTCTCTATATATTATACAATATTTAATTGACATAATAAAAGATGAGCATATTCTATATACCCATCTAAATGTTTATATTTTTGTTCAAATTTCAAAATCAATCTCATCGACAAATTACTATTTGTCTCTCTACTCTTGTTCTAAATACATAATTTCTTTTCCTAGTTTTTTTGCATATTCAATTTCTAGATTTGTACTTTTTCCAACATAATTATTTTTATTTATTACAAATATAGCATCTGATAGTTCTATTCTTTTAAAATGAGCTTCTTTCAATTTTTCCAATTGTTCATCTGTTCTCTCATAATTTTCTAACACTGGATAAACGGGTGTAAGAATGCAATTACCTTCTAAAGCCATCTTTTCTGCTATTTCCATCATTTCTTTTTGAAACTTTAAACTTCCACATAATGTTATTGTTTTCATAATATTCTCTCCTAATTATATAGCATATTTCTCTAAAATTTTCTTTAAAAAGTTCCATGCACCTATTTTTTCAGTTAAACCTTCATAATTATTATCTATTCTTTTTATTAGCTCTTCTCTAGAAAAATACTTAACTTCTGATACCTCTTCTTTTTGGATTACTATATTTGAAACATCAATGTTTTTTGTAATTAAATAACATTCATTATAATGTTTATTTATTATATCTCCTTGTTCATTTATTGATGTTGAACCAACTAAGTATTTAATATCTTCATCTGATATTTCAATTCCTAATTCTTCTTTAGTTTCTCTTATTAGAGCTTGTCTTCCAAATTCTCCACTATCTACATGACCACCTACTGTTACATCCCACATATTTGGCCATAATTTTTTATTTGCACTTCTTTTTTGCAACAATACATTTCCATTATTATCAATAATAAAGGCATATACTGCTCTATGCCAATAACCATTTTTATGACATTCCTCCCTAGTTGCTATTTTCCCTGTAAATTCACCATATTCATTAAGTACATCAAAAGATTCCATATTTTTTCTCCTTTACAATTTATTATTTAACATATTTACACATTATTTACTATAAACTCTATAACGTCGTCTTCTTTATAATTTTCTTTGTTTTTATTTTTGTCTTCTTCTGTTAAGTCTACAAAATATTTATTACATTCTGGCATAATTGATATTGAGTCTAAAGGATATCCTGGGTTTCTTCTTTCACAAGGCTTGTCTACGAAATAGAAATGTTTTTTACTCCAACTATATTCTTTTGTTTCTTTTCCATTATATATTACCATTCCATATACCCATTTAGCTTTTAATTTGCCACCATATTCTTTAACTAAATTACAATAATATTCAATCATTTCATCATCATTTAATTCTTTTCCGTTTACTCTTCTTACGTGTGTTCCTGGTTGTTTTTCTTCTGGCAAATCTTCTATATATAAATTATTATCCATTCCTATAGATGTAATTTTGGTTTCATCATAATACGCTTTTGCTTTTATATAAGCATTTTCTATAGCATTTTTCCCCGTTTCTTCTGGCTTTAGATTTATTCCCAAGTCTTTAATAGTTAATACTTCTATATTTTTTTCTTTTAATCTTTCTGCATATTTCTTTACTTTTGCTGGATTTGTTGTTGCAAATAATACTTTCATTATTTTACCTCCTTTATATTCTTTTTTATATCATAAAAGCAGACAATTAGCAAGTGAACATAAGGGACGGTCCTTTTTGTTCCAAATTCGGAACAAAAAGGACCGTCCCTTATGTTCGATTCAATTATTTTCTTATTATTGCGCCTTGTTTTTCAAGTCCTGCAATTATTTTTTCTAATATAGCATTTATTTCGTCGTCTGTTAATGTTCTGTCTGCTGCTCCAAATTCTAATGAATATGCAATACTCTTTTTGTTTTCTTCGATGTTTTCTCCTGTATAAACATCAAATATTTTGCTTCCTAGCAATAAGTTTCCTGCTAGTTTTTTAATTTGTTTTGCTATTTCTTCTGATGTAATATCTTTATCTATTACTACTGCTAAATCTTTCTTTACACTTGGGAATTTAGATATTTCTTTGTATTTCATTTTTCCTGTTTTCTTTTCTAGTAATTTATCTAAGTTTATTTCTAATACATATACATTGTCCTTTGTACAGTTTGGATGAAGTTTTCCTATAATTCCTACAATATCGTTATTTACACTAATTTGTGCAGTTTGATATGGATGGAATTCTTTTGGCAATTCATCTTTTACTACAAAGCTATATCTTCCAGCATAACCTAAGTAATCTAATAGTTCTTCTGCTACACCTTTGATATCATAAAAATCTACTTGTTTTGATTTTACAGATAAGTATCTTTCTCCTGTCATAAGTACGCAAAGTTTTAAGTTTTCTCCATATTGTTCATCTTTTTTGTAGAATCCCTTTCCTATTTCAAATATAGATACATCTTTTTGGCTTCTTGCTTTGTTGTATTCATATATTTTTACTAAAGATGGTATCATACTATATCTTAATGTGTTTCTCTCTTCTGTCATAGGGTCTAAAAGTTTTACTATTTCAACATTATCTGTAGTGTATTTTGTAGCTTCTTTATCATTTACCAAAATGTAAGAAAGTGTTTCGTTTAGTCCTAAATCTATCATTTTGTTTCTAATGTTTCTTAATGTTTTATTGTAAGAGCCTTGCTTTAATGGAAGACTTGGTAATTTTCCTTCTATATTATTTACTCCATAAATTCTTCCTACTTCTTCTATTAAATCTTCTTCTATTGATATATCTATTCTTCTTTTTGGAACTGATACTGTTATTTTATCTCCATTTACTTCTGTTTCAAATGCTAATTTTCTGAATACATCTAGTACATCTTCTTTAGATATTGTTGTTCCTAATACTTTGTTTACTTTTTCTAAACTTACATCTATTTTTGTATCTTCTAATGATGCCTCATCATATTTTACAAGTCCACCAACTATTTTTGCATCTGCATATTTTTCTAGTAAATGACAAGATCTTTCTATTGCCATGTATGTTCTGTTAGGGTCTAAGCCTTTTTCAAAACGATTACTTGCTTCACTTCTTAATATTTCTTTTGATGTTTTTCTTATTTTTACGTTATCAAATATTGCTGATTCTATCATTATATTTTTTGTATTTTCTGTGATTTCTGTTTCTAGCCCGCCCATTACACCTGCTAGACCTATTGCTTTTTTACCATCAGATATTACTATGTCTTCTCTAGATAATGTTCTTTCTACATCATCTAAGGTTGTTAATTTTTCGTTTTCTTCAGCCATTCTTACTTCTAAACATCCATTTAATGTATCTGCATCATAGTAGTGAAGTGGTTGGCCTACCTCTAGCATTACATAGTTACTTATATCTACAACATTATTTATTGGTCTTATTCCAGAAGCTATTAGTCTATTTTTTATAAATGTTGGACTCTCTTTTATAACTACATTTTCAACTCTTTTTGCTAAGAATATTGAACAATTATCTGTTTTTACATTTACTTTAAAAGAGTTGTTTATATCTTCATTGCTTTGGTTGTATGATAAATCTATGTCTTTAACTTTTTTATCATATATTGCACCTATTTCATAAGCCATACCTAAAATACTTAATAGATCTCCTCTGTTTGCTGTCAACTCAAAATCTATTACTCCGTCATCCATTCCCATTAATTTTATAGGGTCTTCTCCTGGAACTGCAGTTTCTGGTAATTCATGTATTCCTTCTTTGTCTTCTGGTTTTAAAAATTTGCTATCTAAACCTAATTCTGCAATTGAGCAAAGCATTCCGTTAGATTCTACACCTCTAATTTTCCCTGCTTTTATTTTAAAATCTCCTGGTAATTCTGCTCCAACTAAAGCAACTATTACTTTTAAACCTTTTCTAACATTGGGTGCACCACAAACTATTTGTAAAATCTCATTTCCGACATTTACTTTGCATACATGTAAATGGTCAGAATCAGGGTGCATTTCACATTCTATAACTTCACCAACTACTAAATTAGTTGCATTAATTAACTTTTGGGCAGAATCATATTCATTTCCAACACCTGTCATATCTTCTGCAAGTGTTTTTAAATCTACATCTATATCTACATAATCTTTAACAAAATTTGTACTTAATTTCATTTTTCTCTTTTCCTCTCTTAAAGGACAAATGGGGACGGGTCAATTTTGTCCTTTACATAATTTTATTTTCTTGTTATATTAACTTTTTTTCTTAAAGGACAAAATTGACCCGTCCCCAATTGTCCTTTTTTTACCTAGTCCATTCTATCAAATTGATTTAAAAATCTAACATCATTTTGGTACAACAAACGAATATCTGTAATTCCATACTTGAACATTGCTAAACGGTCTAAACCTGTTCCAAAAGCAAATCCTGTATATTTTTTTGGATCATATCCATTCATTTTTAATACATTTGGATGTACCATTCCTGAACCTAAAAGTTCTATCCATCCTGTTTGTTTGCAAAGATTACATCCCTTTCCACCACATTTAAAGCAACTTACATCTACTTCATAAGATGGCTCTGTAAATGGGAAATAACTTGGTCTAAATCTTAACTGTGTATTTTCTCCAAGCATTTTTCTCATAAATACTTCTAATGTTCCTTTTAAGTCTGCTAAGCTAATTTTTTCATCTATTACTAATCCTTCTACTTGTGCAAATTGATGTGAGTGTGTTGCATCATCATCTCTTCTATAAACTTTACCTGGGCATATAACACGTATTGGAGTTTTTTCTTTGTTTGCCATCATAACACGTGCTTGAACAGCTGATGTTTGTGTTCTTAATAAGTATTCTGGTGTTATGTAGAAACTATCTTGCATATCACGTGCTGGATGTCCTTTTGGTAAATTTAATCTTTCAAAACAATATTCATCTGTTTCTAGTTCTGGACCATCTACTACGTCATATCCCATTCCTACAAATATATCTTCAACTTCTTCTATTATTCTATTTAATGGATGTTTGCTACCTCTTTTAATTTTGTTTGCTGGAAGTGTAATATCTATTTTTTCTTTTGCAAGTTTTTCTTCCATTTCCTCTGCTTTAAATTTTTCTTCTTTTTCAGATATAGCTCCTTCTAGCTCATCTCTAACAACATTTACTAAGCTTCCTATAACTGGTCTTTCTTCTGCAGATAATGCTCCCATTCCTCTTAATACTGCTGTTATTTCACCTTTCTTTCCTAAATATTTTACATTTGCTTCATTTAGCTCTTTTAAATCTTTTGATTGTTCAATTTCTTTTAATGCTTTTACTTTGATTTGTTCAATTTGCTCTTTCATTAAAAAATTCTCCTTTCTATCTTTATATATTATTTATTGTTTTTATTAAAGCTTCAATATTACTATTTATTGTAGCTGTATATCCTTCTTTGACAATTTTATTATTTTCTATAAATTGTGATAAAGGATTTGCTCTTATCTTTGATAATTCTATTAGCAATGTTCCAGGTACCATTGTCATAAGTTTAGTATCTAATGTCGTATATCCATGACTTTGAATCATTTTATAATCCGATGTTTTTGAATATATTTCAGCAACTTTTTTATTATACTCATAATAGTTATATTCTTTATCCCATGGATTTTCTTGTTCTTGTTTCTCTAAATAATAAACTAATCCGCCACATGCATGATATATAAACGATGCTACCACATTACTTTTCTCTTTTAATTTTTTGTAAAATTCTAAAATAGCCCTATTTTCTAGTTCATATTTAAATTCGTTTCCTTCAAAAGGTCTCCCTATTGGTCCTGGTTTAGTTAAATCTAATGTATTAAACCTTAACTCCATGTATATACTCTTGTTGTCTTTTATTTCATCAAAATATCTACCAGTTTCAACATTCGAATTTAAATCTATTCCGTTTCCATTGTTTGACCAATCTATTAAGCAACCTATTGGCAGTTTATTTTCTTTTACTATTTCTTTTATATTTTTCTTTAATTCTTTATACTTGTCTGGTATGCATTCGCTAGTTGCATTTTGGAACATTAGGTGATGTAATTTTTCATATCTATTATTATAATCATTTGCATATTTATCATCTAATTTTGCATTTAGATAGTATTGAATACATATTCTTTGTTCCTCTTCCTCTGTCACTTCCTTTTTTATTAATGTTCTAATCGCTGATGTTACAATTATTGTTCCTTCTGGATTTACTATTGGAATAAAATGCAATGTATACTCGTCCGGTTTTATATTGATTTCCTTATTTTCCAATTTTCTCATAAACTCTAACACCAAATTAATACTAATTAATTCTACAGAATGCGTCCCTGCTGTTATAATTACATGTTTTTCACCATTTCCATATGTATAATGGTTTATTTCACATCCAAACTTTGTTTTTCCTATCGGTTCTTGCTTTTTTATGTTTTTATTAAATGAATTTAATATATTTAGCATATCCTCATAATCTAAAATTTTTTTCATATACTATAAATCACTTTCCTATTTTTATAAAAATAGCAGTTCTATCCTATATAGGACGAACTGCTTTATTTCCGTGGTACCACCTAATTTTATTAATGTATATTCATTAACCTTATTAAATCTTTAACGCAGACATACGCTACTTCCTACTATTGTTTCAAAAATAGTTCTCAAAAGTGAAATTTCAGTAATAGTTATAGGAATGGCTTTCAGCTGGTAACCCTTCTCTCTTTTACTATAATTTTCTACTACTTACTTTGCTTTTTCTTTGAATCTTTTATTTTACTTTTATTATATTAACACATTTTTATTTTGTTTACAAGTGTTTTATAAAAAAATAACTGTACAATTTTTATATTGTACAGCTATTCCGTAAGTAAATTTTACTTTCATAAGTTGTTTTCTTATGCATTATCTTCTATCATTTTTCGATAGATGTAATCCAGTTTTTCTACATAGAAATTGGTTTTTTCACCTTTTAGCATATCAGTCCAAATAATCCTTACTGCAAAATTTCTGCTATGTCTTGTAATAATTTGATAGATATTAAAACTATATTTAATTTCTTTATCTGTTCTAGTTAATATAATATCATTAACTTCAAGTTCAATAGTGCTATCAAATTGTTTTTCTTCACCAGATTTTGAATAAACTCTTACTAAGTTTCCTTTTGAATGCCTTTCTAAAAACATTTTGCTTTCTCTGTGTTTTACAAAACCTAAAGTAGAAAATTTTACAAAGTGATTTTTGCATAAACTCGAATACTTCATATTTTGAGCTAATAATATTATTCTATTCTTTAATCCTGCAATTATAAGTTTTTCATAAAGCCTTCGGCTAGCCAAAATGTATATTATACCTTCATTTTCTCTTAAATACTGTATTATCTTAGAAGCTTTAGAACCTTCGTAACCACTAATATCTACGAATTCATAGTTTTTGTGGCTATCTCTTTCTATGTTTTCCAATATATAAGAGCAGTTATTTGAGTAAATTTTGGGTATAACTCCATTTTTGAATCTTCTAATTTTTCTCATTGTTTCTCTAGAGATAATCAGTTTATTTCCGAAGAAAATTAAATCATAAATATAAAAGATTACTCCTTTTATCCGCATTACACTTTCATCTAGCATTACTTTTCTGTCTTCTTCGAAACAATTTTTCTTACAGTTTTTAATTGCGTGGTCAATTTCATGTTTCTTCATTCATTATTCCCCTTTCTATGAGATAAACAGTTTTGTTTTTATTATTTTAAATAAAAAAATAATATGTTACTTTTATAATATCGTTATTCTAACATAACTTGAGATATTTTGCAAATTCTAATATAATTTTTATTTATAAAAAAGCGAGCCTAAAATTTTCTATCAAATGTAAATTTTAAGAAAATTTAAGGCTCGCCATATTTATCTAGTACAGAAAGTCCTCCTACAAGGAGAACTTTCTTACTATATAAAAAATTGTGCAATTCTATTTTTTAGAATTGCACAGTTAACTTAACAGATTCCTACTTTATATTTGATATTTTCTCTTTACATTGCTCAATGCTACATATAAAGTGTGACCCTAAATGTATAGAACTTGTAACTATACGTTGCATAGTTTAAGCTACGATTCTTCGTATAATAGCTGTTACTATAGTAACTACCACCCCTAACAGTACAAGGGCTAGCATTAGAATTAGCAATATAAGTGCAGTATTCTGTTGTCCATTCCCAACTGTTAGAAGCCATATCTTCTATTTTACATACCTCATCTCCATTTATTCCTGTATTTGTTAATGAAGGATTTATACTTTTTCCTTCTTGATATGAATAGTCTTTGTCCCCTGAGAAGTTTTGAATATATACTATTTCTGTATCCCATGCATAACTATTTATTAAATCACTGCTTACTGTTGTATATAAATTTCTACTTGCTGTTGCTGCATCTATTTGTGTTATAAAATTCTATAACATTCCTTCTGCTCTTGTTCTTGGCGTAGTATCAGAATCTGTAAAACTATTTGAAACCTTTGAGTTTGCTTTTCCATCATTTCCATAACTTGCTTCATAACGCGCTATATAATATCCTCCATTTGCTTCTACACTATCTATAAATCCTTTTAAATTTAGAGCTGTTGTGTTTAGCCCATTTGTACCATTACTTGCTACTCCTGTTCTTGCTGTTGACAATTCTTTATAATACGAATCTATTATTACTTCTTGTGTATAATTTTTTGCACTTTGTTGTAATATTGGTGTTCCTTTAGCAAGTATATTTCCATTTGAATCTTTATTGCTTGTTCCATTTGCAAATGTATATCTTCCTAATGTTATATCTACTGTTGTACCATCACTTTTCTTTATTCCACTTCCTACTGGTACCCATACATATTGATTTCCTTTATTATTTCCTATTCCTGTTTTAATATCATTGTCTTCTATTACTACTCCTTCTGTTACATTTACTCCACTATCTTGTGCTATTTTAAACCCTTCTGGTACTTTTATTAGGTTTCCATTGCTATCTTTTAAAGTTGTTTTTTCTGTCATATATGTTCCGGAATCTCTACTTTTTTCTATTTCTGATTTTTCTGGTATTGGATTCGTTATATCTCCGCTATTTTCCATTTTCTCAACATATCTTACTGCCTCATTTAAGCCTATTTCTTCGTTTTGTTCTGCTTGTTCTGTTTCTGTTTTAGCTTGCTTTGCTTTTATTATTGTTCCATTATTTCCTAGTACTAAGCTTATACTTATTCCAACTAGTATTATAAGTATTATTATTGTTATTACTAGGGCTACTAGTGTTATACCTTTTGTACTACTTGTCATTATTATATTTTTCTTTTTATTTTTATTTAAGTATTTTTTCTCATTATTTTCTTCTTCCTTCACTTAAATTTATCCTCCTTTGTGTATTTTTTGCTTTTTCTTTTTATTTTATTCGTTTTTTCTATTTATATAATTATGTAATTTAACTTTTAGACATAAAATTATACCTCTCTACATTTTCATTTTCGTTTTAAAACTTAAATAATATTTTTCAATGTACAATTTTATGTTTATGAGTTGTTATTATTTTGTATAATTATTTTATTTTCATGTCAATAGATTTTTTCATTTTTCGTGTTAAATATTTATAATAAAAAAAACGTCCAATTTTTTTGAATTTATCACAAAAATTAGACGTTTTTTATAAAATTACACTATACTTTATTATTTTTTAATAACTATTTATTAATACATTCCATCCATTCCTGTTGGAACCGCATCGTGTCCTCCACATGAGCATGCTTTTTCTTCTTTCTTATCTGTAACTATACTTTCTGTTGTAAGTACCATAGATGCTACAGATGCTGCATTTTGAAGCGCACTTCTTGAAACTTTAGTTGGATCTACTATTCCAGCCTTTTTCATATCTACATAAGTGTTATTAGCTGCATTAAATCCTACACCTTTTTCTGATGTCTTTACTTTTTCTACAATAACTGCTGGCTCTAATCCTGCATTTACAGCAATTTGTTTTGCTGGTTCTTCTAGAGCTTTTAATACAATACTTGCACCTAATTTTTCATCACCTTGTAAGGTGCTAACCTCTTTTTCTACTTCTGGAATTATATTTAAATATGCTGTTCCACCACCTGCAACAATACCTTCTTCTACTGCTGCACGTGTTGCAGATAAAGCATCTTCTATTCTTAGTTTTTTGTCTTTCATTTCTACTTCTGTTGCTGCTCCTACACCAATTACAGCAACTCCACCAGCTATTTTAGCTAAACGTTCTTGAAGAGTTTCTTTTGTAAATTCGCTCTTTTCCTCTGCTATTTGAGCCTTTAATTGTCCTACTCTGTCTGCAATTTGTTGTTTATCTCCCATACCATCTACTATAATTGTATTTTCTTTTTGAACTTTTACTTGTTTTGCTCTACCTAATTGCTCTATTGTAGTATCTTTTAGTTCCAATCCTAAATCTGATGTAATAACTTCTCCGCCTGTTAGAATTGCTATATCTTGTAGCATTTCTTTTCTTTTATCTCCATAACCTGGAGCTTTTACAGCTACTACATTTAAAACTCCTCTTAATTTATTTAATATAAGTGTTGATAATGCTTCTTGTTCTACATCATCACATATAATTACAAGTTTTCCTGAATTTTGCATTAATGTTTCTAGCAATGGTAATATTTCTTGAATATTGCTTATTTTTTTGTCTGTAATTAATATATAAGGGTTATCCATTACAGCTTCCATTTTTTCTGTATCTGTTACCATATATGGAGAAACATATCCTTTGTCAAATTGCATTCCCTCTACAACATTTAATTCTGTATTAGAAGTTTTAGATTCTTCTATTGTAATAACTCCGTCTTTAGAAACTTTTTCCATAGCTTCTGAAATTAGTTTTCCTACTTCTTCGTTGTTAGCAGAAATACTTGCAACTCTTGCTATATCTTCTTTTCCATTTACATTACTACTAATATCTTTTAATGCTTTTACAGATGCTTCTACTGCTTTATCTATACCTCTTTTAATAGCCATAGGATCACCACCTGCTGCTACATTTTTAACGCCTTCTTTAATCATGCTTTGTGCTAAAACTGTAGCTGTTGTAGTTCCATCACCTGCAACATCATTTGTTTTAGTAGAAACTTGTTTTACAAGTCTTGCACCCATATTTTCAAATTGATCATCTAACTCAATTTCTTTTGCAATAGTAACACCATCGTTTGTAATTAAAGGTGCTCCAAATTGCTTATCTAAAACTACATTTCTTCCTTTAGGTCCTAATGTAACCTTTACTGTATCTGCTAATTTATTAACTCCATTTAATAAACTTTTTCTGGCATCTTCACCAAATTTAATTTCTTTTGACATACAAAATTACCTCCTTAACTTACTCTTCAACTATTGCTAAAATATCATCTTGATTCACTATAACTAAATCTTCTCCTTGATATTTTATTTTTGTACCTGCATATTCACTTACAACTATTTTATCGTTTTTCTTTACTTCCATTTTTATTTTTTCTGTTCCTGGTCCTACTTCTAGAACTTCTGCAAATTGTGTTTTTTCTTTACTAGCTCCTGCTAATATTATTCCACTTTTTGTTGTCTCCTCATTCTCTAACATTTTAATTACAACTCTGTCTGCTAATGGTTTTAACATTTTACATTACCTCCTCATACCTATTATATAATCTAATATCAAATTAGCAGTCTTTATTTGAGACTGCTAATAATGTATACCCTTTATATAAAAAAGTCAATAGCATATATCTAAAATTCACAAATATTTCACAAAGGACATTTGGGGACGGGTCACTTTTGTCCTTTACATAACTTTTATTTTATTAATTCGTAAAATAAATCCTTATAAATTCCAAACTTTTGCAGTATATATTTTCTTTGAATTTTAATTTCTTTAAAATATAAATATTTAATTATTTTTCCCAGTGTTTCTTTTTCTTCATATATATTGTCTATTTTTATATTTTCTATTTCTAAAAAATACAGAATCTTATTATCTATTAAATCTCGCATACTTATATCTACATCATAAAATATATTTGTATTTTTTAAATTATTGTTTAAAACCTCCATATAATTCTGCCCTAAAATTTCTTTTATAAAACTTATTTTATTATCAACATTATTATTTATATTCTTCAAATAATAATTATATGAAGAATATTTATAATCTTCACATTTAGATACAATTAATGCTTTAACTGGATTTAGATGAATATAATTTATGCACTTTATTAAATACCTAATATCATAAATTGGTTGACTTTTAAACCTATCTCTAAAAACATACCCTACTCTTTCATCTTCCTTGTAATTAAAATATTCTGCATATGTCGAATTTATTTTATGCATAAATTTTGACATATCTTCTATTTTTTCAGTGTATATAAGCAAATGTGCATGGTTATTCATTATGCAATATGACAAAAGCCTTAAATCAAATTCACTTTCATACTTATTAATTAATTTGATATATTTTTCTATATAATGGTTATTTTTGAATATATATTCTTTTTTTATTCCTTGTACTATAACATGAAAAAAAGAGGTATCATAATTTTTTCTTGCTTTTCTTCCCATTTGTTTCATCTCCCTTGTAATGATTTTATAAGCCCTAAAATTATTAACCCCTATTTTATGATTTTATTATATTTTATGTAAAGGACAAAAGTGACCCGTCCCCAAATGTTCTTTAAAATATCCCTACTATATTTCCTTGTTCGTCTATATCTATTTGTTCTGATGCAGGATGTTTTGGCAAGCCTGGCATTGTCATCACTTTTCCTGTTAGTATTACTATAAATTCTGCTCCCGCTTTTAGTTTTACTTCTTTTACATGAATGTTAAATGATGAATTACACTCTAAATTTTTAGCGTCATCTGAAAACGAATATTGTGTTTTAGCTATACAAATTGGTAAATTGCCATAACCCATGTTCTCTATTTTTTCGATTTGCTCTTCCGCTTCCTTACTATATTCTACTCCATCTGCTCCATATATATTTTTAGAAACTTTTTCTACTTTTTCTTTTATAGTATCTTCTAAATTATATATGTATTTAAATTCATTTTCTTTTTCTTCACATAAGTAAGCTACTTTTTCTGCTAGATCAATTGCTCCTTCTCCGCCTTTTGACCAACTTTCTACTAAACTTAATTCTACATTTTCTTTTTCTAGTATTTTTCTTAATGTTTCAATTTCATTTTCTGTATCTTGATTAAATTTATTTATTGCAACAACAACATTTACTCCAAATTTTTCTTTTAGATTTTCTATGTGTTTTAGTAAGTTTTTACTACCATTTTTCAATGCTTCTATATTTTCTTTTTCTAATTCGTCTTTTGCCATTCCGCCATGATATTTTAAAGCTTTTATTGTTGCTACTATTACTACTGCATCTGGAATCTTTCCTAATCTTCTTGTTTTTATATTTAAGAATTTTTCTGCTCCTAAGTCTGCTCCAAATCCTGCTTCTGTAACTATGTAATCTGAAAGTTTTAATGCCATTTTTGTTGCAACTACACTATTACATCCATGTGCTATATTCGCAAATGGCCCTCCATGTATTATTGCTGGTGTATGCTCTAGTGTTTGAACTAAATTTGGATTAAGTGCATCTTTTAGTAAGACTGCCATTGCTCCTTCTGCTTTTAAATCATGTGCTGTGACTGGCTTTTGTTCATTATTGTAGCCTATTATGATATTTCCTAATCTTCTTTTTAAATCATCTATATCTGTTGCTAAACAAAAAATTGCCATTATTTCTGAAGCCACTGTTATATCGAATCCGTCTTCTCTTGGAACTATATTTTTTTCACCTGACAAACCTGTATTTACTACCCTTAATTGTCTATCATTTAGGTCTACACATCTTTTCCATGTAACTTTTTCTATATTTAGCTCATTTCCATGGTATATATGATTGTCTATAATAGCTGATAACAAATTATTTGCTGAAGTTATAGCATGAATGTCTCCTGTAAAATGTAAATTGATATCTTCCATAGGTACAACTTGTGAATGTCCACCACCTGTTGCTCCACCTTTTATTCCAAATACCGGACCTAATGATGGTTCTCTTAATGCTAGTATTGAATTTTTACCAATTTTTCTTAATCCATCTGCTAATCCTATTGCTATTGTTGTTTTTCCTTCTCCTAATGGTGTTGGATTTATTGCTGTAATTAATAGTAACTTTCCTTCTTTTTTGTTTTCTAGTTTTTTTAATATATCTAATGATATTTTTGCTTTATATTTTCCATAGTTTTCTACATATTCTTCATCTATTCCTATGCCTTCTGCTATTTTTTCTATTCTTTCTAATTTAGTATTTCTTGCAATCTCTATATCTTCCATTATAATCACCTACTTTTAAAATATATTTATACTATACATTATATTTTTGTTTTTTACAATAAAAAGACAAGAATTCTCTCGTCTTTTTAACTAATATTTATCCAAAAATTAATCCTACTATAACACCTATTGCTGCACCTACTATAACTTGCATTGGAGTATGCCCTAATACTTCTACTAATTTTTCTTGTACTTGTATATTTGAAAGCCCTGGTGTTTCTACTAATTTATTTAATAATTTTGCTTGTTTTCCTGCTGCTCTTCTAACTCCTGCTGCATCATACATAACTACAAATGCAAACATTACTGCAAGAGCAAATATCGGTGAATTTATTCCTTGCGTTTTTCCTATCATTGTTGCAATTGAGGTTACTACTGCTGAATGTGAACTAGGCATTCCACCTGCACCTAAAATTCTTTTAAAATTAAATTTACGAGTTGTTACTAAGTCCCAAATTACCTTAAACAATTGTATACAAAACCATACTGTTAATGGAACTATTAAATATTTGTATTCTGAATAAAATTCCATTTTATTTTCTATATTAGACTCTTCTAATATAGTCCCCCTTTTCTTTTTTCATTTTGTTACTCTTCTGTACTAAAGTCTTCTTCTTCTAATTTTCCATCTTTCTGTACTAATACTTTTATTTTCTTTTCTGCTTCTTCAAGAATATTATTGCATTTTTTAGCTAGTTTCATTCCTTCTTCAAATTTTGAAACTGATTCATCTAAGCTTAAATCACCTTTTTCTAATTTAGCTGTAATTGCCTCTAATTCTTGCATTGCATCTTCAAATTTTATTTCTTGCATAATTTCTCCCCTTTAATTCATTTCTCTTTTTGTAAGTGTTCCACTAGAAGTATTTACTGTATAAAAAGCCTTAGCCTCAGTTGTAGAACTATCTCTAACTGCTACTATGTAGTTTCCATTACTATCCATTCCATCTATTGCTATATCTACATTTTTATCTTCTCCCCAGTCTTTTTTTACCATATTTATAGCTTTTTCCTCTGCTGTTTTTGGTGCTTCTTCAAAAGTTTCTGTTGGAATTGTTGTGTTTTCTGTTGTATTTTCTGTTGTCTCATTATTTTTCACTTCATTTTTAATTGTATTTTCTACAATTTCATTTGCAATTTGATTTACTATTTCATTATTTTTATCTTTTAATGTATTTGTAGATGTTGGTTTTGTGGTAGATCCTTTATTTATTTCTCCAAACATAAATATTCCAATAGCAATTAACATTATAACTAGAATGATTATAATTATTATACTTGTTTTTCTTTTCATAAAATTCATTCCTTTCTCAGTTTTTATAATATTTGTGCCTCTTTTTTTCCATCTGTAAAACGTAAATTTACTTTATCTCCACTATTTAATTCATTTACTGATTTTACTATTTTATCTTCTTTACTTGTAATAGAATATCCTCTTGTTAATGTTCTTAGCGGGCTTAATGCATCTAACTTACTAACCCATTCCACCATATATGTTTTCTTTTCTTTAATCTTTAACTCCATACTATTCACTAATATTTTTGTAAATTTATCTAATAGCATATAATTTTCATTTATTCTTTGAAGTGGATTTGTATATACTGCTGCTTTCATACATTTCTCATAACGTAATTTTGCTAACTCCAATTTCTTTTGTAAAGCATTTTGTAGTCTATTTTCATTTGTCTTTATTTTTAATTTTATTTCTTTTATATCTGGCACTGCGAGTTCTGCAGCTGCTGATGGCGTAGGTGCTCTTAAGTCACTTACAAAATCTGCTATTGTAAAGTCTGTTTCATGCCCTACTGCAGAAATAATAGGTATATTAGAGTTGTATATTGCTCTTGCTACTATTTCTTCGTTAAATGGCCATAAATCCTCTAGTGAACCTCCTCCTCTTGCTATTATTAATACATCAGCTTCCTTGTTTTCATTCATTATTTCTATTGCCTTTGCTATTTTTTCAGAAGCTCCTTGACCTTGTACTGGCACCGGAAATAACCTTATGTACACATTTGGATTTCTTCTTGTTGATACATTAATAATATCACGAATAACTGCTCCTGTATTAGATGATAAAACTCCTATAACTTTAGGCATAAATGGTATTGGCTTTTTATGTGCTTTGTCAAATAAACCTTCCTGCTCTAATTTTGCCTTTAGTTTCTCATATTCTGCGTGTAAGTCTCCAATTCCTTCTTGTTGCATTGCTTTTGCATATATTTGATAAACTCCATCTCTTTCAAAAACAGATACTGTACCTAATACCATTATTTTCATTCCATCTTTTGGGACAAAATTTAAATTAGAAGTATAAGTTTTAAACATAACACATTTTATAAGAGAGTTTTCATCTTTTAAAGTAAAATACATATGTCCTGTATAATGATGCTTAAAATTTGAAATCTCTCCTTTTACTAATACATTATTTAAAAATTCATCCTCTTGAAATTTTTCTTTTATATAGTTATTTAATTGCGTAACACTAATTGGATGATATGTCATTTTTAGTTTTACTCCTCTTCATCTAGTTTTTTCTCTTTTACAATACTTGCAAGCACTCCATTTACAAAAGATTTTGAAGAATCCTCTCCATATTTTTTAGCAAGCTCTACCGCTTCATTTATAGCTACTTTGTATGGTAGTTTAGAATATACTAATTCAAAAATAGCTAATTTTAATATTGAAAGATCTATTTTAGAAATTCTATCCATACTCCATTTTTCTTTTAAGTTAGATGAAATTAGTTTTTCTATTTCTTCTTTATTTTCTTTTATTCCATAAAAAATATTTTTAATATACTCTGCTTCTTCTTCACCTAAATTATTTTCTTCTATAAATATATTTATTTGTTCTTCGTCCATGTCTTTTTGAATTTGACTACTATATATTAATCTAAATGCTTGTTCTCTTGTCTCTGTACGCTTCATAATTTCCCCTTTTATAATTTATCTATAAATTTCTTTAATTTTTCTTTTACATCATCTTTGTTAATTTGAACATAATTTCCTACGTATATTCCCATTCCTATTAATATAATACCTATCATTAATTTATAAAGTCCTGTACATAGAATAAGTATTGCAATTATTGCTCCAATAATTGCTCCTCTAAACTTCATTAAAAAATCTTTTATTTCTTTCATATTAACACCTCTTTTTATTGTTCTAATCCTTGCTCTTCTTTTGTGTTTAAATCTTTTACACTAATATTTACTTCTTTAACTTCTAAATCTGAAGTTTTCTTTATTGCACTTTTAATTTTAGTTTGAAGATTATTTGATAATTCTTTAATTACTGCATTTTCTTTAACATTTAAAGTTACATATACAATTAGATTTTTTTCTTCGTCTAATACTATTTTAGAAGAGACATCTTGTGCACTATCAAATCCCTTTACAATGTTGTTTACTAATTCTTCTAAAGTTGCTTTTGAAATAACTAATTGTCCATCTGAATTTTGTAGTAATATTCCATCTTTAATTCCATTTATTTCATTTTTATCTGTACTAAAGAATATGCATTTAATAGCAAGTAATATACAAACGATAGAAATTCCTAATATAACATTTGTTGTTACTGGATCATTTAATACTATTTTTGTTATATCATATACTGTTTCTGGTGTTAACCAGCCAAAAATTAATAAACATATTATTATTGATATTATTAATATAAAATTTGAAAATACAATTAATCCTATTTTATCTAAAAGTTTCATATTTTTTCCTCCGTTTTTATTTAGTAAAGGGTACGACGAAAACCGTACCCTTTTTTAGTTACTTTTATTCTTCTGTTTTTGTTTCTGGTGTTTCTTCTTTGCTTTCTGTATTAACACCTTGTACGTGTACGTTTACTTCTAATACAGTTAAACCTGTCATTGTTTCTACTGCTTTTTTTACTCTGTTTTGAATTTCAAATGCAACATCTGGAATTCTAACACCATATTCTACTATGATATTAACATCTATTTTTGTATCTTTTTCTCCAACTTCAACTTTTATTCCTTTTGCTAAATTTTTCTTTCCACTTAGTACTTCTGTAATTCCTCCTGCAAATCCTCCTGCCATTTCTGAAACTCCTGGTACCTCTGATACAGCTACACCAGCGATAACAGCAACAACATCGTTTGCTATTTTTATTTCATTAGTTTCTGTAGATATAGCAATTTCTTCGTTTTCTACAACTTCTTCTTTTTTTACTTCTTTATTTTCTTTTTCCATAATAAAGACCTCCTTATAATTTATACTTTTGTACATATTTTTTAGATACTATAAGTATACCAATATCTTTAATTTTTTACAACACTTTTGTTAAAAAATTTGTTTAAATTCTATAAATCATTTCTTCAAAATAATTTTGAAAAAATGATTTAAAAATATATTATAGCTAAAAAGCAGTCTTAATAAATACTAAACAAAAAATTAAATATTTTTTTGGTTCAGCACATTTAATGACTGCTCTCATATATTTTTAAAATATAGTATATTGTAAAACAGAGTCTGCAAATATCTTAATCGTTATTTCTATACTCTCAACATTTTGGTCAATTTTAATTACTCTATTAAATGCATATAAATAACTATTATTACCACTCGAAGCATTTGCAGTATCGTTTTTTAACACTGTTACTCCTGTTTTTTGTACCACATTACAATAACATTGCGTTGCATAGTTTGAAACTGATAGGCATAATGATATTGTCGAGGTTTTACTTCTAAATTGCTCTGGTATAGTAATAGTTATAGTTCTAGGTGAATTATTACTATCTGTTCTACTTATTTTCGAAAAGTAAGTATATGGTTCAATATAATTTTCACTGTTTTCAACTAATTGATCATATTTCTCTTTTAACTCTTCATATTTTTGTTGTAAAGTTTCTATTTTCTCAGACAATTCTGTGTAACTTCCTGTGTTTGTTGTAGTTCCACTATACACGTCTTTTAAACTTAATGTATAATTGTTTTTGTTTAATATTATTGTATCACCATCTTCTTGAAGTTCTCCATATTTTGAAATTATATCTTCTATTTGTGATTTTTCTAATTGTTCATTTCTCGTTACTGCTTCCATTTCAGCAGATAAAATATCTGTTGCTATTTTTTCTTTAGCTTCTGCTATTATTTGTGCTTTTTCTGCTTGTTTGGCCTTTGTTATTATTCCATTATCTCCTAGTATTAAATTTATACTTACTCCTGCTAATATTATAAGTACTATTATTGTAACTACTAATGATATTATTGTTATACCATTAGTAGTATTTAGTCTTTTTTCTTTCTTTGATCTTTTTTCACTTACTTTTTTACTATTTTCCATTCTACCTTGTTCTCCTTTGTTTCCTAACTATTACTTTCATTTTTTACATTTTTTTGCTATACTTTTCATTTACTTTTAGTAAATTGTTAAACATAAAATTGTTATATTATTTTGATAAAATTTCGAATGCAGTATTATGTATATATGTTATTACTGTTTTGATGTTTTTATTCTAACAAAATTTTACTTTTTAGTCAATATGCATTCTCCTTTTTTCTATTTTTTTGATGTATTTTTGTCAAAAAATTAGTTAATTTTTATGTGTATTGCTTTTTAACATTTTTCATGATATACTTGTTTATGTAACTATAAACTGGTTTTATACAAATATAGGAGGATTGCAAATGCAAAAACGGACTTTTGAAAACTTAATATTTGATGGTAAAGATCTATTTCTTGAAGTAATATTGGATGGCGAAGACCTCTTTCTTGAAGGAGACATCACTATTAAAGGCAATTTAAAAATGAAAGATGCAAATCTTATCGTTTTAGGGAATCTCACCATTTCGTGTAATTATAATGTTGAAATTGAAAATGGTGATATCATTGTTTCTGGCGACCTGACAATTAATGCAGATCTTAACATCAATGGTGTAAATATTTCTTGTGATCGTTTATACTGCAGTGATAATGATGTTAAAATTTCAGATGGTGACATTTGGACAAATACCGATTTAGAGGCCTCAAATATTACTTCCGATGGTAACATTGAGGTTAGAGGTAACTCAAATGTTGCTGATGTTACATGCCTTAATTATTTAATTACTGGTGACAATTATTCAGAATCTATTAGTGCTTCGCAGGATATTTATATTTTGGGTAAAAATGATTCTTGCGATTTAACTGCAAGAGAAATACTCATAGATGGTAATTGTGATACAAATGGTTACCCTATAACTGCTCAGGAAATAGTTATAGATGGTGATTGTGTTAACGAAGGTGGCTCTATAAGTGCACAAGAAATAGTTATAGATGGTGATTGTGATACCAAAGATGGTTCTATAACTGCTCACCATTTTGTATGTACTGGTGAATTATCTTGTAAAGGATTATCCATTGGATAGTTTTCCACTCTTGCAAAGTTTCAAAAGTAAAAATTACAAAAAAAGAATTCTTATATGACTTATATCATACAAGAATTCTTTTTTTGTTTTACTATATTTATTTTTTATCAAACTTAACTAATTATTTTTAGTTATTTAATAAAAAATTTATTCAAACATTTCTCCTGCCATTATTTCATTTCCTCTTAAAAAATCTCCTACTGGCATTTTTCTAGCGTTTTCACCTTGAATTTCTTTTATCTCTATAATTCCTTCATTTGCCTTAACAAATAATCCTCTTTTGTCTGAAGCAAACATTATAGTTCCTGGCATTAAATCCTTTACTTTAAAGAAATATTCTCCTAATTCTGGAAATAATTCTAATAATTCGTTTTCTTCTCTTACTTTAGTTTTCCATATTTTTATTTTCTTATCATTTAAAAATGTATAAGCTCCCATTATTGGATTTAATCCTCTTACTAAATTATGAATTTCTTTTGCTGCTTTATTTTCCCAATCAATTTTTGACATTTCTTTATTTAGCATTGGAGCCATTGTAAAGTCTCCTGCTTGTTTTTTCCTTGGTGCAGTTCCTTCTTCTATTTGCTTTAAAGTTTTAACTAAAAGATTTCCTCCTATTTTAGAAAGTCTATCCCATAGTTCTCCAGTTGTTTCATCTTTACCTATATTTGTTTCTTCTATTAAAATTATATCTCCTGTGTCCATTCCTACATCCATATACATAGTTGTTACACCAGTTACTTTATCTCCATTTAAAACAGCCCATTGTATTGGCGCTGCTCCTCTATATTTAGGAAGAATTGACGCGTGTACATTTATACATCCATACTTTGGAATGTCTAATATTTCTTTTGGTAGTATTTTCCCATAAGCTACGACACAGATAATATCTGGATTTAATTCTTTTACTTTATCTATAAATTCTATGTTGTTTCGTACTTTTTCAGGTTGATACACATCTAATCCATTTTCTAATGCATATTCTTTTACAGGAGAAGCAATCATTTTCATACCTCTTCCTTTTGGTCTATCTGGGTTTGTAACAACACCAATTATATTATAATTTTCTTCGACTAAACACTTTAAAGATTCCTGGGCAAAATCTGGTGTTCCCATAAATAGTATATTTAGCATATTTTCCTCCTCTGAACAGTAGGGACGATCCTTTTCGTTCCGAAATTGGAACATATGGGACACTCCTCTTAAATTTTATTTTTCTTCTTTTGGCTCTACATATTCTAAAGTTCCTGGTATCATTTTATCTACAAAGACAATGCCATTTAAGTGGTCTATTTCGTGTGATAATGCTTGTGCTAGCAATTCTTTTGCATTTATCTTTACTTTTTTACCCTTTTCATTTAATGCCTCTACTGTTACTTTTGCT
Organism: uncultured Clostridia bacterium; assembly: GCA_934177725.1. Taxonomy (GTDB): domain Bacteria; phylum Bacillota; class Clostridia; order TANB77; family CAG-508; genus UMGS1663. The sequence goes on along the minus strand of CAKPPO010000003.1, from coordinate 53,337 downwards.
GGTCTTATTAATTTTGCATATTTGTTTGGAAAACTTAAGCATCCTTCTTCTACTTCTTGCTCTCCTTCTTCTTTAATAATTACAGGATTTATTAATTTTATTGGTCCTTTATCATCATATAAATCTATTACTATTGCTCTTTTTAATACGCCAACTTGTACAGCTGCTAAACCTACTCCATTATACTTATGCATTGTTTCTACCATATCGTCTAATAGTTCTAATATTCTATCGTCTATTTCTTCTATTTCTCTTGATTTCTTTTTTAGAATTTCGTCTCCTTCTTCTCTTATATTTCTAATTGCCATTTATCTTTCCTCTTTTCTTACTTTTTATTTTTTCAAAAACAATTTTCTATAAATGTTCCAAAAGGGACAGATTAACCAAAAGGAAACGTCCCCAAAGGTAACCCAAAGTGACTACATCATATTTTGTGGGTTTATTTCTATAGATAATCGTACATCTTTTTTCAGTTCGTTTGCTTTTATTGTTTGTTCCAGTAACTCGTTTATCTGATTATTGTATAGGCATTTTATTATCATTCTATATCTGTATTTATTTTTTATTTTGTCTATTGGTGCTGGAACTGGACTGTAAAGTAAAACCCCTATTTTTTCTGTGATTATTCGTTCTTTTAAATATTTATGTATTTTCTTTGCCTCTTTTATTACTTCTTGCTCTTTTTCTCCACTTAATCCAATTACTATTATATCGCAAAATGGTGGATATTTCAACTGTTTTCTTATTCCTATTTCACTTTCATAAAATGCTTTGTAGTCTTGTTTTTGTGCAAGTTCTACTGCTATGCTATCCGGATTGTAAGTTTGAATTATTACTCTTCCTTCTAAGCCTTCTCTTCCCGCTCTTCCTGCTACTTGTGTTAATATTTGGAAGGTTCTTTCGTTGGCTCTAAAGTCTTCTATGTTTAGGGAACTATCTGCTGCTATAACTCCTACTAAACTTACTTTTGGGAAGTGATGCCCTTTTACTACCATTTGTGTCCCTATTAAAATATCTATATTTTCATTTTTGAATTTGTTTAGTATTTCTTCATGTGAATTCTTTTTAGTTACTGTATCTACATCCATTCTTATTGTAGTAGCATTTGAAAATAGTTTCTTTACCTCTTCTTCTAATTTTTGTGTACCCGTTCCAAAATATCTTATATTAGTGCTTTTACACTCTGGGCAGGTTGTTACTGGATCTTCTTCATATCCACAATAATGACACTTTAATTTATTTTGTTTTAAATGATATGTCATTGTTATGTTGCAGTTTTTACATTTTATAGTATAACCACAATCTCTACACATTATAAATGTAGAATACCCTCTTCTGTTTAAAAATAAAATGGTTTGTTGTTTGTTTTCTATATTTTTTTGTATTTCTTCCTGAAGTTTTTTACTAATCATTGAATGATTTCCGGTTTGCAAGTTCTTCTCTTAAGTCTACTATTTCTACTTTTGGCAGACTTGAATTATTAGCTCTTTTTGTTAATTCTAAAAGTTCTATTTCTCCATCTTGCGCTTTTTTATATGTCTTCATATCTGGTGTTGCGCTTCCTAATATTAAAGGACATGAATTTTCTTTTGCTATAAATTTAGCAACTTCTTTTGCATTGTATTTTGGTGTCATTTCAGACATATATGATGAGTCATGCTCTTCGTCTATTATAATTACACCTATATTTTTCACTGGCGCAAATATTGCCGAACGCGCTCCTATTATGATACTTGCTTCACTTTTTACTATTCTATTCCAAGCATCAAATCTTTCTCCTACAGATAATTTACTATGCAATACTGCTATTTTTTCTTGACCAAATCTTTCTATAAATCTATCTACCATTTGTGGTGTAAGTGAAATTTCTGGCACTAACATTATGCTAGCTTTTCCTTGTTTTAAAACTTTTTCTATTGTTTGTAAGTATATTTCTGTTTTTCCTGAACCTGTTACTCCAAAAATTAAAAACTCTGTGTTCATTTGGTCATCTATTGCTTCTTCTATTTTTGAATAAGCATTTTGTTGTTCTTCTGTAAAGGTTAGCTTTTCTGTTTTTTTCACAACTTTATGTATAAATGGATTTCTGTCTACTCTTTTTTCTAAAATTTCTATATATCCATTTTTTTCTAAAGTTTTTATTATTGCTCTTGATGTATCTGTAAATATTTCTAAGTCACTTACTAGAACACTATCATTTTCTAATAAAAATTTAAGTATTCTTATTTGCTTTTCTGATTTTAGTTTTTTTGTTTCTATTTCGAATTCTATCTCTTCTTCGGTCTTTTTCAAAAATACAAATTGATTTGTTTTTTCTTTTATTCTATTTTCAAAATTTCTCGTTGTTGTTCCTGGTGGCAACATCAATTTTAAACTATCAGATAAATTTGCAAAATATCTTTTTGAAATCCATTTTGCGAGTTTTATTTTTTCTTCATTTAAAAATGGATTTTCTTCTATTTTTACTATTTGCTTTGTTTTATATTCTGAATTTTCTTTTAATGAGATTATAAAGCCTTCTTCTACTTGTTTTCTATATCCAAAAGGAACTAATACACGACTGCCCAAGCTCACTTTTTCTTTCATTTCTTCTGGCACTTCATAGTCAAATGTTTTATCTAAATCTTTTGCATTTGAGTTTAATATGACTTCTGCAATCATGTTTTTCTCCTTTCTTTTATAATATAAATATCATATTTTTTAATTCTGTATTAGTATATCAAAAAAATAAATTTTGTACAAGAAAAATCCAGCTTCTTTATAGAAACTGGATTTTAGCTAGTCAAAACTTCCTGCATAAATTCCACCTCTATTTAGTTTTCAAAGAATTTCAAAGGATCTGTTAGAATTCTTTGTTCTAATAGGATTACCTCTGTTAATTCTCCCATGGTAGAAATTGTCCGCTTTTCGTTTTTACTAAGCTGGCAAAGAACTTCTTTGCCACTTTGAATGTTTTTCATTGCTGTCTGCCTTGAAATTTCTTTCATATGCTTTTCTCCTTTTGATGTTAGTTAACACTAATTGCATGTTAACTATAAACTTTATGTTACATTTACATTTTACCACTTTTTACATTTTATGTCAATTTTTTGTAGAAATTAATAAATAATATTCTACTTTGAATTCTATTAACTTTAAAATATACTGTTAAATTTGTATATAAGTTGGCTCACTTCGAAACTTTTTATATCTTATCCATTTAGTTTTCTATTATATCCAACTTCCATATTTTTTTATATATACTTTTTTAGCAAATATTGCAACCACACAATATAAAGCACTAACTCCTAAAATTACATTCAAATAATTTAATGTTACTGGAACTAATCCAATCGCTTTTCCTAAAAAAGTATATGGAACTAAAATTCCAATTACACTTAGTAAAATAGAAGAAAAGTAAACCATCTTATTAGCGTGGCTTTGTACAATAGGCAATTTTGAAGTTCTTATTATATGCATTCCCATCAAATTTGAAACTATACTATAGCTAAACCAAACTGTTTGTACAACTGCTGCTTCTCTTATTCCAAACACGTACCAAAGAGATGCAAATACAAGCATATCAAAAATTGAACTTAAAGGTCCCATAAATAGCATAAAGCTTTTTAAATCTTTAATATCAAATTTTTTTGGGCTTTGGAGATATTCTTTGTCTACATTATCAAAAGGTAAAGTCATCTGTCCTAAATCGTAAAGCAAGCTTTCAACCAATAACTGAATTGGGGTTTCTGGTAAAAACGGTAATAACACACTAGCTATAATTACAGAAACTGCTTCTCCAAAATTAAAACTTACAGCCATTTTTATATATTTCATTAAATTTCCAAAAGTTCGTCTTCCGCTCCGTTACCCCTTCTAATAATACATTTAAGTCTTTCTCTAAAAGTATAATATCTGCTGTTTCTTTAGCAATATCAACAGCTGTATCAACAGAAACACCAACATCAGAATTTGTAAGGGAAGGAGCATCATTAATACCATCTCCCATATAGCCTACAACATTGCCAGATTCCTTCAAGAGTTTTACAATTCTTGCCTTTTGAATAGGTGATAGTTTTACGAAAACATTAGATTTTTTTAGTAATCTTAAAACACCAGGGTCTGCTAATCTATCTATTTGTGCACCAGTAACAATTTTTTTAGTATTTATATTTACCTTTTTACAAATACATTTAGTAACAGCAGCATTATCACCAGTTAAAACAATAACTCTAATGCCAGCATTATTTAATTTTTCAATGGCAAGCTTAGCACTTTCTTTAGGTGGGTCTAAGAATCCAATAAATCCAACAAGTGACATTTGAGATTCATTTTCAACACTAAATGTTTCTATATCATTAATATCTTTTTTCTGACACACAGCAACTACTCTTAAACCATCTTCGTTTAATTTATTTGCTATTTTTCTTATATTTTCTTTAATTTCTTTTGTAATTGGAATTATATCATGTTCATAATCTATAGTCGTACATATATTTAAAATTTCCTCAACTGCGCCTTTAGTAATTAAAATTTTTTCTTTATTACTCTTAACAACTACTGAAAGTCTTCTTCTGCTAAAATCGAAAGGTATCTCATCCACTTTCTCAAATTTAGTTATTAGTCTGCTTAAATCACTTTTTAATGCTCTATGTATTACCGCTTCATCAATACTCCCCTTTAAACCAGTTTGAAAATACGAATTCAGAAATGCATGTTTTAAAACTCTTATATTTTCATTTCCATATACATCTAAATATTTTTCTAATACTATTTTATCTTCTGTTAATGTCCCTGTTTTATCTGTACATAAGATGTTCATTGCACCAAAATTTTGTATAGCATCTAGTTTCTTTACAATAGTCTTTTTCTTTGACATTCTAATAGCACCTTTAGAAAGGCATGAAGATAAAATAACTGGAAGTAATAGAGGAGTAATTGTAATTGCAATAGCTACAGCAAAAGTAAATGCAAGTATTGTATCATGTTTTTGATAATTAACAATAAATACCAATGGAATTAGAATAAGCATAAATCTTATTAATAATCTACTAATGCTTTCAATACCTTTTTGGAAATTAGTTTTAGGCTTACTTTGTGTTATTGTATGTGCAACTCTCCCAAAATAAGTATCATCTCCTATACGAATTACTACAGCTTTTGCACTACCACTTATTACATTTGTTCCCATAAAGCAAATAGTATCTAAATCTGTTATACTATCAATATCATCAATTGATTCAAGTTCTGTATTTGTAAGTTTTCTTACTGCATCAGATTCTCCTGTAATAGAAGATTGCCCTACATATAAATCCTTAGATTCTATAATACGTAAGTCAGCTGGGATCATATCACCAGCAGAAAGTACCACAGTATCATTTAAAGTAACTTCTTTTATAGGAACTTTTTTCTCTTTACCATTTCTTATAACAGTTGCAGTTGTTTCTACCAGTTCTTTCAACTTTTCAGCAGCATAGTTAGAACGAAATACTTCTATAAATTCCAACAATGTACTTATAATAATTAATACTGCAATAACAATAATATTAGCAGGACTCGGATTTTCAGGTAAAATAATATCTGTATAAATTAAAATAAAACTAATTCCAAGTAAAATACTATTAAAAGGACTAAAAAGACTAGCAAAAAAATAATTATACCATCTTTTCGGTTTTGATTGTTTTACTTGATTCGGTCCTAGATTTCTAAAATTTTCATTTACTTTAGCAGAAGATAATCCTTTATCACTTACCTTATACTTTTTTTTAAAATCCTCTGTTTTAGAAACACAATCTTCTCCATAAAAACTTTTTACATCAATATCTTCTTTTTTTATATTTGTCACAATAATACCTTCTTTCGTGTTATAAAAGAAGTATATCACTAAATAAAAAAAAATAAACAATATTTACAAAAAAAAAAAGACTATTGAACAAAATATTTTTACATACTTTGTCAATAGTCTGAGAAGACTCTATAAAGAGTCTTCTCAAATCAGGTTATCCTTCTACACCAACGTAGTTTTTCTTGCACCTACATGCTGCACACTGATTGGATTTTGGAATCCCCGCACATTTATCATGTATTGCGTGGCTACATCCTCCAACGAAACAACTTACTTTAGTTATTTCTCCTTTTTTCAAAACTGCCTTTGGTCTTTCTTTAGTCATTAGTCAATCCTCCTGATATATATAATTATTGTTCGCCTTGGCGAAATCTAATATTATTATATCATACTTTCCATAATATTGCAAGTTTAAAATTCTGTTTCTTTCAATTTACATTCATTTTCTATAATAGTTTGAATTATTTGTACACTTTTTTCTAAATTATTATTTTTTATAACATAATCATACATTCCAATTCTAGATTCTTCATAATCAAATCTGTTTAATCTTAATGTTATTTCTTTTAAGGCTGGTTTATCTACTCTATTTTGTAATCTTTTCATTAAAATTTCTTTTGGAACTCTCAAAAATATAGTTACAACTTTTGTATCTTCTTTTAATAAATTTATCAAGTTTTCTACTCCATTTACATCTATATCTTTAACTATTATTTTTCCACTATTAATTTTTTCATTCATTAGTTTTCTTGATGTTCCATAATAATGTTCGTGATGAACATTATATTCATAAAATTCATTATTTTTTATCATGTTTTCAAATTCTTCTGTTGTTATAAAATTATATGTTGCTCCCTCTATATCTCCTGGTCTCATTGGTCTAGTAGTATATGATGGAAGAGATTCTACATTTTCCATTCTTTTTATTAATTCTTTTTTTATTGTATCTTTTCCAGCTCCTGATACTCCTGATAATAATACTAACATACTTCTTCCTTTCTTGTATAAAACTATTGTTAAAAATTTGCATACAATATAAATAATTTTAAGGCATGTTTCACTTTGTACATGCCTTATTTTTTATTTTTCTATTTCAACTTTACCTTCTGCTATTTCATTTGCTGCTATTGTAACTGGTGCTTCCTCTTTAACATCTGTTAAAGGCTCACTTCCACTTGCTATTTGTCTTGCTCTTTTTGCAGTTGCAATTACTAGTCTAAATTTATTATCATTTGTTTTTGCTAATAATTCAGCTGTTGTTGGTTTTACCATCATAATTAAATTACCCCTTTCACTTTATTGTTCTTCTGTTTCATCATCTTTATCTAATCTTCCTGCTACTGTTTCTGGTTGTACTGCAGATAAAATAACATGTCCTGAATCCATTATAATTACGGCTCTTGTTCTTCTTCCATAAGTTGCATCTACTGCATTTCCATTATCTTTTGCTTCTTGCACTATTCTTTTTATTGGTGCTGAGTCCGGACTAACAATAGCAATAATTCTGTTTGCTGATACGATATTTCCAAATCCTATATTAATTAATTGCATTTGAAATTTCCTCCTATTCTATATTTTGTATTTGCTCTCTAATGTCTTCTAGTTCTGTTTTTATATTAACTACTAAATTTGTTATGTCTAGACTTCCTGATTTAGAACCCATTGTATTAGTTTCTCTATTCATTTCTTGAAGTAAAAAGTCTATTTTCTTTCCAATAGTACCTTCACTATTTATTAATGTTCTAAATTGCTCTATATGGCTTTTTAGTCTTGTTAGTTCTTCTTCTACTGAACATTTATCTGCAAATAACACTACCTCCATAGCTAATCTTGATTGATCTACTACATCAGTTTTTAATATTTCTTTTATTCTCTCTTCTAATTTTACTACATATTCTTGTACAAGTCTAGTAGAATATTCAGAAATTTTTTGAACATCACATTCTACTTTATCTATTCTAGCTTTTAAATCTTCTTTAATTTTGTTTCCCTCTATTGTTCTCATTTCTACAAAATTGTTTATTGCTTGTTCTAAACACTCTAGTAATTCATTTTGTATTGTATCTTCTTCCTCTTCTGTTTCTTTTAAAGTTAATACATCTGGAAGTTTTGTAATTTCCGTTACTGGTATGTTCATACTTAAATTATTTTGCTCTGCTAATAATTTAAATTTTTCCATATATTCTTTCACTAGTTCTTCATTTATTACAACTTCTTTTCCTTGCTCACTATAGTTTTCAAAAGTTACAAATACATCTATTTTTCCCCTTGCAACCTTTAAACTAATTTGCTTTTTTATACTGTCTTCTAAGTAGTTTAAACTCCTAGGAAGTTTTATAGAAATGTCACTATATTTATGATTTACTGATTTTATTTCTATACTATAAATTCTATTATTCTTTTCTAGCTTTGCTCTGCCAAAGCCTGTCATACTTCTCATTATTTATTTTTCCTACTTTCTTACTATTTTATGAATATCGCTTGCTTTTTTTAATGCTTTGTTTTTCATCTTTACATATATAACAATTGATTTTCCAACATAGTAAACTGCAAATAGCATTGCTATACATGTTACAATATAGATAAATTTAGCATTATATATTTTATATATATAATTAGTTAAAAGAGATGATATGGCGATTATTAGCATTTCTATTCCTGATATAGTAAGTTCCCCACTATCTTTTTTATATGCTTTTTCAAACAAAATTATAGTAATTCCTATTGTTATCATGCTAAATACTTTTAAATCTGTCAAATATGTACTTTCTTCTATATTATTAAATCCTAAATTTATAAACATAAAATATACAATAACTACTATAGCCATTATTATATTTTGGAATATCTTTTTGTTAATTTTTCTTTTTTGATCTTCTGGTATTTTTGTCTGTTTATTTATTTCTTTTTCTATTGTCTCTAGTTTTTCTTCGTCCAATGATATATCTTTTTTTACTATTAATTTTTTTTCTTTACTTACTTTTGTATCACTTTTTTTCTTTTCTGTAGCTTTTGGAGCTTTTTTGCCCTTTTCTTCACTTTCTATAGTATCTACACTTTTTTTAGCAGTTCTTTTTGTTGTTTTTGGAGCAGTTTCTTTTTGGGTTGTAGCTTTTTTAGATGTGGCATTTGTTTTTTTTGTAGCTGTTGTTTTTTTAGCCGTAGTTGATTTTTTTGTAGTAGTTGACTTCGGTGAGCTAGTTTTTTTTGTCTTTGCATTTGCTTCTTTTTTTGCTGTCTTTTTAGCTACTACTTTTTCAGTTGTTTCATTATTTACATCTTCTTGTTTTGTTTTTCTCCCACTTTTTCTTTTTACTTCTTTTGTTTCTACCTCTTTTTCTTCTAATTTACTTTCTGCCATAGTATTCTTTCCTTTCTATTATTTTTCTAATTCATATATAATATTACTTGTAAGTACAATTGGAGCAGTCTCTGTTCTTAATATTCTTTTCCCTAAAGTTACTATTTTTGAATTATATTGTATTAACTTTTCGATTTCCTCTTTCGCAATTCCACCTTCTGGTCCTACTAAAACTCCTATTTTGTATTTTTCCTGTTCTTTTAGTTTTTTAAGTTCTTGCTTTAGTGTTACTTCATTTTCTTCTTCATATGCTACAATAAATGTATCATATTGACCTATTATATTTTCTAAATCTTTTATTTTTATTTTATTTTCTATTTTTGGAATTTTACTTCTTTTACTTTGCTTAGCAGCTCCTTCTGCTACTTTTTGCCATCTTTCTATCTTCTTTTTAGCATCTTTTTCATCTAATTTTACTATACATCTTGCCATATCTACTGGAATAACTTTGCTTACTCCTATTTCTGTTGTTTTTTGAATTATTAATTCCATTTTATCTGCTTTAGGCAAGCCTTGGTATAAATCTATTTCTACATTTGATTCTATTTGTGTTTCTAATTTTTCTATAATTTTAGCTACTACTTTTTCTTTTTCAATTTGTTCTATTTCTGTTAAATATGTTTCTAATGTTTCTTTACTTCCAATTAAAATTTGTTCACCTTTTTGCATACGTAAAACATTAGAAATATGCCTTACATCTTCCCCTATAATATCTATTTTATTGTTTTCTATTTGATTTTCTTTAACAAAAAATTTCTGCATTTTTATCTTCCTTATTGTTTTTTTGTAATTATATCACAATTTTTCATTAATGCAAATAAAAAATTTTAAAGGAATTACACAAAAAAGAAATACCCCAAAAGTACCTAATACTCTTGGGGCATTTTATATTATATTTTGTGTTTGTTATAAACATTATAAATTGATTTTAGCTTATTATTCTGTTTTTTCTAATTGCCATTTTAAAATTGGATAACCATTGTTATATTTCCATGTTCCGTCATCGTTTTTGATATCGTTTGTGTATGCATCTCCTAATTTCGTTGCATAGCTTTTTAAAGTAGCTTCTGACACAATTCCAGTTGTATATGAATTAGCTATTCTATTATATGAGTAACTTATATTATTTATACAATAAGTATTTTTTAATGTCATTTCTCCTACTATATAAAAATTTTCTCCTACTATTCCTCTTACTTTATTATTGCTTGAATTACTGCATGTTCCAATAATTTGTCCTATATTATATGAGTTAATAATACTCGTTGCAAATGTTCTTCCTATTAACCCTCCTACTAAATTTTGACTACCATTATAACCTTCTATTTTTCCAATATTATAGCAATTAGCTATAGTAGCTTCATTGTCACTCATTCCCGTAATTCCTCCCGCCATATTATGTGGGGATGAACTACTAGACTGTGCTGTTGTATTCTTAACATATATATTACATTTATTTATGCATTGATTAATTGTTGCTTTTGTATTATTTTGTCCTGTAATTCCTCCTACAAGCATGCATCTATATTCTATATTACTTTTTGTTGTATTAATACTAGATATTGTACCACTTCTTATTTCACAATTATTTATAATTCCATTATTTGTTCCTGTTATTCCACCTATTTCTGGTCCTGCTATTGACATTGCAACTTCTGATGAAGTTAAATCTTCATAAATATAAATGTTGTTTAAAATCGTCTTTTCTATAGTTCCTTGATTATGATAAAATAAGCCTATTCTTTCTCTTATAATGTTCTTTATATATAAGTTACTAATTATTTTATAATTTCCATCAAATGTTCCATTAAAGAAGCAATAGTCATCACTACTATTGCAATACCCTATTGGCTCCCAGCTTATTTCTTTTCCGTCTACATTCGCTCCACATACTGTACTTAAATCTATGTCTGCACCTAGTTTTACCGTTTTTCCTTCGTAGGTTAATCCACTATTTACTCTATCTCTAAAGCTTGATAATTGTTCTGCGTTCATTATTGTTTCTTCTGATTTTTCTATTATCTTTTTCGTGTATCTATGTCCATTGGCTGTTGTTAGGATTACTTTGTATGTCTTATCAAATTCTATTGTCATGTCTCTTCCTACTGTAGTTAGTCCATCTGGTTCTAAGGTTAGTGTTGTTCCGTCAGGGTTTTGTATTTCTAGTTTTGATATTTCTGCATCTTCGTTTACCTTTAATAATACACTAGCTTCATACTTCCCATCGGTATTCTTTCCTAAATGTTTTTTTACCTGTGCTTCTATACTTACTTTTTCTCCTGAATCTATATCTACTATTGATATAAATTCCACTTTTTTGTTTTCATCTATTTTAAATTGATATTTATTATATGTTACGTATACCTCATTTGGAGTTTCTGTGTCTATTTTTTCATCCACTGTTATGCTGCTATCTCCCGCCAAGTAGTCTATTATATCTTGCAAGCTTGCATCTCCACCTTTTTCTAATATGCACTCATTTATCTTTATTTCTATATATTCTTTAGCTGATGCTATCTCATACTTTTCTTTTGACTCTTTTGTTTTGCTTAAAAGTCCATTTTCTCCTAAGTTCAAACTTATTGCTACACCGGCTAAAATTATTAATATAATTATTGTTATTACTAATGCGATTAAAGTTATTCCATTTTGCTTTTTTTCTAATATTTTTTTCATTACTTTTTTCTCCTTTGTTTCCTTTTTTACTATATTAACATAGCAAAATTTTAGTGTCAATTCAAAAGTTATTTTTAATGTAATATTTTTTTATCTTTTCATAATAAAAATGTGAAACATTTTATTCGTCTTTCGGTCGTTTTTGTTTCACATTTCTATCTTCTATTTAATTTTTATTCTGCTACTTGATTTTCCTGTAATTGCCATTTTAGAATTGGATAACCATTGTTATATTTCCAAACCTCTTTTTCTGTGCCTGTTGATTCGTCTACTACTTTTTCTTTAATATCGTTAGTAAAGGCATTATCACTATATTGTCCATTATTAAGCTTTTCAGCAGTTATTCCGCTAGAATAGCAATTTGTAGTTTGTGATGTCCCACCATTCGCATTATTTAAACCTATAATTTCTCCATTCCAACTACTCCCAATGATGTTTCCCACATTAAAAGAATTATATACATATGCCGTATTTTTTTCCGAAATTCCTGCAGCTCCACAAATTCCCCCAATTGCTGAACCTGATTCTATTTTTCCAGTATTATAGCAGTTATATACTGCTCCAGTATGTTGATATGCAATTATTCCTCCTGCAGTTATATTAGCATGTATATATCCTTTATTTAAGCATTCTTTTATAGTTCCAGTATTTATACCAACTATTCCTCCTGCATTTCCATAAGTTGAATAAATTTCTACATTATTACTACATTTTTCTACTAATGCTTTATTTTCTACACTTGCTGTTATCCCAGCAATAACGTTATATCCTTTTACTAATACATTATTATGACAGTTTGATATAGTTCCTATATTATTTGCAACTATTCCTGCAGTGTATAACTTATTACCTGTAACATTAATATTTCCATTAATTTTTATATTTCGTATATTGCCTTTATTAATTCCAAAAAATGCTTGATAATTTTTTTCTTCATTTATATAAATATTAGAAATTTCATAATTATTTCCGTCAAACGTCCCCGAAAAAGCAAGTGTGGTATTGGCTCCATAATTTCCTATTGGCTCCCAGCTTATTTCTTTTCCGTCTACATTTTCTCCACATACTGTACTTAAATCTATGTCTGCTCCTAATTTTACTGTTTTTCCTTCATAGGTTAAGCCACTATTTACTTTATCTCTAAAGCTTGCTAATTGCTCGGCATTCATTATTGTTTCTTCTGATTTTTCTATTATTTTTTTTGTATATTTATGACCATTTGCTGTTGTTAATACTACTTTGTATGTTTTATCAAATTCTATTGTAATATCTTTTCCTACTGTTGTTATCCCATCTGGTTCTACTATTAGTGTTGTTCCATCTGGATTTTGTATTTCTAGTTTTGATATTTCTGCATCTCCTGTTGCCTTTAACAATACTCTTGCTTCATATTTTTCATCGGCGTTCTTTCCTAAATGTTTTTTTACCTGTGCTTCTATACTTACTTTTTCTCCTGAATCTACATCTACTATTGATATAAATTCCACTTTTTTGTTTTCATCTATTTTAAATTGATATCTATTATATGTTACGTATACCTCATTTGGAGTTTCTGTGTCTATTTTTTCATCCACTGTTATGCTGCTATCTCCCGCCAAGTAGTCTATTATATCTTGCAAGCTTGCATCTCCACCTTTTTCTAATATGCACTCATTTATCTTTATTTCTATATATTCTTTAGCTGATGCTATCTCATACTTTTCTTTTGACTCTTTTGTTTTGCTTAAAAGTCCATTTTCTCCTAAGTTCAAACTTATTGCTACACCGGCTAAAATTATTAATATAATTATTGTTATTACTAATGCAATTAAAGTTATTCCCTTTTTATTTTTTAACATCTTCTTCATTATTTTCCCCTCTTTTGTATTATTTTTCTATTTAATACTTTTATACATCTTTATTTTACTTAATCATATTTATAAGTTGTTACTTTATTTTTAATAATTTTACTAATAAATTTTTATTACGTCAATAATTTTGGTTCAATAAAAAAAGTTTTGTACAACAAAAAACAGATAATTAGAAAAACTAACTATCTGTTTTTATAAATTAATACTAATTATTTTTTATTATTCATATATTGTAATTTAGATTACTATTCTTTAATAGTTTTATTTATATAAATTGTATATAAAATAGGTACAATTATTAAAACTATAGGTGCTACATATAATGATATTATAGTATTTTCAACGTTAAATATAGAAAGTGCATTTATTAAAGAATGAGTTATTATACATGGAATAATTGATTTACTTTTATAAAATATTGTAACAAACAAAAATCCTATTGATACTGCATAACATATTTGTATTAAAGTTGGAACTAAATCAGCTCCGTTTATCAAATTAACAATATGACCTATTCCAAAAGTAATAGCACTTATTATTATTGCTCTTTTTACGTTGTCTTTTTCTATCATTTTAAATAGAAAACCTCTAAATATTATCTCTTCTATAAAACCAACATTAATCATAGATAAAATATGAAATATTATTTCACTCTTTGTGTTATTTATATTAATTCCGTTCCATAAATTAATTGATGCAATTAATAATAGTGGAAGAAAATATAAATATTTTTTTGGATTTTTTACTTTTGTTAATCCATAGTATGATGTTCTTTTAAGCATTATTATTAACACAATTAAAGCAATTGAAAATATTGTATTTATAATTGTTGTTTTATAATTTTCTACCCCAAAATTTTGCATACAATAAGAATTAATTACAACATATAAAACTATTAGTAATATACATATTAATGTTTCGTGTTTTTCAAAAAATTTTTCCATAATTATTTTTCTCCTTTAATTTTGTTTATTACTCCGTAAAAAGTATTTTCTAAAATATTAATACAATACTTTTCATCGTATTTCATAGAGTTATTGGCTAAAAGACTTGCTAGTCCATGAACTGTAATAAATAAATTAGCAAATAACATTTTACTTTGTTCTTTTGTTATATTAGCTTGATGTTGTAAAATTTCGTAAATTGCAGAAAGTTCTTCTGAATCCTTTTCTATTAATTCATTAAAATTTAAATTTGAAAATTTGTCTGTCTGAAAAAGAAACTTAAAATAGTTTTTTTCTTTAACTGCAAACATAATATAACGAAGTCCAATTCCAAGCATAGGATTGATTTTATTACAATCGGCAATTTCTGTAATATACTTTGAATGGTATTCATCAACTGCAATATAAATATCGCTTTTTAATTCATTTACAGTTTTATAATGATACATAATTGGCTGTGTAGAACAGTTTAGTTTTGATGCAATTTTTCTAACATTAAGCCTATCAACACCTTCTAATTTTATTATTTCTTTTCCTGCATTTACTATCATTTCTTTTGTTATCTTATTTATTGGTGGCATATTTGTCTTTTCCCCTCTTTTATAACAGCTGTTATATAACTATTGTTATTATAGCATATTAATTATTCCATTTCAATATAATTTTAACATTTTATTATATAATAAAACATTACCCCAAAACTACTTAGTACTTTTAGGTATTTCTTGACAAATTCACTACTAGCGAATTATAATATATTCGTAAACACGCATGAAATAAGGAGTTTTTTATAATGCAAAATTATTTAAATAAATTGGAATATGATAAAATTTTAACTTTACTTTCAACTAATTCAAAAACATATTTAGGTAAAGAACTTTGCTTAGATTTAAAACCTGCAAATTTAAAAGATAAAGTTATAACTTTATTAAAAGAAACTGATGAAGCTTGCACTCTTTCTTCCCGTAAGGGTAATCTACCTATAGCTGATTTTGAAGACATTTCTTTACCTATTAAAAATTTAGAAAGTAATATTTCTTTAAGTGCAAAAGCCTTGCTTGATATTGCAAATGTTTTAAGGCTTTCAAGAAATTTAAAAGAATATTTTTATAAGGATGAAGATTTTGATTTATCTAATTTTCCTATTTTAGATTCATATTTTAGTAGGTTATATTCAAATAAAACTATAGAGGATAAAATTTTCTCTTGTATTATAGATGAGAATAATATAGCCGATGATGCTTCAACAATTTTGGCTAATTTGAGAAGAAATAGAAGAAAATTAGAAAATCAAATTAAAGATACTTTAAATAAAATAATTCACTCTAACACTAAGGCTATAATGGACCCTATTGTTACTATTAGAAATGATAGATATGTTATACCTGTAAAAGAAGATTTTAAGGGTCAAATTAAAGGATTTGTTCATGATGTATCTGCCAGTGGTTCTACTGTATTTGTTGAACCTATGGCTGTTTTTGAATTAAACAATAGCATTAGTAACATTAAAGTAGAAGAGTCTATTGAAATTGAAAAAATATTAGCTAATTTATCTTCTCTATTGTTTGGTTTAACAACTGAATTAAACAATGATGTATATCTTCTAGGAAAATTAGATTTTATTTTTGCTAAAGCTAGTTTTTCTAAAAATATGAATGCAATTTGTCCTGTAGTAAATGATAATAAATGTATTAATTTAGTAAAAGCCCGTCACCCATTAATAGACAAAGATAAAGTAGTCCCTATTGATGTAGAAATTGGTAAAAATTATTCTTCTTTAATTATTACAGGTCCAAATACCGGTGGAAAAACTGTTACTTTAAAGACTGTTGGTCTTTTGACCTCAATGGCTTGTAGTGGTTTGTTTATTCCTGCGGAAGAAAAAAGTAGTATATATGTTTTTGACAATGTTTTTGCTGATATTGGCGATGAACAAAGTATTGAAGAATCTTTAAGTACTTTTTCTTCTCATATTAGCAATGTAGTTCACATTATTAATAATTCTACCTCCGATAGTCTTGTTCTATTAGATGAATTAGGTTCTGGTACAGACCCTATAGAAGGTTCTAGCCTTGCAATTAGTATTTTAGAATACTTCCATAACATAGGAGCTATTACTTTTGCAACTACGCATTATCCAGAAATTAAAAATTATGCATTAGTGACAGATGGTTTTGAAAATGCAAGTTCAGATTTCGATATAGAAAACTTAAAACCTACTTATAAATTATTAATTGGTATTCCAGGTAAGAGTAATGCATTTGCTATTAGTAAAAAACTTGGAATTTCTAATAATATTTTAGACAGAGCTAAGAACTTTCTAAAAGATGATGAAATAAATATTGAAGAACTTTTAAAAAATATTTATGATGATAAATTGATTATCGAAAATGAGAAAGATGAAATTATAAAAAATAAAAATCAAATTGAGCTTTTAAGGAAAAGTTTAGAACAAGAAAAAAATAGTCAAAAAGATTTAAAAGAAGACAAAATTGAAAAAGCTAAAATTGAAGCTAAAAATCTCCTTTTAGATGCTAAAGAAGAAGCTAACAGTACTATTAAAGATTTAAATGTTTTGTATAATAATTTAAAGGATTTTGAAGAAATTGACGTAGATAATTGGTCTGACACTCAAATTGCTAATTTTGTAAAAAGTCATTTTAAAAAAGGAACTTTAAAGCAAGCTAACTTATACAGAAATAAACTAAATTCTTCTTTTGATAACTTAAATGCTAGTTCAAATGTTGCAAATAATAACAATAATGTTGTTACGCATTTTTCTAAAGATGACTTAAAAATTGGTATGAAAATCAAATTGTCAAACTTTAATGATATTGCAACTATTATTTCTTTATCTGGTAAGAAAAATGTTCTTCAAGTTCAAGTAGGAAATATTAAAACAAATATTTCTTTAGATGATATTGTAGAAATTAATATTAAAGACAATAAAAATGTAAAGAATACTAATTCTAAATCATCTTCTATAACTTCATTTAAATCAAAAGAAGTTACTCCAGAAATAAATATTATTGGTCAAAATATTGAAGAAGCATGTTTTGTAATAGACAAATATTTAGATGACTGTGCAATTGCTAAGCTTAGTCCTGTACGTATTGTTCATGGAAAAGGTACTGGCAAATTAAGAGAAGGAATTCATAATTTTCTTCGTAAAAATTCTCATGTAAAAAGCTTTAGACTTGGTACTTTTGGTGAAGGTGAAATGGGTGTTACAGTTGTTGAGTTAAAATAGTATATAAAAATTATATATACCAAAATAACTTAAAAGGAATGAATCCTGTGTTTAATACAGAATTCATTCCTTAATAATTGCTCAATATTTTATTTTAAATTTTCAAATTCTTTGATTTAATAGGCTTAAAACAAATTGGTTTTTAGTTTACTTTAAGTCTATCTTTATTTCTCTTTCCTTTTCTAACTTTATCCTTTTATATGTAATATTACATTCTTCTAAAAGTCTTCTTGAAGCAATATTATTTTCAGAATTTGCATATTTATCAGATAAATATATTACTTCTTTTATTCCAGACTGAATTATTATTTTTGCACATTCATTGCATGGGAATAAATCAACATATATTTTTGAATTTTCTAAATCTTTTTTGCTTCCTCTATAATTCAAAATTGCATTTAGCTCTGCATGACATACATATGGATATTTAGTATCTAAATTTTCCCCATCTCTACCCCATGGAAATCTTTCATCACTAAATCCATTTGGTGCTCCATTATATCCTATTGATAAAATACGATTGTCATTACTTACTATACATGCTCCTACTTGTGTAGAAGGATCTTTACTTCTCATTGCTGAAAGTTTTGCTATTGCCATAAAGTATTCATCCCAACTAATGTAATCATTTCTTTTTTGACATTTGTTTTCTCCCATATTTCATAACTCCCTTCCTTTTTTAGATATAATTTTCATATCTATTTTATTTAGAACAAAATACAAATAGCAATAAGAGACATCAAGATATTTTAAATTTCTATGATGCCTCTTTTGTATATTTTTATTGATTAAAACTAGAGCTATAATTTTTCATTAAATAATTATAGTAGTCAAATGGTTTCATTGTTTCTGGTTCTCCATAATTTACACCAAATGTTTCAACTGTAATGTTTGTTATAACTGGTTTATTAATAGGCATATCTGCTGTTATTTTTTTTCCATTTTCATCTTTTGGAGTTTCTTCTCCATCTTTTAATTCTGAACTTCTGTATGTTACATCTGTATTTGCTATTTTATCTACAACATCCATTCCTTCAATTACTTTTCCAAAACCAGCATACATACCATTTAATGAAGTATTGTCTTCATGCATAATAAAGAATTGTGAACCTGCTGAATTATAGCTTTCTTCTGTTAGGCTACTACTAATACTGCTATAGTCTGAACGTGCCATTGCTATAACTCCTCTTTCTAATTTTATTTTATTTGCAGTATAGTTATTTGCAATCATTTCTCCTTTAATTGCATATGTAGATGTATCACCATTTCCTTTTAAATCATCAAGAGTTGGTGTTCCTGTTCCATCACCATTTTTATCTCCACCTTGAATCATAAAACCTGGAATTACCCTATGAAATGTAAGTCCATTATAAAATCCACGGTTTGCTAAAGCTATAAAATTTGTAACTGTATTTGGCGCTTGGTCTGGATACAATTCTACTTTAATTGTTCCATAATCCTGCACTTCAATTGTTGCTATTGGGTTTTGAACTTTCTTTGTAAGTTTTTCAACTATTCCATAGCTTACATATCCTATTCCTACTATTAATAATATAATAGCAATTATAAAAATTATTTTAGTTATTAAGTCTTTTTTCATTCTAAATTCCTCTTTCCTTTGTTTTATAAAATTAAATTATCAAATACAAATTGTTCTTGCATTCTTTTTAAAGATTGCCTTATTGTTCTTGCTCTTACCTCTCCAATTCCATCAACGTCATCTAGACTTGGAATATCTGCAGCTAATATGTGTTGGAAAGATTTGAAAGATCTTACTAAATTATCGACAATGTTATTTGGCATTCTTGGTATTTTATTTAAAATTCTGTATCCTCTTGTATATACTGCAACTTCATCATAGTTGTCAAAGTCATCATATCCAAGAAGTCTTGCTATAATTTGTGATTTCATTAAATCTTCATGTGTTAGGCTTTTTACTTCTTTTAGTACCTTTTCACAAGCTCTTTTTTTACCTGGCGCAATATAATCTTTTATAATTAGTAGTTCTTCTTTTTCAAGGCCACCAACTAATTCTTCTAATTGCATTTCAACTAATCTACCCTCTTGTCCTAACTCATAAATAGATTTCTGAACTTCATCTACCATTTTCATTACCATTTCAGCCCTTTGGATACAAGTAATAACATTCTCCAAAGTTACAATATCATTAAATTCATATTCATTTAATATGCTTAACTTACTATCAAATACTTTTTTATATTTTTCTACAGTTTGAAGCGCTTGATTTGCTTTAGAAACAACTTTTGAAGTATCTTCTAATACATATCTTGAATAACCTTTGAATATAGTTATTATATTTCTTCTTTGAGAAATACTTATAACAATTTCTCCTGTTTGCTTTGCCGTACGTTCAGCAGTTCTATGTCTTGTACCTGTTTCTGTTGTAGCTATATCAGAAGATGGTATAAGTTGTGCATTTGCATATAATATTTTTTTAAAATCAGAACTTAAAATAATTGCTCCATCCATTTTTGCAAGTTCATATAATCTAGATGGAGTATAATCTATGTCTAATCTAAATCCACCATCTACAAGGTCTAGTACTTCCTTACTATCACCTATAATTATTAAAGCACCTGTTTTTGCCTTTAAAATATTTTCCAATCCATCACGAATAGGGGTTCCTGGTGAAATCAATTTTAATACATCTGCTATATTACTTTCTTTAAATGTACCCATTTTTTCAGCTCAACTCCTAACTTCATTGCTCCATTGGGGACGTTTCCTTTTGGTTAATCTGTCCCTAATGGTAATTTTATTTATTATAATGCACCAAAAGGGACAGATTAACCAAAAGGAAACGTCCCCAATGGAGCACTATTTTATTATTTTTAATGCTTCATTAATATTTCTAACGCCTATTATATCTAATTTATAATTATCTTTCAATAGTTTTTTGTTATTTTCTGGAACAATGCATTTCTTGAATCCTAATTTTTCCGCTTCTTTTAATCTTTTTTCTATCATGCTTACTGCTCTTACTTCGCCTGTTAGACCAACTTCGCCTATTGCAACAACATCTTTTGGAATGCTGATACCTTTAAAACATGAACTAACAGCTAAAATCACTCCTAAATCTACTGCAGGTTCTTGCAATTTTATTCCACTAACAACATTTAGATACACATCTTGTGAACCTAAATTCATATTTGCCCTTTTTTCTAAAACCGCCATTAAAACTGTTAATCGATTATAATCGATTCCATTTGCGGTTCTTCTTGGAAGTCCAAAAACTGTAGGTGTTGTTAAAGCTTGAAGTTCTATCAGAAGAGGTCTTGTTCCCTCCATGCTAGCCACTATAATGCTTCCTGGTGGATTGTCTTCCCTTTCAGAAATTAAAATAGACGAAGGATTTGTAATTTCCATCATTCCTTTTTCTTGCATTTCAAACATTCCAACTTCATTTGTAGAACCAAATCTATTTTTTACACCTCGTAAAATACGATAAGAAAAATATCTTTCTCCTTCTAAGTATAAAACTGTATCTACCATATGTTCTAAAACCCTTGGTCCTGCTATATTTCCTTCTTTTGTAACATGTCCAATTATAATAGTTGTAATTGCTTCTTGCTTACAAATTTTCATAATTCTAGCTGTTATTTCACGAACTTGACTTACAGTACCTGCAGCAGAAGTAATTTCATCACTATACATTGTTTGGATAGAATCTATGATTACAAGTTTTGGATTTGTTTCCTTTATTGCCTCTGCTATTAAATCTATATCTGTTTCGCCTAAAAATAAAATATTATCATTTTTTATATCTAAACGATCTGCTCTTATTTTAATTTGCTCTGCAGATTCTTCTCCTGATACATATAAAACTTTACCTTCTCCATGCATTTTATCGCAAATTTGAAGAATTAAAGTAGATTTTCCAATTCCAGGCTCTCCACCTAAAAGAACTAGTGAGCCTTTAACCAGTCCTCCACCTAAAACTCTATCTAACTCTCCTACACCAGTTGAATTTCTAGCCGCTTCTTTTCCTTCAATACTATTTAAAGTAGTTGGCTTACTACTTTTTGTTTTTTTATCTGAAATAAAAGAGCCATCTTTCTCTTTTACCAATTTTTCTTCATAAAAACTATTCCATGCATTGCAAGCAGGGCACTTGCCAAGCCATTTTGCAGATTCATATCCACATTCATTACATACAAAAATTGTTTTACTCTTCGCCATACTTACCTCCCAATTGTTTTAGTGCTATTATTAGCATTGCGTGTGACCAACCTAAGCCTATTACCCATTTGGCTTGCATAGTTTCATTATTAACCTGTTCTGCTAAAAATCCATGTTTTGTTGCTGTTTTTAATACAAAATCTATTTGTTTTCTAGCTTCTTCTTTGTTATTTTTCTTTATATTATATAGTGCCATCCATAATGTTGCTATTGGCCATGGATTGTTTCCACCCATATAGTTGTCATTTTCAAATCTTATATATCCACCTGTATATGTTCGAAGTGTCATATTTATTTTTTCAATTGTATTTAGTACTTCTTTTTCACTTTCTTCAAGCATATTAAACGGAGTTACTACTCCTAACATACTTATATCGCATATACTATCTTTGTTACTTCTCTTTAATGTTCTTTCTTCTCTATTGCATAGATGTTCTCTACAATATTCTTTTATTTTTCTTGCTGATTTTTCTAGCTCTTCTATATTATTGTTTTTATCTTCTATTATTCTTTCCATTTCAATCATTGCAATATATGCAGCATATATTGCTGACATAGAATATAAATGTATTCCTTCATGCATTTCCCATAAATCATAACTTTCATGAGTTAAAAAATTTTTCATATTTTCTTGTGAAGTAAAAGGGACAGATGACGCAAAATTAAACGTCTCCAACGCATCAATTGCTTTTTTACACATTGGATATGATTGTTTTAAGAAGTATTTGTCTTTTGTTTCTTTATAATGTTCATAAATTCCATATACTATGCTTGCTGTTTCATCTATTTGATATCCCCAACATGGCGCTAATCTTCCATCTGTGTAAAAACGTTGCTCCCACATTCCACTTTTGCTTTGTGTTTCTTTGCAAAATTTAGAATAGAATTTTGTTGTCTCTTCTTTCATATTTAAAATGTCTAACGCTTTTGTTACAAATACTGCATCTCTTGGCCAACAGTACGAATATCTTCCTGACTTATCCATTTTTTCATCTACTTCTATTGCCGCTGATATTCCACCTGTTTCTGAATTTGTAAGTAATGGAAATAATAAAATGCTTCTTACATATATATTTCTCATCTGCATATATTTTTCATATGTATTCTCATTTAATTGTTCTTGTCCTGTTATTAATTTTTGCCATTTTTCTTTTTTAGTTAATATTTCTAATCCGTCATGCTTTTCTACATAATTTTTCCAGTATTTTTCTACTCTGTCTAATTCTTTATTTATATCTATTTTTCTTATTTTTTCTACATCTTCTATTATTTCGTCAAATTTATATTTTTCTTCATTATTATTTATATAAATCATAATTTCAAATTCTTTACTCTCACCTGGTTTTAGCGTTCCTATATCAAAGCTTACTGCTGAATCTTCTGCCATTCCAATATAGTCTTTATCTTTAA
The DNA here is from genome assembly GCA_934177725.1 of uncultured Clostridia bacterium. Lineage (GTDB taxonomy): Bacteria > Bacillota > Clostridia > TANB77 > CAG-508 > UMGS1663. The sequence continues at coordinate 29,822 of CAKPPO010000003.1, read as the reverse complement.
GTATTCCTGTTTTTATTTCTTCTTTACTATTATTTAAACGATAGCTTAATATTGGTGTTTTTGAAAATATGCAATATGTGTAATCGTGGCTATATTGCATAAAAATGTTATTTTCTATTTTTGCTCCTATCATATTATTAGAATTTGATAATAATTTTGAATATATTAAAAAATTTACATTTAGATCTATTGTATTTTCATTTGTAAATATTAATTTTTTTATAAGAATATTTTGTGAAATAGATGCAAAATCAGTCTGTAATATAGATAAATTAAAATATGTATTTTTTACTTTTGTATTTAATATGTTTGTATCTTCAGTATAATATTGTTCATATATATTGTTTATATCCTCATGTAAATATATTATTGCTGAATCATTTACTTTTACTCCTGTATACATGCAATCTATAAATTGCCTATAATCTCTTGTTGGATAAAATAGCCTTAACATTTCTCCCTTTGAACTAAAACTTGCAACTATTTTATCATTTCCTATTATTGCTTCATTTAAATATTTTTTATCCATTTTTCTTATGTAATCAATTTTTAGATATTTGTACAAATTTATTATGATTTTTGTACTTTTAATCTATCAAATTGAGTTCCTTTCTTCTAATATTTCAATTTTTATAATTTTTTTACATTTATGTTGACAATATCTCTTTTATGTGTTATACTATGCTCATATTTTATAGAAAAATCAAATTCTCCTTTCTAATAATTTTTAGAAAATGTTTGCTAAAGAATTTGAGAGGGTAGCAGTATCTTAAAGTTTAAAAATAGTAATACTCTTTTTTAGGTTTAAGAGCAAATATAAGCATATACCAAAAGCTTTACCCTTGTAAATCTGCTATAAAAAGATAGAAAATAATTTAGTTTTACATGTACATTGAAAACTGAATATGGAACTTATGTCACTCTTTTAGAGGCACACATTAACCTTATACTTAATATTTTCTATCTTAACCCCACCAAAATCGGTGGGGTTTTCTTTTTGCATTAATTCAGTATAATAAACGAACTTAAATTACCAAAAGGGACAGATTAACCAAAAGGATTTTTTAGTCGTTCGAGCTAAAAGCGAGTTACGAATAAAATATGCAAAGGCAACGTCCCTAAAGGAGTCTTTTATCCTTCTACTATTTTTACAATTTGTTGTTCTAGTTCCTTTATTCTTTCATTTAGTTTTTCTATGTCTTCATCTTTTGCATCTTCGTTAAGCATATCTTCTTTTACTATGTCTGACATATCTTCTAATTCTTCTTTTAGGGTTTGTATTCTGTCTAATACTTCTAGTCTTATATATTTCTTTTCGTGTTCTTTTGCTCCTCTTACTCTTCCTAATCTTTGTACTTCTTCGTTTAGTTCATATTCTTCCCCATACTCTGGAATTATAACAGGAATTTGTGTTGTTCCTTGTAATTTTTGCTTTAATATTACTTGACCTTCTGGTTCTCCATGTACTAGGAAAATTGTTTTTGGTTTTCTTAAGAATGAATAAACAAAGTTTAAAAGCCATTCTTGGTCTGCGTGACCTGAATATCCTTCTATATATTCAATTCTTGCATTTACTGCTATTTCTTCACCAAATATTTTTACTTTCTTTGCTCCATCTACAATTTTTCTACCTAATGTGCCTGGTGCTTGGTATCCAACAAATAAAATTGTACTGTTTGGATTCCATAAATTATGTTTTAAATGGTGTTTTATTCTTCCAACTTCGCACATACCACTAGCTGAAATTATTATTGATGATTCATTTTTCTCATTTAATTCTTTAGACTCTTCTGCTGTTTTTGTAAATTGTAGTCCTGGAAATTCTAGTGGATTGTCTCCGCTTCTCATTATTTCTTGTGTTTCTTCATCAAATATATCCATATTATCTTTAAAAATTTCAGTTGCTGAAATTGCAAGCGGACTATCTACATACACTGGAACTCTCATTAAAGTCTCATATTTTTTTCTAAATTCTTCATCAGTTCTTATATCTTTTAAATTATTTAGTTCATATAAAATTTCTTGTGTCCTTCCTACTGCAAATGATGGAATTACAACTGTTCCGCCTTTATCTAATGTCTCTGAAACTATATTCAAAAACATTTCTGCTTTGTCATCATTTCTATTATGTAGTCTTCCTCCATATGTTGATTCCATTACTAAATAATCTGCATCATCTATCATTGTTGGTGATGATAAAAGTGGAATGTCATTATTTCCTAAATCTCCTGTAAATACAGCTTTTGTAGTTTTTCCGTCTTCTTCAGCCCATATTTCTATTATTGCTGAACCTAACATGTGTCCTGCATCATTAAATCTTACATGGATTTTATCACTTATATCTATTATTTCGTCATATTTTATTGGACTAAAAACCTCTAAACATTTTGTAGCTTCTTCAGCTGTATATAAAGGTGGTTCTGGATCTAATCCTTTACGTACTCTTTTTCTATTTTTCCACTCTATTTCCATTTCTTGAATATGTCCACTATCTGGTAACATTATTGAACATAATTCACAAGTGGCTTTTGTTGCATATATTGGGTTTCTATATCCTTCTTTATATAATTTAGGAATTCTACCAGAGTGATCTATATGTGCATGTGTTAATAGCATAAAATCTATATCATGTACATCATATGCAAAAGGTGCTGAGTTTTCCCATTCATCCTCTGCTTTTCCCTGATACATTCCACAATCTACTAAAAACTTTTTTCCTGCAGCTTCTACTAAAAAGTTAGAACCTGTAACTGTTTTTGTTGCTCCTAAAAAAGTAACTTTCATATTTACCTCCTACATATTGGTTTCACTATTCCCAAATTTTTATCTTTTTGTTTAATTTCACGTGCAATTCTACTTTCTCTTTTATTTCTATTTCTCTTGTTTCTTCTTCTATATTTGTGTCATAAATTTCTAATTTTAAAATTCCCTTTTTATATTTTAAAACATATATTGTATTTTCTAGTTTTATAATTTTACTTTGAAATTGATTTTTTGAAATATTATAATTTAGTTCTTCTTCGTCACTAAATTTTATTAATACTTTTTCTAAACATGCTCTTTTTATTACTTGTTTTTCTACTTTTTCCAAATATTCTGCTATTTTTTCTTCCTTGCTTATATTATATTGCCTATAAGGAAGTTGCTCATAATATCTTAATTCATATATTAAATTTGTTATTTCTTTTTTAGTTAAAGCTCGTTTAATTTTTTCTTCAAAACATCTTAAGAAAGATTTTTGTAACAGAATTATTTGCCTTTCTTCGTTTGTTTTTTCATTTTCTTTTACATCTATTTCCTCAAAAAATTCTAATTTTTCTTCTAATACTTTTTTTGTCTCTACAAATTCTTTAGGTTGCATTTGTAAATTATATTCTTTTATTTCTTTAAAATATTTTTCTTTTTCCTTTTCTAACATAATACTTAAATGACTTACACTAAAGATTTTATCTTTATTTGCTAACTTAGAGTTTCTATTTTCATACTCTTCTTTTAGTAGTTTCTCATCACTAAGCAATGTATCTATATTTTTTATTCTTTCAGCTAATTCTTTTTTCTTTTTTGATAGTTCTTCTACATAAGCTTTGTTATCTTGCATTTTTTCTAAGTCTTTTGTAAATTGATTTTGAAGGTTTAATACTATTTTTCTTTGTTTTTCATTTATATTACAATCTATTGCTAATATTGTTTTTATAAGTTGTTCAAGAAATTCTATAGCATTTTCTTCTCCGTATTTTTCTGCTAATATTTCTTGCATTTTTCTTATATAATCTATAGTTTTATCTTCTTGCATTTCTTCTTTTGTCATTCCAAAGTTCTCGTTATATTTACTCCTTAAAATTTCATTACTTGGTATCTCTACTTCTTCGTCTTCTTCATCATCTTCTTTATTTGTAATCCAATTTTGTAAAAAACGATTTCCTAGAAGAATTAACAAACTTTGATATACAATATTAATGTTTTTTCCTTCCATTTGGTTTGTTGTTATATCCCATGACCATCCATTGAAATCACGAATTACTTCTACACAATTCATTCTGTTTCCAATGCTTAAAACGTCTCTCATTGCTAGATTATATAGAGAATATTGTTCATCTAATACTATATCCTTTTGGCTTAATGTAACTAATGCTTCTAGCATCATTCGTTCATTTGGATATGAAATTATTTTTCCTGTTTCTTTTTCTACTATATAATTTACATTGTTTTCTTCTAAAATCTTACTTTCTTCTGATAATGGCTTTATTAATTGTATTTCTTTGCATTCATCTTTTACTATTTGAATAATCTTTTTTACATAAGATTTTTTACTTGATACATTAACTTTTATAGTTTTATAATCTTCGTATCCATTTTCTATTTTGTATAGCATGCTAAGTAGAAGGTTTTTTACATCTTCTGAAAAAGCCTTCTGCTCTAATATACTTTCTAAAACATTGTTATAATCTTTTAAATTGATTTTCGAAAAAATATCTTCTTTCGCCATTTTTTCTTTTGCCTTTCTTAACTTTTATAAAAGTTTATTCTTCTGTTTTTTCTTCTACTTGTTGTGGATTAGGAGTTGTTGCCATTTTTAGCTCTGCTAAACGTTCCTTTGTAACTAATACTTCTCTCGGCTTACTTCCTTGGTATCCTGAAATTATTCCTCTTTCTTCCATTTGGTCTATTATTCTTCCTGCTCTTGCATAGCCTACTTTAAATTTTCTTTGTATAAATGATGTAGAAGCTTGTCCTGTTTCAACTACCACATCTATTGCATCCATTAAAAATGGATCTGTTTCGTCATCATCTTCTGCTTGTTCTGCTATTTCTTTGTCTGTTTTATTTGCATTTTCTATACTTTCTATAATATCTTCATTGTATTTAGCTTCTCCATTTGCTTTTAAGAAGTTTACTATTTTTTCTACCTCTCCATCTGAAATGAAAGCTCCTTGAATTCTTGTTGGCTTTGGTGCACCTGCTGGATAGAATAACATATCACCTTTTCCAAGTAATTTTTCTGCTCCTACCATATCTAATATTGTTCTAGAGTCTACTTGTGAAGATACTGCAAATGCTATTCTTGATGGAATATTTGCTTTAATTAAACCTGTAATTACATCTACAGATGGTCTTTGTGTTGCAATTACTAAGTGCATTCCTGCTGCTCTTGCTTTTTGTGCTAAACGGCAAATTGCATCTTCTACGTCTTTTTTAGCTACCATCATCAAATCTGCAAGCTCGTCTATAATAATTACTATATGTGGTAATTTTCCAATTCCGTCTTTTTTGTCTACTGCTTCGTTATAACCTTTTAAGTCTCTTACTCCTTTTGAAGCAAATGTCGCATATCTGTTTTCCATTTCTTGAACTGCCCAAGCAAGTGCTCCTGCAGCTTTTCTAGGGTCTGTAACAACTGGAATTAGTAAGTGTGGTATTCCATTATATACTGAAAGTTCTACTACTTTTGGATCTACCATTACTAATTTTACTTCGCTTGGCTTTGCTTTATATATTATGCTTGCAATTAAAGTATTTATACATACAGATTTACCAGAACCTGTTGCACCTGCTATCATTACGTGTGGCATTTTTGCAATATCTGTAATTATTTCTTTTCCTCCTACATCTTTTCCTAATGCAAAAGCAAGTTTTGATTTATGATCTTCAAATTCAGGTGTGTCGATAATATCTCTTAAATGTACTACTTCATTTTCTGCATTTGGGACTTCAATTCCTACAGCATGTTTTCCTGGAATTGGGGCTTCTATACGAATTGTTTCTGCTGCTAAATTTAGTGCTATATCATCTGCTAAATTTGCAATTCTACTTACACGTACACCTTCTGCTGGCTTTAATTCATATCTTGTAATTGCTGGTCCAATTGAAACATTTTCTACTTTTGCTGAAACACCAAAACTATATAATGTTTTTTGTAATTTAGCTGCTGTATCTGCTACTGCTTTTTTTCCTCCTTTTAGAGTTTGCTTGCTTCCTTCTGAAAGCATTTCTATTGGAGGGAATTCATATTTTTCATTTTCACTTTCTGTAGTCATTGTATGTTCTAGATTTAATACTTCTTTTACTTTTTCTTCTTTTGTTTCTACTTCTTGTTTAAATAAATTTCCAAGTTCATTTGGATTAGGCTTTACTGTCTTTTCCATTCCAAGTGGTGTTAAATCATCTGCATCATGATTGTATTTCTTTAATTTGCCACTTTTCATTTCATCTTCTAATCCACTTAAGTTTATACTTAGTTGGTCTTCATCAATCTCCATTGCCTTTTTCTTTGCTTCTTCTTTTTCACGTAGTTTTCTTTCTCTTACAGTTTCTTTTCTTGGTTTTTCTTCTTCTACATCATATAAACGTTGTTTTTTATTTAATTTTCTTTCTTTCTCTTTTTCTGTTTTTCTTATTTCTCTCTTTTCTTCTATATCTTCAACTATGTTTGAAATTATTTCAGCAGATTTGATTTTGAATATAAATGTTAATGAAATTATAGCAATTCCTATCGCTAATATTATCGTCCCTACACTTCCTAGCATTTTTACTAAAGGTATAGCGATAATTGTTCCTATAATTCCTCCTCCAATGTCTTTTTCTCCTAATGTATATGCTGTATCTAAACTTTTACTTAAATCATTAGTCATTCCAATATTACCAGCTGAAATTTGAAATACACTAAGTAAAGTTGCTATACAAACTAAAAATACTAAATATAACACCATTTTTGATATAACATATTCTTTTCCTTTATTACAAGCTAGATATACTCCTATTATAAAAGTTCCAACTGGTATAATATATTTAATAAATCCCATTATTCCACCAAGTGCTGGACTTAATGTTTCTCCTAAAAATCCTGATTTTGTATATATTAAAACAGCAAGTAGGATACTAATTACAATCATTCCAACTACTGTAATATCTATAGTATTTACCTTCGTTTTCTTTCTTTTCCCTCTTTTTGCCATTTAAAACATCCTTCCTTTGTATAAAAAAATCCTAATTTTACATTTCAATTTTACCATTAGAGTTCTTTATTTGCAAGAATTTCCATTAAATTTATTTCATTTTTATTTACCATTAGGGACGTTTCCAAAAGGTTAATCTGTCCCTTTTGGTAATTATAATTAATAGAATCTGAACATATCACTCCAAAAGGGACAGATTAACCTTTTGGAAACGTCCCTAATGGTAATTTTTGACATGGAAAAATCCACAATTTGTTCATAAACTGTGGATTACTTTTATTATTTTAATTCTTTTCTATTGTTTTGAATTGTCTCAAGGGCACTTTGCAATGCTGTTTCAATGTTTTGTAAAATGTTATCTGCATAATCTTTAGTTCCCTTCGAAATTTCTCTAGACATTTCATTAGCTGTTTCTATTATTTCTGCTTTTTGTTCATACGCCTTTCTTGTTATTTCATGTTCGTCTATCATCGAAATAATTCTATTTTCAGCTTCTTTTACTATTCCATCTGCTTCTTTTTGTGCTTCTACCAAAATACGTTGTCTTTCTTCTTTAACCCATTTAGCTTGTTTTAGCTCTTCTGGTAATTTCAAACGTATTTCTTTGATTATTTCTAGCATTTCTTCTTTATCTACAATGCCTTTATTAGAAAAAGGAATTGATTTACTGCCTTCTAACATTTCCTCTAATGTTTCTAATAATGTAAATATTTCCATTGTTTAGCCCCTTTCACGTAAGAAGAGCAGTCTTACTCTTCCATACTTTCTTTTATCATATATTTCTATTTTCAAATTTTCTAATTCTTTTATATCTCTTTCTTCTTCATCCGTTTCTAATACGATTATTCCATCTTTTGCAAGTAAGTTTAAATTTAGAATTCTTTTTACTGAATCCACACCAATATCTAATTTATAAGGTGGATCTATAAATATAACATCGAATTTATTATTTACTTGTTCTAAACATTTTTTATAATCTTGATTTATAACTATACTTTGCTCTTCTAATCTCGTTTTTTGTAAATTTTCTTTTAATACTTTTATTACTTTATATGATTTATCACAGAATGTAGCTTGTTTACTTCCTCTGCTCAAACTTTCAATTCCTAATGCCCCACTTCCTGCAAATAAATCTAACACGTTTGCTTCTTCAAGATAATTTTGAATTATACTAAACAAAGGCTCTTTGACTCTATCTAAAGTTGGTCTTGTAGTTAGCTCTTCTACAGAATTTAGTTTAGTTCCTTTTGCTTTTCCTGCAATTACTCTCATAAAGTACTCCTTTGTTTCATATTCTTATTTTAACTGTTTTGAATAATATGTCAATAATATTAATAGAATTGTAATATACATTTAATAGAATTGTAACACATTAACATTTATGTAATAATCATAGGTATTATATACTATTATTTCTATTTTTGCAATATGTAAACCTAAATTTGTTATGTTTTCCCATTGAAATTGAATTATAAATATTGTATAATAATTAAGTATTTGTAATATTTGGGGGTGTAATTGGTTTCGACAGTGTTTTAGAAGTATGAATAGCGAGTAGTGGATTCTCGTTTGCCACTTAAAAAAACGGGAAAATAAATATAAACGCAGATCAAAGAGAATTTGCTTTAGCTGCCTAGTGCGCTAACGTTTTATATAGAATCCCCACATTTTATATAAGGCGTCGATTTAGTGGGAAACGAACCTATTTCTTGCCATGGAAATAGCAGGTATTTTAATGGCTACTATTATTTTTCGTTTGTTTGTTAATGAGTTATAATAGGAATTTTAATAACAAACTACACTCGTAGAAGTTCATATGGAAAAGATATTGGACAGGAGTTCGACTCTCCTCACCTCCACCAAAAAAAGAAGAACTTTTTTAAAGTTCTTCTTTTTTTACATATCATCGTCTTCATCATTTTCTTCGTCATCGCAGTCACAATCATCATCTTCTTCACATCCGTGACAGCTATGGCAATGACCTGAACAACAACTATCTTCTTCATCATCGTTCCAGTCAAGTTCTATTACATTATTACATTTTGGACATGTAACTTCATCTTTTCCATCTATAGATGTAACAAATTCATAGTCGCAATATGGGCAAACTATTTCAAAATCGAAGTTTTGGTCATCTTCAACATAGATATCTGTTTCTATTTCGTTAATAGCTCCTTCTACTTCATTCATTTTCTCTTCTATCTTTTTTTGTTTCTCTTCGATTTGTTTTATTTTTTCGTCTGCTTTATCAGCTAAATTATCTATAATATCCATAAATATCATAGATAGTTCAGACATTTTTTCTTTAACAAATTCTAAATCTTCAGGATTTGTTATTTTTCCTTCGATTTCTGTGATAATTCTTTTATAGTTATCGCTTAATACTGACATGTATTTATTTCCTCTTTTCTATTAAACTCTTTCCATATACTCGCCAGTTCTTGTGTCTATACGAATTACATCTCCAATATTTACGAAAAGTGGTACAGATATTTCGTAACCATTCTCTAATGTTGCTGGTTTTCCAGATGTAGTTGTTGTGTTTCCACTAAATCCTGGTTCTGTATAAGTAACTTCTAGTTCCACAAACATAGGTGGTTCTACAGCAAATACATTTCCTTTATAAGAAAGTACTTTTACTGACATATTTTCTTTTATGTATTTTAAAGCATCTCCTATTTGTTCTTTATTTAAAGGCATTTGTTCGTATGTTTCATTATCCATGAAGTAATATAAATCTCCATCTACATATAAATATTGCATATCTCTTTTTTCGATTTCTGCTCCTGGATATTTTTCTGATGGGTTAAATGTTTTTTCTAAAACTGCCCCTGTGATAACATTTTTTAATTTTGTTCTAACAAATGCTGCTCCTTTTCCTGGTTTTACGTGTTGGAATTCTACTACTTTGAATACGTTTCCATCCATTTCAAATGTTGTTCCATTTCTAAAATCTCCTGCCATATATACTTCTGCCATATTTATTTCCCCTTTCACATTTATTATTTCATTTTAAACTTTTTTAATACTACCATAAATTACCGATAAAATCAATAGTATAGGCTAATTATTTTTCGTTTTCCTCTTCTTTGCTATGCTCTTGTTCTTTTTCTTCTTGTTTTTCTTTCCAATCTTTTGCTACTTTTTCTGTTCTTTTTCTAGCATCATCATCATACATTTCACTTCTGTATTCCTCTGACTCTGTTTTTATAATTTCTCCATTCTCATTAACCCTTACTTGTGTTGCTTTTCCATTTTGTTTTATTTGTCTAGCAATTTCCTGTTGTATATTTTCATTGTCGCATATTTCTTGTCCTCTCATATACATTTTACCTTCTGGTGTAATTGTTACATGTTCTTTTACATTTATTTCATTACCATTAATTTCAAAAGAATCCATTGGTAGTTTCAATCCTCCTATTTTAAATGTTGCTGATTGAACTTTTCCCATATATATAACATCTTGCATTTCTATTTTGTCACTTACTTTAGAACTTAACATTTTAAAAGTATAATAATTCTCACTTTCTAAAGCTTTTACTTTATCTTTACCTGATAAGGCTTGCATTATTGTTTTTAATTTTTCTAACGCTTTTTTAAATAATTCATTTAATTTTTCCATACTTTTTTCCTTTTTGCTATTGTTTATCTACTATAATATATTCTTTACCTGATTTTGTTAAATTTATACAGTTATTTTTTGTAATTAATGTTGTATCTTCTATTCTAACTCCAAATTTTTCTGGTATATAAATTCCTGGCTCATTTGTAATTACCATTTTTTCTTTTAAAGTACTATCATTCTTTCCATGTATAAATGGGAATTCATGAATATCTAGTCCTACTCCATGACCTAAAGCGTGCACTAAATCATACCCATGTAATTTAAAATCATTTTCTACCATTCGTGAAAATAATTTTATATTTGCTCCATCTTTTAATTCCTTTTCTGTTTGCAATTGATTTTTTAATACTAAATCATATATAGGTTTTATTTCTTCTGGTACATATCCTACAAATATTGTTCTTGTCATGTCTGAACAATATCCTTCGTATTTGCAACCAAAATCTATTGTGATTGGATCTCCTAAATCTATTTTTCTATCTGTTGGAACTGCATGTGGTTTTGAAGAGTTTTTACCTGAAGCTACAATTGTTTCGAATGCTCTGTCTTCTGCTCCATGTGTTCTAAAATACTTTTCTATTTCGAAAGCTATTTCTTTTTCTGTCTGCCCTACTTTTATATAATCTAATAAATATTTAAAGCAATTATCTGTTATTTCGCAGGCTTTACTTATTTTTTCTATTTCTTCTTCATCTTTTATCATTCTTTGTTTTTCTATTACTTTTTCTGTTTCTTGTAAATTGTTTATCTTAAATTCATGCATGTATTGTTTGTATTTTGAATAAGTAACATAGTCTTCTTCAAATCCTACGTTTTCGCAAAACAAAAAGAAATTCTCGTATTCATCTTTACTAAAATCTTTAAATTCATATACTATTATTTCATCGTCAATTGTTAATGTAGAATTTACTTCTTCTATATATCTTGCATCTGTTAAAAATATGTTTTCTTTTCTTGTAATTAATAGTAAACCTTCTGCTAAAATTCCTGTTAAGTAACGAATATTAACAGGGTTTGATACAATCATTCCCTGCATATCTTGCATTTTCATTTTTTCCCTTAACCATCTTATTTTTGTGTTCATAGGACATCACACTTTCTATTTATATTTTTATTATTTAGCCATTCCTAAAGTAAATATTTTTAATAAGCAAATTAATAAAATATCAAAAGGAACTAATGCTACAATAAATGCTGAAATTACTATAAATGGTCCAAATGGGATGTACTCATCTGTTTTCTTTTTCTTAGTACCAAGAAGAATTATACTAATAATTGCAGCCAATAAAAATGCTATTAGAGATACTGCTATTATTTTTTCCCAGCCAAAGAATAGTCCTAATGCTCCCATTAGTTTTACGTCTCCAAATCCCATTGCTTCTTTTCCCGCAATTAATCCGCCAAGTAATGTAATAATTAAGAATATTCCTGCACCTACTAATGAACCTAGTAACATATCAATTCCTTGGTTTATATCACACATTCCTTGTGCAAATGTAAATACTAAACCTGTTTCAAATATTGTTAAATTTAAGCGATTTGGTATTATTTGTAGTTTCCAATCTATAGCTAATGCTGATAATAACATTGGTGTTAAAATTAAATATTTCAATACATTTAAAATTACAATTAAATCTGTACTTTTAAATTTAAAATAAAGAATTGCCATATATAATATTGCTGTTGTAAACATTAATACATATTTGGGTTTAAAGTTTTTCATATATATTGTAAAAAATTCTTTTGAAAATACTTTTTTATATTCTGGTAATCTCATATTGCACCAATCTACAAATTGTCCTACTATTAATCCTAAAATTCCTACTAAAATATAGTATATTATATTTATATTATTTATATACATTTTTATCTCTCCTACTTTTCATTTGCTACTTATTTTTCTAATGATTTTTGATATTTTTTTATAACATAATTTTCTAATGGTCTTTTTATTTTGGTTACTAATAAATCTTTTTTCTCTATTGGTTCTACTAATATAGAAAACATTTTGCATCTATTTGCACCTATTACATCTGTAAATATTTGATCTCCTACAACTGCTATGTTTTCATTTTTCTCTTGTAACATTTTAGCTGCTTTTCTGAATCCTCTTTTAAAAGGTTTTGTTGCAAAATGTATATATTGTAATTCTAATTTTTTTGCTACCATTTCTACTTTTGTTTTTTTGTTACTATTAGATACTATAAATAATTTTATTCCTTGTTTTTTTAAATTTTTGCACCATTCTTCTACCCCATCTAGCATTTTCTTATTGAAATCTATTAATGTATTATCTACATCTAATATTAGTGCTTTTATATTATTTTTATTTAAAAAATCTATTGTTATTTCTTTTACATTTTTTAAATAGGCATTTGGGTATAATTTCATTGCCGAATCCTCCTATTATTTTCAAAAATATCTTATCAATACATATGCTTTTTGTCAAGAAAAAATGTAAATTAAAATTGGTATTACCATGTGTTTAATTTAGACAATTTCTTATTTTTTATTTCTAAACATAAAAAGAAGAACACTAAAGTTTAATGTTCTTCCTACTTATTACTTGTTATTTGCAGAATCTATGGTTTCCAATTGTTACAGTCATTGGTCTTGACCATATCCATTTGTTTGTTGCAGTATTAGGATTAAAGTAATATATGGCTCCATATGATGGATCCCAACCATTTAAAGCATCTTGTGCTGCTTTTATTGCAGTACTATTTGGACTCATGTTTATCTGTCCGTCTCTTACTACATCAAATGCACCATTTTGATATATTACTCCTGCTATTGTATTTGGAAAGCTTGAACTTTTTACTCTATTTAGTACAACTGCTGCAACTGCAACTTGTCCTGCATATGGTTCTCCTCTAGCTTCTCCGTAAACAAGTCTTGCTAATAGATTAACATTATTTGAATTACTAGATGAACTTGAAGAGTTTGAAGATGTATATATTCCCATTGCTTGCAAAGTTTTTGTTCCTGCAATACCATCTACTGTTAGTCCATTTTTTCTTTGAAAATATTTAACTGCTGCTAGTGTCTGACTTCCATATATTCCATCTACAGATCCATTATAATATCCCCATCTTTTTAATTTTGTCTGTATTTGTGTAACTTCTGAACCTCTTGAACCATATTTAGAAAGTGCTAGTACTCCTTCATTTCTAAAAAATATATTATAACTTAAAAATATAGCAAACAGAATGCTAATTATTATAATTGGTTTCAAATTTTTCTTTATTTTTAATCTCATAAAAACCACCTCATTTGGAATTATTTTCTCCAAATAAAGTGGTTTTATTCATTTTATTTTTTTGCTGCTTTTACTAGTTCAACAAATAATGGTGCTGGTCTATCTGGTCTTGACTTGAATTCTGGGTGAAATTGTCCTGCTATAAAGAATGGATGATCTTTTATTTCTACTATTTCTACTAAAGTTCCGTCTGGTGATGTTCCTGAAATAGTAAGTCCTGCCTTTTCCATTTCTTCTCTATAGTCGTTATTATATTCAAAACGATGACGATGTCTTTCATTTATGTTTTTTTCTTTGTATATTTTGTGTGCAAGTGTTCCTTCTTTTATTTCACAAGGATAGCTTCCAAGTCTCATTGTTCCACCTTTTTTTGTTATTACCTTTTGGTCTGTCATTATATGAATAACAGGATTTTTGCATTCTGGTTCAAATTCTTCTGAATTTGCATCTTCTAATTTTAATACATCTCTTGCAAATTCCACTACTGCCATTTGCATTCCCAAACATATTCCCAAGAATGGAATTTTATTTTCTCTTGCATATTTTATTGTTTGTATTTTTCCTTCAATTCCTCTGTTTCCAAAGCCTCCTGGAACAATTATTCCATCTAAATCTTTCAATTTTTCTTTTGCATTTTCACTTGTTATTGTTTCAGAATCTATATATTTTATGCTGACTTTTACATTGTTTGCAAAACCTGCATGTCTTAAGCTTTCTGCAACTGAAAGATATGAATCTTCTAATCTTACGTATTTTCCAACTATTGCAATTTTTACTTCTTTTTCTGGAACATTATTGATATTTTCTATCATTTTTTCCCATTTGTTATTTTTAGGTTCTATATTGTCTAGTCTTAAGTGTTTACATACTTGAACTGCTAGACCTTCTTTTTCTAGCATTAATGGTACTTCATATAAACATCCTGCTGTTCTATTTGCAATAATATCTTCTTTTCTTACATTGCAAAATAGTGCCATTTTCTCTCTTAAATTTTCAGGAATTTCTGTTTCTGAACGACATACTAATATATCTGGCTTTATTCCAAAAGATTGTAGTTCTTTTACAGAGTGTTGTGTAGGTTTTGATTTTAATTCATTAGATCCATGTATATAAGGAAGAAGTGTAACATGTATATATATAACATCTTCTGGTGAATTTTCTATTCCTACTTGTCTAATTGTTTCTATAAGTGATAATCCTTCGATATCTCCCACAGTTCCACCTAGTTCAGTAATAACTATATCTACATCGGTATCTTCAAATGCATATATTTTTTCTTTTATTGCATTTGTAATATGTGGAATAACTTGAACTGTTTTTCCTAGATAATCCCCTCTTCTTTCTCTATCTAATACTTCTTGGTAGATTTTTCCCATACTTATACTACAATTTTGGGTTAAACTTTCATCTGTAAATCTTTCATAATGTCCTAAGTCTAAATCTGTTTCTGCTCCATCATCTGTTACAAAAACTTCACCATGTTCATATGGACTCATTGTTCCTGGATCTACATTTATATATGGATCAAATTTTTGATTTACAACTTTATATCCTCTGTTTTTTAGTAATCTTCCTAATGATGCTGCTGTTATTCCTTTTCCTAACCCAGATACTACTCCACCTGTTACAAAAATGTACTTCTTTTTCATGTGCTATTCCCCCTATTTATTTTTCTAAAACTAATTAAATTATATATTTGCTTTCCTAAGTTATTTATAATTAATGAACTTATAAGAAAACTTATACAAAAATAAAAAAAGATTAAAAAAAGTTTACCGAAAAATGCGGTTTTTTTTTAATCTATTATCATATTTTTTAATTTTATATAATCTTATCATTAAAAGATTTTTTATGCAATATTTTTGTAAAAATTTGTAGTATTTTTTATTTTTGCACTTTCTCTGTCTCCAAAATTTCTTACATTTCCTATCTTTCTTAACAGTGTTCAGCATTACATATAAAGTGTAACTCTAAATGAGCGGTTAAAGCTGTTGTTTGTCGCAGAGTAGCTGCCACGATAACTTGTGTAAGTGTGACCACCATCATAAATTCCACCCATATCAGTGCAAGGGTTAGCAATAGAACTACCGGCGTCAGTAGAGTATTCTGTTGTAAGTTCCATAGTATTAGATGCCATGTCATTTATTTTGCATACTTCATCTCTATTTACTCCTGTATTTGTTAATGAAGAATTTATACTTTTTGCATCTTGTCTTGAATAATCTGTATCTCCTGAAAAGTTTTGAATATATACTATTGCTGTATTCCATGCATAACCATTTATTAAATCACTACTTACTGCCGTATATAAATTTCTACTTGCTGTTGCCGCATTTATTTGTGTTATGAAGTTCCATAGTGTTCCTTCTGTTGTTGGTACTGTTGTTTCTGAATAACTATTTGAAACTTTTGAATTTGCTTTTTTATCTGTTCCATAACTTGCTTCATAACGTGCTATATAGTAGCCTCCATTTGCTTTTACACTATCTATAAATCCTCTCAAATTTAATGCTGTTGTATTTAAGCCATCTTTACCACTGCTTGCTACTCCTGTTCTTGATGTTGATAATTCTTTATAAAGTGAGTTTATTAGCACCTCTTGTGTATAATTTTCTGCATTTTGTTTCAATATTGGTGTTCCTTTTGCAAGTACTGTTCCATCAGTTCCTTTGTCGTTTGTTCCATCTGCAAACGTATATCTTCCAAGTGTTATATCTACTGTCGTACCATCACTTTTCTTTATTCCATTTCCTACTGGTACCCATACATATTGGTTTCCTCTATTATTTCCAATACCATCAATAATATCACTATCTTCTATTACTATTCCTTCAGTTACATTTATTCCACTATCTTCTGCTATTTTAAAGCCTTCTGGTACTTTTATTAAATTTTCATTACTATCTTTTAGAGTTGTTTTTTCTGTCATATATGTTCCTGCATCTCTACTTTTTTCTATTTCTGATTTTTCTATCGTTGGGTTATCTGGCGGATTCGTTGTGTTTCCACTTGCTCCCATTTCTTCAATATATTTTGCAACTTCGTTTAAACCTATTTCTTCATTTTGCTTTGCCTGCTCTGTTTCTGTTTTAGCAAGCTTTGCTTTTGTTATTATGCCGTTTTTTCCTAATATTAAATTTATACTTATTCCTGCTAGTATTATAAGTACTATTATTGTTATTACGAGTGCTATTAATGTTATACCTTTTGTATTTCTTAGCATTATTATGTTTTTCCTTTTGTTTAAGTTTTCTATCTTTCTTGTTTCTTGTTTTTTCATTTAACTTTATCCTCCTTTGTGTATTCTCTGCTTTTCCCTTTTGTTTTATTCGTTCTTTATTTATAATAATTATACAATTCAACTTTTAAATATAAAATTATACCTTTATATAGTCTTTTTATCGTCTTATTCTAAAACTTAAATAACATTTTTCAATATATGATTTTATGTTCATAAATTGCTACTATTTTATAAAATAATTTTAGCAATACCTTATTTGTTAGTCAATACTTTTTTAGCAAAATTTATCTTGTACTATTTTCTCTTTTTACTAGTATTTTTTTATATTATTTGGTATACTAGTAAAAAAATGAAAAGGAGATTTGATATGACACCACATAATGAAGCTAAAAAAGAAGATATTGCAAATATTGTTATTATGCCAGGAGACCCACTTCGTGCAAAATATATTGCTGAAAATTTTTTAGAAGATTATTCTTTAGTAAACTCAGTAAGAGAAATGTATGCATACACTGGATATTATAAAGGAAAAAGACTAACTGTAATGGCTCATGGTATGGGAATGCCAAGTGTTGGTATTTATACTTATGAACTTTTTAAAATTTATGATGTTGAAGCAATTATTAGAATTGGTTCTTGTGGAGGATATACTAGAGATTTAAATTTGTTTGATATTATACTTTCTGAAAATTGTTTTTCTGAAGGAAATTATGCCTTAACTTTAAACAATGATAATTGTCATTTAGTTTCTGCAAGCAAAGAATTAAATGATATTATAGAATCTACTGCAAACAGTATTGATGTTAAAGTTCATAAAGGTAATACAGTTTGTACAGATTGTTTTGACATATACATGACTGACGTAAATAAATTTTTAGAAAGAATTCCTAAAGATTTCAACCCACTTGGTGCAGAAATGGAAGCTTTTGCTTTATTTTATAATGCAAAACTATTAAATAAAAAAGCTGCATGTTTAATGAGTGTTGTTGATTCAAAATATATTGATAAAGTTGCTACCACTGAGGAAAGACAAACTGGACTTAATAATATGATTAAGCTTAGCTTAGAAAGCGCATTAAAAATTTAAAAGTTACCAAAAGGGACGTTTCCTAAAGGTTAATCTGTCCCTTTTGGTTTAAACTTATAAAAGAACTTAAATAGAAACTAACTTTTATTCTACTTAAGTTCTTTTTATTTTTAATTATTATTTTGTTATTGATAATACTTTATATTTTATAATTCCTGCTGGTGCATTAACTTCTACTATTTGATTCTTTTTTGCACCTAATAAAGCCATTCCAATTGGAGATTCATTTGATATTTTATTTTGTGATAAGTCAACTTCTGTTGAACCTACTATTGTGTAAGTTTCTTCTTCTTCAAATTCCATATCAAATACTTTTACAACATTTCCTACTTGTACTGTCTTTGTATCTATTTCAGATTCATCTATAATTTTTGCATAACGAATTTTGTTCTCTAAGTCTGCAATTTTAGCTTCATTTTCAGCTTGAGCTGTTTTTGCTTCATCATATTCTGAATTTTCAGATAAATCACCAAAACCTAAAGCTACTTTTATTCTTTCTGCAACTTCTGCTCTTTTTTCTGTTCTTAAATATTCTAATTCTTTTTCTAATTTGTCATAACCTTCTTGTGTTAATAATACTTCCTTGTTCTCCTCCATAACAATTCCTCCTTGTTTAAATAAGATTGCCTTATTATATTAATCTACATTTTTGAATTTGTCAATATTTTTTGCATATTTATTACTTCTTTTTGATTAAGCTCCCCATTATTTCCGTATAATTTATTTACTTTTATCTTTGCATTTCTTCTTTCTGTTTCAGTTAATGTTTGATATATTTCTATACTTTTAAAATTACTTATTATATTATTTTTTTCTAAAATATCGTTAATTTCATTTTTTTCTAATTTTATATCTATATTATCTATAATGGTTCCTTCAAATCCTTTTAGATTGACCAACTTTTCTTTAGATAAGTTAATTATTATACTATTTCTTAAAAGTTGATAAGTATTTATTTCATCTTTTGATAGGTTTAAATTTATTATTATTTTAGCCTTTTTTAAACTTTTCTTTTTGTTATTTGCAATATTTAGTATAATTCCTTTTTCTTCTAAAATTGTCTCTAATGTTCTATATTTTTCTATATTTTTTGTTATAATATTCATTGTTTTTGCTTTTACAGACAATTTTTTTATTATACTAATGCTACTTTCATCATAACTATTGGTTAATATGTAGATATCTTGTAATTCTATAGGATTATTAACTAATATGTAACTTAATATATTCTCTATTTGTTCTGGCATTTCATCTTTTCCATCTACAATTTTTATATTATATAATTCATCTTTGTATTTTTTTATTTTGTCTTCTAAAATGGCTTGTACCTTTTGTGTTTTAGTTTTTTCCTTTTCTATTTTATTTCTTACTTTTTTATATATTATCTTTTTATTTATATTTGGTATTAAATATATTTTATTATTTCCATCAATTTCTTTTCCTATAATTTTGTTAAATTTTGTATAAAATAACATTATAGCTTTCTTTATCCATTTAGGATAGTTTGTATACATTTCTATAGTGTCTTTTTCTTCTAATTCTTTTATATATATATTTATCAAAAAAATCACCTTCTTATAATTTTTTAAATTATATGTTGGTGATTTTTTTATATTCCTATTTATTTATTTCTTTTTCGATTAAATTCCATAGTCCTTCTTTTTCCATATCTTTTTGCCAGTAAGCAGCACCTGCTAATTTGTAATTATGCATTAAGTTAAATTTTGCTTCAATAGATTTTTCATCTTCTATCCACATTTTATAACTTGTTCCGTTTTTTTGATATTCTACATAGTATTGTTTTAAGTTTTCATACCATTGTTTATTTGCATCAGATGGTACTGTAGAATCTACATATTTCATAGAAATTACATTGCTTTTTACTCCATCAGAGGCATCTCTCCATGCTCTTGTATAGAATGGCATACCTAAAATTACTTTTTCAGCATTTACACCCTCTTGACCTAAGAATTTTTTAATATTGGTTTCTACCCAATCCGCTCCTGCCGTAGTTCCTGCTGATGTAGATGATACCCCATATTGATCATATGCCATAAATATTATATAGTCTGCTACTTTTCCAATTTTATTTCTATTGTAACATAATGACCAGTCTGGACTTCCATCTGGTGCTGTAACATCTACGGAAAGTACCTTTCCATATTCTTTAAGTCTTGGTGAAAGTTCAATTATAAATCTCGAAAATACATCTTTATCACTTTCGTTCATATATTCAAAATCTATATTAATTCCATCTAAATTATATGATATTGCCATAGTAACAATTTTGTTTATTAATTCTGCTCTTTTATTATAATCATTTAAAACTTCTGATGTAGCATTTTTATATGAATTGTTAGAAACAATTGCCCAAACCTTATAATCATTATCATGTGCCCAGTCTACATATCTTTTGCCTGCATCTCCAATATTTATATTTAGTTCTCCAGATTTTTCTAAGTTTGCAAATGCAGGAGAAACTACATTTACACCATTTATTTTTGTTCCTTGTCTATTAGGTGCTGAAGCATATTCTGAATAATAATCCCAAACTAAACTTACTTTACCTTCAATTTGTTTTTTAGTTTCAATTTGTTCTCTTACAGTATAAATATTAGTTATATCTTTAGTATATCCTATTTTACCTAATTTTGTTCTTATTTTATACCAACCATTCTCTGCATTTTCAATTACAATTACACTATCTCCTTTTTTAACTTTGTCTATTGTTTTTGAAAATATTGTTGGTTTATATTTAACATTTATATCTTTACTTGCATTCGCTTTTTTCTGTTCTCTATCTAGAGAATCAATTGTTAAAATATTACTTTCTTGATTATATTTTATTTCTACATTATAAATATCATTCATTTCTGAAAATGGTAAATAAAATTCATTATCTTTCTTTATTGCATTTCCATAAATCTTAACATTTGAACCATTAATAGTTATTTCTTTTTTATTTAAAGGTAATACTGCTAATTTTGTTTCAGAGGATGTTATTATTTGGTCATATACATTATCATAATAAATATCTTCATCAAAGAAATTTGCAATGTCTTTTGTTGCTATATATGCAACATCTTTTTCGTCTACAAATGCATTAAATTTCATGCTTGTAGTTATGTCATTATTGTTAACAATAACATTTATTTTGTCTTTTATTTCTTTTCTAATATAGTTAGGTGCTAAGTTGATTACAGCAGCTATAATTCCTATAAAAATAGCTATTACAAGTATTTTTAATAATATATTTGATTTTTGTTTTCCTTCTTTTTTTGTTTTCATATTTACTCCCCATTTTTTCTTTTTTAATATACATATCTATATTATATTATCTTTTTTTACTTTTCAAGTTTTTTTCACTTATTTTTCGATTTATTTTTTTATCATTTGGAACGTTTCCATTGCATCAAAAATATTTGTATATTTTTCAAATTTTAGGAAATTATATGAAAAGAAAAAAATGAATGAAAGGATTGATATAAAAATGGAAAAACATCTTCATGTAACAGGTGTATCTACTGTGTCTTGGAAAGATGCAATAGTACAAACAGTAGCTGAGGCTTCTAAAACAATTGATTATTTAACTAGTGTTAAAATTTTAGACCAAACAGCTAAAATTAATGGTAAGAAAATAGCTGAATACTATGTTGAATTGGATTTAGCTTTTACTATTGACCGTGATAGAGATTAATAAAAGAAAGGATAGTGATATATATGAATCCTATTGAAACTCCTGAAGAATATAATAAATATGTTGAAAAAAAATCTCCTAATTCACCTATTTTAAAAAATTGCTTTAATGCATTTTGGGTAGGTGGCCTTATTTGTTCTATTGGACAAATAATTTTTGATTTTTGTAAATTTAAAGGAATGGATGTAGCTAATTCAAATACTGTTGTATCCATTGTTTTAATTGGAATTTCAGCATTTCTAACTGGACTTAATATTTTTAATAAAATAGGTAAATTTGCTGGTGCAGGTTCTCTTGTCCCTATTACAGGTTTTGCTAATTCTATTGTTTCACCTGCTATTGAATATAAATCTGAAGGATATGTTATGGGTGTTGGTGGAAAAATGTTTACAGTAGCAGGACCAGTTTTAGTATTTGGTATTTCAACAGCAGTTATAGTTGGAATCATCGCTACTTTATTTCAATAAATTTTACTATTTTATTAAAATGTTTTTAATTAACATTTTATACACAGAAAGGATGATAATTTTATGAATAAAATTGGAAAGCAAACTATTCGTTTTGATGCTCCACCAACTATTGTTGAAACAGCTTCAATTGTAGGTCCTAAAGAATCTCAAGGTCCTATGTCCGGATATTTTGACAAATGTTTAGATGACGAATTCTGGGGTGAAAAAACTTGGGAGAAAGCTGAAAGCAAAATTATAAAAGAAACTGTTAATATGGCTATTTCAAAATCACAAATTCCTAGTAGTCAAATTGACTTTTGTTTTGCAGGAGATTTATTAAATCAGTGTATTTCTTCTAGCTTTGGATTACGAGAATTAAACATTCCATTTTTTGGAGTCTTTGGTGCTTGTTCTACTTTTGTTGAAAGTATGTGTTTAGGTAGTGTTTTTATAGATAGCAAAGCTGCCACAAACGTTTTATGTGCTACATCTAGCCATTTTTGTAGTGCTGAAAAACAATTTAGATTTCCTTTAGAACTAGGAAATCAAAGACCTCCTACTTCACAATGGACAGTAACTGGCTCAGGTGCTGCTGTTTTATCTGCTAACGGAAATGGTCCTTTTATAACACATATTACCCCTGGTAAAATTGTAGATATGGGAATAAAAGATGCAAATAATATGGGCGCTGCAATGGCCCCTGCCGCTTTTGATACACTAATTACTCATCTTGAAGACACAGGTAGAAAACCAAGTTACTATGATGCAATTGTTACAGGTGATTTAGGTCATATTGGAAAAGAAATAGTACAAGACTTATGTAAAAACAAAGGTTATAATATAAATGGAAATTATGATGATTGCGGAGTATTAATTTTTGATAAATCAAAACAAGATACTCATAGTGGTGGTAGTGGATGTGCATGCATAGGTACTGTATTTTCTGGTTACTTTTTTAAACAATTACGAGATAAAAAAATAAATAAAATTTTATTAATCGCTACTGGTGCCCTTACAAATTCTACTTCTGCACAACAAGGTGAATCTATTCCAGGAATTGCTCATGCAATAGCAATTGAAAATTAATACCAAAAGGGACAGACCTACCTTTTGGAAACGTCCCTTTTTGAGCTTTTTAGAAAGGAGTTTTTATGGAGTTTTTACAAAGTATTGATTTTATGCAATTACTTCGCTGTTTTATTGTTGGCGGTGTTATTTGTATAATTGGTCAAATTTTAATAGATAAAACAAAACTTACGCCTGCAAGAATTTTAGTTGTCTTTGTTACAACTGGAGTTATTCTTGGTGGACTTGGAATTTATAAATATATTATTGATTTTGCTGGTTGTGGTGCTACTGTTCCTCTTACTGGTTTTGGTGCAAATCTTGCTAAAGGAACTTTAGAAGCCGTTAAAGAAAATGGCTTACTTGGTGCTTTTATAGGTGGTGTTAAGGCATCTGCTGGTGGAATCGCTGCTGCTGTTTTCTTTGGTTATATTGCTTCTTTAATTGCAAAACCTAAAATGAAAAAACAATAAATTTTAAAGATTAAATTTTAGGGACGATCCTAAAAATTTAAATAGTTTAAATTTTTAAGTTCGTCCCTTTATTTAAAACATTTTCTTTATTTTATCATATATATCATACCAACTATAAACTCTTGTAATATTCTCGCCTTCTATATCTTTATTATATAAACAATTATAACAAAATGTTGGTACTTTACTTGATATTTCTTTTATGTTTTCTGGAGAATCTTCTATCATCAATTCTATATAATTTCCTACTACATATGGCAATTTACTTCCCTCTGTGTATATTATTTTGTCATATAAAATTTCATTTTCTTCTAGCCATTTAGCTACTATTTCTCCTCTCATTTTTCCTATATATTCTTTTGGAACTCCATAGTCATTTCTTGCAGTAGTTATATAAATTTCATGACCTTCTTCTTTTAATTTTTTTATTATATCTGATGCAAATGCTCTAGCTGGATATTTTGTGGCATAATATATAATGTATTCATTCCAAAATTTTATTCCTTGTTCTTCTGTCCAATTAAAAGTTTTGAACTCATCATATTCTATTTCTTTAATATCTACTGGTAAATTATTTTCTACACAATATTTTGAGCCATAATCTGCTAAAAATTTTTCTATGTCTGTTAATACTCCATCAATATCAATTCCTATTCTCATATCTTTTTCTCCTTTTGTTTCTTTATTTATGCATTTATATTATATTTATTTTTTTATTTAGTCAATAACTAATTTCAATAATTTTATTTAAATTTGTTAAAGAACAAAATGGAGACATCCACAAATATTTTTTTATATAAAAAAATACAACCTTATATTTCAAAGATTGCATTTTACATTTTATATAATTATTTTTCTATTTTGTTGCTAATTTTGCAATTTCAGCAAATGCTTTTGGATCATTAACAGCTAATTCTGCAAGCATTTTTCTGTTTACAACTATATTTGCTTTTTTCATTCCTGAAATTAATTTGCTATATGTTGTTCCATTCATTCTTGCTGCTGCGTTAATTCTTGCTATCCATAATTTTCTGAAGTTTGATTTTTTATCTTTTCTTCCTACATATGCATACATTCCTGATTTCATAACAGCTTGTTTAGCCATTCTGAATCTATAATGTTTTGCTCCATAGTAACCTTTTGCTCTTTTTAATATTTTTTTATGTTTTTTACGAGTTATTCTTGCTGTTTTTACTCTTGCCATTTTTATTTCACCTTCCTTTTTTTATTTGACAGGGGATACTCCTTACCTCTTTGTCACTTTCACTAAAGTTAAGGAGTGTCCCCTACCCTTGTGAATTAGTGTTCAAATAGTTATAGTTTTATCCTCTTTATCATTCTTCATTAATTACCATATGGTAACATTTTTTTGATTCCTGCTTCACATGTTTTATCTGCATAAGCATCTTGGATTTTTCCTCTTGATTTTGCTCTTGATGTTTTGTTTGCTAAAAGATGTCTTCTATTTGATTTTGTTCTTTTAACTTTTCCTGTTGCTGTATAAGAATATCTTTTCTTTGCAGCTTTATTTGTTTTTAGTTTTGGCATAATTATTTCCCCCTATCGTTTTGTTTTTATATTAAATATTAGCTATAACTATTTTTCTACTTTTTTAGCTAATATAATAAACATGTTTTTACCTTCTAATACTGGTTTTTTCTCTGGAGTTGCTACATCTGCTAATTCTTCTATGAACTTATTTAGTACTGCTTCACCTTGTTTTACATAGTTTAATTCTCTTCCACGGAAACGAACTGTAATTTTTACTTTGTTTCCATCTTCAATGAATTTTTTAGCATTTTTGCATTTGAATCCAAAGTCATGATCTTCAATATTAGGTGTAATTCTAATTTCTTTTAGCTCAAATGTTTTTTGTTTCTTTTTTGCTTCTTTTTCACGTTTTGCTTGTTCAAATTTATATTTTCCATAATTCATTAGTTTACAAATTGGAACTTCTGAATTTGGTGCAACTAGTACTAAATCTAATTTCTTTTCAAAAGCCATATCTAATGCTTCGTTTAAAGATATTGGGCCTACCTTTTGCCCTTCATCTGTTATAATTTGAACTTCCTTTGCTCTAATTTGTTCATTAATTGGTAAATCTTGTTTGATATAAAACACCTCCAAAGTTTAATTCTATTTTATAAATAGAAAAAGATTGACTTGAAACAAGCCAATCCACACACAAAAATTTTAAGCATTTCTGCTTTAAAATATTATATTTTCTAACCTTTTTCCCTAATTAGATAAGGTGAGAAGTGGATTGCTTCTTCTTTTTCAATAATAGTATTTTAATATATTATTTTAAATTTGTCAATAGAAATGCCATAATTTCTTTATCCTACTTTATTTTCTTTCATATGGTCATATTTTAATTTTGTTGCCATACCTCCTCTTATGTGTCTTTCTGCCTTATTTTCATCTAATATTACTCTTACCTGTGCAGCAAGTACAGGGTTTATCTTTAAAATTCGTTCACTTAAATCTTTGTGTACCGTAGATTTACTGACTCCAAATTTTTTTGCAGCACCTCTTACTGTATCTTTTGAATCTATAATATAATGTGCCAATTCCATTGCACGCTCTTCAATTGAGTAACCTTTCATAAAGAAAACCTCCATATTGAATACTTTTGTTTAAGTGTATTCATATGAAGGTTGTATTAGAACGTATAAATTTTTTTATATTATATTTTTAATTAGAATCATTTTACAGAAAATCAGCTCTAGTTTTATAATTCTATGCTCTTTCAGAGTATGCTTTGTTCTTCTGATTTATATATTCAAACATACCATCTAAATCACTATTATTAAGTCTTACAACATCTTCTTTTCCTTTTTGTTTAGCATTTTCTATTAATTTGTTATATAAATATTCAACAATATCAAATGCAGTATTTCCTTTATTGGTTTTTATTAAGAACATTTTTTTAGCATCTATATCATGATTTGCCTTTCCTTTTACATCTCTTTGAGGGTTTTCCTCAAATATTTCTCTTAAACTTTCCCTTGAAAAGTCTTCCGCAAAGACGTTATTATACTGATCTTCTATTAAAAAATCTTCTCCTTCTTTGGCATCTACTTTAAAATATATTTCATCTTTAAATCGTTTTTCCATTGCATTATATACGTCTTCTTCGTTTACTTTTTCTGTTTTTGAATAATCTACTACATCAAAATATTTTCTATATTCCATCGGAATATCGCATATTCTTAATTTTTTAAATTCATGTATAAAAGAATTTTTTATTTCTAGTACTCCTTTTCCTCCTTTAGACATATATACTCTCGACTGTTCTTCTGATTTCATTTTAGAAGCATCTCCGATTTTAGCCTTTAGTCCTTCGCTAATTATTTGTTCAAGGTTATCTTTACATGTAAAGTGAAAATATGAATTATTTAAATCTATATCACTAATATTCACACTTTCAATGCCTTCCATTTCTCTATGTTTTTTAATAAATAGATCTTGCAACATTGTGTAATCTTTTTCTTGTACTTTATAAAATGCTTTTACCATATCCTGATTATTTACTAAACTTATTGCAGGTGGAACTATATTTTTAGATATTAACATACTATTTAGTAAACACAATGCTGTTCTTTTGTTTCCATCTTCATATGGTTGTATGAACATAAAATCAGCATATATTTTTGTTACAGCTTTAATATAATCTTCAACACTTTGTTTACTATTATATGCACTTTCATATTCTTCTTGTAATTTTGCTATAGCCCCTGGTACTTCTTCGAATGGTATTGTATGTATTATTGGATTTTTTCTTATTCCCTCATTTGACCCTAGTGTTACAGGTTTTTGTCTATAATCTGTTCCTATTTTAGTCATTCCTATTTGACTTACCATTTCACTTCTAAACAGCTTGCAACTTTCTTCAATATTAATTGGTCCTTGGTCTTTCTTTTTAACAAATGGAATTAAAGTCATTCTTGATATGTCTTCTATTTCTTTTATATTTTGGTATTCTGCTACACCTTTCTCTAATGTTCTATGAACTTTATTATATGCTATAAAAGGATCTTTAGGATTTTCGGATATTGTCTTTCTTATCATTTCTCTTACTTTTTTTATATAGGAATCTTCTAACATGTTACTTTTTTCTATTTTTTTATAATGAAATGATTTTATAAATTTTTTTATTATATTTTTTTCTTCTTCATACTTATGCTTAAATTCTTCCTCTAAATAAATTGAATCTAAGCTGATTCCATTATGCATACTGCCATAAGCAAATTCTTTCCATTCTTCATATTCCTCATTTGATGTTATATTTAATGAATTTCCAAATAAGGCTTCTATTGTACTTTCATCAAATTTTATATTGCTATCCAAATCAATTTGTCTATGAATACTTTCTGACTCTTTTCTGTATTCTGGAATTGAATCAAAATTAGTTTCCATATATTTATGTATCATTAACATTTTATCAATATCCATTTGAGCTATAAGTATTCTTTTTATATATTCTTGTATAGGATTAAAGCTTAATTTTTGTGATAAATTCTTTCCATTAGAAAACATTTCTTTAACTGCTTCTATTCCTTTTTCTTCAATATTTATATATATTTTTTCTGCTGAATCTTTTACATTTTCTATTTCTATACTACCTCACCTCTTTTGTTTCACACCTATATATCTTTAGCTTGTTTTCTAAATAATTAAAAACTATTTTTATTATACACTATTAGATTATTTTTTCAAGTTCATAAATTTTTAATTTTTACTTTTCTTCTTAAAGTATATTTTCTCCTTCTTTGGAAATAATTTATTTAGGTGGTGATAATATGACAAGTAAAGAGCTTTTATATGTTGAAGATGCTTTAGGACATGAATGTTATATGAAAACATGTGCTAAAAAAACTTCTTCTCAATTAACAGATCCTACTCTTTCTACTTATGTAGCAGAGTTAGAACAAAAGCATACTGATTTATTTAACAAATTTTTAAATTTATTATAGGAGGTACTTATGGAAGATAGAGATTTAATCGAAAATGAATTATTAGTAATTAAAGGTGTATGTGATTTATATCTTCATGGAACAATAGAATCTTCTACTGCTGAAGTTCACATGGCTTTTAAAGATGCTTTAAATGAATCTTTAAATATTCAAAACAAAATTTATAATCTTATGAAAGAAAAAGGATGGTATAAAACTGATACTGCTGAACAAACTAAAATTGATACTGTTAAACAAAATTTCATGGGTAAATAAAATTTAAAACCTCTGTTAATTAAGTAATATTACAATTCTTACTTCATTAACGGAGGTTTTACTTTGTGGCAATAGGGCCGCCCCTTTTTGACACAAAAAAATCAAAAAGAGGTGACACCTACTGGTAACAAATTTATTTATTAAAATATTCGCTTGTTTCTTCTAGGTTTTCAAAGTTTTTATGTCTCAAGACTTCATATATAACTATTGCTACTGAATTAGATAAATTTAAAGAACGAAGCATACTTCTCATTGGAATTCTAATTGTTTTGTCTAAGTATTTTTTTAGTAAGTCTTCAGGTAATCCTTTTGTCTCTTTTCCAAATAGTAAAAATACTTCATCAAATTTTTCGTATTCTACATCTGAATAACAAGTTTGTCCTTTTGTTGTTACAAAATACATATTGTTTTCTTCTGGTTTATATTTTTTTAAAAATTCTTCTAAAGATGAATGTTTTTCTATGTCTAATTTATTCCAATAATCAAGTCCTGCTCTTTTTAATGTCTTATCTGTTATTTCAAAACCTAATGGCTCAACTAAATGTAATTTTCCTCCTGTTGCAGCACATGTTCTTGCTATATTTCCTGTATTTTGTGGTATTTCTGGTTCTACCATTACAATGTTAATTTTCATTTAATTCTCTCCTTTACCTCTAGCATTATATTCTAACCAAAATAAAAAGTCAACGTGGCAATAGGGCCGCCCCTTTTTGACACAAAATGTGTCAAAAAGGGGCGGCCC
>CAKPPO010000002.1 GCA_934177725.1 uncultured Clostridia bacterium | reverse complement strand
CCTCTAAATAAGATTATAACAAAAAAAGAGTTGCGTGAGCAACTCTCAAAGGAAAAATTTATTTTTCCTATTTTTTAAAGGACATTTGGGGACGGGTCACTTTTGTCCTTTACATAAAAATATATGCCTTGACACTAATTTAAATAGAGAGTATAATTATGTCGAAAAATAATATTATAGGAGGTAACTAGCATGGATAATTCCCGGCAAGTAATACAAACGTCCAAACCATATGAATATGGTATGGAGAAACCTTTAAAAACAAAGGAAGAAGCAATGGAAGAAATAAAAAAACTGGAGCAAAAAGTAAAAACAGATATCGCATTAAAGAAAATTTATGAATTTTCTGAAGTGAAAATAATTGAAGTTCCAGGTGCTATACAATTAGTTGTAACAACGATTGTACCAAAAGTAATGAATTAAAAAAAGTAGAACTTAGATAGAAAAAAATCTAAGTTCTACTTTTTTATTTTATAAATAAATGATATAATAAATATGAATTTGAAAGGAAAATGATATGTTTGATATAGAAGCAGAATTAAAGAAATTACCACATAAACCAGGGGTATATATAATGCATGATAAAGATGACAAAATAATATATGTGGGGAAAGCAATTTCTTTAAAAAATAGAGTAACTCAATATTTTAGAAAAAATAAGAAAACAAAACGTATTCAAAACATGGTTTCTTTAATTGATCATTTTGAATATATAGTTGTAGACAATGAGGCAGAAGCTCTTATTTTAGAGTGCAATTTAATAAAAAAGAATAAGCCAAAATTCAATGTATTATTAAAAGATGACAAAACATACCCTTATATAAAAATAAATATAAAAGATGATTTTCCAAATGTTTATATTACAAGAAAAATATTAAACGATGGAGCAAAATATTTCGGACCATATGCTAATGCAGGTGCTGCAAAAGAAATGGTAGACTTTATAAAAGAAAAGTTTAAAATAAGACAATGTAAAACTTTTAAATATAAAGATAGACCATGTTTAAACTACCATATAAAAAAATGCTTTGGTCCATGTATGGGGTATATTTCAAAAGAAGAATATAGAAAGCAAATTTTAGATATCATGGCTTTGTTAGAAGGAAAAACGGATAAAGTTATTAAAGAGTTAGAAAAGCAAATGCAGGAAGCTTCAAGTAAAATGGAATTTGAAAAGGCAGCGTATATAAGAGATAAAATAGTGGCAATAGAAAGAATAGCAGAAAAACAAAAAGTTTCTAATATAACAGAAAATGATATAGATGTTATTGGATTAGCTCGAAATGATTTTGAAGTTTGTGTAGAAATATTTTTTGTAAGAAAAACAAAAATGATAGGAAGAGAGCACTTTTTCTTTCAAAATTTAGAAGATGAAACAGACAAACAAATTTTATCAGAATTTGTAAAACAATATTATATAGGTAAAGAAATTTTACCAAATAAAATAATGCTTAAAGAAGAAATAGAAGAAAAAGAATTATTAGAAGAATGGCTTTCAAAAGAAGCTGGAAGAAAAGTAGAAATAAAAACTCCACAAAAAGGGGAAAAGTTGCGTTTAGTAGAAATGGCAGAAAGAAATGCATTAATTACTTTAGAAAATAAAAATAAAGAAAAATATAGTGTCTTAGCAGAATTAAAAGAAGTACTAAAAATGGACAAACTACCAAGAAAAATAGAATGTTTTGATATATCTAACCTTTCAGGAACAAATATGGTTGCAGGAATGTGTGTGATGCAAGACGGAAAAATAAATAAGAATTTATCTAAAAGATTTAAAATAAAAGAAGTTATAGGTCAAGATGATGTTGCATGTATGAAAGAAGTAGTTATAAGAAGATTAAAACATTCTATAGAAAAGGAAGATGGAAATTTTGGAAGATTACCAGATGTCATTTTTGCAGATGGTGGAATTACACAAATAAGAGCAATAAAAGAAGCAATAAATGAAGTATTATCAACAACAAATGCAGAAAATGTGGATAAACTTAAAGAAATAAAAGTATTTGGAATGGTTAAAAATGACAAACATCAAACAAGAGCTTTGATGGATGAAAATAGAAAAGAATTAAAAATATCTGAAGAACTTAAAAATTTAATTACACTATTTCAAGATACAGTTCATGATACAGCAATAGGATATCACAAAAAATTAAGAGATAAAGAAGTGACAAAATCAAAATTGGACGAAATAGAAGGAATAGGACCTACAAAGAAAAAGGCTTTATTAGAAACTTTTGGAAGTGTAGAAAGAATAAAAAAAGCAGACATTGAGGAACTAATGAAAGTAAAAGGAATAACAAAAAGTTTAGCAGAAAGAATAAAAAAAATATAAGTGTTTCAAAATTACTCCAAAAGAGTTAGGTACTTTTTTGTAGTAGAAACTAATAAAGAATGTTTATACTGACAAAAGGAGGAAAAGATGCCAGAACCAATAGAAGTTACAAATATGAAAAAAAATTGTGAAAATAGAGAATATGTATTAAAAACTGTGAAAGAAAACGGAAAATTATTAGAATTTGCATCAGAAAATTTAAAAGATGATAGAGAGATTGCATTAGAAGCGGTACTAAATAATCCAGAAGCATTAGAATTTGTTTCAGATAAATTAAAAGAAGACAGAGAAATTGTATATGAATCTGTAAGCAAATTAGGATGGACATATTGTTATGCTAGGGGAAAAATATTAGAAGATAGAGAACTTTTAATTAGTGGATTGAAAATCAATGGGCAAATATTATATTATTCTATTCCAGAAATGAGAGATGATAAAGAAGTTGTAAAACTTGCTGTAGAAAATAAACCAATTATAATAAAATATGCAAGTAGTAGACTAAAAAACGATAAGGAAATAGGATTAATTGCAGTGCAAAAGGATAAAAGCTCTTTTAAATTTTTAGGAGAAGAACTAAAACAAGATGAAGAAATAAAAGAAATAATAAATAGCTAGTTATATGAGAAAAGTAATACAAAAGCTCTCTTTTGGTTTTACTTGAAATTATTGGAAAATCATGATAAAATATTTATGTAACATTAATAAGAGTTTCAGTGATATTTCACAGAAAGGAACAATATGCAGTTTGAATTATTTAGAGCTGATAACTGGTCAAATATCTTTTTAATTATAAAAAAGAATAATAAAGAATTACCACTTGTTGTTTATGGAATATTAAAAGTTATAGGAAAAAGTTATTTAGAATCGAGTATTGAAAAAAATTCGATTTTGGATGAACTAGTTGCAAGTGGGAAATTAATCAAATTAGAAGAGCAGTCAATATGCTTGTACTTTGAAAAAGTTTGAATAAGAAAATACTGGTTTAGGAGTAACCAGTATTTTTTTTGTAAAAAACAAAACAAAAATTTGCAAAATTTTAAATGTTCGCTTGTTTTTTCTATAACAATGTTATATAGTATGGAACATAGAAAGTGAGAATAAGCAGATGTAGTTTGCTTTGTCAATAACAAAGGAGAGAATTATGTACGCATATATAAAAGGAAGTTTAGAAGTAAAAACAAGAGGCTATATTGTAATAGAAGTGAATGGAATAGGTTATAAAATATTTATGTCAGAAACAGCAATAGCAGAATTAGGGGAAATAGGACAAGTAGTAAAAGTACATACATATTTAAAAGTAAAAGAAGATGAAATGAGCTTATACGGATTTAATACAAATGAGGAACTTCGCATGTTTGAACTATTATTATCTGTAAGTGGTATAGGTGCAAAATCAGCAATAAATATATTATCTAATATTACTCCATCAAGTTTTGCATTAGCTGTAATTACAAATGATGTTGCTAAAATAAAGGCCCTTCCAGGAATCGGCCCAAAAGGAGCACAAAGAATTATATTAGAGCTAAAAGATAAATTAAATAAAGAGCAAGATATAGAAGAAGTAGAAAAGCAAGTAGAAAAAGTAATACATACACAAAAATATAATGAAGCAATTTCAGCACTTCAAGTATTAGGATATAGTAAAAAAGAAATAGAAAAAGCACTTCAAGGAGTAAAGGAAGAATTAACAGTAGAAGAAATAATAAAATTAGGATTAAAAAATTTAGCAAGATAAATTTTAGCGGCAGAGTTTAAATTTTTAAACCTGTCTCTAGAATTGAAAGGAAGAAAAATGACGGATTTTAGTAAACCATTGGCGTACAGAATGAGACCTAAAAATTTAGAAGAATATGTTGGTCAAGAACATATTTTAGGTCAAGACAAAATTTTATATCGTACAATAAAAGCGGATAGATTATCTAGTATTATTTTGTGGGGACCTCCGGGATGTGGAAAGACATCACTAGCAAGGGTAATAAGTGAAACTACCAAATATAAATTTACAAGAATAAATGCTGTAACAGCAGGAGTAGGAGACATTAAAAGTGCAATTGCAGAAGCTAGTAATTTACTTTTAAATCCTACAGGAAAATGTATATTGTTTATAGATGAGATTCATCGCTTTAATAAATTACAACAAGATGCACTTTTACCATATGTAGAAAATGGAACAGTAATTTTAATTGGTGCAACTACAGAAAACCCTTATTTTGAGGTAAACAAAGCTTTAATATCTCGTTCTATGGTTGTAAAATTAGAACCTTTAACAATAGAAAATATATATACAGTATTAAAAAGGGCATTAGTAGAACCAGAAGGACTTGGAAATTATAAAATAAAAGTAGAAGATGAAACATTAAGAAAAATTGCTGAGGTATCAAATGGAGATGTACGTACAGCTTTAAATGGTTTAGAAGTAGCAGTACTTACTACAAAAATAAATAAAGAAGGTGTTATTGAAATTACACCTCAAATAGCAGCAGACAGTGTGCAAAACAGAAAAGCAATTTTTGATAAAAATGGAGATAGTCATTATGACAATATTAGTGCATTTATAAAATCAATGAGGGGTTCAGATGCAGATGCTACAGTATTTTATTTAGCAAGAGCTATAAATGGTGGGGAAGATCCTATGTTTTTAGCAAGAAGAATTGTTATATGTGCATCCGAAGATGTAGGACTCGCAAATCCAAATGCATTAGTTGTAGCAAATTCTGCAATGCAAGCGGTTCATATGGTAGGAATGCCAGAAGCAAGAATAATCTTATCTGAAGCGGCTTTATATGTAGCATTATCACCAAAATCAAATTGTTCTTACAATGCAATAAATAAAGCATTAGAAGATGTAAAAAATAAAGATACAGGGGATGTTCCTATGCATATAAGAAATGCACCAGCAGATGGAATGGAACAATTTGGTTACCATGAAGGTTATAAATACCCACATGATTACCCAGGACATGTAGTAGAACAACAATATTTACCAGATAAAATGTTAGGAACAAAATATTATATAAAAGATGATACAATTGAATAAATTATGTATTAAACTATAGACTAATAGAATAAAATATGTTAATATATAACAACAATTTATGAAGGTGCCTAAAGGAGGTAGCAACATGAGTAGGGAGAATGAAGTATATAATTATGTACTTTCACAAGTAACAACAGAAGTAGATGAACTTTATCGGTATTACCAAAATAAAGATAAAACACTAGAAAAGCAAGAAAATACAATGAAAAAGTTAGAAGTATTAGTTGATAAAAAATATATAAATGCAACATATATTTCTAATTTAATGCTTATAGTGGATTATTATGCAAGAGGAGATTATACAAATTATTTTTGCAATTTGCATAATTACATTCTAAAAATTAGAATGTTTCTTGAAGAGTATTCTGGATAAAAATAAAAAAGAATTTCTAGCAGATATTAATGCTAGAAATTCTTTTTTATTTATTCTTTATCTTTTTTTGAAGTTTTTTTATCATCTTTAACTACTTCTTTAATAGCTCCTAAGCTACCTAAAGCTGATGTGGCATCAAATGGAATAAATACCTTATTTGCATCTCCATTTGCAACTTCTTTTAAAGCTTCTAATGACTTTAATTGAACTAATTTATCATCAGGATTTGCTTTCATCATTGCGTCATATACCATATGTATTTCTTCAGCTTTGGCTTCAGCAACTTTTTTAATAGCTTCAGCTTCACCGGCTGCTCTTCTTATTTTAGCTTCTTTATCAGCTTCTGCTTCTAATATAGCAGCTTCTTTTTTACCTTCTGCAAGAGTTATAGCAGATTGTCTTTCACCTTCTGCTTGTAAAATTAAAGCTCTTTTATTTCTTTCTGCATTCATTTGTTTTTCCATAGCATCTCTAATATCAGCAGGTGGAGTAATATCTTTAATTTCAACTCTATCTATTTTACAACCCCATTGATCTGTTGCTTCATCTAGAATAACTCTTAATTTATCGTTAATAGCGTCTCTAGAACTAAATGTTTCATCTAAATCCATTTTACCAACAATATCACGAATTGTTGTAATTGCTAGGTATTCAATACCTTTCTTTAAACTTTGAATTTCATATACTGCTTTTGCAGGGTCTGTAATTTTATAAAATACAACTGTATCAATTGTAATTGTAACATTATCTTTTGTAATAACACCTTGTGGTGGAATGTCCATAGTTTGTTGTTTTAAACTTACAACACTACGTACATGGTCAAAAAATGGGACTATAATAGTTAAACCTGCATCAGCTATTTTATGAAATTTACCAAGTCTTTCTATAATATAAACTTCTGATTGTTTAACAATTTTGATTGTTTTAAATGCAATTATTAAAATAATAACAAGTATTACAATTAAAGCTATAATTCCTTCCATAAATTTTCCTCCTTTTAAATATATAATAGAAACATTCCTTAAAAATAAATATGTATAAACTAGAAATGAATCTTATTAAAAATTAATAACCTATTTAGTTATAGCAATTTTAATAGGTTTTACAATAGCTTTTACACCATCAATTTCTAAAACTTCAACTTGAGTTCCTTTTTCAATAAAAGAATCATCAAATGTTTTTGCTGACCAAACTTCATTTTCAATTTTAATTTGACCTATTCCAAATTTGGGATTAATGTCTTGTGTAACTAAAGCCTTCTTCCCAATAATTGAAAAAGCATTAGTTACTACTTTTTTATCTTTCTTAGTAAATTTTTCTACAAAAGGTTTTGTGAAAAATATAAGCAAAGTAGAAGTTGCAACAAAGATTATTGCTTGTAGCCATAAGTTACCTGGGCAAATAAGACTAACTAACATTGTAATTAAAGCTCCTATTCCAAACCAAAATACAAAAAAGCCAACAGTTATCATTTCGATAACAAAACAAATGCCAGCTATAATTAGCCATATGTACCACATAGCAAAACCTCCTAAAATTTTAACTATCAATAACATTATACTACAAAAATTGGAAAAAATAAATAGATTTTTTTAATGTTGTCTATATTTTTTATATACAGCAACTAAAAAATCAAAAAATGTACTTTAAAAAGTAGATAAAATATGATAAAATAAGTCGAATGAAAAAAGAAACGAGGAAGAAATATGGAAAAAACAGTGGCATTTTGTACATTAGGCTGTAAGGTAAACCAATACGAGACAAATGCAATGATAGAACAATTTATAAAAAAAGGCTATATAATAAAAGAGTTTAATGAAAAAGCGGATATATATATAATAAACACGTGTACAGTAACAAATATGGCAGATAGAAAATCAAGACAAATGCTAAGACGTGCAAAAGAATTAAATCCAAACTCTATAATAGTGGCATGTGGATGTTATGCACAAGTAGCAAAAGAAGAGTTAGAAAAAATACCAGAAATAGACTTAATATATGGAACAAACGAAAAAAATAAAATAGCAGATTTAGTTGACTCATTGGGGACGTTTCATTTTGCGTCATCTGTCCCTTTTGCGTCAAAAACAGAAAATGTTAATAACATAAAAGAAACAAAAGTAACAGACGTAATGTATCAAAAAGAATTTTTAGATTTTGGAGTTACAGATTATACTGAAAAAACAAGAGCAGTTATAAAAGTACAAGATGGCTGTGATAGATTTTGTTCATACTGTATAATTCCATATGCAAGAGGACATGTTAGAAGTAGGAAAATTCAAAATGTAGTAGAAGAAATAAAAAATATTGCTCAAAAAGAAATTAAAGAAGTTGTAATTACAGGAATTCATTTGGCTTCATATGGTAAAGATTTTAAACCACATACGCAACTTATAGATTTATTAGAAGAAATAAATAAAATAGATGGAATTAAAAGAATTAGATTAGGTTCACTAGAACCAACTTTAATTACAGAAGAATTCTTAGAAAGATTAACAAAACTAGAAAAAATATGTGACCATTTTCACTTATCATTACAAAGTGGATGTGATGAAACATTAAAAAGAATGAATAGAAGATATACTACCGAAGAATTTAAAAAGTGTACAGAACTATTAAGAAAAGCGTATCCAAATGTTGCGCTAACAACAGATATAATAGTAGGTTTTCCGGGAGAAACAGATGAAGAATTTAATAAAACATATGAGTCTTTAAAAGAAATTAACTTTTACCAAATGCATATTTTTAAATATTCTCCAAGAAAAGGAACAAAGGCAGCTGTGATGCCAAATCAGATAGACGGAAACATAAAAGAACAAAGAAGTGCAAAATTGATAGAATTATCACATAATAATGAAATTAAGTATAATGAAGAAGAAATTGGAAAAGAATTAGAAGTATTATGGGAAGAAAAAGAAGGAGACTACATTAAAGGGCATACAACAAATTATAAAGTAGTAAAAATTCCATATAAGCCAATAGAAAATACGATATCAAAAGCCAAAATAGAAAAAGTGAAAAATTTAGAACTAATAGGTGTTGAAAGTTAAATAAAATTAGTATATAATTAGACACATTAAAAAGAGAATTTAGCGATATTGCTAATAAATTGATGTATTGTTAAATAATAATTCATTTATAAAGATAGGAGAGAGAAGAATGGAAAAAGTAGACTTAAAAGATAAATATTTAAAATTTTTTGAAAGTAAAGGACACAAAATAATACCAAGTGCACCATTAATACCAGAAAATGATCCAAGTGTATTATTTAATACAGCAGGAATGCAACCACTTGTACCATATTTAATGGGACAACCCCATCCATTAGGAACGAGACTTACAGATGTTCAAAAATGTGTAAGATTAACAGATTTAGAAGGAATAGGAGATAAGACTCACCACACATTTTTTGAAATGCTTGGAAACTGGAGTTTAGGAGATTACTTCAAAAAAGAAGCTATTTCATGGAGCTTTGAATTTTTAACTAAAGTATTAAACATTCCAGTAGAAAAATTAGCAGTAACAGTATTTGTAGGTGACGATTTAATTCCTAGAGATGAAGAGTCTGCATCAGTTTGGAAAGAAATGGGTATTCCAGAAGAAAGAATCAGTTATTTAGATAAAGATAATAACTTTTGGATTGCTGGAGAAGCAGGACCATGTGGACCAGATACAGAAATATTTTATTGGAGATCAGATGATCCAGTTCCAGTAAAACATGACCCAGAAGATGAAAGATGGGTAGAAATTTGGAACAATGTATTTATGCAATATGAAAAACATTTAGATGGTACAATTTCTGAACTTCCAAAGAAAAATGTAGATACAGGAATGGGTGTTGAAAGAACTGTTGCAATATTAGAAGGTGTAGATGATAACTATTTAACATCAATTTGGAAAGATGTAATAGATAGAATTGAAGAAATGTCAAATACAACTTATAAAGAAAATCCAGAAAGTATAAGAATAATAGCAGACCACATTAGAACAGCAGTATTTATTAGTGCAGATTATTCAGGAATAAAACCTTCAAACACAGACCAAGGTTATATTTTAAGAAGATTAATTCGTAGAATGATTAGACATGCTAAAAAGATAGAAATCGACTTAAATAGTGGATTCGAAAGAGAATTAGCAAGTATGATTATTGATAAATATAAAGATTATTATAAAGAATTAACAGATAACAAAGAAGTAGTTTTAGATGTATTAACAAACGAACTTAATAAATTCAATAAGACATTAGAAAAAGGTTTAAGAGAATTCGAAAAAATAGTTTCTCATTTAGATGGAAATATGTTAAATAAAGATTTAGCATTTAAACTATATGATACTTATGGATTCCCATTAGAATTAACAGTAGAGCTTGCAAATGAAAAAGGAATAAAAGTTGATGAAGAAGGATTTAATCAAAAATTCAAAGAACATCAAGAAAAATCAAGAGCTGGTTCAGAACAAAAATTTAAAGGCGGTTTAGCAGGAGATAGTGAAATAGAAACAAGATATCATACAGCAACACACCTTTTAGATGCAGCATTAAAACAAGTAATAGGAAAAGATACACACCAAAGAGGTTCAAATATAACAGATGAAAGAATGAGATTTGACTTTAACTGCGACCATAAATTAACAGACGAAGAAAAACAAAAAGCAGAAGATTTAGTAAATGAATGGATAAAAGAGGCTTTACCTGTTACAGTAGAAGAAATGAGCAAAGAAGAGGCTGTAAAATCTGGAGCAGAATGTATGTTTATAGAAAAATATCCAGATATAGTTACAGTATATACAATAGGAAATGTATCTAAAGAATTATGTGGAGGACCTCACGTAAAAAATACATCAGAATTAGGACATTTCAAAATTAAAAAAGAAGAAGCAAGTTCAGCAGGGGTAAGACGTATAAAAGCAATTTTAGAGTAAAGTGTTAAACTAATAGGGACGGGGTGATTTAGTTTAGCAAATAATTAAATTGGCAAAAGCTTAAATATTATATTGTAAGACTAAACTAAAAAGGCCCGTCCCTATTAGTTTAGAAGGAGAGAAAGTTATGGAAGATTGTATTTTTTGTAAAATAATAAAAGGAGAAATTCCTTCAAAAAAAGTGTATGAAGATGAAGATGTATTAGCATTTCACGATATAAATCCAGCAGCTCCAATTCATATATTAGTAATTCCTAAGAAACACATTTCAATGCTTACAGATTTAACAAAAGAAGATGAAGCATTAATAGGAAAGATTTATACTACAATAAATAAAATTGCAAAACAAGAAGGTTTTGAAAAACAAGGATTTAGAGTAATTGCAAATTGTGGTAAAGATTCAGGACAAGAAGTAATGCATATACATTTTCATATTTTAGGTGGAAAAGTGTTAGGAGATAAAATTGTTGGATAAATCATCTAATATTCAAAGTATAAAAGCAAATTATAATTTTAAAATTAAAGTCAAAATTTAATTTGCACAAATTATCAAAAATTTAGTAAAAATGTAGAAAAAATATCCTCATTGTGGTATAATAGAGTTAACTATAGACCAAGGAGGATATTTTTATGTTTGAAAGTAAATATTCAAAATTATTAACAGGATTATTAATTGCAGGTATAGTTGCAATAGTAGCAATATTAATAGCTGTAGCTTGTTTTATAGCAAACAGTGCAAAAATAAAACAAGATGCTGATGATGCTGCAGGAAGGTTCAATGGAAAAGTTAATAACATTACAGAAAATGTAATTTCAAATACAATAGAAGGAAATGAGATTTCACCTATTATAGGTTTAGAAAATGTAATTGTTGATAACAATTCAACAGAAAATAGGTCGAATACATATAAGGGCTTTCCAATGGTTGGAACAATTGAAATTCCAGCTACAAATCTAAAATGCCCTGTATTAGAAAATGCTAGCAAAGCAGCAATTGAAGTTGCAGTTGGAATATATGATGGGCCAGGTTTAAATGAAATAGGAAATACAACAATAGTAGGACATAATTATCGCAATGGTACGTTCTTTTCTAATAATAAAAAATTAGTAGAAGGTGATAAAATATATATAACAGACTCATCAGGTAAAAAAGTAACATATATAATTTATAAGACATATACTACTTCTCCAGAGGACTCTACATATTTAGATAGAGATACTGAAGGAAAAAGAGAAATATCATTAACTACTTGTACAGATGATACACAAAGTAGACTAATTATTTGGGCAAGAGAACAATAATACCATAAGAAAGGAGATATATGATGCAAAAGGGAAAAAAATTTTTTACTGTAATAACAATTATAGCAGTAATTGCATTAATCTCTGCTATTGGGTATGTAATTTATTATTACATTAGTAATTTTGTGAATTTGAAGGAAGCTGAAGAAGCTGTAGACGAATTTGAAAAAGAAGTAATTATTGTGAATGTAGAAGATAATGAACAAGAAGAAACAAACCAAGAAGAACCAGAAACAACACCTCAACCAACCAAAGTAACATCAAATAAAGGAACTTCTTATAAGGGTTATACAATGATAGGCACAATACAAATACCTAAAACAAAAGTAAAAGTTCCTATTGTAGATAAAGGTACTCCTGCATCAATGAAATCTGCAGCCGCCGTTATATATGGACCAGGACTAAACAAAATAGGAAATACAGTAATAGCAGCGCATAATTATAGAAATGGAACATTTTTTTCTAATAACAAAAAACTAGTAGTAGGAGATAAAATATATATAACTGACTTGTCAGGAGAAAAGGTAGAATATACAATATATAAGACATATACAGCAGATGAAACAGAATTTTCTTATGCGACCAGAAATACAGGAGGAAAAAGAGAAATTTCATTATCTACATGTACTACAGATCCAACTAAAAGACTTGTTATATGGGCGAAGGCTAATTAAAAATGAACTAAAATTATTTTTAGTTCATTTTTGAATTATTAATAAAGTTATGAAAAAATATTTTGGAAAATCTTTTGACTTTTACCAAAAATTGTAGTATAATATAAATGTAGTTAAAAAAGAGAATCGAAACCTTTCTTGACTGACATAAACTAATAAATATAGTAGAGAGGGAGTGCTTATATGTTCAATATAGGTGATAAAATAGTATATCCAATGCATGGAGCAGGAACTATTGATGCAATTGAAGAGAAAGATATTTTAGGTGAAAAACAAGCCTATTATATTATAAAAATGCCTGGAGAAGTAAAAGTAATGGTACCAACAGTTAAGGCAGAAGAAATAGGTGTTAGAAATATAATAAGCAAAGAAAACGCAGGTAAGGTATTCGAAATATTAGAAGAAAATGAAACAGAAATGTCAAACAATTGGAATAAAAGATACCGTGATAACATGGAAAAAATGAGAAGTGGAGATATCTACGAAGTAGCAGATGTAGTTAGAAATTTAAGCTTTAAACAAAAAGAAAAAGGTCTATCTACAGGAGAGAAAAAAATGCTTAACAATGCAAAACAAATATTAGTTAGTGAATTAGTTTTAGCAGAGCATGCATCACAAGAAGAAGTAGAAACTTTAATAGATAACAAAATTACAATGTCATTTGAAGAATATAAATTACCAGAAGAACATGCAACAAACGAAATTGGAAAAGATATTGTTAAAAAATTTATTCCATTTGATGGAACAGGAACAAACTTATAAAAAGAACTTAAGACGACTTATTATTAGTCGTCTTTATTGTATTATAGAAAGATTTGTAAATTTAGAATAAAATTATTAAGTATAGATAAGGATTATTGTTTATTACAAGAAGATGTTTTATAACCTGTAGATAAATTAGAAATAGAATAAAAAACGAAAAATGTCATTTTACATAACATAAAAGAAGGATTTATGTTATTTATGTCGAATAATATATTTATGGTAAAGAAAGGTAAACCAAAATGGTAAGATATAGTGATGAGTTAATTGAAGAAATAAAGAGTAGAAATGATATAGTAGATATAATATCACAATATGTAGTATTAAAAAGAAGTGGTAGAAACTTTTTTGGATTATGTCCATTCCATAAGGAAAAATCACCTTCTTTTTCTGTTTCTCCAGACAAGCAAATTTTTCATTGTTTTGGCTGTGGTGTAGGTGGAAATGTATTTCATTTTGTGAGTAAAATTGAAAACCTAAGCTTTAGAGAAACAGTAGAAATGCTTGCTGAAAGGTCAGGGGTAGAACTTCCTACACTTGAAAATGAAGAAGATAATAAACTATTACAACTAAAATCAAAAGTATACGAAATTAACGAATTAACAGCTAAATTTTATCATGAAAATTTATATAAGCCATCAGCTAAAAAAGCACAAGAATATGTAAAAAAAAGAAGATTAGATAATAACACATTAAAAAACTTTTTAATAGGTTATTCTGGAACTTTTAATGAATTATATTTAATGCTAAAAGCAAAAGGCTTTACAGAAGAAGAAATATTAGCATCAAGTCTAGTAAATAAAACTCAAGATGGTAAATTTATAGACAGATTTAGAGGAAGACTAATGTTTCCAATTCAAGACGTTAGAAACAGAGTTATAGCATTTGGTGGTAGAGTCTTAGATGATAGTAAACCTAAATATATAAATTCACCTGAAAATATAGTTTATAGCAAAGGAAGACATCTATTTGGGCTAAATGTTGCAAAAAGATCAGACTTAAAGAAAATTATTATTGTTGAAGGTTATATGGATGCTATATCACTTCATCAAAGAGGAATTTCGTATGCAGTAGCTTCTTTAGGTACAGCTATGACAGAAGCTCAGGGAAGATTACTTAGAAGAAGTAGTCAGCAGGTTATAATAGGTTATGACGCAGATGGAGCTGGACAAGCTGCTACAATGCGTGGATTAGAAATTTTACAAGGCTTAGGCTGTGATGTTAGAATTCTACAAATAGAAGGTGCAAAAGACCCAGATGAATTTGTTGTAAAATATGGACCAGAAAGATTCGAAAAACAAGTAGAAAAGGCAATTTCATTGGTAGAGTATAAAGTAAAAGTGCTAAAAAATAGTTTGAATCTTGAACATCCAAATGACAAAATCAAATTTCTGAAAGAAATTGCAAAAGTACTTTCAAAAATAGATAACGAAATTGAAAGAGAAGTTTATGTACAAAAAATAGCATCTGAATATCAAATTTCAAAAGAAGCAATTTATGCAGAAATAAGTAAATTGGAAAATACATCTACAATAAGTAAAAAAATACTTGAAAAATCAAAGCCAAGGTTAGAAGTAAAACCAACGATCAAAGAAGATAATGCAAATGATAAAAAAGAAAAATTAATAATATATCTTTTAATTAATTATCCAAACGAAAGCTATGAAAAAATAAGAGCAAAAATAAATGTAGAGGATATAAAGAACGAAACAAACAAAGCTATAGTAAAAAAATTGT
Organism: uncultured Clostridia bacterium; assembly: GCA_934177725.1. Taxonomy (GTDB): domain Bacteria; phylum Bacillota; class Clostridia; order TANB77; family CAG-508; genus UMGS1663. The sequence continues at coordinate 91,843 of CAKPPO010000002.1, read as the reverse complement.
ATGAAGAATTCGAAAAAGGAAATATTAATACAAATAATGTGCTAGATTGGTTTGAAGACGAAAATATTATTAATGAAATTACATGGATTTTAGCATATGACTTTGAAATTACAGAAGTAAACAAGTGTATAGATGATATATTAAAAATATATGAAAAAGAAAAGATTACATTGGAAAGAAATGAAATTTTAAGACAACTTGAAGAAGAGGGCTTAACTCAAGAGCAAAAGTATGAATTAGAAAAAAGGCTAAATGATATTATTATACAATTAGTCAAAATGAAGTAGGGGGGATTATCAGTGGCAAAAGCTGAAGAATCAGAGAAAAAAGTAAAAGAAACTAAAACAAAGAAAGTAAAAAAAGAAGAACTAGTAGACGAAAAAGCTAATAAACAAGAAGAAATAAAACCTAAAAAGGTAAAAGAAGTAAAAGAAGAAGAAAAAGAAGCTAAATCTAAAAAAAATAAAAAAGAAAAAATATCAAATGAAAATAATGCAGAAGAAACAGAAAAAGACAAGGTAAAAGAAATTATAGAAAAAGCAAAAAGTAATGGAAAAATGACTTATGGTGAACTTGCAAGTGAATTAGAAGAAGAAAATCCAGAACAAATAGATAAAGTTTTTGATGCTTTTGAAGATTTAGGACTAGATATAGAAGAGGATTTAGAGGAGCCAAATATCGAAGACTTAGAAGAAGTTGAAGATATTAAATTAGAAGATATTGACTTAAATGCAGGAATGGATGGTATAAATGTAGATGATCCAGTTCGTATGTATTTAAGAGAAATTGGTAGAATTCCACTATTAACTTATGACCAAGAATTAGAACTTGCAGAAAAAGTATTACAAGGTGATGAAGAAGCAAAACAAAAACTTGCAGAATCAAACTTAAGATTAGTTGTTAGTATTGCTAAAAAATATGTAGGAAGAGGAATGCTATTATTAGATTTAATACAAGAAGGAAATATGGGTCTAATAAAAGCAGTTGAAAAATTTGATTATACAAAAGGATTCAAATTTAGTACTTATGCTACATGGTGGATTCGTCAAGCAATTACAAGAGCAATTGCAGACCAAGCAAGAACAATTCGTATTCCAGTGCATATGGTAGAAACAATAAATAAATTAATACGTACATCAAGACATCTATTACAACAATTAGGTAGAGAGCCTACCCCAGAAGAAATAGCAAAAGAAATGGAAATACCAGTTGAAAAAGTAATGGAAATACAAAAAATAGCACAAGATCCAGTATCTTTAGAGACACCTATTGGAGAAGAAGATGATAGTCATTTAGGAGATTTTATACAAGATGATGACAGCCCAGCTCCACAAGACTCAGCAGCATATACTTTACTTAGAGAACAATTAGAAGAAGTAATGCAAACATTAACCCCAAGGGAAGCTAAAGTACTTAAACTAAGATTTGGATTAGAAGATGGAAAAGCACGTACACTAGAAGAAGTAGGAAAAGAATTCATGGTAACAAGAGAAAGAATTCGTCAAATAGAAGCAAAAGCATTAAGAAAATTAAGACACCCATCACGTTCTAAAAAATTAAGAGATTATATGAACTAAAAGAAGATTTTAAAAATCTTCTTTTAATTTTGCATTTTTAAACTGTTTTTTGTGATGTTTTTTGGGACGGAGCAAAAAAACAGTTGATAGATAGCTAAAATAAAAAAGGTTGTATTTTAAAATACAACCTTTTTTGGTAGCGAAGATGTGATTCGAACACATGACCTGCCGGGTATGAACCGGATGCTCTAGCCAACTGAGCTACTTCGCCATATGTAAATAAGACAAGTATTATTATAATAGCAAATTAGACATTTGTCAAGAAAAAAAGAACAATTTTTTTAAATTGTTCTTTTTATATACTATCTTTCATTATCAAAACCTTTAATTAATGATATATTTCTATCAGTATTTGTAGTTCTATTTATAATTGGATTTACAGCATTAGATTTGGATTCTGAAATCTTTTTTGATGTTGTTTTAGTTATATTTTTCTTTTTTGATTGACTAGGTATACCAATACTTGATTCATATTCTATAGCTGTTTTATTAATTAGTTTTTCACTTTCTTTTAATGCTTGGACAACTTCATAGTCGAGATTTTTATAATCATCAAGAGAGTCTCCAAAAAAATCACTAGAGTTACCAAATAAGATAGAAAAAAAATTTTTAGTATCTTCCCTTATTCTAAATAATATATTGTTTGAATTATCTTTTACAATAGTTTTCATTTTCGTTACTTAGTCTTAATACTAAGCAATGCACCTCCTTTAGGTTCTTCTTTAACATAATATTATATTACCACAAATCGAAAAAAAAATCAATATTTTTAACATAAAAAGTAAAATAAATATGTAAAATTTGTTTTAATTTATATACTATTTAAAGATTAATTTATGCAAAAAGAAGAGATTAATTAACTCTTCTCTCAACTCTGGAATCTTTTTCATTTAATTTTTCAAATTCCTTACATTTGATTTTGTATTCTAAGGCTTGTGTTAAATACCTATAATACATATAGCCTTGTTCATATTGTGCTACAGGATTGAAAGCATTATCTGCTAAATTTGGATCAAAACCTTCATAAGGGGGAAAAGGCGAATAGCCATAAAAACCACCAAAGTTATTAAAATCTGTATTTTTTTCCATTAACATTACCTCTCTTTTTATTTAAGTATATGAAATTAAACAACAAAATATAACCAAACATTATAAATTTAAGTTAAAAATAGGACAATAAGTAATAAATAAAAAAGTATATAAAGTGGCAAATAAACCATGTAAAAGTTTTCCTACAATATAAGGCTTTATAGATATATTTGATTTAGCAATTATACTATACACTTGTAACAATATAGAAATTCCGGCAAAACCTAATAAAAAGCTAGTTAATATAATATTAATTGATATATTCTTGCATGGAATAGTAGAAATGCCCATAACTCCATTAGTTAGTTCTAAAATTCCAGAGATAAAAGAAGTACAAAAATTAAAATCTTGTATTCCAAATAATTTAAAAATAGGAAAAATGATATTAGCTAATAATTCTATAATATTACTATTTTTTAAAATAGAAAGTATAACACTAAATAAAACTACAAAGCCACCTATCATGACAACAGTTGAGATAGAAGAAGTAATACTTTTTCCTAATATTTCGCCTAGGTTAGAAAAATTTACTTGAGGTTTAGAATTCTTAGTATTAATTTTAAAACTAGAGTAATTTATTTTTTTGTTTCTTTTCCAAAACCTAAATAAAACTCCTACAGTAATACAAGATAATATATGTGTTAATAAAAGTAGAAATCCAATTAAAGTATTACCAAATAAACTAACTCCAACAGTTCCTAATATAAAAAGAGGTCCAGAATTATTTGTAAAAGCAAGTAATCGTTCAGATTCAACATCAGTTAAAAGCCCCTGTTCCTTTAAATTACAAACTATTTTAGCACCAGTAGGGTAACCGCTAATTATACCCATTAGAAGGGCATAACTTCCAACACCGGGGACATTAAAAATAGGTCGCATAATAGGATTTAGCAATTTACCAAGTTTATTTACGACATTTGTGTAACCTAAGAGCTCTGTTGCAATAAAAAATGGAAGAAGTGAAGGAACTACGTTATTTGCCCATAGAACAAGCCCATTTTTAGCAGCTGTCAAATTACTTTTAGAAAATATAACTAAACAAATAGTAAATAAACAAAAAATTGTGGGTAGAATATAGTTTTTTATGGAAATAAAGAAGAATCTTGTAGTTACTTTATTAGAATTAGATTTAATATTTTGCATAGAATTACCTCATTTAAATATATGCAAATAAAAAACAAATATACCAATTAGGGACAGTTCACAATTGGTACCTTTCCACAATTTGGGACAGAGTTTATTTATAGAATAAATAATTTTTATAAAACTACTTTTAAAATAATTGTAAATGATATATAATATACAAAACAAAATTTAGGAGATACTTACAATGAATACTATTATATCAAAGCTACAAGAACTCCAAAAATTCAAACAATATATACAAGAGATAGAAGAAAAAAATAGCCCGATAACAATATCGGGCTTATCAGACGTTGGAAAGATTCAATTTGCATATAGCACAAAACAAAGCTTAAATAGACCAATTTGTATTGTTACATATAATGAAATAGAGGCAAGAAAAATGGTAAAAGACTTAAGCTATTTTACAAATGAATTTGAAGAAGTGTTATATTTTCCAAAAAGAGAAATTGCAAGTTATGACTATATTGCAGAAAGTAAAGACTTACCATATGAGAGAATTGAAGTATTAAACAAAATTCAAAAGAAAAAGGCTAAAATAGTTGTAACGACAGTAGAAGCTTTAATGCAAAAAATGATTACAAAATCAAGTTTGTATAAAAATTGTTTAGAATTTAAGGTGGGGAAAAGATATTCTTTAGAAGAAGTTAAACAAAATTTAATTTTACTAGGATATGAAAGAAGTGACCTAATCGAAGGAAAGGGTCAGTTTAGTGTGCGTGGAGATATAATAGATGTGGCACTTACAGAAACAAAAGGTGTACGTGTTGAACTTTGGGGAGATGAAGTAGATTCTATTAGAAATTTTAGCATTTCATCACAACGTTCAAATGAGATGTTAGACAAAATAGAAATAATGCCAGCACATGAATTTATATTAGAAAATGAACTAAAAAATATAGTTTCAAAAATCCAAAATAGTAATGAATATATAGATAAAGTAAAAGCAAAAGGTGATTATAGAAATAAGATAGAAGAAATTATAAATAGAGATATAGAATTAATAGAATCTGGAGATTATATTAGTAAAATAGATAAATATTTTAATAGTTTTTATGATAAGACAGAAACATTTTTAGATTATTTAGAAAATGACTTTGTTATTCTATTTGATGAATTATCTAAAATAAAACAAAGGTCAGATAACATTTTAATAGAAAATAAAAATTTAATAAAAGCGTTAATAGAAAAAGAAAAATATGTTCCAGAGTCAATATTAAATATTGAACCGATAGACTATGTAAGAGAAGATAAGCAAGTAGTATATCTAGAAAAACAAGATTTAGGTGCTAAAATTAAATCAAATATAAAATACAATTTTAATTACAGAGATGTAAAATACTATAAAAGTGAAATAGAGATATTAATTGGAGATTTAATAAAGGCATTAAATGATAAAAAAGAAGTTGTAGTTCTAGCAGGAAATAAAGAGGAAACAGATAAATTTGTCAAATTATTACAAGAAAAGGAGATTCCATATAAAAGAAATTTAATAGAGCAAGTGCTCCAAAAGGGACAGATTAATCAAAAGGCAACGTCTCCAATGGTAGTGGTAACAGAGGGAAGTTTATCTTCTGGATTTGAGTGTTACGACTTGAATTTGATTGTTATTGCAGGAGATGAATTGTTTGCTCCTTCTGTTAAGAAGAAAAGAAAGCTTTCTAGTAGTTTTAAACAAGGTGAAAAGGTTGTTTTTGCTGATTTAAAAATTGGCGATTATGTTGTTCACAAAAGTCATGGTATTGGTCAGTTTGTGGGAGTAAATACTTTAAAAGCAGATGGAATTATAAAAGATTATATAAAAATACGTTATCGTAATGACGATATGCTTTATATTCCAACTAATGATTTAGATAGTATTAGAAAATACATTGGTGGTGGAGAAGCAGTACCTAAAATTAATAAACTTGGAAGCAAAGAGTGGGAAAATACAAAGCAAAAGGTTAAAAGAAACTTACAGGAAGTTGCGAAAGAACTTATGGAATTATATGCTAAAAGACAGAAGATTAAAGGATTTGCTTTTTCAAAAGATAACGAATGGCAAAAACAATTTGAGGACAGTTTCTCATATGCAGAAACAGAAGATCAACTTCGTTGTATAGAGGAAACCAAAAAAGATATGGAACAGCCAAGACCTATGGATAGGCTTCTTTGTGGAGATGTTGGATATGGAAAAACTGAAGTTGCAATACGTGCAGCTTTTAAGGCTGTTATGGATCAAAAGCAAGTAGCATATTTGGTTCCAACTACAGTTTTGGCAAATCAACAATATGAAAGTTTTAAACAAAGAATGGAAGACTTTGCAATAAGAGTAGAATTATTAAATCGTTTTAGAACTAAGAAAGAACAAGACGAAGTAATAAGAAAGCTTAAATTAGGTGAGGTTGATGTTGTAATAGGAACTCACAGAATCTTGAGTAAAGATGTAGAATTTAAAGATTTAGGATTGCTAATAATAGATGAAGAGCATCGTTTTGGAGTTAAAGACAAAGAAAAAATAAAACAATACAAGGCAAGTATAGATGTACTAACTATGACAGCGACACCAATTCCTAGAACACTTCATATGTCTATTGTAGGGGTTAGAGATATGTCTGTTATATATGAACCACCACAAAACAGAAGACCTGTTCAAACCTATGTATTAGAATATGATGAGGAAATTATAAAAGAAGCAATTACAAAGGAACTAGAAAGAAAGGGTCAAGTATTTTATTTGTACAACAAAGTTGAAGGAATAGAGAGGAAAGCAATTCAAATTGAAAATTTAGTACCTGAAGCAAGGGTTGCATATGCACATGGAAAAATGACAGGTAATGAACTAGAAGAAATAATGATGAACTTTATAAAAGGCGAGGTTGATGTACTTGTATGTACTACAATTTTAGAGTCTGGTATAGACATTCCAAATGCAAATACTATAATTGTCGAAAATGCAGATAGATTAGGTTTGGCACAGCTTTATCAAATAAGAGGTAGAGTTGGAAGATCAGATAAACAAGCATATGCATATATTATGTACAAAAGAGACAAACTATTAACAGAAGTAGCAGAAAAAAGATTAAAAGCTATAAAAGAATTTACCGAGTTTGGTTCAGGTTTTAAAATAGCTATGCGTGACCTAGAAATAAGAGGAGCAGGAAGTATGCTACGGAGAAATTCAACATGGTCATATGGAACAAGTAGGATATGATACATATTGCAAACTATTAGATGAAGTTTTAAAACAAATGCAAGGAATTGAAGAAGTGGAAGAACAAGATATTCAAATAGATTTAGCAGTATCATGTTATATACCTGAAGAGTATATAGAGAATAGTAGTCAAAAAATTGAGGTATATCAAGATATAGCACTATGCAAAACAGAGAAAGATATACAAAACGTTACAGATGAAATAATAGATAGATATGGACAAATGCCAAGTGAAGTTGAAAATCTATTAGAAATAGCAAGAATTAAAAACTTAGGAAGAAATGCAAACATATTAAAAATTACACAAAAAAGAGATGGAGTTGTATTTTTATATGATAATAATAAGTTTAATATTGATATAGTAACTATGTTAGTGAAGAAATACAATAGAAGAGTTAAGTTTTCACCAGGAATGGAACCTTATATTACATTAATGTTAGAGGGTAAAAATGATAAAGAAAAACTAAAAGAAATTGAAGAATTTTTAACGTCAAATAATTTCGATGGAAAGTAATAAATTGAAAATGTAAAAATCAATTAAAGATAAATTATTGAAAAAAATACAAAATAATGATAAAATTATGATAATAAAAGTGAGGTGGTAATTAGATATGATTAATATAAGACCAGTATCAGACTTAAGAAACAAATATCCAGAGATAGAGGAATTAGTTTTAAAGGAAGATGAAGCTGTTTACTTAACAAAGAATGGTTATGGTTCAATGGTTGTTATGAGTTTAGAAAAATATGCCAAATTAATAAGTGACAAAGAGTATGAAGAATATATTGAAAATGCATTAGATGAAGCAGATAGAGAAGCAGAAGATCCAAACACAAAATATTATTCTCATGACGAGTTTAAAAAAATCACTAGGAGGATACTAGATGGTGAATAATAAATATACGATAAAATACACAGATACATTTATAAAACAGTTTAATAATATTTTAAAATATTTTATATATAAGCTTCAAAATAAAATTGCAGCAGAAAATTTTTATAATGAAGTAATTAAAGAAATAGAAAAGAGAAGTGAATATCCTGAAAGTTTTGAAAAATATAATTCTATTAGAAAAAGAAAAAATACATATTATAGAATTTATGTAAAAAACTATACTATATTCTATACTATAAAAGATAATACAATGCAAGTTAGGCTAATTTTAAGTAGTAGAAGAAATTTTGATAAATTAATATAAATAAGGAAAGTTAAAAGAAAATGAAGAAAAGCAACAAAAAACTACACCCTCTGATTCGGACTTTCATGGCGTGGTTTTCCAAACTATGAGATGACAAAGCCACATTTTCAATGTGGTTTTGCTTACTTCTATTTTTATTATAACACATTACTAGAAAATGTAAATACTTTTTAAAACAAAAGAGGCATGATTGACTTTTTTGGATATTATAAAAAAGAATGGAGAAGAGAAAAGTGCAAGTTATTACAAGTAAAGATAATGAAATAGTTAAAAACATAAAAAAACTAAAAGAAAAGAAATATAGAGACCAAGAAAATAAATTCATTGTAGAAGGCATAAAAATGATAAAAGAAGCAATTTTAGAAAATGCTAATATAGACAAAATTGTAATTTGCGAAGAATGCATAAACAATGGAACAATAGATAAGGAATTATTATATGAAATTGCTAAAGAAGATTGTGTGTATGTTACAGAAAAAGTATTTAATACATTAACAGATGTAACTAATCCACAAGGGATATTAGCAACAATAAACAAGCAAAATAGTGAAGAAAATATATCATATAATGAGGATGTAATAGTTGTTTTAGACGGCATTCAGGATCCAGGAAACTTGGGAACAATATTAAGAACTGTAGATAGTGTTGGACTTTCACAAATTATTCTTTCAGAAAAGACAGCAGATCCATACAATCCTAAAGTAGTTCGTTCTACAATGGGAGCGATTTATAGAGTAAATATAGTAAGAAGTAATAATGTTATAGAAACTTTAAAAAATATGAAAAAGCATAAATATGAAATAACATCAACATCTTTAAATACAAACAAAAGTATTTATGATATAGATTATAGCAAGAAAGTAATAGTAATTGGAAATGAAGCAAATGGAGTTTCAAATGAAGTAATGAATTTAGCAGATATAAAAGTTAAAATACCAATGCTTGGAAAAACGGAAAGTTTAAATGCAGCAGTAGCAACAGGTGTAATTTTATATGAATATTTAAGAAGGAAAATTTAAATTTTAGAGAGAGTCTAAAAATCGAAAAAATTGAATTTTAGTGGGAGCTTAAAAATTTAAATACCTAAAACTTGAAATTTTACCAAAAAGAGAGTATACTAGTAAAAGTTGGCGTTAGTAGAAAATAACATATGTTTAATTAGATTATGTTAAAAAACAGGAGGAAGAGCAATGATAAAAATAGTGAACAAAGATGATGACTATGTATACATGTATTCAGAAAACCAAAGTGAAATATATAGTATAAAAAATAGTTTTAAAGTTTCTTTGGCAACCACTTATCGAGAATGCCCAGCTCTAATTGTAAAAAAAGAAAAAAATTAAAAAAAGAAAAGAATTTAGTGAAAATGCAAGTATTTTACTAAATTCTTTTCTTCTTTTTTTGATTTTATCTCATCAAATAAGAAAAAATGATTGAACTTAATTTTAAACTATCATGTCTTATTGTTCCATCGGCAGTTGTTAACAAATCATCTTCTAATAACTCGTAATTTTGTTTTATTATATTTTCATAATCTATTCTAACTGGATCTTTTTGTTCTTCAGAAGCATATTTATCCAAAACTTCATCACTTATTTGAGTATTTGTGGCAACAACAACGTCAATTGTATTTTTACCTAAATAGTTTTCAAGTATTTTTACATGGTCATTTACAGTAAAATTATCTGTTTCACCTGGTTGTGTCATAGCATTGCAGATATACATTACTTTAGCTTTTGAATCGTTTATAGCTTCTACTACATCTGGACAAATAAGGTGAGGCATAACAGAAGTATAAAGACTACCCATACTAAGAATAATTAAATCTGCTTCTTTAATTTTATCAAAAACTTCCGGAAAAACATGAGGATTTTCTTTATAAAAAATTCTTTTATATTCTTTGTTTGATTTTGGAATATTATCTTCTCCTTCAACAATTTCTCCGTCAACAGTTTCACCCATTAAAGTTAAACAGTCTTCAGAAAGAGGAAGAATAGTGTGCTCAACATGTAGTAATTTACTTAAATATTCTATACTAGTTTTAAAACTATTTGTCTCTTTTAAAAGTGAAGTTAAAATTAAGTTTCCAAGTGCATGACCATTTAAATCACTATATGTAGAAAGCCTATACTCCATTATATCTTTTATTTCATCTGGCAAGGTAGAAAGACTGCTTAAAACGTGTCTTATATCTCCAACTGCAGGAGTTGAGAATTCTTTTCTAAGTCTGCCTGTACTATTACCATTGTCTGAAACGGTAATAACTGCTGTAATATCTATAGGAAAGTACTTTAAACCTCTTAAAACACTAGAAGTTCCGTGTACCTCCACCTAAAATAACTACTTTTTTTCTTTGCATAAAGTAAGCCCCCTTAAAATAAAATATTAAATTTTTCTAATTATATTACAATAAAAGACAATCCATATAAAAGATTGTCTTTTACGTCTAAAATTCACAATTTTTTGGTGTTCTTGGGAAAGGAATAACGTCACGAATATTTTGCATTCCTGTTAAATACATCATCATTCTCTCAAATCCTAATCCAAAACCAGCATGTTTGCTACTACCAAATCTACGTAAGTCTAAATACCACCAGTAGTCTTCTTCATTTAAGTTTAATTCTTTCATTCTTGCTCTTAATTTTTCAATATCTTCTTCTCTTTGACTTCCACCGATTAATTCTCCAATACCAGGAACTAAAAGGTCAGCGGCTGCAACAGTTTTTCCATCAGGATTTTGTTTCATATAAAAGGCTTTAATTTCTTTTGGATAATCTGTAACAAATACTGGTTTTCCAAATATCACTTCACTTAAATATCTTTCATGTTCTGTTTGAATGTCAGAGCCCCAATGTACTTTATATTCGAACTTATCATTAACTTTTTCTAGTTCTTTAATTGCATCTGTGTAAGTGATTCTTCCAAAATCTGAATTAATTACAAGATTTAATCTTTCTAATAATCCAGGAGCGATTAGCTTGTCGAAAAATTGCATTTCCTCTGGAGCGTTTTCTAATACATAAGATATAATATATTTTATCATGTCTTCAGCTAAATTCATATCATCATTTAAATCAGCAAAACACATTTCAGGTTCTATCATCCAAAATTCTGCAGCATGTTTTACTGTATTAGAATTTTCTGCTCTAAATGTTGGACCAAAAGTATAAACATTTCTAAATGAAAAAGCATAATTTTCAACATCTAATTGTCCGCTAACTGTTAAATGAGAGTTTTTACCAAAAAAGTCTTTAGAATAATCAACATTTCCATCTTCTGTTTTAGGAATGTTATTAAAATCTAAAGTAGAGACAGTAAACATTTCTCCTGCACCTTCACAGTCACTTGAAGTAATAAGAGGAGTATGAACGTAAACAAATCCTCTTTCTTGGAAAAATTTATGAATAGCATAAGAAAGAACACTACGTACTCTAAATACAGCATTAAATGTATTGGTTCTTGGACGTAAATGTGCAATAGTTCTTAAATATTCAAATGAATGTCTTTTCTTTTGAAGTGGGTAATCACTATCAGATAAATTATAAATTTCAACATTTGAAGCTTTTATTTCAAATGGTTGTTTAGCATTTTGAGTTTCAACAACTTTACCAGTAACAATTATTGATGAACTGATTGTTAACTTGCAAATTTCTGCGAAATTATTTAAAGTATCATCAAAAACTATTTGAATATTTGTATAAAAAGATCCATCATTTAATTCAATAAAACCAAAAGTTTTTGAATCTCTAACAGTTCTTACCCAACCAGACACTTGAACCTCTTTATCTATATAATTTTTTGTATTTCTATATAAGTCCTTTACTAAAGTATTTTCCATAAAATAACCTCCTTAAATATGTAGACATTATATAATATAATTTGTAATAAAACAAGTGTAATACAAGAAATCAAAAAGATGATTAAAAACATTTTGACAAGGATTATATAAAAACAAAACTAGTACATTAAAAAATGTCTTTTAAAAAAATAAAAAAAGCTATATTTTTTCTAACTTTTGTGATACACTATAAAACAGCAAAAAAAATATAGGGGAATTTTTATGAAAAAAAATGGAAAATTAATAAGAAATTTTATATTGTTTATATTACTCATAATAATAACATTTGCAGTATTGCTAAAAGGTGAAGATATAACACAAATATTAAATATTTTAGGTTCTGTAAAAATACAATATGTATTAATAGGAATATTATGCATGGCTATATATATATCATGTGAAGCAATAAACATTGGAAGAAGCTTAAAAACATTAAATGAAAAGTCCACATTTATTCAAAACTTAAAATATGCTTTAATAGGATTTTTCTTTAGTGCAATAACACCAGCAGCAAGTGGTGGTCAACCAATGCAAATATATTACATGCATAAAGATAAAATATCAGTTTCAAATTCTACACTTGCATTATTACTTAATTTAACTAGCATGCAAATTATAACAATAGGTTTTGCATTAGTAAGTTTATGTTTTAATTATCAATATTTAAACGGATTTTTAATAGTATTTTTTATAGTGGGAATTTTACTAAATTTATCTGCATTAGTTTTACTATTAATCGCAATTATTTCAAAAAGGTTATCAAGGGGAATGGTACACTTTGCAGAGAAAGTATTAAAATTCTTTAGGGTAAAAAATATAGATGCTAAAAAAGAAAAATTGGAAAATGAATTAGAACAATATCACGAAAGTGCAGTATATATAAAACAAAATAAGAAAATAATGGTAGAAATTTTATTAACAACACTTGTACAATTTTTTGCTTATTATAGTGTTACTTTTTGGACATATAAAGCATTAGGAATGAATGAAGCAAACATATTAGAAATTACATCAATGCAATCTGTACTATTTGCAACAGTTTCAGGAATACCATCTCCTGGGGCAGTAGGAGTAACAGAAGGAGCATTTACAGAAATATTTAGAAACATATATCCAGGTGCAATGATGAGTAGTGCAATACTATTAAATAGAGGAATAAACTTCTATTTCTTTGTAATATTTAGTGGGATTGTAACAATAGTAAATCATATAAGAAGCGGATATATAGAAATGAATCAAGAAGAAAAAGAAGAAAAATAATTACCAATAGGGATAGACCTACCTTTTAAAAACGTCCCTAATGGTACTAGACATATAAGCAAATGCGGAGTATAATAGTTAAAGAAAAAAAGAAAGAGGGAAACTATATGAACAATAAATACAGAAATCATATGTGTGGAGAATTGAATATAAAAAATGTTTCAGAAGAAGTTAAGCTAGCAGGTTGGGTACAAAGAATACGTAACCTAGGTGCTATGAAGTTCGTAGATTTAAGAGATGAAACAGGAATTACACAAATAGTAATAAATGATGAAAAATTATTAGAAGGAATAGATTTAGTCACAGAATGTGTTATATCTGTGGATGGAACAGTTCTAGAACGTTCAAATAAGAACTTAAAAATACCTACAGGAGAAATAGAAGTAGAAGCTAAAAATATTACAATGCTTGGTAAATGTAAAAATGTATTACCATTTGAAGTAAATTCAGAAAAAGCAGACAGAAACCAAGTTAAAGAAGACTTAAGATTACAATATAGATTTTTAGATTTAAGAGATGATAAACTTCATAAAAATATTTTACTTCGTTCTAAAATCTTAAAATTCTTAAGAGATAAAATGGACGAAATGGGATTTGCAGAAATTCAAACTCCAATACTTGCAAACTCATCACCAGAAGGAGCAAGAGACTTTTTAGTACCAAGTAGATTACATCCAGGTGAATTTTATGCACTTCCACAAGCACCACAACAATTTAAACAACTTTTAATGGTATCTGGATTTAATAAATATTTCCAACTAGCTCCATGTTTTAGAGATGAAGACCCACGTGCAGATAGAGCACCAGGTGAATTCTATCAATTAGACTTCGAAATGAGCTTTGGAACTCAAGAGGAAGTTTTTGAAGTACTAGAAGAAATATTTACATCTACTTTTAAAAAGTTCACAACATGGAAAGTAGATGAAGGACCATTTATAAAGATTCCATATAAAGAAGCTATGGAAAAATACGGAATAGATAAACCTGATTTAAGAAATCCACTTATTATACAAGATGCAACTGAAATTTTTAAAGATACAGAATTTAATGCATTTAAAGATAAAACAATAAAAGCAGTAGTAGTACCAAATGGAGCAGAGCAAGGAAGAAAATTCTTTGATAATATGACAGAATATGCTATAGAAGAAGCAGGAGCAAAAGGGCTAGCTTGGGTAAAATTAACTGAAGAAGGACCACAAGGTGGAATTGCTAAATTTGTTACAGATGAAGTTAAAAAAGGCTTAGAAGAAAAATTAGGAGCAAAAACAGGTGATAGTTTATTCTTTGTAGCAGATGAAAAACTAGAAACTGTACAAAAAATAGCAGGACTTGTTCGTATAGAACTTGGAAAACGTTTAGACTTATTAGAAAAAGATACATATAGATTCTGCTTTATAGTAGACTTCCCAATGTACGAATACAACGAAGAAGAAGGAAAAATTGACTTTAACCATAATCCATTTTCTATGCCACAAGGTGGAATGGAAGCATTAAATACTATGGATCCATTAGACGTTGTAGCATACCAATATGATGTTGTATGTAATGGCTACGAAATGGCATCAGGAGCTGTTAGAAACCATGATCCAGAACTTATGGTAAAAGCATTTGAAATAGCAGGATATAGTGAACAAGAAGTTGAAACAAGATTTGGTGCGTTATATAATGCATTTAAATATGGTACACCTCCACATGCAGGAGCTGCACCTGGTGTAGATAGAATGATAATGCTTATAGCAAACGAAGATAATTTAAGAGAAATTATAGCATTCCCTAAAAACAAAAAGGCAAGAGACGTATTAATGGGAGCGCCAAGCAATGTTACAGAAGAACAATTAAGAGATGTTCATATAAAATTGATAGAAGAATAAAATTTAAACAGAGATTTTTGAGGCAACTTAGAAAATCTCTGTGTTTATTTGAAGTGTTTGGAAAATAATTTGTATCATAAGGAGGAACAGTTATGGCAGTAAGAGAAAGAAAAAAAGGAAAAGTACTACTAGGAATGAGTGGAGGGGTTGATAGCAGTGTATCAGCAGTTTTACTTAAAGAAGCGGGATATGAAGTAATAGGAGCAACAATGAAACTTTGGGAAGATAAAGAAAATCCGGAAATAGAAGGAGGATGTTGCTCATTTAGTGCTACGAATGATGCAAAAAGAGTATGTGACAAAATAGAAGTACCACATTATACATTAAATTGCGAAGCAGATTTTCAAAAATATGTAATAGATGATTTCGTAAATTGCTATAAAAATTGTAAAACGCCAAATCCATGTATAGAATGTAACAAATATTTGAAATTTGGAACATTTTATAAAAAAGCATTAGAACTTGGATGTGACTATGTATCAACAGGACATTATGCCAAAATAGAATATTCAGAGAAATATAATCAATATGTTATGAAAAAATCTGAATCTACTAAAAAAGATCAAACATATTTCTTATATAGTATTCCAAAGGAAGTATTGCCTAAAATGATATTTCCATTAGAAAATTTTACAGATAAAGCAGATGTAAGAAAAATTGCGGAAGAATATGAGCTAAATGTAGCACATAAAAAAGATAGTCAAGAAGTATGTTTTATACCAGATAATGACTATGGAAATTTCTTAGAAAAAAATTTGGATAGATTACCTTCAAAAGGAAATATAGTTTTAAAAGATGGTACAATACTTGGAAAACACAAAGGACTTATTTATTACACAGTAGGTCAAAGAAAAGGATTAGGGGTTTCATATAAAGAACCTTTATACGTAGTAAAATTAGATAAAAATAAAAATGAAGTAATAGTAGGAACAGAAAAGGACTTGTATACAAATGAACTATATGCAAATGAATTAAACTTTTTATTAGATATAGATTTAACTAAAAAAATAGAGGTTATGGCAAAAGTAAGGTATAGAGCAAAAGAAGCAAAAGCTACATTAGAAGTGCAAGAAAATGGAATAGCAAAAGTAATATTTGAAGAGCCACAAAGAGCAATAACGCCAGGACAATCTGTAGTATTTTATATAGATGATGTTGTACTTGGCGGAGGAAAAATAATATAAAACAAAATTTCGTAAAAATATTGACTTTATTGTAATTAATTGGTAAAATATATCTATATTATTCGAAAGAGGTGATTTTATGCAAGGAGAAAATCCTATGGCAGATAACCAAATCGAAGAAATAAATGTAATTTTAAATGAACTAAAAGATGGACAAGAGTTATTGTCAAACCAATCACAAAAGAATTTTAAAGAAATTATGAAAAAACTAATGAAAATGCAAGAATACAATGAAATAAGCGATATGACAAATCAAGTATTTGAAATGCGTTTATCAAACATTGAAGACTTTTTATTTAGACTAGAAGGTTACATACGAAATAATAAATAAAACAAAAACGTCACAATTAGGGACAGTCCCAAATTGTGACGTTTTACTATTTAACAAATTCTTCAAAAGTTTTAAAAGTATAACCCTCATCTTTCAAAAATCTTATAGAATCTTGGAGTGCTAAATAAGATCTACTTACGTCAGCAGTGTCATGCATTAGTACAACTAAGCTATCTTTGTTTTTGCAACTTTTTTTCAGATTAGTAAGAAGTTGGGAAGCAGTATAATGACCAATTGAATCTTGGTTTAAAGCGTTCCAATCTACATACCCATAATTTATTTCCTTTAAATATTGAATACATTTTTTCTTGCTTCCTGAGTATGAAGTTCCTTTAGAACCATTAGGAAAACGAAAAAGATGAGAAGTGTAAGAAACACCAATTGCTTCAGAAATAGCATTTTCAGAAGATTTTAATTCATTTAAAAAAGTATCTTTACTTTGATAGAGTTTAGAATTTTTATGAGAATATGTATGATTAGCGACAAAATGTCCTTCTTCATATTCTCTCTTTACAGTTTCAGGAAATTCTTTTACCCTATAACCAATAACAAAAAAAGTAGCTTTTACATCTTCCTCTTTTAAAATATCTAAAACTTTGGTAGTAGCAACTTTTGTAGGTCCATCATCAAAAGTTAAATAAGCCACTTTTTCTTTTGATAAATAAACACTATCTATTTTTTCTTGAATATCATAAGAAGAGCCTTCTTTAAAATCAGATAAAGTACTGACACAAAAGACACTGTTTTCATAGCAAAAAGAACTAGTACTTTTTGCAAAAATACAATAAAAAGAAAAACTAAAAATGAGTAAACATATTGCAACAATAAAAATTGAAATATGTTTTTTAGTAATAATAAAAATATTCATGTGCGTCACCTTACTATAAATATATGAGATAAAAAGCAAAATAATATTAAAAATTTAATGTATTCTATTGATAAAAAACTAAAATAAAGATAAAATAAGCAAAAGACCAACAAAGAGGGGAAAAAAATGAAGAAAAGTATAAGATTTTATTTTGCATTTTATTTAGCAAAAATATCTGTAATAGCATTAAAAGTGATAAGAAGAGATGCTACACAATTTCCAGGAAAGCTTGCAATAACTTTATGTCCAAACTTTTTAGACCAAATAGGAAAGCCAAAAACAATAATTGCAGTTACGGGAACAAATGGAAAAACTACAGTATGTAATATGATAGAAGATTGTTTAAGAGAAAATAATTATGATTTTATAGATAATCAATTAGGATCAAATACAAATTCAGGTATAGCTTCAACATTTATAAAAGGAGCAAACTTAAAAGGAAACCAAAAGAAAGATATGGCTGTATTTGAAATAGATGAAAGAAGCTCTATAAGAGTGTATCCATATGTAAAACCAACATATCTAATATGCACAAACTTATTTAGAGATTCATTAATGAGAAATGCGCATACAGAATTTATATCAAACATGCTAAGTACAAATATTCCAAAAGAGACTAAACTTATATTAAATGGAGATGATTTAATAGTAAGCAATCTATCACCTGAAAATAGAAGAGTATACTTTGGAATAGATAGATTACCTACAGACACAGATAAATGTGAAAATATAGCAAGAGATATTATTGTATGCCCTAAATGTAATAGTAAATTAGAATATGATTTTGTAAGATACAATCATATAGGACGAGCTCATTGCAGTAAATGTGATTTCAAATCACCAGCTATAGATTATGAAATAACAAAATTAGATTTAGAAAATAAAAAAATGACAATTAAACATGAAGAAGAGTTAGAAGAGTATGATTTAATAAATAACAATATTATAAATGTTTACAACATGCTTGCTACAATAACAGTTTTAAAAGAAATAGGTCTAACTAAAGAACAAATAAATCCTGTACTAAAAAAACAAAAAATAGTAGACACAAGATATAGCAAACAAGAAGTAAATGGAATTGAAGTTATTACTCAACTTTCAAAAGGAATGAATCCAATAGCTTGCTCAAGAGCATTTGATTATGTAAGAAAAGAAAGTGGAAACAAAGCAGTATTTGTACTTTTAGATGATCTTCACGAGGCAGCATCAGGTTCTGAAAATATTGCATGGCATTACGATACAGACTTTGAATTCTTAAATGATGATTCAATTAAACAAATATTAACAGCAGGAGCAAGATATTTAGATACAAAAGTGAGATTTCAAATGGCAAACATAGATATGAATAAGGTAGTATGCCAAAGAGATGAAGTTTCATTAGTAGAAAAATTAAATTTAGAAAATATAGATAAAATATTTATATTACATGATTTATATTCAATAGAATTAAAAAATGAAATTAAAGATAGAGTTATTAAAAAAATAGAAAGCATGAAAGGAATGGAATAAGGCATGGAAGAAAAATTAAAAATAGAAATTTTATTTCCAGAGTTTTGTAATTTGTATGGTGATATAAGCAATATGAAATATTTAAAAAAATGTTTACCAGATGCAAATTTTATAGAAACGGCATTTGATGAAGAACCTTGTTTTGCAAAAGAAAAAGTTAATTTCATATATTTAGGTCCAATGACAGAAAATATGCAAGAAAAGGTAATAACAAAATTGAAACCATACAAGGAAAGAATTGAAGAACTTATAGAAAAAAATGTTATTTTTTTAATAACTGGAAATGCTATAGAAATTTTTGGCAAATACATTGAAAATGAAGATGGAAGTAAAATAGAAGCACTAGGAATATTCGATATTTATGCAAAAAGAGATATGCTTCACAGACATAATAGTATTTTTATTGGAAAATGGGAAGACATAGATATAGTAGGATTTAAGAGCCAATTTACTTTTGCATATGGTAATAATGAAGAAAATTATTTTGCAAAAGTAGAAAAAGGAATAGGTCTAAACAAAGAATCTAAGCTAGAGGGAATAATGAAAAATAATTTTATAGGAACATATTTAATAGGACCAATATTAATATTAAACCCATTATTTACTGAAAAATTACTTGAGAAAATGAAAATTAATAAAAAAAGTTTAGTTTTTGAAGAAGACTTAAAAGCCGCTTATAGTCAAAGATTAGAAGAATTTGAAAAATTATAAAAAACAAATATTACAAAATTGTTACAAAAATATTACAAAAATGTTGCACAATAATTACAAAAGTGTTATAATAATAGTATATTCAAAAGAGAAGGTGGAAAAAATGGAACTAATGACAATTATTTATATATTATTATTTACAATAGTAGCACTTGCAGCATATGCTGTTATGCAATTAAAATTAGCAGGAATAAACGTAAAAGATTTTTGGAGCTTTATAGAAGCAAACCAAATGTTAGATAAATTATATGCTTTTTCAAAAAGATATAAAAAAATGAGTACACAAGAACAAATAATTTTCTTAATGGAAGCTGAAAAAGTATTCGATGCTTTTGATAAAGTACCAAAAATGATTTGGGAAGAAGAATACGAAAAATATGAAGATGTCCTAAATACATATAAAGATATTAAAGTATTAAGATGGGCATCATCTAATTAAATTTGATAACATAAAAAACTCATATATATATAAATGTCCTAGAAAGATTATATTTCTAGGACATTT
This sequence comes from uncultured Clostridia bacterium, assembly GCA_934177725.1. Taxonomy (GTDB): domain Bacteria; phylum Bacillota; class Clostridia; order TANB77; family CAG-508; genus UMGS1663. The sequence continues at coordinate 71,564 of CAKPPO010000002.1, read as the reverse complement.
TGCATATAATGTAATTATAAAGATATATGATGGAGTTATGTTTGTATGGTTGAAGATAAAATAAAAGATATTTTGGCTAGTCAAGAGAAACAACTAGAAATAGATGCAATACTACAAGTCCTTGAAGAAAATAATTTAGAACCAACAGAGGCATCTATAAAAAGTGCAAAAAATAAACTAATAAATGAAAAAAAAGATAGTTATTTGAGTTTAGAACAAAAGAGAAGAGATGAAAACAGAAAATATACAAAAACATATCGTGAAGAAATAAAAAAAGAACAAGAAACATTATTAGAAGAACGCAAAAAAAGAAAGAAAATAGAACAAGCAATAGTAGCATATGAAAAGCACAAAAGCAATTTCGAAATGGATATTCCAACAAAAACGCAAAAAAAGAAAAAAGGTATTGTAGAAAAAATAAAAGAATTTTTTCTAGGGAGTGAAGAAACACAAACAAAAGATATGAGTAAAATAATAAAAGGTAAAACACATCGAGAATTTGAACAAGAACTAAAAAATGCAATAAATAAAGAATTTAGACAAGAAATAGAAGATAAAATAGCTAAAAGAGAAGAGTTATTAGCAAATGAGCAAAATATAAAAAAGGATAATCAAACAGAAAGATAGATTTTTAAACTTATATTAGAATAATATAAGTTTAAAATAATATAATATTAAAAACGGTAAAAGGAGAGTTTTTAATATGAATATAAGATATTTTGATCATGCAGCTACAACAAGAGTAAAAGAAGAAGTTTTAAGAGAAATGATACCATATTTCAATATGCAGTATGGAAATGCATCATCAATTTATTCTATAGCAAGACAATCTAAAAGAGCAATAGAAGATGCAAGGCAGAAAGTAGCAAATGCAATTAATTCTAAAGTAAAGGAAATATATTTTACATCTTGTGGCACAGAATCAGATAATTTAGCATTAAAGGGAGTTGCATATGCAAATATGCAAAAAGGAAAACATATAATTACAAGTAGAATTGAACATCCAGCAATTTTAGAAAGTTGTAAAACATTAGAGAAACAAGGTTTTAATATAACATATTTAAATGTAGATGAAGAAGGTTCTATTTCATTAGAAGAATTAGAAAAATCAATAAGACCAGATACAATTCTTATAAGTATAATGTTTGCAAACAACGAAATAGGAACTATAGAGCCAATAAAACAAATAGGAGAAATTGCAAAAAAGTATCAAATAATATTTCATACAGATTGTGTTCAGGCTATAGGAAATGCAAAAATAGATGTGAATGAAATGAATATAGATTTATTATCGATGTCTGCACATAAATTTTATGGACCTAAAGGAGTGGGCGCATTATATGTAAGAGAAGGAATACAATTTGATAGAATCCAAGATGGAGGACACCAAGAAAAGAATAAAAGATCTGGAACAGAGAATGTCGCAGGAATCGTAGGTTTAGGAAAGGCAATAGAAATAGCAGATAAAAATTTAGATGAACATATAAAAAAACTAACAGATTTAAGAGATTATTATTTTTCACAATTAAAAGAGAAAATACCAAATTGCAAAATAAATGGAAGTATAGAAAAAAGATTACCGGGAAATGCAAATGTATCATTTCCAAATGTAGATGGGGAAGAATTATTGCTTAAATTAGACGAAAAAGGAATATGTGCATCAACTGGAAGCGCATGCAGTTCTGGTTCGTCTAATCCTTCGCATGTGTTAGTTGCAATAGGACTTGACAAGGAATTTGCAAATGGTGCTTTAAGAATTACTTTAGGAGATGATAACACAAAAGAAGATATAGATTTTTTAGTAGAACAATTGTTAAAGATTATATAATAAAAACATATCAATTATTTCAGTTTATGTAAAGGACAAAAGTGACCCGTCCCCAAATGTCCAAGGACAAAATTGACCCGTCCCCAAATGTCCTGAATAAAATTTTTGAAAAATTGCATACTAAAAAATAAAAGGAAAATGAAATGAAAGAGATGAAAAGACCATTAATTGGTTTTGCAGCAGGAATAATATGCGGTTTGTTTGCTTCAGGTGGAGGGTTAATTTTAGTGCCAGCATTTATATATCTATTAAAAACGGAAGATAAAAAAGCAAGAGGAACAGCAGTGCTCTGCATATTACCAATGGTTATAGCAAGTAGTATTTTTTATTATAGACAAAATTATATAGACTGGAAAATTGGAATATATTGTGCAATAGGTGGGGTAATTGGCGGAATAATAGGAACGAAATTATTAAGAAAGATACCAACTATATATGTACGAATTTTATTTACAATATTTTTATTTTATGTTTCAATAAAAATGTTAATTCAGTAAACATATATGTGATGAAAATTAAAAGAAAGGAAATTAATTAAATAGATTAGAATTTCTATAAAATTGATTATATGAGTAACAAATGATAGTAATAATTCTGTTTGGTATAATAGCAGGAATTGTAACAGGACTTGGAATGGGCGGAGGAAGTATATTAATTCTTTTATTATCAGTTTTTTCAGGTTTAGACCAACATATAGCACAAGCTACAAATTTGGTGTTTTTTATTCCAACCTCAATAGTTGCAATATATACTAATTTAAAATACAAAAATGTAGATTTGAAATTAGCTTCAATTATTTCCATATTTGGAGTATTAGGAGCTATTATGGGAGCAATAATATCAAGTAATATTGATTCTAGTTTGTTAAAAAAATTTTTTGCCGGTTTTATACTAATTATAGCGATTTATGAAACATACAGACTTTTCAGGGAGTATAAAATTAAAAGAAAAAATCCATAATAATAGAAAAATAAAAAGGAGGTAATAAATGAATATGAAGTTTGTAAAAGGTATGATAATTGGCGGAATGGTTTCTGCAGGAGCTATGATGGTTTATAAAGAAATGTCAGGAAAAAACAAAAAGCAAATGATAAAAAAGGGAAGACAATTTGCTAGAAAAATGGGAATATTATAAATACAAAGCCTACACAAAAAAGTGTAGGCTCGTTTTTATATTCTAGGAAAGCTATCATAGTATGATAATTTTCTATAGAAGATAAATTTTAATTCTGGTTTTTTATTATAAGAATAGATGATTTTTTACATAAAATAAATATGCAAAATTAAAATACTTTATAATTAGCAACAGCTTGGAGTGTTAGGACATTTAGAACATTCTTCAGATCTTACACAATCCTTTTTCTCGCATTTGTAATCATGTTTACAATCTAATTTAACACCTTTTAAGCATTTTCCTTCACGTTTACATTCTGTGCAAACTTTACAATGTTTTACATTATCTACCCAAATTTGTATTGCATACATTTTGTTAGCACATAAAGGACCAAATACGAACTCACCATCTTTGTCTGTGAAAGTATGAGAAACAGGTCTTCTTTCTTCCTTACCACATTCACATATTATTTCTATAAGTTTAACAACAGCATCACGTACAGGATCGCCATAGCAATCTTTTATAACGCCATATATAACGTTTCTGTTGTCTTCTGGTTATCAAAAAAAGTGCTAAACTAGGGCTAAATAAAAAATACGTTCATATTATAGTTTTCGTCTATATCTATATAATCTATAATAGAAACCCAAATTCTTCTTTTTTGTTCTCTTGATAGTTCATTATAATTTTTACGAAAATCTTTAGTTAAGAAAGATTTTAGATTTTTAGTATTATCATTTTGTTCTTTATCTTTTGGAACGATTAAAGTTTTAGTAAGAACATCTAATTTATCAGTTAATTCTTTGTATTCTTTTTCATAGTGTTCTATTTGTATTAAGTCTTTAATATACAAATCTCTCAATTTCTCTAATTGTTTATTTAATGTTGCAATTTCTTTAGAATGATCTTTTGTTTTTACACTTACTTTTTTGGAAGTACATATATCAATATATTGTTCTATTTGAGGAACTAATATATCAAGTAATTTGTTTTCTATTTTTACTTCATTCAAGTATTTACTATTAGAACATTTTCTTCTCAAATGATTGTTATTACACATATAATAATAAGTGCATGTAGGAGGTAAGTTTTTGCAAAATTTACCGCTAAGTCTAGTTCCACATTCAGGACATTTTAGTAATCCTGAAAAGATAAAGCCATCAGATTTTGCAGTTCTTTTTCTTTCGTTTTTTTCTAATATTAATTGTGTTTGTTCAAAAGTTTTATTATCTATTATAGGTTCACAAAAATTTTCTATTTCTCCATATTTTTTTGTTGTTTTAATTCCTATATATATTTTATTAGATAATAAATAACGAGTTCTAGCATATGTAATATAGAAATGTTCTAAACAAATATGCTCTTGTGTTTTATAAACACTACCATTTTTTATAAAATAATCAAATGTATCTTGTATTATAGAAGCCATATCTTCATCTATTACTAATTTTTTATCATCTTTTTTATAACCTAAAGGGATTTTTCCACTTATTATTTCTTTTTGTTGCACTTTATTTTTAAATACACTTTTAATACGTTCAGAAGTCTGTGCAGATTCGTTCTCTGCAACAGAAAGCATAATGTTTATATGTAATCTTCCATTAGCTGTAGAACTATCATATTTTTCGAATATAGTTGTCCAATAAACATCATTTTCGTCTAATACATCTAAAATTTTATAATAATTTCTAACCCCACGAGAGAGTCTATCTAATTTAGTAATAAGTATTCTAGTAATTTTACCACTTTTTACATCTTCTAACATTCTTTGAAGTGCAGGACGTTTTAAATTAGTAGCAGAAAAGCCATCATCTTCATAAATTCCCATTATATGAAAATGATTTGCTAGTGCATATTTAGTTAATTCCTCTCTTTGGGTTCTTAAACTATCGCCATTTAATGCTTGCTCTTCTGTAGAAACCCTGACATATAAGGCAACTTCTTCAACTCTCTTTGTAACATCATTCATATTATTATTTATATTATTTTGCATAATAAAATACCTCCATTTTCAAATATTTTTATTAAAGCACTTGAAAATGAAGGTACATTTATATTATAATACAAATGTAGTCACTTTCTAAGTGTCTATGTGAGGGAATAAATGTATCAGGTCGTGGTAAACTTTGAATACATCTATTCCTTTTTTATATTTAAACTAATATGCCATATTTTTCGGCATAAAAGTTAATACATTCTATCATATATTTACTATCTACATTAAAATAATCTGCTAATTCATATAAGTTAAAACCCTGTGTAAGTTTTTCTTTAAGCCTTTGAAGTGGAACTAAAACAGAATAAGCCCATTTCATAGCTCTAAATTCACATTTATCTTTTTGAACTTTATCTGAATCAATATAATATAGAGCATTACAATAATAATGTCCAAGTTCTTCTGCTAAAACTTCTTTTTCTTCTATATTATTAGTTATTTGTTTATTATCTAACGCAATATAGTACTTATTTTCAATTTCAAATATTTTAGCTTTAGAATTAGACCAATTATAATTTAAAATGTCTATTTTTTCATTCTCAGCTATTTTATACATATCTAAAACTTCCATAGCTAATCCTCTTAATTTTTTTTCTTTTTATTTTTTATAAATTCAACAAATCTATTTATCTCTTCTATTTCTTCTTCATTAAGTCCATCTGTATTTATTCCATTGTGGTTAGCATAGCGAAAATCGTTATTAGTAATAGTTTCTTTTTCCATTGGAACATCACAACCCATAAGCCAAGCTTCATCTACATTCAAAGCTCTTGCTAGCAAAAATACTCCATCTTGTTTGGCTTTATATCTACCAGACATATATGAACTTATTTTTGATTTATCAATTCCCGTCTTTTCAGATAATTCAACCGGTTTTATATTCCTTATCCTCATAGCTGTATTTAGTCTATTTGAAAAAGTATCTACTAATTCAATCATTGTAATTCCTCCAATCAGTTATCATTATAAGCGAAATGTTTAGAAAAGTCAATATTTTTAATAGATTTTTAAATAAAAAGTTTAGAAAAATAAATTTTTTTTAAAAAAAGTATTGACAATAAGAAAATGATTTGATAATATAATTGCAGTTTAGAAACCTAAACAATGAAAGGAGGAAAAAATGATTTTCAATTCATCAAAGATAAAAGGATTAATACGAGAAAAAGGTCTAACTCAAGAAATAGTTGCAAAAAAGATTGGAATTGCATGTTCAACATTTAATTTAAAATTGAATGGAAATGTGTTTTTTACTCAAGAAGAAATTTTTAATTTATCAAATGTATTAGAAATCCAAAAAAACGAAATCTATGAATATTTTTTTACAACAGAAGTTTAGAAAACTAAACGAAAAATAACCACGACCTGATACAAAGAGAGAAAGGGGGAAAGTAGAATGGATTATACAAAAATAAAAGAGCTAAAACTAGAAAGCAACATTGGAGCAGTAAATGAGTTAATAAAAAAAGAATGGATATTAGTGCTAATAACATCCACTCAAGGAAAAATAGAATATTTACTTGGAAGAATCTGATTTGGGTAATCCGAGTATATAACTCTTTACATATGATGTATGGTCATCGTTTATTGAACAATTTATAGACAATAGTTTCCAACCTTCTTCAAGATATTTATTTACTTTATCTACAGCATATCTTGTTTGAAATTCATCATTTTCATCTACATAGCATTCGTCATTGGCAGAAATTTCTATAAGTTTTTCGATATTATCATACATATAAAACACCTCGCTTTCTAATACATTATAGCAAAGCGAAGATTAAAAGTAAACAAACAATAAAATAGAAAAGGAAACACGGCAGAAATGAGAAAGGGGGACTTGCAATGTGAATACAAATGTAATGAGGTGTATAGAAGTGCAAGAAACAAATAATCAAATGAACGAAAAACAAATTAAAAATTTATTACAAACATTTGCAGATATTATAGGGGAACAAAAAGGAGTAAAAATATCTGTTGAAATTCAGAAGAAAAAATAAAAAAGGGGTGAAACAAATGAAAAAAGTTAAAGAGTTTATATTAGGGACAAGCATATTTTGGTTACCAATAATAGCAGGTTATATAGCAAATGCTTTGTCTAATATATTAATTAATTTATTGTAGAAAGGGATGATAAATATGATGTTTATTATAGGAATGCTTTTAGGAATAGTAATAGGAATGTTTATTATAGCACTTTTATCAATGGATGCTATAAGTCAATATGAAGAAGACTTACATACACAAATATTACTAAGAAGAAACAGAGACAGATTTATTAAAGACTTACAAGAACAAGCAAATATACAATACGAAGAAAAGAAAGAATTAGAAGCTAAAATATCAGACTTAGAAAACAACATTGAAATTTTAGTAAATAATTCAAACGACACAAAATTAAAAGAGCTAGTTACCGACAGCGAATCAGAAAACTAGCTAGATTTAGAATAATTATATAAATTCATATCTATTTAGATTTTAACACAATTTAATTAGATATGCAAGAGAAAGGAAGAAGAAAATGAGTAATATAAGTTTATACAATATAACAAATAGATTTGCAGAATTAATGGATAAAGCAAATGAGGGAGAATTAACAGAGGAAGAATACAATGAATTAGGAAATGAATTAGCATTAGAATTGAAAAATAAAAGTGCAAATATTATTGGATACATAAAAAATAGTGAAAGTTTATTAGATGCAATGAAAGCAGAAGAAAAAAGACTTTCAGATATAAGAAAACAAGGAGAGGCAAAACTAGAAAAATTTTATCAATATGTAAAAGAAAATATGGAAAGATTAAATTTATTAGAGATACCAACTGAATTAGGTAGCCTTAAAATTGCAAAAAATCCAATGTCAGTAGAAATAGAAAATGAAGACGAAATACCAAGTGAATTTAAACAAGAAGTAGTAACAACTAAAATAGATAAAACAGCTATAAAAAATCACTTTAAGGAAACAGGCGAGATAGTTGCTGGAACAAGAATTATAGATAATAAAACAAGTTTAAGAATTAAATAGGAGGAATCATAAATGAGTAATGAAGTAAACGCATTAAGCATAATTGAAACGGTAGATATAGATAATATTTCAACAACAATGAATAAAATAGCACAAATGCAAGCAGTAGTACAAAAAACATTAAAACAAGGTCATGATTTTGGAGAAGTACCAGGAACAAGTAAACCAACCTTATTAAAACCAGGCGGAGAAAAAATTTGTATGTTATTTGGATTAAATCCAGAATATGAATTTTTACAAACTACAGAAGATTACGACAAAGAATTTTTTAGTTACAACATTAGATGCACATTATTTAGAAATGGACAACCAGTAGCACAAGGAGTAGGAAATTGTAATAGTAAAGAGAAAAAATACAGATTTATAAATGTTGACGAAATACCAGAAAGTTATATGGGAGCAAGTGAAAGTTTTACAGATAAATATGGAAGAAAGAAATATAAAATTAACAATCCTGATATCTGTAGTTTAGTAAATACAATATTAAAAATGGCAAAGAAAAGAGCTTTTATTGATGCCGTATTACAAGTTGCTAGTTTAAGTGAAGTATTTACACAAGATTTAGAAAATATGGGAGATTTAATACAACAAGAAAATGAAAACAGCACAATGACATTAGAACAAGCAACAGCTATTAAATTAAGTTTTGGTAAATATAAAGGTTTAACATTAGGAGAATTAGTAAAACAAGATCCACAATATTGTGATTGGTTATATAGCAAAAATGAAAAAACAGACCCAGTAATAAAAAAAGCATTAGGAATTATATCTGATGCAATATCAAAAGAAAAAGACAAAAAAACTGATGAAATGTTTGAAGAACTAAAAGAACAAGATAAAACAGAAAATGAATTAAAAGAAGAACAAGAATATCAAGACCCTTTTGTTGGTAGTGGTGCAAATGAATAGTATAGGAACATTACAAGACATATCAATAGACTATGAAACCAACAAGCCCAAAATAACATTACTTCTAGAGCAACGACAATCAATTTCTAGCCTAGAAGAAATAAAAGAGGACAAGTTATCTATTGAGATAAAAAAATATCGTAAACCTCGTAGTCTCGACGCAAATAAATACTTCTGGAAATTACTTCAAGAGGTTTGCGATTATAAAGACATAGATACAATAGAAGATTATAAACGAAGAGTAAAAGAATTAGGAATATTTAAACAATTTAAAATAATGACACAAGATGTAAAAACTTTTGAAAAATTATGGACAGATAGAGGAATAGCATGGTTTTGTGAAATAGTAGATACAACATACATAGGAGATACAGAATTTAAAATTATAAATGCATATTATGGCTCAAGTTCTTACAATAGCAAACAAATGAGTAGATTAATAGATAATCTAGTTCAAGATTGCAAAGCTGTAGGAATAGAAACAAAGCCACAGGCTGAGATAAATAGTTTGTTAGAAAGTTGGGATAAGAAATGATAATAAATAATTTAAGTAATTCATTTAACCCAGTACCAAAAAACAAAGTAGAAAAGAAAAAAGAAGTTACAGCAATTAAAAAGAAAAGCAAGAAGTTAGCAAAACTAGAAAAGAATAGATTTAGCATAATAACAAAAGATTTAGAAAATTGTTATTTATGTACAAAACAAGGAATAAAGAATATTCCAAAAGATGACCTTCACGAACTAATAGAGGGTAAAAATAGACAAGTTAGTATGAAATATGGATTAGTAATACCAATTTGCAGAAAATGTCACGAAATAGTGACAAATGATAAAACTTTACAGGATAAATTGCATAAAGTTGCACAAAAAGAGTTTAAAAAGCACTACAAAACAGAAAACTTTATGCAGATATTTGGTCAAAATTATTTATAAAAATATTAGGAGGAAAAGAAAATGGGAAATATAGTAGGAATTGATTTAAATATAGATGATAACTATCTAAATGAAGCTGTAAAAAGTATTGTAATGACAGGAATTGCAGAGACTTTAGATAAAGATAAAATTGTTAGCGGACTAGTAAATGCAGTATTAGAAACAAAAGTAGATGAAAGTGGAGAAATAAGTAGCTATAGCAGAGATAATAGGTATACTCTTTTAGAAGTATATGTAAATAAAATGATTAGAGAAATAGTTAAAGAAGAAATGAAAAAATTAGTAGAAGAGAAAAGACCTAAAATGCAAGAAATTATTAGAAAAGAATTAAATAAAAAAGCAACACTAGATAAGTTTGTAGATGCTTTTATAAGTAGTAATTTAGATAATTTAGACAATAATTGGAGAACTAAGATAAGTGTTGAATATCAAAAAGATAATGAATATTAGACAACAGGGATAAGACAAAATAAAGTTTTATCCCTTATATTGTACGAAAGGAGAAAACAATGGCAGGAGAAAAAGAAAGTTTTGTATTCTATAAAAGCTTTTATGACGCATTACAAGACTTAAAAGAAAAAGATAGATTAAAAGTATATGATGCAATATGTGATTTAGCATTAAATGGAAATGAAACAAAACTAACAGGAGTAGCAAAGACAATATTTATATTAATAAAACCACAGATTTTAGCAAATACAAAAAGATATGAAAACGGAAAAAAGCGGTGGTAGACCCAAAAAAGAAACCAGTGGTTTTGAAAAAGAAAAAACCATAGGTTTTCAAAACACAAAAAGCAAAACAAAACCTAATGTAAATGATAATGTAAATGAAAATGAAAATGTTAATGTAAATGGTAATGATAATGAAGATGTAAGCGACAGTTGTATTGACGGTCTACAACAGATTGTTGATTTTTATAATAACAACATAGGACTAATAACACCTTATGGACTAGAAATATTATCAGATTATGCAAAGGAAATGCCAGAAGATTTAATAATTTATGCAATGAAAATAAGTGTAGAAGCTAATAAAAGAACAATACAATACATAAAAGCTATATTAAATAATTGGCAAAAAGCAGGAATAAAAACACTTGTAGATGCAAAAAAAGATAATAAAAAAAGTCGTTCAGCAGAGGAGGAATTTTTAAATGAATAAAGTTGAATTTATGCAGGGAATACATATTTTACAAGATAACTACAACAGAAAATTAACAGGAACACAATTAAAGTTATTCTATGAAAATTTAAAAGATATGGATAAAAGCATATATATATCAAACATAAAAGAGTATGTAAAGACAAATTCATTTATGCCAACGATTTCTCAAATAAGGAATGAACAAAGAAAACAATTTGCAAATTATGAGCAAAGAGATTATAGCAATTTAGATTTTAATAAATTTTATGCAAATAGAGAGGAGTAACAAATGAATACAATAACATTTATGACAAGACATAAGAGTTATAAAGATATGCAAGAGCATTTAAGTGAAAGACATAAACACGTATTAGAAATATTACAAGATAAAGAAATGACCACAAGAGAAATAGCACAAGAATTATATAAAAGACATTACACAAATACGGCAGATGTAAACAATGCAAGACCAAGAATAACAGAACTTGAAAGTTTAGGTTTTGTAACAGCTGATAAAACAAAGAAATGTAGTGTTACAAACAAAGAAGTAGCAGTATATAGATTAACAACAGAAATAGAAAAAATGATTCTGAAAAATGAAAATCATATACCAAGTTATTAGGAGATGACTTATGAAGTATCCACAATTAGAACGGAATATGTGCAAAAGCTATCTTAAAAGGTTGGTGTACAGGATGTCAACAATTAGAAAATCTTTATTTTAAAGGAGTAAAGACTTGTAAGTATGTAGACATACCAACAGCCGAAGATAGCATAAAACAGATAAAAATAAATTTAGGAATACAGGAGAAATTAGAGTTATGACAGAAGAGGAATTTCTAATAGAAATGAAAAACTTTTTTGAAAATATAGATAAATTAAAAGCAGATTTAGAAGAACAAATAAAAAGAGTAGAACTTGAGAGAAATGATTTACTGCACGAATTAGAGCTAGGAAATCTCAATGCAGTAGAAATAACAAAAGTAGCAGTAGTTTTAAGAGATGTACTAAAAGAACGAAGAACATACAAAGATGAATTAATGAAAGTAATGACATTAAAAGGTTTTACAGATAAGTACAATAACAAGTTAATAACAGGAGATATTATTCAAGTTTTAAAGAATTTAAAAACTTTAGAAAAGAATAACAAAGATAGAACATACAACCCTAGAATAATAAAAAAGTTGAAATGTACGGAGGCAAAAGATGAAATACAAAAATAAAAAAACACAAGTAGATATGTATTTGTTTGATAGCGTATTAGAAGCAAAAAGATATAAACAATTAGCATTATTAGAACGAGCAGGAGAAATTAAAAATTTAAAATTACAAGTACCATTTTTATTACAAGAAAGTTTTAGAAAAAATGGTAAGACATATAGAAAAATAGAATACATAGCAGATTTTGTTTATGAGGAAAAAGGACAAACTATTGTAGAAGATACAAAAGGAATAAAGACAGATGTATTTAAAATAAAACAGAAGCTATTTGAATATAAATATCCAAATTTAAGTTTGAAAATAGTTACAAGGGAGGAAATTTAAAATGAGAGATTATTTTATTTTTGAAATAATAATGTTTTTAATATTTATGATAGCAATAGTAACAATATTTACAAATACAGATATAACAAATCAAAAAGACTACATACAGAATCTAGAAACAAAATTAAACATATATGAAGAAGACTACGATAGATTTTGTTTAGAAGATAGTCTGAGGCAGGTGCAGTAGATGAATTTAGGTAAAGGAAGATGGCATAGTAAATACGTATGTGATAAATGTGGACAAGAAATACCATACATAGGTCAAAAAGGATTTGTAGGAATTAATCATTATTCTAGAGCAACATATAGAGACCAAGTATATAAAAAGTCATTTGATTTATGCGCAGGATGCGAAAAGAAATTTAGAAAATGGCTAAACACAAAAGAAATACCTACACTAAAAGAAATGATAAGTAAATTTCCAATTTATAAACCATAATGGAGGGAAAAATATGCATGATGAAGATAATTATATATATGTAGGATCAAAGAAAATAATAGATTTAACATTAAAAGAAAATAAAATATTAAGTTTATTAATACGCAATAAAGGAAGAGTTATAACACATGAACAACTTTGCAAATTAATATATGGAGGTGTAGATTACTACTTTATTGAATGCATAAGAAATAAGATGTTCTTTTTAAGAAAAAAGCTAAAAGGCGAAGTAGAAATATTAAATGTGAGAGGCGTTGGTTATAAAATTATATCAAAGATATATCGACACGAAGAGGAAAGTATATGTTGTCCGTATTGCGGGAGAAAATTATAAATTTACTTTAATACAAATTAATATACTATAGAGTGTAATATACGATATTACACGTGGTAACTAATAGTTACCAGAAAGGAATAGAAATGAGAGAGATAGAAGTAAACGAATATGTTAGAACAGAGTTAGGAATTATCTATGAATATACTGAAGATGAAAAGAATGATTGGCAAATAAGAGATTTTAGATTATGTAATGATGGAGAAATAGTAAAACATAGAAAACAACTAATGGACCTAATAGAAGTAAAAGATTTAGTTTGTTTTAAAAATAAATTACAAAATAGTTTAGAAAATGAAGAAATGATAATACATATTTTTGATAATGATACTTTAGAAGAAGTTAAACAAGCTATTGAAAAAGGAGAAATAGAACTATTAGAAATATTAACACACGAACAATTTGAACAAAATTCATATAAAGTAGGAGGAGAAGATGAATAGAGAGATAAAGTTTAGAATATGGGATATAGAAAATAAAGAAATGTTAGAAGTACAAGAATTAGATTTTGAACCAACATTTTATGGTGGAAGAATAGCCATTAGGCCAGACCAATATAATGATTATTTTGATACAGAAGATATGATTTTAATGCAATACACAGGACTAGACGATAAAAATGGAACAGAAATATGGGAAAACGATATAGTTGAGATAACAAGAGAAGGTATATATGAAAAAGGAATAATAGTGTTTAAAAATGGTTGTTTCTTTATAAAATCGAAAGAAAATTTATTAGCTTTATACAATTGTGAATTAAATAATTATAAAGTAAAAGTAATTGGAAACATTACAGATAATTTAGAATTATTAGGAGGAAAATAGATATGCTAAAAATAAGAGATGATGTAGATTTAAAAGAACTTGAAAAATATCGGATACGAATTATTAGAATATGATAATTATTACAGAAGATATGAAAAAGATTATCAAGTTCAGATAAACATTTTTGATAGAAAAATTTTAGTATTTAAAAAAAGAAAAAATAGCAACTGGGGAGATTATATAGGGTATAGCGGAGAAGAAGAAAAAATAAAAGAATATACACAAGATTTAATCAAAGCAGATTTAGTGGTAAAGGAGTAAATAAGATATGAAAACAGAAACTACAAAAAGACTAGAACAATTATTAGCAAATCGTTTTAATAAAAGAAATGAGTTTTATGTTTTTGAATGTACGATTGGCTGGTATGGAAAAGAAATAGTAGATTGTATAATGTACAACTGTCAAAGAGAAACTTACTGCTATGAGATAAAACAATCAAAACAAGATTTTCATAGTAAAAACGCACTAACATTTATAGGAAATAAAAATTATTTTGTAATGCCATATAAATTATATCAAGAAGTAAAAAATGAAATACCAACAGAGATAGGAGTTCTTGTAGCAATAGATAAATTGGAGCAAAGAGAAGAAGAAAAAATTGACTTATTGGGCAATAAATGGACAAAATATTATGCTGAACCAATAGATGGATTAAAAGAATTACATTGTATCAAACCTGCGAGAAAACAAGAATTAAAAGCAGATAAAGAAGTAATATTATCATCAATGTTAAGAAGTATGCAAAGGGACAGAATTTATGATTTAGAGAGGAGTGAAACAAATGAAAACAGCTGATGAGATAGAAAAAATAATAAATACATACAAATCAATAAATTATACAAGAGAGTGGTTTGATACACATAAATATAGATATAAATTTGGACAAGACTTTAATCCATATATAGGAGAATATTTCCTTGTAGATTTATATGCAGGAGAAATTTGGTTGGTGCAAGGAAGCAAACCTATATATAATGTTAGAAGAAAACAAAAATTACCTATAAAGCCAATATGTAAGGTATTTAACTCAAAAGAAGTAGGGTATGTAAATGGATATTGGCAATTATTTAGAGATGAGGTGTTTTAAGTGAAAGAAAATAGTATAGAAGAAGAATGGAAAGATATTAAAGATTATGAAGGTTTATATCAAATAAGTAATTTTGGCAGAGTTAAATCCCTAGAAAGAATAAATAAAAACAATCGAAAAGTAAGAGAAAGAATATTAAAGCAGAGTAAAGATAATATGGGCTATTATATGGTTGGTTTATCAAAGAATGGAAAAGAAAAAACTAGAACAATTCATAGGCTTGTAGCAGAAACATTTATAAACAATCCTAATGGATACAATTATATAAATCATATAGATTGTAATAAGACAAATAATAAAGTAGAAAATTTGGAATGGTGTACACAAAAATATAATGTTCAAGAAGCTTTTAGAAATAATTTGCAAAAAGTATATAGAGGGAAAGATAGTACAAGTAGTAAAAAAGTAGGACAATATGATTTAAAAGATAACTTAATTAAAATATGGGATTGTACAATGGATATTCAAAGAGAATTAGGCTTTAAAAACAATAATATAAGTTCAAATTGTTTAGGAAAAAAACCGACTGCTTATGGATATAAATGGAGGTATTTAGATGAATAAATTGGAAGAAGATATAGCAAAAGCAAATACATATATAGAACTAGTATTAAAAAAAGATTATTGTAATTGCAATGAACTTAATACAATTTTAGGAAAACATTGTGATGGAAGTAAAAATGTAGCTTATGCAATGCAGCATATTTTATCAGATTATAAAAGAGTATTAAAAGAGAATGAAGAGAAGAACAAAATAATAGACTTAATGGCTGAATTTTTTAATAAAAGAAGTTGGAGAGAACATCAACTTAAAGATGATAATTGTTATTATTGTAAAACGGAATACGGAACAGAAGATTGCAAAGAATGCATAATAGCATATTTTGAAAATAAAGCAAAAGAGTAGGTGATACAAATGACAATAAATCACATATACAACATAGTAGTAGACACAATGAATAAATTAGAAAATATAAATTTATTAGACATAACAAAAAGAAAACAAAATCAAGCACAATTAAATAGAGCATATGAGATATTAGATAACTTCAAAGATGAGTTAATAAGAGAAGATATAAAAAGAAATGGAGGTACTAAAGAGAATGACTAAAGAACAATTAATTTTATTATTAAAAAATTACAAAGAGAATAAGGCAAAATTGAAGTTAAAACTACGAGAAAAGGAAAGTATACTACGTAAAATAGAAAGCCTTAAAAACGTAACGTTGTCAGTTACAAGCTATGAAGAAAATAGCGATATACATAGTAAGAATATAATAACTGATAAAGTAGGAAATAAAGCAAGTGATAATCTAGACGTAGAAGCAGATTTAAAAATAGAATTAGAAAAAGTAGAAGATGAAATAAGAGAATTAAGTTTAAGAGTAGAAGATGTAGAAATACGACTTGAAGGATTAAAATACAAGGAAAGAGAAATATTAACAGCATATTATATCGAAGGAAGAAGTCCAATAGAAATAGGAAAAGAATTGTATTTTAGATTATTTAGTCAAACACGTTCAGAAAGAACTATACAAAAAATTATAGAAAGAGCAACTGAAAAAATCTCAAAATTTTAAAATGTCGCAAAAATTTCGTTAAAATTTCGTGTTTTCTTCGTAGTTTTTAATTTTTAGCTATAATATAATTATAATAGAAATAAATTTAAAGAAAGGAAAAAATCCTTTCTTTAAAGGTTTTTCAAATTCTTCGAAGTAGCATACTTGTAAAAGTCGTTAGTCCAAATGCTACACTATATAGCGGAGTAGAGCAGAGGTTAGCTCACTTGGTTATGAATCAAGAGGTCATAAGTTCAAATCTTATCTTCGCTACCAAACGGCTAAAAAAAAGTAGTAGTAATTGTAAAAATGCCGTATTATTAAGAGTTAGATATATTCTAGCTCTTTTATTATACATAATTTAATTGGTAGTATGTAGTGATATATAAAACTTATCAATCAATGGGAGCATAAGGTTGAAACATTAATTCCGTCACAGGGAAGAAAAGTGTGTAGTCTTCCAAAAGGTTCGGCTTTTAAGCTAAAGGTCAAGCTGTGATATAGACCAGAAACCTAAAATGTAAGTTAGCTACTTATATAAACCGATATATCATTACATAGTGTTTATTAAAAACAAAGGAGAAATAATGAACGAATTATATAAAAAAGAAATATGTATAAATTGTGCAAATGAAAATTGTAAAAATAGAATAGAAACAAATAGAACACAAGACTTATGTATAGAACAAATAAATACAATAACAACTACAAAGTGTAAAGATTTTATATGTAAGAACAAAAGAAAGAAAAGGCCGTTAAGTTGGCAAGGGTGGTAGAGTATGAAAATAGAAGAGATATTAAAAAGAACAGATATAGAAACATATAAGAAATTAAAAGCAAGGTTTAATTCTAAAGAGTGTATGAAGAGAAAATGTAAAGACTGCAAGAAAAAGAAAGAGTGTTTTAAGGAGCAAGAATAATGAAATTTAAGATGTAGTAGATATAATATCAAATTCACACGATATTATAAGAAATATAGTAGATAAATATTTTGAGGTAAAAAATGAACATAAATCAAAACATTAATAAATTATTATATGCCTTATCTATAAAAGGACAAATATACAAAATAAATAGTTTTCAATTTTATAGTGAAAAGAATTGTAAATATTGTACTAAATACCAAATATTAAAAAGAGAACAAGTAGAAGTATATAACGAAGAAACAGACGAGTTTGAATTACAAGATAGATATAAACAAAAAGAAGAATGCTATAGCAAAATAGATGTAATGAAATATCTAATAGAGGAACATAGAAAAGGAAGTGAGGCAGATGGAAGATGAAAAAATAAAAGAGCTAACTATAAAACAACGAAAATTTGCAGATTTATATATAGAAACAGGGAATGCAACACAAAGTTATATTGATGCAGGTTATAAAGCAACTAATAGAAAAGTTGCGGAAGCTAATGCAAGAAAACTACTCGCAAATTACTTGGTAGAAAATTATATAGAAGTTAGAATGGAAGAATTACAACAAAACATGATAGCCTCACAAGAAGAAGTATTACAATATCTTACAAGAGTAATGCGTGGAGAAGAAAAAGACCAATTCGGATTAGATGCTTCGTTAAAAGACAGAACTGACTGCGCAAAATTATTAGGACAAAAGTATGGAACATTTAAAGAAAAAGTAGATGTAACTGGAAATATACCAGTGGTGATACAAGATGATATTACAGAATAAAATAATAAATAAAAATACACAAAAACAAGTAAATACATTATCACTGCAAAGTATAGTTGGAAAAGGTTATGCAGAGTATTGGCATTGCAAATGTAGATATAGAGTATGTAAAGGTTCAAGAGCAAGTAAAAAATCAAAGACAACAGCATTATGGATAATAAGTAACATGATGAAATACAAAGAGGCTAATACACTTGTAATAAGAAAGACGTTTAGAACATTAAAAGATAGTTGTTTTACAGAGTTGAAATGGGCAATACATAGATTACAAGTAGATAGTTTCTGGGAAATAAAAGAAAGCCCACTTGAAATAACATACAAGCCCACAGGACAGAAAATATATTTTAGAGGGTTAGACGACCCATTAAAAGTAACATCAATATCAGTAGATATTGGTGTTTTATGTTGGTTATGGATTGAAGAAGCATACGAAATAACGAAAGAGTCTGATTTTGATGTAATAGATGAAAGTATAAGACGGAGAAGTTCCAGAGGGATTATTTAAACAAATAACAATAACATTAAATCCTTGGAATGAACATCATTGGATTAAGAAAAGATTTTTCGATACTCAAGATGCTGATGTATTAGCAATGACAACAAACTATATGTGTAATGAGTGGCTAGATGAAGCAGATAAGAAAGTATTCGAAAGAATGAAAAAAAATAATCCTAGAAGATATCAAGTTGCTGGTTTAGGTAATTGGGGTATTGTTGATGGATTAGTTTATGAAAATTGGAAAGAAGAAAAATTTGATTTAAATACAATAAGAAATTTAGATAGTGCTTTTGGGTTAGATTTTGGTTATACAAATGATCCAACAGCACTATTTTGCGGTGCAATAGATTTAAAGAATAAAAAAATTTATGTATACGATGAAATATATCAAAAAGGAATGAGTAACAAAGCAATATATGACCAAATAAATCAAATGGGCTATTCAAAAGAAAAGATAACAGCAGATAGTGCAGAACCAAAGTCAATAGATGAATTAAGAGGGCTAGGTTTAAGACATATAACTGGAGCACTAAAAGGGAAAGATAGCATAAACAATGGTATTCAATTTATACAAGACTTTGAAATAATAATACATCCTAGATGCGTAAATTTCATAACAGAAATAAGCAATTACACTTGGGACGAGGACAAGTTTGGAAATAAAATAAATAGACCAATAGATGATTTTAACCATTTAATGGATGCAATGAGATATGCAATAGAAAAATACATAAATCAAAAGAAATTACAATTTGGATATAACAATATAATGTAAAGGAGAATCAAAATGAGTTTCATAGAAAAAGTACAATATAAAGATGAACTATTAAATGAAGAAAATATAAATCAAAATATAAGTATATTATGGGGGAAAGCATTGCCAATATTTATGCATAGAAAATATCTACAAGATAGATTTACAAGAAAGTATGACAAAAAAGATGTTGTTGTTGCACTTGAATATTATATAAGTATTATTGCAAGTGGATATTTTGGAGGAAAAGAGCCTCAATTTAAAGTCAAGAACATAAATAAAACCCAAAAGGGAATTTTAAATAGAATATTTAAAAGAGTTTTTGGAGAAAAGAATAATCCAGAAGATTATCAAGCTATTATTGATTATATTGCAAAATATAATGACAATGGTAGCTTTTTTTATGATTGTGTACTTGATTATATTACCACAGGAGCAGGTTATGGTTTAGTATACGAAAATAAAAACAATGAAGAAGTCTATGCCAACATTTCAAGCCTAAATACGGTAGCTATATGGAACTATGACGTACCAAGTACAAAAATAGGTTTATTAAGATGTTGGTACGAAAACACAGCAACAGGTGGAATTGAAACACATTTAGAAATAATAACAAAAGACTATAAAAAGCAATTTGTTGATGGAGTAGAAAAGAAGGTTATTACTGAAAATGCTGAATATAAGTTTGAAGAAGTAGATGGTAGCAATAAACCCGTAAGATGGACTGATTTGCCTTGTTTTGCTGTAGAAAACCCTTATGGAATGGCTTTTTTTGAAAATGTTATGACTCTAATAAATAAAAATGAAAAAGTAATTGAAAATAATGCAAATATTTTCGATTATAATGATAACGCAAAATTAAAAGTAACAGGATTCTCTCCAACAAATGAGCCTTTAATACCACTAGTAAATGATAAAGGAGAAGAACAAAAAGATAAAGATGGCAATATAATAATGACCAAAAATCCAGCAAGAGTGCAAGAAGATGAAGCTGTTTTAAACGCAAAAGTATTTTATACTCCAGATAAAGATGGCGATATTGATTGGATTATAAAAGACATTAATGATACAGCCTCAGAAAATCATAAAAAAACATGTTTAGATATGGCTCTTATGATTTCAGGGGTACCGAATGTAACAGACCAAGGTTTCACTGATGCGGACAATGCAGCAGCCTTAGAAAAGAAGTTTTTCCCTTTAGAACAAGTATTACAACAAGCACATCATTTATTTAGAAAAGAATATTTAAGGATGTGGGAAATGATAACAGCAAGAATAAATCTAAAAAAAGGTAAAGAATATGATTTTAGAGATATAGATGTTATATTAATACGTAATTTACCTACAGATACAGAAAGTCTTACAAATGCTTGGTTAAAGTTAAGAGGATTAGTAAGTGACAAATCAATTATAAGTCATTTACCATTTGGATTAGATGCAGAGTCAGAACTTGCTGAAATGGACAAGCAAAACCAAGAGAATATTCAAAAAAATTTAGAAAACATGACGAAAATAGAAGAACCTAATCAACCCAATGACATTAATGTAAAAGTAGGTGATATAAGTGGAAATATGGAAGTATCACGACCAACAGATGCAAAAAATGAAAATAATCTATCAAAGGATAAGCAGACAAACTCAAAATAAACTTCAAGAAATATTTGATACGTTTAACTTTACATCAGAAAATATTTATAATATTGCTGATAATAAGACTAAAAGAAGAATTAATACATACATTGAGCAATGGAAAGAACAAGGGCTATTAAAGAATAACAACTATTTTAGTGTATTAGCAAATAACATTTACAATCGAACAAGAGTAAAGAATAGTGAAATACTAGAATTGCTTATTTATAGTGCATATATAGAAGAACAAAACAAACTTGAAGAACAAGAAAAACAAATAATGTATGAAGATGCAAATTATTACTATAAGCAAGGTCAACAAGAAGTAAATAAAAAGAAAAAGCCATCAATAATTCCGATGGCTTTATTTCTTGCATTATTAGATCAACCAAATTATAGTGGATTTAATTGGAAACAGTATATTGAAGCAACAATACAATATAGTGCACAACAAATATACAAACAAGTAATTTTAAATATGCAACAACAAAAAGACCTAGAAATTGATTCTAATGAGTTTCAAACAATAATAAATAGACAAAATAATCAAAAGCTTAATATAAATAATGATAAAATATCAGGTGCAGTAGATTTACAGATGATAGGTTTAAATAATCTAGCCAAAGTAGAAGGAATAAAAGAAGTAACTGAAGATAATTCAAAAGTTAGATTTATTGCGGTAGAAGATGATAAAACAACTTTGATGTGTGATAGCTTAAATAATCAAGAGTTTTACATCAACAAAGAAAATGTATTTGATAGATATTGGCGGAGAAACACAAAAAGAGCTAACAATCCAAAGAATTAGATGTAATGGATTAGTATTAGGCTTAAATTTGCCTCCAATACGACATCACTTTCACTTTTGCCGTTCAACTATTGTATATAATAGTAATTATAAGAGCAAAGACTTTAGAAATGGAAATGTTTTGGGAGAAGAACAATATAAATCATTAAAACAGTATCTAAAAAGTATGTCTTATAAAATTAACTCAAAATTATATAATAATGAAAAATTATCAGAAGAAGATAAGGAATACATACAAAATTTAGATAATGCATTAAAAGAAATGCCAATATATAAAGGTTGGGTTAAAAGATGTGTTTATGTAAGAGATAGCGAAGATGTCTCAAATATATTGTCTATATTTAATAATGAACAAAAAATAGGGCACTGGAATAGCTATATATCTTCAGCGCTAGGTGTATATGATACAAATTTTAAAATGATAATGAAAATAAAATCTAAGACTGGAAGAAACCTATCTACATTAAATGATGAAGGTGGAGGAGAAATACTATTTATGAAAAATACAGATTTTCAACTAATTGACATAAAAAATAAAAATGGTATAATATATGTTAAATTGGAGGAATTATAGTATGGAAAAGCAAGATAGAAAAATAGAATTAACTAAACAAGAAAAAGTAAGTAGTTTAGAAGCAAAATTTTGGAACGATAAACAAGAAATAGATAAAAATACACCACTTATGAAGAAAATTGAAAAAATATGTAAAGATATAGATTTTAATAATTAAAGACAGCACTTACTAACAAGTAGGTGCTTTTATTATGAAAAGAAGGTGGAAATATGAAAGAAACATTAACACCAGTTGGAAAAGAAAATGTAAAGAAATCAATTATAGCAATAGGACAAGAATTAATAGAAAGAGCAGATGATATAACAAATGATTTAAAATTTGTTGCAAATATAGAAATTAATGCAAAATTGACAGTAGATGAAATAACTAACTTCGATATAAAGAAAAATTATATAGCAAGATTTGAAGAGAAGGAGGAAAAATAATATGTATATAAATCCATTTTGGTGTGGAGTAATAGCTACAGTATTAACAGAATTAGCAGGAATGATAATATTTGTAATATATTGCGGTATAAAAGTAAAAAATAAATAAGTTATTAACATTTTATAATTATAATTTTTAGACGTAGACGTACGTCTATTTTTTATGCCTTTTTACTGATTGCAGGCTATAAAGAACAAAAGAATACAAATTCGCAATGGCTGGGGCTTTAGGCAATGGCTGGGGCAAAAGGAGTAAAAAATGGAAGGACAAGACAATAATCCAAACAATGCTAATACTGGGGCAAATAATGAACCAGCGGGAGCAAATAATCCAAATGCAGGAACAAACAATAATCCTGTAACGTTTGATGATTTCTTAAAAGATGGAAAGAATCAAGCAGAATTTGACAGAAGAGTTCAACAGGCTATTCAAACAGCACAAGACAATTGGAAAACAATAAATGACGCTGAAAAATCAGAAGCTGAAAGACTAGCGAAGATGAACAAAGAGCAAAAGCTTGAATATCAAGCACAAAAAGAAAAAGAGGGTAAAGAAAAAGCACTTGCAGAATTAAATGCTTATAAATTGAAAGAACAAGCAACCAAAATAGCAAGTGAAAAAGGATTGGATATATCTTTATTAACTTTCTTTAATTTTGAAACAGTGAAGGCAGAAGAAATTAATTCTAAAATTGAAGAAGTTTCAAATGCATTTAATAAAGCTGTAGAAAAAGCTGTGAATGAAAGACTAAAAGAAGATACTCCAACCCAAAAATTAGGCATTGATAATGAAAGAAACAAATCAATAGCTAGAGCAAGTTATTAAAAAATAGGAGGAATTAAAAATGGGAGAAATTACACAAGAAGCATTAAATATAATGCTACAAGATGGTAAAACAAAGGAAAATTTAAAACAAGTATTAAGTGGAGTACTAGAGAATGTTGCTGCAAGAGCAGTGTCAGAACAAATAAAAGCCAAAAATGGTTCTGGAAATCCAGAAGGTGGAGTAATTGAATATAAAAGATTTGTAAATGCAGAATTAAAAGATAAAGGTACTGCAAGAGCTGCTGGAAAAGGCGATAAAGTAAAAGCTAAACCAGTGAAGGTTGTTATTGATACAGATAAAGAAATTGTAGAAGAATTGCAAGGAAAAGACGTAAAACTTTACGGCATTGATGGCATGGCTGAAAAAAGAAAAGTAAATCATCAATCAGCTATTATAAGATACTTAGATAGAGAGTTTTTTGCAAAAGTATTAGAAGGGACAGAAGTTTCTGCAAAAAATAATATACAAGATACAATTGATACTTTATTACAAAAAGCAAGAACTTTAAAGAATGACTTTATCGATGGTATAGAGTCAGATTTATTAGTTATTGTAGTAGATAGCGAATATAGAAAAGGAATAAAGAAAATTCTTGATGATTTACCAAATGGAACAGACCCAAAAGAACAAGCTATTGGAATGTATGACTCTGTTAGAGTTTATGAATCAACAAGATTACCTGACGGCGTAAAAGCTGTTGTAATGATGGACGGAGCTATTGCTCAACCATTCTATGTATCAGAATATGGAGCAGAAAAAGTACCATTTGATGATGCAGTAGCATTAGAAGATTTCTTATACAAAGGAACAAAAGCATTAATGGAAGATACAATATTCTATGTAACAGATGCTAAACTTGCTGAATTAAATGTAACATCAGAAGCAGGAACATCAACTGGAAAAACAAAAATAACTGTTACACCAGCTTTGAAATCTGGAAATAGTTATAAATATAAAGCAGCTGCAAATCCAACAATGCCAGAATATGATGCAGTTTGCACATCTGGATATACAGCTTGGAATGGAACAGACGAAATTACAGCAACAACGGGACAAAAAATAGTAGTTGTTGAAGTAGATTCAGGAAATAAGGCTAAAAAAGCAGGAATAGCAACAATTGATTCAATGGCCTAAAAGTAGGAGGCAATAGAAATGGCAGAAACCAGTAATATAGATAAAATAATAACTGACTTAGGAGCTAATTACAAAGAGGACAAAGAAGTTCTGAGTGAAATATTAGAGGAAGTAAGCTCTATTGCCTCTGATATTTCTAATAGACAAAAAGAAGATATAAAACTATTTCCATACATAAAAAAAGCTACGAAGGCAATTTATTTGTCAAGAGGAGCAGAAGGGTTAACAAGTCGCAACGAAGGTTCTATTTCAACATCATTTGAAGATATTATAGAAAAACTAAGAAATGACATTATAAAATCTGGCTTAAGGAGGATTAAATAATGTTGTTACGAGATTTAACAAAAGTATATATATCAGAATATGAAGAAATAGAAGATCACGGAGAACCAGATAAGAAATGGAAATATAAAAGCATAGCTTGGCTAAATATGCAACAAGATGTAAATGAACTAGATAAAAAATCCACAGGAGAAGTAGATTATAGTATTTATAAAGGTAGAAGCACAAGAGATTATGAAATACAAAAAGGCGATGGAGTATCATTTGAAGATGTCTCAAAATTAGAGGAGTTTATTCCTGAATATAGAGTATTAGATAAAAATAAAATAGGAAATACGTATGTATATAGAATGGAGAAAATGCAAAAATGATAAGCTGTGATATAAAAATAAAACATAATTTCAAAAATATTAATGCTATAATTCAAAAACTACCACAAACCGCAAAAATAATAACTGAAGATATACTAAAAAATATTCAAGGTTATGCAGTAAAATTAGAAAAAGGTCATAAAGAAGATGGTATAATAGTAGAAATGATAGATATGTCTACAAAAGAAGTAAAAGGAAGGGTCTATGCTGATTCTTCTAAATTTATGACTGAAAATGGACAATCTTATTTGTGGTTTGAATATTTTGGAACAGGACAATGGGCAGAACAAGAGCATATAGGAAAAACAAAACATTTTATTGAATCAGGTTATACAGAATGGTATATACCTATAAACAAAGTAGGAAGAACATTAAATTATCCTATTGTAACAATAAGTGGAAAACAATTCTATGTAGCAGTTCGGAGCAAAAGCAAATCATTTTTTAGGAGATGCAGAGTTTGAAAGTAGAAATGAAAATATGGAAATAGTTAAAGAAAAACTAAATGAAATGTTAAAGGAGTGTACAAAATGAAAGATTTAAGTATAAAAGAGTTTAGCGATTTAGTATATGAAAAGCTAGAAAATTTGTATAAAAATAAACCAATTTTAAGTAATCCAAATACAGAAAGTAAATTTCCTATATTGGAATTACACACACCTTTAAAGTCAGTAAATCTAACAGAAAATGGATTTCCAATTCGTTCTACATTTCAAATTTCAATAACTTGTTGGAATGAAAAGCAAAGACAAGCAATGCAAATGACAGACGAAGTTGATACAAAACTTCAAGAATTAAATTTTATAAGGACAAATACCAGTCCTGCAGTATATGACCCTATATTGCAAAAATATGGTATAACAATAACATTTGAAGTTCGTTATAATTCTATAACGAACTCTTTTAATTTAAGATAGGAGGAATTAAAAATGGAAGATGAAGAAGTAACACCAAAAACAACGACACCACAAGTTGCAATGAAAGCAAAGGTATCTTATTCAACAACATTAACAGGAAATAGAACAAGTATAGGTTATGTTCAAAAAGTAGGACAACTAAAAACTTTAAAAGAAGGACAAACATATAGTGCTTTAGATTTAGAAGAAGAAAGAATGGCAAAAGGAAAAAGAAAAGCAGAGACAGTAGATATTGAAATGATGTTTATCCAAGAAACACATAAAGCTATTCAAGCTATTGCAGATGCAGATACAACTATATTCTTATTCTTAGAATATCCAGAAACAACAGCATCAGTTGATAATAAGCCATTAGTTCAATCAGTTAAATGTACAGTTGATATTGCGGGACAAGAAATGAATGATGGAGACTTTATAAAAGACACAATGAGAGTATATAAAGAGTCAAAAGTAGTAGAAACAGATGGATATCCAGTAGAAGGAGATTTAACAAAATTTTAATAAGGGAAGGCTGAAAGGTCTTCTCTCTTTTGCAAAGGAGAGAAATTAAATGATAATAGAAACAAAAAATAAAACAATTAATTTAGTACTAAAAACAAGAAAAATAGTAGAAATAGCTAATCTACTAAAAAACAAAAACTTCGAAGAAGTATTTACAAAAGCATATTCTATATTAGATGGAGAAGCACTTTCAAAAATAATATTTAAATTAGCAGAAGACGAAGAAGGTAAAAGTGCATTTGCATCATCAAATGAAGTATATGATTTTATAGATGATTGTAGAACAGAAGGAATAACAATAAATGATTTATATGAAAAGATTGCAGAGGCTTTGAATGATGAGGGTTTTTTCAAAAAGAAAATGAACAAGAAAGAACTAAAAGAAATGATATCAAATCCTTTATTAACAATGAATATGAACGAGTTGATTCGAAAATCAGCAGAGACAGCTATAGGGGAAATAGCGAAACAAGAATTTCAAACTCACATGGATTAGATAATATTATATTAGACATAAAAAAATCTAATAATCTAGTAGAACTAATTTATTCAATGGAAAGTCTTGCTTACTATTTTGATATGAAACCACAGGAATTTTGGAATAGTAGATATATAGAAATTGATAAATATTGTCAAGCACATTTAATTAAGATAATGGATGATTTAAAAAGAGAAATAATTCTTCAAGAAGCGGTAACCAATAAATTAATAGCAGGTGATTGCATGAATCAAAATGCAAAAATTATATTAATAAAAGATAATTATCCAGAACTTTTTAAAGAGAATGAAGAAGAACAAAGCTTAGAAGAACAAAGAAAAATTTTTAAAGGATAGTATAAAAAATCTAAAACTATCGCAAGAAATGACAAATTTCGACAATAAAATATGCTATAATGCGACATATAATAATAAAAGGAGGAATTTGTTATGGAACAAACAAAAAAGAGTGGTTTTGCTACAGCAAGTTTAGTATTAGGAATAATAGGAATATGCACATCATTTATTCCAATTGTAAACAACTTATCATTTATATTAGGGTTAATAGGTGTAATATTTTCAATAATTTCGTTAATTAAGAAAGCTAGTAAGGGACAAGCAATAGCAGGACTTATTTTATGTATTCTAGCAATAGTTATAACTGTTAATTCGCAAAAAACTTTATCAGATAGCTTAAATGAAGTTAGTGCAAATTTAGATAAGGCAACAGGTGCAAGTACAGAAGAAATATTAGCAAATGATGTAAATGTAGAACTAGGAAATTTTGAAGTAATAAAAGGTAGTTACGGAATAACTGATACGAAATTAACTGTAAAAGTTACAAATAAAACTACTGAAAAGAAATCTTTTAGTTTTCATATAGAAGCAGTGGATTCAACAGGTTCTAGAATAAATGAAGATTATGTTTATGCGAATGATTTAGCAGCAGGTCAAAGCCAAAGTTTTGACATTTTTACATTAATAACATCTGATAAGATAAATACAATGAAAAATGCTACTTTTAAAATTATAGAAGCATCTATGTATTAATAATTAAATATAAAAAAGAACACTTACTTTATATAGTAGGTGTTTTTATTTTGGCAAAAAATCAAAAAGAGAGGAGGGATGACTTATTACAGTAGAAGAGATAGAGATAATTGTAACAGCCAAAGTAGAGGAAGCACTTAAAGAATTTCAAAAAATTGTACCAAGCATAAAAAAACAATTATCAGGAATAGAAAAGGAATTTAATAAACTTAATATAAAAGATATAAATGCAAAAGTTAATATGTCTCAAGTATCTAAAGAAATAAAAAAGGCTAAAAGACAAATACAAGATGCTTTTGATCCAGAAGATATAAGTGGAATTACTTATCAAGGAAATTTTGGAAAAGAAATTAAAGGAATTTCAAATCAATTTAAACAATTAACTGGTAAAAAGGTTGATTTAGGAAATTTTATTGATTTATCTAATTATAAAAGAAAATTAGAAGAAGCTAAAATTGAAGCTGAAGGAAAGTGGCAAGAAATATCAAGTAAACAAGAATTTAAATATGATGCTAATTCAATACAAAATTTCATAGATACGTATAGCAAAGAAAGTGATATAGTTGATAAAGTAAATGTAAAACAATCAAAAGTAAAACAAGAATTAGATAAATCTGAAAAATCAGCAAAAATGTTAAAAAATAATTTAAAACAAATGCCAAAAATAACACTAAATATAACAAATAATATAAAAGGCATGGTAAAAAGCTTAAAAACAGGAGTAGGGCACGTGTTAAAGTATGCTACAGCTTTATTTAGTTTAAGAAGCATATATTCAACATTAAGTAGTTCTGCTCAATCGTGGTTATCAAGTCAAAATGCAGGGGCAAAACAATTAAGTGCAAATATTGAATATATGAAATATGCTATGGGAAGTATGTTTGCACCAGTAATACAATTTGTGACTAATTTAGTGTATAACTTGATGAAAGCAGTGCAAAGTCTAGTATATGCATTTAGTGGAGTAAATATATTTGCAAAAGCTACAGCAAGTTCTATGAAAAATGCATCAGGCAGTGCAAAACAAGCTAGTAAGTCATTAAGTAGCATACATAGTGAAATAAATAATGTTTCTGACAATAATAGTGCTGGCGGTGGAGAAACAACACCTAGTATAGATTTATCACAAGTAGATAATTCTATGCTTGTATGGGCAAATAAATGGAAAGAAAAACTAAGCAAGTTCTTTGCACCATTTAAAGAAGCATGGAATAATCAAGGACAAAAAACAATTGATAGTGCAAAAAATGCTTTTGAAAGAATAAAAGAAGCAGTAATATCTGTAGGAAAATCTTGGAATGAAGTGTGGTCTAATGGTACAGGACAACAAACAATAGAATTGATATTACAAATATTTCAAAATATATGTGATATTATAGCAAATATTGCAGAGGCATGGAATAATGCATGGAATACTGACAACAAAGGTACAGAACTAATTCAGACAATGTGGGATACTTTGAATAAGCTTTTAACTTTGATAGAAGCAATAACTAACAAAATAAAAGAATTTACTTCTAATCCTATTGTACAGGAATATTTCCAAAATGCAATAGAAATGGTAACTAATTTCTGGAATGCTTTAGGAGGGCTAATTGAGTTTTTAACAGGAGTATTTACAGGAGACTGGGAAAAAACATGGAGTGGATTAAAAGATTTCGTATCAGGAATATTTGGAATGATATGGAATGCGATAAACAGCAAAATATTAATGATAAAGGCAATAATATCAAATAATTTAGAAGTAATAAAAAACATATGGGATAATATTTGGAATGGAATAAAGGATTTTGCTACAAGTATTTGGAATGGACTATTAAATAAAATAGACTCTATATTTCCTGGAATGAGAAATATTATAGAAACTAATATAATTAATGCAAAGAACAAGATAAATGAAGTTTTAAATAGTATAAAATCAATCTGGAATAATATTTGGGGTGGAATTAAAAATAAAACTTCTGAAATATGGAATAATATATGGCTTGCGATAAAAAATCCCATAAATTGGATTTTAGGTGGAGTAGAAAAAATGGCAAATGGAGTAGTTACAGGAGTAAATAAGGTAATTCGTTCATTAAATAATATGCATTTTAAAATGCCAGACTGGCTTGGAGGAGGTTCTTTTGGTATAAATATACCTACAATGAGTGGAGTATCTTTACCACGATTAGCAACAGGAAACGTTGCTTACGATGAAACTCTTGCAGTATTTGGTGAATATTCTGGAGCAAGAAGTAATCCAGAGATTACG
This sequence comes from uncultured Clostridia bacterium, assembly GCA_934177725.1. Classification (GTDB taxonomy): domain Bacteria; phylum Bacillota; class Clostridia; order TANB77; family CAG-508; genus UMGS1663. Next base: position 40,632 of record CAKPPO010000002.1, on the reverse strand, counting down.
GCACCACAAAGCATAATAAGAGAAACATTTGAAGATGTTTTATCTAATTATGAAGGTAGTAAGTCAAATAATTCAGGAGAATTAAAGACATTAGTAATTCAATTTGGAAGTACAAAAGTAGCATTAGAAATGGAAAGATTATTGCAACAAGCACGTAGACAAAATGGAACAGCTTATGCAGGAATATAGGAGGAATTTATTATGTTATGGAAAGAACATGGAAAAACAGAAAACTTACCAACACCAAGTACATATAGTGCAGATATAGAAGATACAGACAAAGATAGTTATTCTAGTGCTGTAGATGGTTCATTAATAGATAATCCGATAGCTGTAGGAATGTTAAAGCTTTCTATGACTTGGGATTTTAATAGTGAAGAAGAGGCAGAACAACTTATACAAAAAACATATAAAAATCCATTTGTATTAGACATAAAAGTTCCAGTAGTAGAAGGTGGATTTTTAGAAAATGCAAAGTTTAGAGTTTCAAAAAGAAAAGTTGAAATGATAAGTACAGAGAAAGAACAGAGTACTTCCAAAACAAAATGGAAGTGCTCTTTTAATTTAATGCAAAAAGAATTAACAGAAGCACAAAAAAGCATAGTGGAGGAGATGAATAGTTAATGTATCAAACAAGTGATAATTATAAATTAAAGATATATAATATGCCACATATATTAAAAGTGTTTATAAATGATACAGAGATAAATTCAAAATACATATTAGATTGTAAGCCTTCACAACCATTATTTTCTAACGATGAATTTACTCTAGGTTCTGTTACAGCACAAGCAATAGATTTAAAGGTGTATAAAACAGCAGTTCCCGATACTATTAGCAAGGTAGAAATTAAAAGTGGAATAACTGGCGAAATTATTCCTGTTGGTATTTTTAATGTAGATGACATTAGTAAAGATGATGATTATACAATAACATTAAAATTACTAGATAATATGATTAAATTTGAGTTTAATTATGATGGTAGTACATTATTGAAAAATAATGGTGGAAAAGCTAAAATAATACAAGTATTACAAGATATATGTTCAAAAGCAGGAGTAGAATTAGGTTCTACTTCTTTTTTGAACATGAATAAAGAAATTGCAGTATATGATAGTACAATTTCTGCAAGAGTTTACTTAAGCTATATATCAGAACAAGCAGGGGGATTTGCTTGCATTGGTAGAGATGGAAAACTTTATATAAAAACAATAGGAGAAACAACAGCCACATTACCTTTGAAGTACTTTCAAAACTTTAAATGGGGAGAAAAGTTTAAACTTACTCGTGTTAAATATGAAGATGGAATACAACTATTTGAAAAAGGCAATACAACAGGAAATACTTTATATATAAATCAAGATAATATGTTTATAGTAGACCAAGAACAAATAGATAATATATATAATGAAATCAAAGACCTAGAAGTTTATAGTTTTGAGGGAGATAGTATTATAGATCCAGCACTAGATGTTGGAGATATATTATTAATAGATAATAAAAAAGTAATCTACCAAGGTTCTAGTCAATTTTGTGGAAAATGGAAAGCAAGTATAAGTAGCAAAATACAATGTAAAGCTAAAGAAGAAACAATGTCAAGAACACCTTCTCAAAAAACTATAATCAGAAGAGTTCAAAGCCAAATAGACCAAGCCGAAGGTAAGATAACTCAATTAACTCAAGATACAAGCGAACATGAAGAAAAAATAACAAAAGTAGAGCAAGATGTAGATAGCATAAAACAAAATGTAGGCGACATAGTAGATTATAAAAGAGATAAAGAAGCAATAACAGAAGTGTATCTTGATGACGCAGGAAAATTAAATGTTTTAAAATTTGACGTTGAAGGAAATAAAACATATGACAATTATTTATTTCCTAGTGAAAATCTATTTCCTAGTACAAATTTATTTCCAAACCAAAAAATATAATAATATAGGCGACAAATTTCGACATAATATATAAAATAAACGTGATATAATCTCAAAAAAAGGGGGAATAAAATCATGTTGAAAAAGTCATATATTTTTGTAGGAACACTTGTAACGGCAGGAGTAGTTGTTACAACAGCATATAATATAATTAATGCTACTTCAAATCAAAAACAAACAATAGAAACAGCACAAATACAACAAATGGATTATTTAAAAGATATAGAAGAACTAAAGGAAAGACTAACAATAGCAGAAAATAAAATAACAGGGTTAGAAGAAAAAGTAACATCTTTAGAGGAAGAAAACCAAAATAAAGATGATACAATTTCTAAATTACAGACTAAAGCAAATAAATTACAAAATAATAATATGTCAGTAAATACTCAACAGCAAATAAAAGAATTGAATACTATAGTTGTTCAAAATGAAACAAAAAACCAAAAACAAGAAACTTTAGTAAAAGAAAAACAAGAATTGAATGAAAAGAAAAAAGAATATTCAAACAGAAAAAGTGGAGAAAGTAAATTATTACGAGAAAAGGATAACTTAATTAGTGAAAAGAAATCAATTGAGGAACAGATTGAAGTATTAAACATTAGTACACCATATATAAATGTAGAAAATACAACTAAAAAAATAGAAGAAATAACTGGAAAAATAGAAGAATTAAAAGTGAAATTAAATGAAGAAACTCTTGAATTTTTTAAGGAAAAATATATAAAATCAATAAAAACATATGAAAATGAAATGGAAGATTTAAAAAGATTAATAAATGAATATGAAAAAAATACAAAAGAAATAGAAGAATTAAAAAAACAATTAGAGCAATTAGAGATAAAAATACAAGCAGGCAATTTTGATGAGCAAATAAAAAAATTAACTTTGTCTGAAGAAGAAGAAAAAGAATATTCAGAAATTTGTAAACGAATTGGACAAATAAATGAAGAATTATTAAAATATTAATAAAGAGGGCACTTACTAAGAAGTAGGTGCTTTTATTATATGAAAGGCGAAAGAATGAAATATAAAATTGTAGTAGATAAGCAAAGCAGAACAAAACCAACTGCAGATAAAAAAGTATATGAAATAGATGTTGAAGAATTACGTTATAAAGGTGATATACATGATACTTTAACAATTGAAAAAGGTAAAGCATATGTAACTAGAAGATTATCTTTAAGTGAATTACAAGTTTTATCTGTTTTAGAAACACCAATAATTGAAGAAATAGGAAATATAAATATTGAACTATTTGAGGGTGATAATTATATATATTTGCAGGATATGACAGGTAATAGGTTATATGCAGAATATTTAGTAAAAAATGATTTTAATGAAATATATACTTTAAGGTCAGAATTTAATACAACTATAGAACAAACATCAAAAAGCATAGACTTAATGGCAAGTAAAAAGTTAGATAAAGATGAATTTGCAACATATTTACAGGTAAATGCAGAAGCTGTAAAAATAGCATGGAATAAGATATCAGAATTTATACAAATGATGATAATAAATAATAATGCAAGTTTTGCAATATTAGATAGTAATAAAAAAGTAATGATGGCATTAGACAAAACAGGACAGCATTTTTATAAAAGTGATGGAACTACTATATTTGGAGAAATGGGAGTTAACAAAGAAGATAGTAATAGTTATATTAGCTTTGCAGTTGATGGTGAGTATAGTAAAGATATTTCTGACGGAATGGCTTGGGGAATCAAAACAGCTAGTGATAGCAAATTTCATCCTATACTATATATTAAAAATTTTCATATGGGAACAAAACAAAGTGATGATATATATGGACAATTAGTATTAAAATATTGTGATTTAATTTTAGAAGGAATGAGTACAGGAATACAAACGGGAAATGTAAGAATGTATGGAAATATGTTAAATGGAATTACATTTGAAGATATGCAAAGTGGTAATAGTTTATTTAGTATTGCTCCACCAAATTCACAATTAAGTGGACAAGAAAACGGACTAATTCAAATATTAAGTTCTATTATGTTTTATGCTAATGCTGGAGGAACAAATTCTTTTAAGATTGGCTTAGGAAATGAATATGTGTTAATAACAGACAATGGATTAATAAGTGTACAAAATGGATCTTTACAATTTGGAACAACAGGAAACGAAGTAAGTTTTTCTTTATACGTTAAAAGTTTAGCAACAATTCATGGAAATTTAGACGTTGAAGGAAATGTATATGCAAATAACATTTCATCAGACAAAAGAATAAAGAAGAATATAAAAAATAGCAATACATGTGCTTTAGATGTAATCAAAAAAATTAAACATAAAGAATTTGATAAAAAAGATGATGGAAAACATTATAACATAGGTTATATTGCACAAGACATGGAAAAAATAGACCCTAATTTTGTTATAGTGCGTCCTAAAACAGAAAAAACAGAAGAAAGATATTATATTAATGAATTGCCTATTATAGCAACATTAACTAAAGCAATACAAGAACAACAAGAACAGATAGAACAACAGAATAATTTAATACAATCTCTAGTAGAGAGAATAGAAAAATTAGAAGCTAAATAAAGCTTTATTTTTTTGGAGGAAAATATGGAAAAAATTAATTTTGAAGCAGGAACGCAAGTAAGTCCTGCTAAAGTAACAATAGATAACGTGGACCATGAAGTAACACCTGCAGTGTGGGAAGGCAATACTCCATTGTCACCATTTGTACTAAATAAAATGCAAAGTAATATAGAAAATGCAATATCTGAAAGTGGAGTAATAGTAAGTGCAACAGAACCGACTGGAGCTAACAGAGAAAAAATATGGGTGCAAAAAAGTGAAAATATGTGTAATCCTAATAATAAATATACTGGTGCTATTGCAACTGCAGTAGTAGGCAACATGATAACATATGGAACATCAGAAAAGACATATACATTAAAAAAATGTTGTAAAGTACAAAAAGGAAAAGCATATGCAATAAGTTGGAAACCTAATACTATAAATACAATAGGAAGTAGAATTATTGCAGTAGTAAATGATAATGATATTACGCAATATTCTACATCATACACAAACGATAGCAATTCATTTATATTTACACCTACAGCATCAGGCTATTTATCAATATCTTTAGATGCGAATGCTACTGAAGTACAAGTAGAAGGAGAAAATGCAACAACATATAAACCATACGTTGAACCTAGAATATATGTACTTAATAATAATATATATGAAGAACTTATGCAAAAAGAAAAAATAGAAAAAGTAACACAAAATCTTACATTGAATACAACTTATGCAAATGGTGGAACTGTCAATTATATTAAGAGCAATAATATAGTTCAAGCATATATAAGATTAGATTTAAAAGCTGTTAGTACAGCGGCTTCTTACATAAATATTGCGAGTGGATTACTTTTTAAGCCATTAACTGAACTAAAAATCTATGCTAACTTATTAAGTAATAATGAAGCAATTTTGTCAAATAATATTTTAGTACAAATTAGAACTGATGGAGCTATTTATTTAAAAACAACAGCAAGTTACGCTAATAATAGTTTAGTAATGATAACGTTTACTTATATAACAGGAGATTAGAGGTGATAGAGTGGAAAAAGAATTAAATGAATTTAAAATAGAGGTTTTAACACAATTAGCAGTAATAAATAGTAAGCTTGACGGATATGGAGAAACAAAGAAAATTGCACATGAGGCAGATAATAGAAGTAGAAAAAATGAACAAGATATAAAAGATATGAAAGACTCAAATAAATGGGCTTTTAGAACAGCAATAGGAGCAATAATAACAAGTGGTGTAGCACTTGTTTTTTTGTTTATAAAAATAGGAATAGGGGTGAATTAATTATGAAAGAAAAATTAGCAAAACTAATTAATGTAAAAAGTTTAGTTACATTAGTATTAACAATAGTAGTAGCAATACTTACTTTAAAAGGAAATTTTGATATTAAAGAAATTTACTTAATGATAATTGCTTTTTACTTTGGAACTCAATTAAAAGATAATAAGGAGGAAAAATAGATGGAATTTAAAAAAGCATATGAAGCATTAAAGCAAGGACACAAAATAAAAAGAGAACATTGGAGAGGTTATTGGGTAAAAGAAAATGGAACAATAACAATGCATTGCAAAGATGGAAGTATAATACCTTTTTTAGAGACAGAAGATATATTTGTAGATTTAGATAATATAGTAGCAGATAATTGGATTATATGTGATGATATAGACGAATCAAAATTAAACATACAAACATTTACATTTGGAGAAGCAATATCTAATTTAAAAAGGGGTAAAAAAGTACAAAGAAAAGGCTGGAATGGTAAAAATCAATACATAGAGTTAGCAACTAATATAAGTTATAAAAATGCTAATAATGAAATAATAAATGCTGAACATGATGCAATAGGAAATAAAGCAATAGCATTTGTAGGAACATCAGGTGTTCAATTAGGTTGGTTAGCAAGTCAAGCTGATATGTTAGCTGAAGATTGGAAAATTGTTGAGGAGGAAAAATAAATGGAAATAATTGAAACAAATTTAGAGTTTAATAGTAACTATAGTGCAATGAAAGAGGTTGAAGGAATATTACTTCATAATTCAGGAGTATCAGTATTACAAAGTATTGAAGTAATACATAACTATCACAAAAATAAAGGGTGGGCTGGTATAGGCTATCACTACTATGTAAGAAAAGATGGAACAAAATACAAAGGTAGACCAGAAAATATGGCAGGAGCTCATTGTCCAGGTGTAAATAGTACAAGTATAGGAATTTGTGCAGAAGGTAATTTCAATGAAGAAACTATGTCAGAAGTACAAAAACAAGCTATAATTGAATTAGTAAAAGATATTAAGTCAAGATACAATATTAAATGGATAAAAGGCCATAGAGAAATATTAGCAACAAGTTGTCCTGGAGCAAATTTCCCACTAGAAGAAATAAAAAATGCAGTTGAAAATATTGAAGATGAAGAAATCCCACAAACAACAAAATCAATAGTAGACTTAGCAAATGAAGTAATAGCCGGTAAGTATGGTGTAGGAGCAGAAAGAAAACAAGCTTTAGGTTCTCTATATAATGAAGTACAAGCTAAGGTAAATGAAATTTTGCTAGGAAAGACAGAAACCTCAAACAGAAAATCAAACGAAGAAATAGCAGACGAAGTAATTGCAGGAAAATGGGGAAACAACCCAGCAAGAAAAGAAAAATTAATTGCAGAAGGTTACGACTATAATGCTATTCAAAGCATAGTAAATAAAAAATTAAGATAAATCTAAAACGAGCAGTACAATTAAGTACTGCTCTATTTTTTTGCTTAAATGCAGTAATATCAAGTAATATAATTACTCAAATTTAAAATAAAAACGGCTTTAAATGCATTGTAATGCGTTGATTTTTAGGCATTTTGAACAAAAAAATTATTTTATGTAAAACTTGATTTTATAGGAAAATTATGGTATAATATTGACAGATAAATACAAAAATGTTACAATTTTATTGCAAAAATATTACAATTTGTTATATTGATTACAATTTTGTTATATTTATTTACATTTTGTAAATTTTTGTATATATTTCTCGTATAAATATTCTGTTACATAGCAGAATATGACATATTTTTTCTTTAGTATATGCTAAAATGACTACTAAGGAAGGAAGTGTACTTATGAGAAAGATAGGAGGAGTGAATATGGAAGCAATAGCTCGTTTAACAGGCAAATTCACAAAAGAAAAAGCACCGAAGAGATATTGTAGCGTATATGAATCTCTTGAAGAAAGTTTAAAAGAAGTAAAACTACATAAAGAAGGGAAAATACATTTAGATACATGGGATGAGTACCTAAAAAAGAAACATAATAAGGGGTAATGTGGTGTGTATACGATAATTCCAACTGAAAAATTTAAAGAAGATATAGAATATTATGAATCCAAAAAAAGATTCAAACATATAGATGAAGATATAGGTACAGTAGTCAAAGATTTGGTTACTGGAAATTTAGTTGGAAATGAAATACCTCGGATTACACTTAAACGATGAAAACAATAAGATTATAAAAGTTAGAATTGCAAATACGGATACAAGAATGGGCAAATCAAATGGATATAGAATGATATATTATGCAATAAAGGAAGATTTAAATGCATATTTATTATCTATATATTATAAAAAAGATGATAAAAGAGTTTTAACAAATGAAGAAATAATAGAATTAGTAAATAAATATTGTTTATAAAAAGACTAGCAATAGTCTTTTTTTATACTTGACAAAAATAAAAATTTACGATAAAGTAAATACGAACTTTATTTGTTCAAAATATTTCGACATACATGTAGAGTCCTATGGACTCTATTTTTTATTAACTTTAAAGGTAAACTATGGGTTTTACTGGTGGATTTTTATTCATGCCTGCATGTTTCGACAAAATAAAAAATGTAAAAAAAAAGGTAAAAAGATATTGAAAAAATAATATTATAATGATACAATAAAAATGAACTTGTTTTAATAAAACAGAAAGAAGAGATAGGCTCTGTTTGCGACTTGGGCTATCTCCTCTTTCTTTACGCATAAGTAAGACTTATTGCATTTTTATTATAATATAATTTGATTTTTATGTCAAGCAAAATGGAAGAAAAAGTAAATTGTAGTTCTTAAAATGAAAAATAGTACATACTATTATAAAAAACAAAGGAGAAAAGAAAATGTATTTATTAAGTTTAATTTTAGGTATAATTCCAGATGTGACCATTTTTACATTATGTTTAATATATTTTAAAGAGATGAAGAATAAAAAGAAAAATATAATTTTATTTTTAGGCTTATTGATTACCAATATTGTTTTAGCTTTATTATTAAAATATAATATATTAGTTTATATGTTTTTTACTATTATTGGATATATGATATTAAAGGGATTGTACAAAGACACAAAATCAATTGATGTATTTTTATTTGTATTTATATATGTTCTATTAACTATTACTAGTTTTTGTAGTTTGCCATTGATAAAAATTAATTATTGGTTGTCATATATTGTACAAAGGAGCATATTAATAATATTAATAGTTATACTAAAAAAGAAATTTAATAACTTTTATTTGAAATATAGAGCTTCATGGGATATTAATGATAATAGTAAGATAAAAAGCATAACATTGAGAAATATTAGTTTAAGTTTATGCTATACATTATTGTTTGTTATAAATATAGGTATAACTAATATAAAGATATGAAAGGAGTGATTATATGTATCCACCAATTTATTCTTTCTTATGGTTTTGTAATACAGAAGACGGAGAGTAAAAAATGAATGTATCAGAGAAAAAAAGAGCAATCTTATATTGGTTGCCATCAGTAATATTTAATATTCTTGAGACTGCGATAATATTGAGCGTAGGATATATTTTAGATATGTCTATATATAGAACTTTGTATATAATAGCAGTATTCGAAATAACAAGATATATAGTAAAACAATCTAAACATTATAAGAATCCATATAAATGTCTTTTTTGGAGCACTACTATATTGACACTTATATTTATAGTATCTAAAATAGATATAATAGCAGGTACAATGTCTTCGATTTTAGGTGCATATATGTTATCAGGTAAAGCAGATATACAAAGAAATAAAGAATATAATAAAAAAGCAGGAATGTACTTATGGAAGAAAAGCGAGGATGATTCAAAGTACAAATTTATAGAAAAATATATAGAAGAAAATAAAGATTCAGGACAAATTAAGAATTTTGAAATAGCCCTAAACAATATAAATAGCGAATATTATAGAATTTATAAATTAAGATTTCATGATAATAAATCTTTAAAGTACATAGCAAACGAAATTAATATTAGCAGTACAGCAAGAGTAACTGAAAGATTAGATAATATACAAAATATATTATTAGGGTATGTTCAAGGCAATAAAAAAGAATTGATAAAAAAATAAAATATGATAGATATATTTCTATCATATTTTTTTATATTTAAGGAAAAAATGAGAATACTAACAATTGAGGTGTTAGTATGATAATAGAATTTATAATTAAGAAGATTAGAAATGAGAAAGGAATTAGTTTAGAAGACATAGAAAAAGAAACATCAATAAATAGACATAAATTATCAGATATAGAAAATAATAAAATAACAGATAAAGTATTATTTGTAGAAATAGTTTTAATAGCAAAAACTTTGGAAGTAGGAATAGAAGAATTGTTTGTAGCTAAAAATATTGAAATAAGATAATTACAGAGAATTGAAAGTTGAAATTTCTAAAACCAAAGAAAAAATGAAAAAGTATTTTCATATAATAATTTGTATTTTTTATATAAATTTCGCTATAGCGAATCTAATTTAATATATATAATTATAGAAGCTTCAAAAAAATAAAAAAAGTTTGCATAGTCGGACTGACATTTAATATGTCGAATATTGTAGAATTAAGATGCTAGCAAAAAAGAATATATATTCAAATAAAAATGGAGGAATATATGTAATGAGAAATGAAGTACAAAAAGTAGCAAAAAAATTAAGTAAAAAATTCAAAAAGAGAGAGCGAATAATAGAGTATATGATAAAAATACTTTCTGGTGAAATGTATAGTAATAAAGAAATTGAAGAGATAATAGTGAGTTTCTACGAAAATAATAATTAGCACTTTTTTATATTAACATCTGGAAGACGAATATCTAAGTCAAATTGTTTTCCAGATGCAATAACACCATCTACATCCACTACAGGACATACGTTTTTGTCAAAATCCATATAAATACCTCTTTTCTTTAAATTTTGGCTATATTTTATAGCTACTATATAATATGTAAAATTTAGTAATAAAGTGTCAAAATATGTAGAAAAATAGATAAAAGTTAATAGAATAAATTAAAATAAAAACAATATATATTAAAAAAAGAGTTGGGATAAAAAGCCTAATTTTAAATTGGAAAGGAATGAAAATAAAATGAAAAAACTAAGAATTTTTTTGGTAGCTTTAGCATTTTTACTAATATTTGGAGTATGCTCTTATGCAGCAATTGACTCTACAATTCATTTCGACATTTCTTACACCGGTGAAGTAAAAGTAAATGAAGAAAAAGATACTAATATTATATTGGCAGGGCAGTCAACACCAACACACGCAAAGGTAAGAGTAAAAGTAGAAATAGAAGGTCCAGCAACACCAAAGTTAATGGCAACAGATTCTTTAGGAACTCAAATTGACATTGCACAAGTAGGATATTGGGGACCAGAAGCAGGATTTGCAATATCAGGAACATTTACTAATGAAACACCAGTAAAAGCAACATTTACAAAAGCAGGTGCATATACTATAAAATTAACTCTTTTAGATGTACAAAATGCAAACGATATATTGGCACAAAAAACAATAACTATACAAGTAAAAGACGATGAGACTATAGCGAATGAAATAACTAATGTTATAGAAAATGAAGAAGTAGAAGAATTACCTAAAACAGGTGCAACACTTGGAGAGTATGCTATTTATTTTAGTGTAATATGTATAGGACTTTATTTAGTATATTTAAGGGTATATAGAAGAAAATAATAAAAAACAAAAGAACGGCTTTAATTATAAGTCGTTCTTTCTATATGAATAGTAAGTTCTTACAATAAGAATTATTCTAGAAAAAAGAAGGTAAAATATGAAATGTAGAATAGTAAAAATAAAAATACCTATTATTTTTTCAGGTATAGTGGCTATAGTATTTTTTGTATTTCTATTTAACATCTGTATAGACCAAATAGATAAAGATAACTTTGAAACTAAAGAATTTACGACAAAAGTAAGTGCAAATCAATTTATAAATACAGAAAAAAATGAAATAAAAATAATAGATAATGAAGAAAATAACTTAAAAGAATATGAAAATTTTCCAGAACAATATAGAGGATGTAAGACAGTAGGCAAAATAACTATACCTAAATTAAATATAGAAAAATATGTATTAGAAGAAACAAACGAAAAAACATTGAAATTATCAGTTACTAAAACTTGTGGACCAAAAGTAAATGAAGTAGGTAATTTTTGTATATCAGGACATAATTACAATCAAACCTTTGGAAGAATAAAAGAACTTGAAATAGGTGACAAAATTATTGTGACAGACACATATGGTAGAGAAGTAGTCTATCAAGTTTATAAAAATTATAAAGTAGATCCAAATGATACAACATGTTTGGATAATAATACAAATGGTGAAAGAGAAATAACATTAATTACGTGCACATTAGGAGCAATTAAAAGAACAATAATAAAAGCAATAGAAGTTTATGATTAAAAAATATCATAAACCTCTTACTATAAGCATAAAATGAATTAGCTTATAGTAGGAGGTTTTTATGTTTATAGTATTTAATAAATCAAAAATAAACTCATATCTTGTATCACTTGGCACAGTTATTATATTGTTTGTAATGGCATTTGCAATGACAAATAATGCAACGATAGAGACATCAGCTGCAACAAAGGAATTACCAATATATAATGTGCAAACAAACGAAAAAAAGATAGCTTTTACAATGAATTGTGCATGGGAAGCAGATGATATAGATTCTATTTTATCAACTCTTGCAAAACACAATGTTCATATAACATTTTTTATGGTAGGAGATTTTGTTGATAAACACCAGGAAGCGGTAAAGAAAATATCAGAAGCTGGTCACGAAATAGGTAATCATTCAAATACACATCCACATGTAAATAATTTGAGTTTAGAGAAAAATATAGAACAAATACAAAAATGTAGTGAAAAAATAGAAAAAATTACAGGAAAGAAAACGACTCTATATAGAGGACCATATGGAGAATATAATGATACTGTAATAAAAGCAGCGAAATCACAAAATCATGAGACAATACAATGGAATTTAGATACATTAGATTATTCAGGTTTAACAGGTGAAGAGATGTGGAAACGATTAGAAAATAAATTGTCTTCAGGAAGTATAATTTTAAGCCATAATGGAACAAAACATACAGCAGATAGTTTAGATATGTTATTAACAAATATAGAACAAAAAGGATATCAGATTGTTTCAGTTTCAGATTTAATATACAAAAATAATTATTATATAGATGTAAATGGCACACAGAGAGTAAATTCTAAAAATGAATAAGTAATATAATTTTGGAAATAATACCAATAAAATTTAATTTAAGGAGATATAAAATGCCATTTATCGGGATTGTTAGTGAAGAAAATGTAGAAAATTGCATTCGTAAACAATTAGAAAAATTAGATTTTAGAGAGAGCAATATACTATTTCTTAAAGAAAAGAGCATAGAAAATATAAAAAATATTACATTTGAAACAATAATAATTACCAAAGAATTTAAAAATGAAGAAATATTAAAAAAATTAATACAAAAAGCTAAATATGTAATTATTAATTCTGATATAAAAGGCAATTTAAAATTAATAGAAGGCATAAATGCAGAAATTGTAACATATGGTTTTAACTCAAAAGCAAGAATTACGGCATCTTCAGTAGAAGAAGATGAAATAATGCTTTGTCTACAAAGAAATTTAAAAACTAAAGATGGTAAAAATATAGAGCCAGAAGAAATAAGAGTACCTTTATATGAAAATACAAATTGTAGTATGGCAATAGGAACTATATTATTGTTATACGGAAAATAATATTATTAGTGAACCTGAAAAATAGTATAAATCAATTAAAAATGAAATAAAAATTGGAAAATTTAACTTTTTATGTAGACAAATCCAAAAAAAGGTAGTATAATAGAATTTGTAAAAAACATTCTAAAAAATATACCAAAAGAATAAAATGCTAATGAGATAAACAAATAAGGGGAGGAAAAGAAATTGAATACAAACTATTCAGAAAATAACCAATTAGTTCTAATTGGAAAAGTAACAAGTGAAAAGAGATTTAGTCACGAAATTTATGGAGAAAAATTTTACATATTTGACTTAAGTGTACCACGTTTAAGTGGTAATGCAGACAACATTCCAATTACTATTTCAGAAAGATTATTAGTAGAAGAAGATTTAGAAATTGGAAAAAATGTAATTATTGAAGGACAATTCCGTTCATATAATAGTTACGAAAATGAAAAAAACAGATTAGTTCTTACAGTATTTGCAAAAGAAATAAAATTTGGAAATGAAGACGAAGAAGAATTTAAACCAAGTAAAGAAAATTCATCAAATGAAGTAATTTTAGATGGTTTTATTTGTAAAAAACCTATCTACAGAAAAACACCATTTGGTAGAGAAATAGCAGATGTATTACTTGCAGTAAATAGAGCTTATAATAAATCAGATTATATACCATGTATAGCATGGGGTAGAAATGCTAGATTCTGTGAAAATATTCCAGTTGGAACAGAAGTAAGAATTATTGGTAGAGTACAATCTAGACAATATGAGAAAAAATATGAAGATGGTACTTCAGAAATAAGAATAGCATATGAAGTTTCAGTTGCAAGTTTAGAAGTTATAGATCAAGCAGAAAATACAAATAATGAAGAAAATAAAGAGGCTATATAGATAAAAATAAAATTGCTAATTTTAAAATTAGCAATTTTATTTTTTTTCTTCTGGAATTATAATCTTTTTCTTTTCCTTTTCTTTATTTGGTTTTTCTATATCAATATGGTCATAAACAGGAGAAATATTTAAATTTTCGCCATTACCTGAAACAATTTCAATCTCTTTTTTAGATTCTGTATCCATAATAAACACCATCCTTTACTATTAAATTTATACTAACATAAAATAAAGTGAAGGTCAACACAAAAAAACATCCTTTTTTTGGAAATTTTTAATAAGAGGAATCAATTAATCATAATATTTATAAAAATATAAGAATAAAAGAACTGGTGTAATTACTTTCCAGTTCTTTATTCTTAATTGTAAGGATTTTTTGCAACAAACTCGTCATTGACGAAATTTACTATTTTCACTTAGTAATGGTGCAAAATAAAATTAGCCATATAATTAATGTGGCAAAGACCAGTGAAAGAAATGTCTTTCTCTTCATAAGTAATTCCTCCAATTAGTTTTATTAATGGATAATACCATATATTAGCAATATACCACATTTTACATAAATTTACAAGTTTTATAGATAGCTAAAATAAATTTCAATAAGCACAATTCTAGGATTTAGCTTAAAAATTTTTTAGTTGAATAATAAACACATAAATGTTATAATATAAAAGTAATTTAAAAGGAGAGAAAATAAATGTACGAAGAGTTTGGAATAAGTAAAAAAATAGAAGAGTTATCAACAAAAGTTGAAAAAGATGTGGAAAATATATTTAAACAAATAGAAGAAAATTGCACACAAAATAGCTTAAAAGTATTAAAAGCGTTTCAAGAAAATCAAATTTCAGAAATGCACTTTGGAAGTACAACAGGTTATGGCTATGGAGATATTGGTAGAGATACAATAGAAAAAGTATTTGCAAATATTTTTAAAGCAGAAGATAGTTTAGTAAGAAGCCAATTTATTTCCGGAACACATGCTTTAACTGTAACTTTATTTGGACTTTTAAGACCCAATGATGTAATGCTTAGCATTACTGGAAAGCCATATGATACATTAGACGAAGTTATTGGAATTGTAGATAATCCTGCATCACTTAAATCTTATAATGTAAAATATGAGCAAATTGATTTAATAAATGATGATTTTGATTATGAAAAAATAGAACAAAGATTGAAACAAGGAAATGTAAAACTAATAGAAATTCAACGTTCTAAAGGATATTCTACAAGAAAGAGTATTACAATAGATAAGCTAGAAAAAGTTATAAAATTAATTAAAGAAATAGATAAAAAAGTAATAATAATGATAGATAATTGTTATTGTGAATTTGTTACTACTAAAGAACCAATAGAAGTAGGGGCAGATATTGCAGTAGGTTCACTTATAAAAAATTTAGGTGGAGGTATAGCACCAAATGGAGCATATGTTGTAGGTAGAAGAGATTTAGTAGATTTAGTTGCACAAAGATTAACTGCACCAGGCGAAGGAAAAGAAGTTGGACCAACTTTAGGAATTAATAAATCAATTTTACAAGGACTATTTTTGGCTCCATCAGTTGTTGCTTCAAGTTTAAAAACAGCAGTATTTGCAAGTAAAATGTTAGAAGAGCTAGGTTATGAGGTAGAGCCAAAAGCAGGAAGTGAAAGGGCAGACATAGTTCAAAATATTATTTTTAAAGATAAAGAAAAATTAATAAAATATTGTCAAGGAATACAAATGGGGTCACCAGTGGACTCAAACTCAATTCCTATGCCATGGGACATGCCAGGTTACACAGACCAAGTTATTATGGCAGCAGGAGCATTTACACAAGGTTCTTCAATAGAGCTTTCTTGCGATGGACCAATACGTGAGCCTTATATTGCATTTATGCAAGGTGGACTTACATATGAATATGGAAAATTAGGAGTATTAAAAGCAATACAAAATATAATGGAATAAGGAAGAATTAAAAATGGAACAAAAACCTATATTAATACAAGGTGCAATGGAAGATGAAATTGCATTTATTAAAGAGAAAATGAATGAAATAGAAGAAATAATTTTAAATGGATATGTTTTCTACAAAGGAAAAATAGATGAATATCCGATAATTTTATCTAAAACACAAGTTGGATTAATGAATGTTACAGCGGCAACAGTAATTGGAATAATAAATTTTTCACCTTGCCTTATAATAAACCAAGGTGTTGCAGGAGGAATTACAAAAAATGTTCACAAAGGAGATTTGGTAATAGGACAAAATTGCATTAATATAAATTCATTTCAAACACCATATAAAGAAGAAGGAAAAGGAAGCAATTCATTAGAATGGGAATTAAAAACCTTTAAAGAAGGAATAGATGAGTTAGTTGTATTAAAAACAAATACAGAACTTATAAAGTTAGCGGAAGAGGAGGCAAAAAAACAGAAACTTTCTTATGTAGTAGGTACTATGGGAAGTGGAGATGTTTGGAATGCAGAGAAAGATAGACTATTATGGCTTTCAGAAAAGTATGATATACTATGTGAGGATATGGAAACAATAGGCACATACCAAATGGGACTAAAATTTAATATTCCTACAATAGGAATTCGTATTTTATCAGATAATTTATTACTAGGAGAAGAATATGATAAATCAGTAGGAAAAATAGGACAAGAATATGTTTATAATTTAGTAAAAAGAACAATAGGGACGGACCTTTTCGTTCCGATTTCGGAACACAGGGGACGGACCTGAAAAAAATAATTGAAAATAAGAACAAACCTGAAAATTTAATTCTTTTAAATCTAGTTTGTAGCTGACTTAAGGAGGAGAAAAAAATGAAAGTAATTGTTATAGGTCGGTGGGCCAGCAGGAATGATGGCAGCAATTAGTAGTGCTGAATATGGAAATAGTGTAACAATACTTGAAAAAATGAATAGTTTGGGAAGAAAATTATTAATAACTGGAAAAGGAAGGTGTAATATTACATCTTCTATTCCTATGGAAGAATTTATTTCAAACATTCCTGGTAATGGAAGATTTTTATATAGTAGTTTTCAAAATTATACAAATGAAGATATAATAAATTTATTAAAAGACCAACATGTACAAGTAAAGGAAGAAAGAGGAAATAGAATATTCCCTGTGTCTGATCATTCACAAGATGTATTAAATGCATTTATAAGAAAACTAAATAGCTTAAAAGTTCAGATAAAAACAAATACAAAAGTGAAAAAGATTCTAGTAGAAGAAGTAGATGGGGTAAAAAGGGCTATAGGGGTTATTTTAGAAAACGGAGAAAAAATAAAAGCAGACAAAATTATTTTAGCAACAGGAGGAAAAAGTTATCCTTCAACAGGCTCTACTGGTGATGGATATGAAATGGCAAAAGAATTAGGACATAGCATAGAAAAAATAAAACCATCACTTGTACCACTAACAGTATCAGAAAAGTCATTAAAACTTTGCAAACAAATGCAAGGATTAAGTTTAAAAAATGTAGGAATAACACTAATAGATAAAGAAACTAACAAGACTATTTATGAAGATTTTGGAGAAATGCTATTTACACATTTTGGAGTATCAGGACCTACAATACTTAGCTCATCAGCACATTTATTAAGATACAAAAATATAGAAGAAAAATTTAAAGAGAATAAAATTGTATTAAAAATAGATTTAAAACCAGCTTTAGATGAAACAAAATTAGATAATAGAATAAAAAGAGATTTTGAAAAATATAAAAATAAAGATTTACAAAATGGACTTCAAGATTTACTACCATCAAAAATGATTTTGCCAGTTTTAGAACTTGCAAAACTAGATGGAGAAAAGAAAATAAATTCTGTTACAAAAGAAGAAAGATTAGAATTATTAAAAACATTGAAAGGATTTGAAATAGAAATAAAAGGTTTCAGACCAATAGAAGAGGCAATAGTTACAGCTGGAGGAGTTAGCATAAAAGAAATAAACCCAAAAACAATGGAATCTAAAATTGTAGATGGATTATATTTTGCAGGAGAAATAATTGATGTAGATGCGTATACAGGGGGATTTAATCTTCAAATTGCATATTCTACAGGGTATACGGCAGGAATTAATTAGTATTTGCATAAAAAATAAAAAAAGTTGTAGCAAAATTAGTAACAAATAGAAAAAGTAAAATCACAAATATCAATAAAATATGAAGAAATGATATGCAGTTAAATAATTTTTGAAATATAGGGTGGTAAAGAGATGAGAAAAATTGTTTTTGATTTTAACGATATAGATAAATCAAAATTGATTAGTGAAAATCAAAATACTAATAAAAAAGCAAAGCCAAGTACCAAAGGAATGTATGAGTATATTGCTGAAGTTATGAAAAGCCAAAATGGAAAGATGGGATTAGGTATTCATGCAGTACGAAAAGAAAAGAGTAAGGAAAAATCAATAGATGAAATTTTAAAAGAAATATGTAATAATGGATTAGATATAAATAAAGGTAGTTCTGTGTTAGCAACTGTGAGCTCTTTAGGAGTAAGTTCTGAATTGAAAGACTATCAAAAAGAAACATTAAAAAATTATAAATTAGGAAACGAAATGGCAGAAAATGGAGTTATTGTTTTAGTTCCTACAATATTGGAAGGAAACGGAGAAAAATTATATGTTGGATTTCCAGGAATGGATACAAGTACTGTTGGAAATAATCACAAAACTACTTGTATTTTAGATCAACTATGTTGTGGAGATAATGATCATGGAAAATTTCCAAAAGAATTTATTTTAGGCTCTTTTAAAGAGGAAAACGGAGAGAGAATATTTCAAAAAAATATGAACTATTTTTCCGAAATGGGAGATGAAGAAAAAGGTATTTTTATAAAAAGCCTTTCAAATAGATTAACAGAACAACAAAGACAAATAAGCAAAGCAGTTATTAATCAAGATATGCAAAGATTGGAACAATTATCTATAGAAATATATGGCAATAGAGATGGAACTTCAGGGGAAAATACTATAATTCAAAATGCTATGTTTTATTTAAATAGAAATATAGACCAAGTAGAACAAGCTGGAAATGATATAAAGAGTGATACGAAAAAATCTAAACGTAGAATTTTATTAAATGCATATCAAGATATTAAATTGTCAGATTTAATGAGTGCTAAAGAAATATTAAAAGAAGGAATAGAACAACAAGAAAGAGATTATGAAGGAAAAGAAATATGAATGTAAAAACTAAAGAGATTTATTCAGAAGTATATCAGGTGCTAAATTTGTTAGGAAATGAATATATCAATAAATTACCAATTACTTTATTTAATATGCTAAAAGAGAAAAGAAACATTGATTATACGCCTCAATATATAGAAGATATACCACTAAATAAACAAAAGATTAAAAAAGAAACATTAGCAATAATAGCTTTATTACATTTAAATTATTGGTGTAATAGTGAAGAGGAAAAAAATGAACTAAAACAAATATTAAAGAATAATGAGAATATGTATCAACAAGAGCTTAGAAATAAATATAATCCAGATGATATTTTTAAAAAACATAAGCAAGTAGATACTTCAGAAAATCAAGTTTCAATGGTAGAATATAAAGAACCATTATTCAAAAATCTTATTAGGAAAATAAAAAGTATATTTAATATAAAATAATAAAAGCGATAGAATTTCTATCGCTTTTTATGTTTGAAGAATTAAATTCTAGCAGCATCCACATCCGCCACAGTTGTTATTTCCACAACAACAGAATATTAATATTAATATGATGATAATCCAAATGCAGTCACATCCATTACCGAAACCGCATCCACAACCTCTATTTTCTGGCATAATATTTCCCTCCTTTCAAAGTAAACTTTGAACCTTTGACATTTACCTAAGAGAAACTAGCAACATCCGTTGCCACATCCGCAGTTATTGTTTCCACAGCCACAGAAAAGTAGTAAAAATAGGATAATGAACCAAAGTATTTCACTGTTACAACAACAATTTCTCATTATAAGTACCTCCTATATAAATTTTTGTTACGTCGTTTGTTCTTTTGTATGGTATATACTATTCTAAAAATAAAAAAGTGTTACAATGTTTAAAAAAAGTAAATTGTTACAGATATTTAATGAGATAATATTTTTTTACTATTTTTTTGAAAAAACTATACAAATTCAAACATTTAATGATATAATTCTAAAAAAGTATATAAAAATAAAAAACGGAGGAAGAAACGTGGGAAATATAGTATTATTAGATGACTTAACAATAAACAAGATAGCAGCAGGTGAAGTAATTGAAAGACCAGCATCTGTAGTAAAAGAATTAGTAGAAAATTCAATAGATGCAGGAGCAAATAATATTAGCGTAGAAATAAAAAATGGTGGAATTTCTTATATTCGCGTAACAGATAATGGAAAAGGAATTATGCCAGATGATATGGAAATTGCATTTGAGAGACATGCAACAAGCAAAATAAGAGTAGCAAGTGACTTAGAAACTGTAAAATCTATGGGATTTAGAGGTGAGGCTTTAGCAAGTATTGCAGCAATAGCGAAAGTAAGTATGAAATCTAAAACTAGAGACCAAGAAATAGGACATGAAGTAATAGTAGAAGGTGGAAATATCTTAAAAAATGAAGAAACAGGTTGTCCTGATGGGACAACTATTACCATAGAGAACCTTTTCTATAATACTCCTGTTCGTTACAAATTCTTAAAAAAAGACTTTACAGAGTCAGGTTATATAGAAGATGTTATGACTAGAATAGCTTTAATACATCCAGAGATTGCAATAAAATTAATAAGCTCAGGAAAAACTATTATCCAAACTTCTGGAAATGGTGATATAAAAAATGTTATATATGGTATTTATGGAAAAGAAATTACAGAAAATATATTAGAAGTTAATTATGAATATGAAGATATTAAAATAACAGGTGTAGTCGGAAAACCTATTATTTCTCGTTCAAATCGTTCAAACCAATTATTCTTTGTAAATAAAAGATATATAAAAGATAAAACATTAACAAGTAGTGCGGAACAAGCATACAAAGGAATGATTACAGTTGGAAAATTTGGATTTTTGGTTTTAAATATTGAAATTGATCCACATAAAGTAGATGTTAATGTTCATCCAGCAAAACTAGAAGTACGTTTTGAAGAAGAGCAAAAAGTGTTTAAAGCAGTATATCATGCAATAAAAGATACTTTATTAAAAAATGATTTGGTAGGTGTCCAAGAAGATAAAGAAGAGACAAAAGAAAGTGAAATAGAAATAAAAAATGATATATTAGAAAATATACAAGCACCAGAAAAATCAAGAGGTTTGTTTTCAAAATTCTTAGCAAAAAAAGAAGAAAATGAAAAAAAACCAGAAGAACAAAATATCATGAAAGATATATATGAAACGAAAAAACAAGAAAACAATATTCAAGCTACTAATGTAGATGGCTTTAAGAGCATAATGGATAAAATGGCAGAAATGAAAAAATCAGTAGAAGAATTTAAAGGAAATACAGATACCCTAAATAATGAATTTACAAAAGTAGCAAAAGATGAAAATACAGATAATACAACAATAGCAGAAGAAAATGAAGAAGATAATACTAAAGTGCTAGAAACTGTAGAACCTAAAGAAGTAAACTTTAGTGATGAAACAATAGTAATAACAGACCAAATGAAACAAGAGTTAGCTAAAAATATAGAAATAGACGAAACACAAGTAATAGATACTAATCAAATTAACCAAGAACAAGAGATTGCTAAAAATGAAAATAGAGAAGAGGCAACAGAAGAAAAATTCGAAGATATGTATACATCTGTTTTTGGAAAAGCACCAGAAAAAGAAGTAGAAATAAAAGAAGAACCAGAAGAATATAAAATAGACGCTGAGATAGCAACAGGTGAAAATATATCAATGTTCGAAAAAGAACAAAACGTCATTCCTACATATAAATTTATAGGAATAGCTTTTTCAACATATATAATCATAGAATTAGGAAATGAACTATACATGATAGACCAACATGCTGCTCATGAAAGAATAATGTATGAAAAAGTAAGAGAGAATTATTATAAAAATGGAGAAAAAGATTCTCAAATGATGTTATTACCAGATATTATCAATTTAACACACAAAGAGATGGATATAGCAAAAGAAAACATAGATATGTTTGAAAAAGCAGGATTCGTTTTGGAAGAATTTGGAGAAAACACTATAAAATTAACAGGAGTTCCTAATATATGTCTAGAATTAGACACTAAAGAATTATTTTTAGAAACATTAGACGAAATAAATACAGTAGCAAGAACAGCAAAACAAGAAAAAGAGGAAAAATTTATTGCAACAGTTGCTTGTAAAGCTGCTGTAAAAGCTAATATGGCTCTTTCAAAAGAAGAAGTAGATAGCTTAATGGAAGAATTACTAAGACTTCCAAATCCTTTTACTTGTCCACACGGAAGACCAACAGCAATAAAAATGACAAAAAATGATATAGAGAAGAAATTTTCAAGGAGATAAAATAGTATGGATATATATTTAACAATAGCAATAATAATTGCAAATATAATTGCAATAAGTATAACATATCAATTTATTAAAAAAATGTCTAAAAAGGAAATTGTATTGTTTCTTGCTATAAGTGTAGCAGTTATGTATATACTAGTCTCAATTACATATTGGATAAGCGGATTTGGTATAGATTCAACTGTTCACGAAGCAATGAAAAATTTTGTTACATATTTATTTGTACCAATAAATGTAATTTTATTTATACCATATTTTGCATCACAATATAGAAAATTTAAAAATAAAAAAATAAAAGTACAAGAATTATCAAGAAAACTTAGTGCATTAGTTATACTACTTATTGTAATTTTAGTAATAGAATATTTCTACTTTGTAAATGTACAAAAAAACATTAAAAATATGGAGCAAAATCAAACAAATACAATAGTTCAAAATGAACAAACAACAGAAATTAACAATAATGAAGGAATTATAAATGTAGTAAATGCAAATGAAGTTCAAACAAATAAGGTTACAGCAAATCAAATTTAAGGAGCAAAAATATGCAAAAAACTAAAGTAATAGTTATAGGAGGACCTACTGCGTCTGGAAAAACAGCACTATCTATTGAACTTGCAAAAGCAATAAATGGAGAAATAGTTTCAGCAGATTCAATGCAAATATATAAAGAAATGGATATAGGAACAGCTAAGCCAGATGAAGACGAAAAACAAAATATTATGCATTATATGTTAGATATTATAAGTCCAGAAGTAAGATATAGTGTTGCAGATTATAAGAAGGATGCTAAAAAATATATAAGAGAAATTATAGCAAAGGGAAAAATTCCTATTGTAGTTGGAGGAACAGGCTTATATATAGATTCACTTATCTATGAAATAGAATATCCAGAATTAGAAATTGACCTTCAATATAGAAAATATCTTGAAGAATTAATAGAAAAAGATGGTTTAGAAAAACTATATGAAGAAGCGAAAAAAATAGATTCACTAGCAATGGAAAAGATAAGCCAAAATGATAGAAAAAGAATTTTAAGGGTATTAGAAATATACCACCAAACAGGGAAAACAAAAACAGAATTAGAAAAAGAATCAAGGAAAGAACCAGAATTTGATTATAAAATGTTTGCAATAGACATGAACAGAGAAATTTTATATGAAAGAATTAATAAAAGAGTAGACATTATGGTAGAGAAAGGCTTAATAGAAGAGGTAAGAAATATTTATGAAAAATATGAAAAGCTTCCAACATCATTACAAGCGTTAGGATACAAAGAAATTGTAGAATACATAGAAGGAAAATTAACAAAAGAAGAGGCAATAGAAAAAATAAAACTAGAATCAAGAAGGTATGCAAAAAGACAACTTACATGGTTTAGAAAGAATAAAGAAACAATATGGTTAAATGGAGAAAATACAATATCTGAAAATATTCATATTATCTTGGAGGAAATAAATAAGTGAATAAAAAAGGAAAAAAAATAAATAGAAATAAGCAATTTATATTTATTATAATTTTAATTGCTATTCTAAGTTATGTTATTTATATGGTATATAACTTAATAATAAAGCCAACAGATACATTTGTTGTAGAAAACGGAAAAATATCCTCAGAAGAAACAGTACAAGGATATATAATTAGAGATGAGACTGTTTTGAAAGGTGAAAACTATAAAAATGGTTTAGTACAAATTAAAGCAGAAGGCGAAAAAGTTGCAAAGGGGGAAGCCGTTTTTCGTTATTCAACGTCAGGAGAGGAAAACTTAAAAAAACAAATAAAAGAATTAGATATAAAAATACAAGAAGCATGGGAAAAAGAAGACAGTGTATTTTCAGGTGATGTAAAAGTAATAGAACAACAAATAGAAAACAAATTAACAGATATGTATCATATAAATGATATGCAGAAAATCAAAGAATACAAAAAAGATTTAAATTCATATATTACTAAGAAAGCTAAAATAGCAGGAGAAAAAAGTCCGGCAGGTTCTTATTTAAAAGACTTAATAAATCAAAGAAGTGAGTATGAAAATCAACTAAATTCAGGATCAGAATATTTAACAGCTACAAAATCAGGAGTAGTATCTTATAGAGTTGATGGACTAGAAGATATACTAACACCTTCAGACTTTGGAAGCTTAAGCAAAAAAATGCTAGAAGATTTACATTTAAAAACAGGTCAAATTGTTTCAACAAGTGAAGAAAGTGGAAAAATTATTGATAATTTTTCATGCTATATAGCATGCATTCTAAAGGATAAAAACTTGGAAGAAAAGAAAGCAAACGTTGGAGATACACTTATTATTAGACTTTCAAATAGTAAAGAGGTAAAGGCAAAAATAGAATATATATCAAAAGAAAGTAATGAAGAAGATCTAGCAGTATTTAAATTAGAAAATTATACAGAAGAACTAATTAATTATAGAAAAATATCTTTTGATATTATATGGTGGGACGTAAGTGGTTGGAAAGTACCTAATAGTGCAATAAAATATGAAACAGATGATTTAGCATATGTAATTCGAAAAAGAGTAGGATATACAGATAAAATATATGTTCAAGTATTAAAACAGGGAGAAAAATATTCAATTATAAAAAATTATGAAAGTGGAAAGGAATTGCTAGAAAAAGGAGTATCAAACGAAATAGTAGATAATAGAAAGAAAATATCATTATATGACGAAATACAGTTGTAATATTACAAAAATATTACAAAGAAATTAAATTAACATTACAATTTAAAAAAACTATTGACAATAAAATAAAAAAGTTAGATACTTATAGCATAATTAAAAAGATTACGAAGGACGATAATTTTAGGAGGTTTTGAAATGTCAGGAGCAATCATGAACAAAGTATTAGATTTATTTGGAGTAGATACAGCAGGAGAAGAGTACGAAGAAGAGGAAGAAATGGAACAAGAAACAGAACAAGAACAAGATGAAGGAAGAAATTTTTGGAATAGACGTGGAAGTAAAGTTGTAAATATGCCACAAACAGAACAAATTAAGATGGTTATATCACAACCAACTACATTTGAACAATCAGAAGCAATTTGTGATTTATTAAAAGAAAAGAAATCAGTAATTGTTAATTTAGAATACGTTAACAAAGATGTAGCAAGACGTATTGTAGATGTTATTAGTGGTGCTGTTCATGCATTAGATGGACATATTCAAAAAGTATCAAATTCTATATTCCTAATTGCACCATATAATTATGAAATTACAAGCGATTTAGCTAGAGAAGAATTAAAAAATAAATTATCTGTATCTTGGCTTAGAAATTCAAATGGATAATTTTGTGCTTAATATATAGGAGGAAAAATTATGATAACACCATTAGACATAGAAAATAAAAAATTTTCAAAACAAATGATGAATGGATATAGTGTAGAAGAAGTAGATGAATTTTTAGATGACTTAACAGCTGATTATGAAAAAGCATATAAACAAAGTACAGAATTAAAATCAAGAGTAGATGAGCTAGAAAGTAGTTTATTACATTATAAAAAAATTGAAGATACATTGCAAAATACATTAGTAATGGCACAATCAACTGCAGAAGAAGTAAAAGATGTAGCAAGACAACAAGCAGAACAAATTATAAAAGAAGCAGAAGGAAATGCTAGAAAATCAGTAGATGATTTAGGACAAGAAATTTTAATGAAGAAAAAAGAACTAGAAGACATTAAAAAACAATTTGATGTGTATAAAGCAAAAATGGAATCATTACTAATTTCTCAATTAGAATTGCTAAAAGACATTAATAAAGACGATGAATAAAACGAGGGCACTTTTAAATAGTGCCTTTTAATGTACAATGAATCTAAAAGGAGAATATGTATGAAAAGTGAAAGTGGAGTTACTTTAATAACTTTAACAATTACAATAATTATTATGGTATTACTATCATTTACTATAGCAGTTAACATACAACCATATAATGAACAAAAAAATAAGACAAATTTTGAAACAGATTTAAAAAGTCTAAGAGAAGAAATAGAACAATATTATGTAAGAGCAAAAGATTTACCATTATTAAATAGATATACAGATACTGCTGAAATAGAGTCAATAAAGAATATAAATGATAGCAATGAATATTATGTATTAGATGTTAGACAATTAGAAGTAAAATTAAATTATGGAAATGACTATAAAAAAGTTTTAGAAATGGATGAAAATACAGAAATAACTAGTGCTGACAATCTGAAAGATTTATATATTATAAATGAGCAATCACATACAATATATTATCCAAAGGGAGTAGAATATAATGGAAGTATACATTATAGGCTACCAGAAACATTTACACAAGTTTAAAAAAATGTGTATAAAAAATGTAGATACTAACTAAAAATTTTGAAAAATACTTGCACAATATAAAAAAATATGTTAAGATTTAAAAAGTCTTAACATTACATAGGGGTATAGTGTTAATGGTAGCACATCGGTCTCCAAAACCGCCTGTGTGGGTTCGAATCCTACTACCCCTGCCATAAAATAAGGGGGAAGTTAGAAAAAACATAATAGTTTATTCTAACTTTTACTTTTGGAAAAAGTTTTATTAAATGTTGAACAACAAGCTTTAATAGAACCAAGTAAGTATTTAGGTAAATGTAGAAAGGTATGAATAAGAAATGGAGAAAATAAAAGAACTAATAAAAAAAGTATGCACAAAAGAAGTTATATTATATGTAGTGTTCGGAGTATTAACAACAGTAGTATCATTAGTTACATATTATATATGTGTAGGGACATTTTTAAATGCAAAAAATGCAATTCAATTACAAATAGCTAATATTATAGCTTGGATTATTAGTGTAGCATTTGCATATATAACAAATAGAAAATTTGTGTTTGAAAGTACAAATAAAAATAAATTAGGTGAAGCTACTAAATTTGTAACTTCAAGAATAGCAACTCTTTTAATGGATATGTTTATAATGTTTTTAGGAGTTACATTATTAAAACTTAATGATGGAATAATAAAAATAATATCTCAAGTCATAGTAATTGTAGCAAATTATGTATTTAGTAAAATTTTTGTATTTAAAAAATAATAAAATAGGGGCTTATTTTAAGGAGGAATTCTTATGGTAGGCTCTTTTTTTAAGCCTTTTAAATATATAATGATTTTTATAATAATTTTAACTATTTTTATTTGCATATTTTTTATGCCAACAATACAAGCAGATTTTATAAATAGCATAGTTGGAGAAGAAATTGTAATTAGTAATTTAGGTTTTGCATGGCCCATACCAGGGTATAATGTAATTACATCATATTTTGGAAAAAGAAATTCACCAACAGCAGGCGCTAGTTCGTATCATAAAGGGTTAGATATAGCTGCGCCAGAAGGCACTATATTAATTGCAGCAGTAGATGGTGAAATTACTTATTTAGGTTTTTTAGGCGGAGGTGGGTATACAATTACATTAACTAGTAATAATATGAAAATAACATATTGCCATGTATCACCAAACTTTGTAGTACAAGTAGGGCAAAATATAAAAAGAGGAGAAATAATAGGTATGGTAGGTCCTAAATATGTATATGGAGTACAAGGAAACACTTACCATGATAGTACTGGGAAACCAACAAATGGAGCAACAACAGGTTGTCATTTGCACTTTGGAATAAGAGTAGATGGGGAATATGTAAATCCATTGAATTACTATTAGATTTTTTATATAAAAAGAAAAATACATATTGCATATAAATTAAAACTAATATAAAATGATAATATCAAAAAGGAGGGATTTATTTGAAAATTGAAAGCATAGAAGAATTAAAAGAAATCTCAAAAAAAGTAAAAATATCAATAATAGAACAAGTATACAATGCAAAATCAGGGCATCCAGGAGGATCACTTTCTTGTGCAGATATATTAACAGTATTATACTTTAATCAAATGAATATAAACGAAAAAGAACCCAAAGCACCATTAAGAGACAGATTTGTTTTGTCAAAAGGTCATTGTGCACCTGCATTATATGGAACTTTAGCAGAAAGAGGATTTTTTGCAAAAGAAAAATTAAAAGAATTTAGAAAAATAAATGGAAACTTACAAGGACATCCAGATATGAATAAAGTTCCTGGTGTAGATATTTCAACAGGTTCATTAGGGCAAGGCTTATCTGTAGCTAATGGAATGGCACTTTCGTCTAAATTAAACCACGATGGTTACAGAGTGTATTGTCTATTAGGAGATGGAGAAATAGAAGAAGGGCAAGTTTGGGAAGCTGCAATGACTGCTAGTAAATATCATTTGGATAATTTGTGTGTAATAGTAGACTACAACGGACTTCAAATAGACGGAAAAGTCGAAGAAGTAAAAGGATTAGATAATTTAGAAGGAAAGTTTAAAAGCTTTGGATTTAATACAATAGTAGTTGACGGTAATAATATAGAACAATTAATAGATGCTTTTGAAACAGCTAAATTAACTAAAGAAAAACCAACAATGATTATTGCTAAAACTATAAAAGGTAAAGGCGTATCTTTTATGGAAGGTAAAGCAGAATGGCATGGAAAAGCACCAAGCGAAGAAGAGTTTAAACAAGCAATAAAAGAATTAAGTGAAATTTAAGAATAAATTATACAACTAAAAACATAGAGTTGTATGCTTCTAAAAAGGAGGTTAAAATGAATAAAGAAATAAAAAAAGCAACAAGACAAAGCTATGGAGAAGCATTATTAGAATTAGGAAAAGAAAATGAAAACGTAGTGGTACTAGATGCAGATTTATCAACTGCAACTAAAACAATATTATTTGCAAAAGAATTTCCAAATAGATTTTTTGATATGGGAATTGCAGAACAAGATATGTTGGCAACTGCAGCAGGATTTTCTACATGTGGAAAAATTCCATATGCAAGTACATTTGCCGTATTTGCAGCAGGTAGGGCATATGATCAAATAAGAAATAGTATATGTTATCCAAAACTAAACGTAAAAATCTGTGCAACACATAGCGGAATAACAGTAGGAGAAGATGGAGCAACACATCAAATGCTAGAAGATATTTCATTAATGAGAACGCTTCCAAATATGACAGTAATGTGTACTTCGGATGATGTCCAAACTAAATGGGCCGTAAGAGAAATTAGTAAAATAAACGGACCTGTATATTTAAGATTATCAAGAATGGAAACACCTATTATATATGAAGAAAACCAAAAATTTGAAATAGGAAAAGCAGTTCAAATAGGAGAAGGCACAGATGCCACAATAATAGCTACAGGAGATGTGGTAGCAGAGGCAATAAAAGCAAAAGAAGAATTAGAGAGTAAAGGGATTAATGTAAGAGTATTAGATATTCATACAATAAAACCAATAGATAAAGAGCTAATTATAAAATGCGCTAAAGAGACTAAAAAAATAATAACAATAGAAGACCATAATATAATAGGCGGATTAGGAAGTGCAGTATGTGAAGTGTTGGCAGAGGAATATCCATGCAAAGTAACTAGACTAGGAATTAAAGATACTTTTGGAAAATCTGGAAAAGCAGAAGAACTTATGGAATGCTTTGGACTTACAGCAGAAAATATTATAAGAAATATATAATATTTACAAAATAGCATAGTTATGATATAATTTATGTATATTTTAATAATATATTTTTAAAGATTTAAGGAGGAATGACATTATGGCTTGTGGCAATGCAAATTTATGTAAAAAAGTTGGATACTGTGAAATGGCAGCTTATTGCCAAAGAGTTCATCCTAAATTACGGGAAGAATTGTTAAAAACCACTAAAGTATCAGCAATTGATGTAGAAATCTTTAAAGCAAATGGTAGTGGTGCAAAATGCACCAAATCATAGAAAAAAATCTCTCAGTAATGAGAGATTTTTTTCTATGCATGATAACTTTCTGTAGAAGATAAATATAGCAGAAATTAGATTTTGTTTTTTTATGAAATTTCAAAAATAGAGGAAAAACAAGAAAAAGCGACAAAATACGAAAAAGTGCCATAAATTACAAGGTTTTTTATTCAAAAAACTATTGCAAATAATTGATTTTATTGTTATGATTAGGTAGAAAAGATAAAATTGCGTAAATTTTAGTATAACGTTAGGGAAACAAGCAATATAAAAATAATAAGGAGCTAAATTATATGATAGAATTTAGAAATGTAAGTAAAACTTATAGTACTGGAACAGAAGCCGTACATAATGCTAATTTTAAAATAGAAAAAGGAGAATTTGCTTTTTTAGTAGGAACATCAGGCTCAGGAAAATCAACACTAATAAAAATGATACTAAAAGAAGAAGATCCTACTTCTGGAAATATTATAATAAATGGAAAAGATACTACATTCTTAAAACCTAAAAGAGTACCATATTTAAGAAGAAGCATGGGAGTAGTTTTCCAAGACTTTAGATTATTACCAGATAAAACAGTATATGATAATGTTGCATTTGCTATGTACATAGTAAGGGCAACACCAAAACATATAAGAAGACAAGTACCTATGGTACTTGCAATGGTAGGATTAAGTGGAAAAGCAAAAATGTATCCAAATGAACTATCAGGAGGGGAACAACAAAGGGTTGCGCTAGCAAGAGCTCTAGTAAATAATCCATCAATGTTAATTGCAGACGAACCTACAGGAAACTTAGACCCAGAAACAGCTTGGGATATTATGACATTACTTAACGATATAAACATGAGAGGTACAACAGTAGTCGTTGCAACACATGCAAAAGATATAGTAGATCGTATGAAGAAAAGAGTTATTCATATTGATAATGGCGTTATAGATAGAGATGATAAAAAAGGTGGTTATGATAGTGAGATATAATGTACTAAGTTATTTAATAGGGGAAGGTTTTAGAAACTTCTTTAAAAACAAAAAATCAACGGGTGCTTCTTTAATGATTATGTGTGCAACAATGATGATATTCGGATTATTCTTCTTAATTGGAGAAAATGTAAATTACATGGTAAAAGAAATTGAAGCAGAACAAGGTATGCAAGTATTTATGGTTAAAGATGCTACAGAAGAACAAATAAAAAAATTAGGAGACCAAATTAAAGAATTAGACTATGTAGCAAAAACAGAATTTGTATCTAAAGAACAAGCATATAACATTGTAAAAGAAAAATATGGAGACTATGGTAGATTTCTAGAAGGATATACGATAGAAAAGAATCCATTTAAAGTTTCATATGTTGTAACATTAACAGATTTATCAAAAAGTGAAGAAGTAAGAGCTCAAATAGAAAAATTAGATAATGTAAACAATATAGAAATGAGAGACAAAACAATAAATGCATTAGTTGGAATTGCAAATGGAATAAGATGGATTTCCGCAGGAATTTTAGTATTATTAATAGTAATATCAATATTTATTATTGCAAATACAATTAAACTTACAGTTCATGCAAGAAGAAAAGAAATTTCAATTATGAAATATGTTGGAGCAACAAATGGATTTATAAGATGGCCATTTATAGTAGAAGGTATTCTTATAGGAATAGTTTCAGCAATGATTTCAATTTTAATATTAGGAGTTTCTTATAACTTTATAGTAGGAAAAATAATGGAATCATCAGTTACAAGTATGATAAATATAACACTATTACAATTCTCTGATATATTTGGATTAGTTGTAGCAGTATACTTAGGATTAGGCATAGGAATAGGATGTATAGGTAGTGCAATTTCTATGAGAAAATATTTAAAAGTATAAAAATTATAACAAAGGAAGGAAAATAAATAATGAAAAACAAACTCATTTCATTTGTACTTATTTTAATTCTAATGCTAACAAGCATGTGTATGCCAATTTATGCGGTTACGCAAAGTGATCTTGAAGATCAAAAAAGTGATTTGAATACAAAAATAAATGACACTAAAAATCAACAAGCTGGTGTTAAAGAAGAACTAAGTGAGCAAAGAAAAGAAATACAAAAACTAGATCAATCTATTACTGAAATGGAAGAACAAATTACTTCATTAAACATGGAAATTGCTGAACTTGAAAATTCAATAGATGAAGAACAAGAAAAGCTAGAACAAAAACAGAAAGAACATGAAGAAAATCAAGCACTAATGGAAGATAGACTAGTTGTTATGTACGAATATGGAGATACATCTTTTTTAGATATGCTATTTAATTCAAAAAATATAGTTGAATTTATATCAAACTATTATATGTTATCACAAATAACACAATGTGATAAAGAATTACTAGAAACAATAGAAAAAGAGCAGGAAGAAATAGAAAACACTAAAAAACAATTAGAAGAAGACAAAGATAAAGTATCTAGTGCAAAAACAGAAAAAGAAACAAAAAATAATTTGCTAAAAACTCAAAAATCACAAAGACAAGAAAAAGCAAATGCATTATCAGAAGAAGATAAAGCATTACAGGATGAATTAGATACATATAATGCACAAGTGGCTAAAATAGAAAATCAAATTAAAGAAATCATAAAAAAAGCAAATCAAACAACAGGTGGAGGAGCAAATGGATTGAAATTTGATGGAAGCTTTATATGGCCATGTAATAACAAAATAGTTACATCAAGAGTAAAATGGCGTTGGGGAAGATGGCATAAAGGTATAGATATTGGAGCAAATCATGAAAATGTATATGCTGCAGCATCAGGTTATGCATATAACTTAGAAAACCCAGGAGGATATGGAAATTACATAATGATAATTCATGGTGATGGATATATAACACTATATGGACACTTACTATCAAGACATATATCTAGTGGACAATATGTATCACAAGGACAAGTAATAGCAACTTCAGGTGGAGGAGTAAATGATGAGGGCAAAGGAAGTAGTACAGGTAGACATTTACACTTTGAAATAAGAAAAGCAAGCAGTTTATCAGGTTTCTTTAGTAGTTCATTCCTAGACCCATTAGATTATCTACCAGGTGGCTATACAATATATGATTAATATTAAAAGGAGGAGAAGTATGAAAAATAAAATAATTTCAGTTTTATCAGTTATTATTATATTATCATGCTTTTTCTTTATACCTAAGATAAACGCAGCAACATTAGAAGAACAAAAGCAAGAAAACCAAGAAAAAAAAGAACAAGCAGAAAAAGAATTAGAATATGTTAAAGAAGAACTATCTGATGCAGTAGTAAAAATTCAAGAGTTAGATGATAAGATAAGAACTGCAGAAAAAGAAATTGCAGATATGGACGTAAATTTAGTAGAATTAGAAACAAAAGTTACAGATACAACTCAAAAACTACAAACAGTACAACAAAATTATGATGAAAATCAAAAAATAATGGAAAAAAGATTAGTTGTAATGTATGAATGTGGAGATGTTTCATATTTGGATTTATTACTTAGATCATCTAGTCTAATAGAATTTTTATCAAATTATTACGTAATAGAAGAAATAATTAGAAGTGATAGTGAATTATTAGAAAGTATAGAAAAAGAAAAAGATGAAATAGAAACAACTAAAAAACAATTGGAACAAGAAAAGGCAGAATTAAAATTACTAAAGGTAAAGAAAGAGCAAACTAGAATAATAATGCAAAATAATAAGACAATACAACAAAATCAAATAGACAAATTATCAGACAGCGAAAAAGAATTACAACAAAAAATTCAAGAATATAAAGATGAGGAAGCAAGAATAGAAAATTTAATAAATTTAGCTTCTAACCAATATGTATATAATGGAGAATATACAGGAGGGCTAATGGCATGGCCAATAGCAAAAAGTGGTACATATATTACATCTAATTATGGAATAAGGGAACATCCAATTCAAGGTGTTATAAAATCTCATACAGGTATAGATATAGGAAATGCAGGATTTGGAGCACCAGTTATAGCAGCAGCAGATGGTATAGTATCTATGGCAAGCTATTATGGAGGATATGGAAACTGTGTAATGATAAACCATGGAAATGGATTATCAACTTTATATGGACATGGACAAAAAATATTGACAACAGTAGGTACAGAAGTAAAAAAAGGAGATTTAATAATGGAAGTTGGATCCACAGGTTACTCTACAGGACCACACTTACATTTTGAAGTAAGAATAAATGGACAACCTACGAATCCATTACCATATGTACAATAAATAGCAATAGTATCTAAATAATACAATTATTTGAGATAATTAAAGTTAGAATAAAAGAATTAAAGCTCTTATTATTCTAACTTCTAATTTTGAAAAAAGAGAGTATACTATAAAAAGAGTATAACTTAGGAGGAAAAAAGTGAAGAAGAATAACGTATATAAAATAATAATGCTAGTTATATTAACAGTGGCAATTACATTTATTATAACATCAATTGTAATGTATAATACTTTAGGAAAGAATAACGTAAAATATGTTTCAACAGATAGTGTAGGAAGGACTTTCAAAACATTTTACAATTTTATAGAGAAAAATTACATAGGTGATATAGATGAAGATGAAATGTTAGAGTCTGCAATTAAAGGTTATGTAGCAGGTTTAAATGATGAATATTCTGAATATATAACAAAAGAAGAAATGAAAGAATATATGCAAGATGCAACAGGAAAATATGTAGGGATAGGAGTATATATAGCTAATAATACAAAAACGAATCAAATTGTTGTATTAACACCTATAAAAGGGTCTCCAGCAGAAGAAGCAGGAATAAAATCAGGAGATGTTATTACGAAAGTCGATGGAGTAGCATATACAGGAAAACAACTAAGTGAAGCATCAAGTGCACTAAAAAAAGAAGAAGGAACAAAAGTAAAAGTAGAAATTTTAAGGGAAAGTGGAGAAACAGTTGAACTAGAAATAGAAAGAAAAACTATAAAAGTTAATCATATAGATGCAAAAGTACTAGATAATAATATAGGATATATGGAAATAGATACTTTTGATGATGGATGCTACGAAGAATTCAAAACAAAGTGGGAAGAATTAAAAAATCAAAATATAAAATCTTTAATAATAGACTTAAGAAATAATGGTGGAGGAATTGTAAAAGAAGCTACAGATATAGCGGATATGATGGTAGAAAAAGGAGAAACATTATTAATAACAACAAGTAAAAATAAAGAAGAAAAAATAACTAAAGCAACACAAGAAAAAACAATTAACCTACCAATAGTAATATTAGTAAATGAGAACACAGCAAGTTCATCTGAAATTCTTTCAGCAGCAGTTAGAGAAAATAATGATAATGTGACAATAGTAGGAAAAACAACTTATGGAAAAGGAGTAATTCAAACTATATTCAATTTAACAGATGGAAGCGGAATAAAACTAACAACAAATGAGTATTATACACCAAAACGTAACACTATAAATAAAGTAGGAATTAAACCTGATATAGAAGTAGAATTCCCAAAAGAAGAAAGTTTATATAGTGTAGAAGAAAAGGATGATACTCAACTACAAAAAGCAATAGAAATTTTGAAATAGTGTGGCAATAGGGACGCCCCTTAATGCCACATTTTTTATATAGTAGGAAAGTTCTTCTTGTAGGAGAACTTTCTGTACTAGATAAATATGGCGAGCCTTAGATTTTCTTAAAATTTGCATTTGATAGAAAATCTTAGGCTCGCTTTTTTATCACAATATCACAAAATTCGACATATTATATAGTAGATAAATAGCATAGAGGTGATATTGTGAGTAAATTTAGAAAAGGAGATATTGTTGGAAGAATATCTTATAATAAAGATGTGTTATTTGAAATTACTAAGATTATAAAAACAAGTAATAATAAAGAAATATATATATTAAAACGGAGTTACTGAAAGGATTGAAGCAGATAGCCCTAAAGAAGATTTGGAATTAATGGACAAAAGAATGATAGAAGATAGAATAAATAAAATGGAGGAAAGGGTAGAAAACAGAATAGAAAAATGCTTAAAAGACCCTAAATATTCCTTTTGCAAAAACAAAACATTATTTAACTGGAGTGAAAAAAGAGGTAGTAAAGAAGTCCGCACGGGAAAAATATTACATTTAGATGGAGACAAAAGATACACTGAAAAATCTATGAGATATTATAAAAGTTTGGGCTTAAATGCAGTAGTAAAAAATATTCCAGAAAGTAAGCAAGCATATGTTGTCAAAATGCTTTTAGATAGGTATGAGCCGGATGTACTAGTAATAACAGGGCATGACGGAATGATAAAAAAAGGAACAGGATTTAATGATATATATAATTACAGAAATTCAAAATATTTTATAAATACAGTAAATGAGGCAAGAAGTTGGAACTCAAAAGGTAAAGATCTAGCTATTTTTGCTGGAGCATGCCAAAGCTATTATGAGGCTATAATGGCAGCAGGTGCTAATTTTGCATCTTCACCAGGAAGAATAATGATAGACTTTATAGATCCACTTATTGTAGCAGAAAGAATAGCAACAACAGATAACACAAGATATTTAACTATAAATGATATAAAAGATGAATTAAGAGATGGAGAAACAGGAGTAAGTGGTATAGGTTCTATGGGAAAAAAGGTAACAAAATTATAAAAACATTAATGTAATACAATAGTAATTATATTGTAATATAAATGTAATAAAACTTCAGAGCCTTTGATATGAGCTAAAAACAAGAAATGACATAAAGCTTTTACTTTTGACATTTTACGCTTTTCATGATAGAATAAGTTCATCTTAAAGAAGTAGGTGATGAACATGATTTGTAAAAGTGATATAGCAAGTCTAAAAACAGATATTGGAGATAAAGTAGGTCAAAGAATTATTGTTAAAGGTTCTTTAGGAAGAAGTAAAACATTCGAGAAAGAAGCTACAATAGAAAAGGCTTATCCAAACATTTTCGTAGTTAAATACGAGGAAAACGAAAGAAAT
Source organism: uncultured Clostridia bacterium (assembly GCA_934177725.1). Classification (GTDB taxonomy): domain Bacteria; phylum Bacillota; class Clostridia; order TANB77; family CAG-508; genus UMGS1663. The sequence continues at coordinate 2,855 of CAKPPO010000002.1, read as the reverse complement.
GTTACCTATAGTTATACAGATGTTTTAACAAGAACAGTAGAAGTAGAGGTATTTGATGGAGAAAATTATTCACCACTAATTCCACCAACTGTTAGTGTAAAAGCATAACATAAAAGAAGAACAAAAGCAAAAAATATAAAATAATGAAAAATTCCTAAATTTTTAGGAATTTTTTTTGTGCCCAAGCAATATACATTTAGTAATAAAAAAATTAAGGAGGTATATTGTCATGCAAGTCACAGCAAGTAAAGAGACATTATGTGTTAATCAAATAATAGGACAAAAAACAGATACAGCCATGGTAGAGGAGGATTTTGTAGTTCCTGATATAAAACCAGATATATTAAATACAATTCGTACCAATGGAACAATTTGCATTTATAAAAAAGAAGTGATGGATGGAAAGGTTAGACTAGATGGCTGTATAAATGCATATATAATGTATTTAGCAGATGACGAAGAATCAAGTGTAAGAAGTTTAAACACAACTTTAGAATTTTCACAAACTATAGATTTTGATGTAGTAAAAACAGGAATGTTGTTAGACGACAATGTGGATTTAAAAGCTATAGAATGTAGAGTTATAAACGGAAGAAAAGTAAATGTAAAAGCAATAATAGATATTGAACTAAAAATTGCTTCAAATGAAGATATAGAATTTGTAAAAGAAGTGAATGACATTAAGGATATTCAACTTTTAGAAAACAATTTAAAATTAAATTCATTATTAGGAACAGGACTAACAAAAGTCTATGCTAAAGACACCTTAGTAATAGATTCCGCAGATAATTTAGCAGAAATTATGAAAGTAAATATTAATATAATTAATAGAGAAACAAAAATAAGTTATAACAAAGTACTGGTAAAGGCAGATGCATGTGTAAAAATATTATATAGGACAGAAGACAATAGAATATGTTCTACTTGCAATTTAATACCTGTAATGGGATTTATAGACATGCCAGATGTAACAGATGAAAATTTATGTGATGTGAAATATCAAATAAGAAATTTAGTAATAAAACCAAATAATATAGAAGAGCATTCTATATATGTAGAAGCGGAATTAGAGATAAATTGCATGGTATATCAAACAAGACAAGTAAATATAATAGAAGATTTATATAGTCCAAGTGTAGATTTAGCATATAAGCAAAAACAAATAAGAGCAATTTCTCAAAAAGAAATTTTAAAAGATACTTGTAATATAAGAGAAAAACAATTTATAGCAGAAATAGGAAACAGAAAAATATATGATGTAGATGTAAAGCCAACAATTACAAATCAAACAATTCTAAATAATAGAATAATGTTTGAGGGAGAAGTAGAACTAAACTTTTTATTTGATGCAGACAATAGTAGCAGAATGGGAACAAAAAATTTAGTATTACCATTTAATTTTAATATGGATTGCATGGGAGTAACAACTACATCACAAATTGAAACTAGTGTAGAAGTAGAATTACAAGATTTTGTTGTAATGCCAGATGAAAACATAGACATAAAAATAGATTTGGGATTTTCTATAAATTTATCTAACAATAGAGATATAAATGTAATACAAGAAATAAGTGTAGATGAAGCAAGAAACACAGAAAGATATAGTTTAATAATATATTTTGTAAAGCCAGGAGATACATTATGGAACATAGCAAAGAAATTCCACAGTACAGTTTCAAACATAGCTAATATAAATGGAATAGAGGACGAGAACAAAATAAATATTGGAGAGCAATTATTTATTCCAATAGCAATTTAAATTTAAAGGAAATATCATGGATAAGATATATTCTAGAAAACGAATAAACTTGCCTAAAAGTTTTAACAAAAATAAGAATGATGAAAAATTAATAAAAATAACTAAAATTGTTTTTATTATGTGTATAGCAATAGTAACAGCAAATGGAATCATATATGCAATTAGACCAATTGTAGATAAACAATGTATTAATATGGCAAAAAGTATATCTACAAAAATTTCAAATGAACAAGCAACTATAGTAATGAGCAAGTATAAATATGAGGATTTATGTACAATATTAAAAGATAACAAAGGAAATATAAATATGATAAAAGCAAATGTAATCCCTATAAATGAAATAATTTCAGATGTAGCAATAAAAATACAAGAAGAGCTTAATAAAACAGATAATAGTAACTTTTCAATTAGATTAGGTAGTTTTACAGGAAGTAGGTTACTTTCGGGTAAAGGACCAAATGTAAACGTTAGAATGTCAACAATAGGAAATTTAGATACAGACTTAAAATCAGAATTTTCATCAGCAGGAATAAATCAGACATTACACAAAATGTATTTGCAAGTAGAATGCAATGTAATTATATTAACTCCATTTAATACGATGGAAGAAAAGATATCAAATCAAGTATTATTGGCAGAAGCGGTAATAGTGGGTACAACACCAAATACTTATTATAATTTTGATGGAGTTACAACAAATAATTTATTGGAAACTATAAAATAACAAAAAACTCGGAATGTAAATAATTCCGAGTTTGTATTTTTTATCTCTAACTAAATTACCAAGGTTGATTTATCAATAAAAAATGACATTTTGGTATATTATAAGATTATTACATTATATTTTTAAATAACTCTTATTGGATTTTATAATTTAGGAAACAGCAGTATTAAAAATAAGATTTATGAATTTATAAACAGAAATAGATTATAAAAATTTATTAATATTATAGACAAATTTTAAATAATATTGTAGAATAATTTGCATAGGAAATGATGAGAAACAGATGTGGTTTTGTCACCTGAATTTTACGAAATATCGTAGGAGAGGTGGTGATGTTTATGATTAAAGTGATACTATTTTTAATATTATCCT
>CAKPPO010000001.1 GCA_934177725.1 uncultured Clostridia bacterium | reverse complement strand
TCAATGCTTTATCCAATGAGTATATTAAATGGAGAAAACGCTAAAACAGAATATACAGGAATCTCATTTGCAGGAGGTGGACAAAACCTAGACAATGGATTTAAAGTAGTTCACAACGCACCAAACACATCAAGTGTGGTAAATGCAAAATCAATATCAAAAAATGGTGGAAAGTGCACATATAGGAGTTTAGTAAGAATAAACGAAAACGCAGTAAACTCTAAATCTTCTGTATCATGCGAATCACTTATGTTAGATGATATATCAATATCAGACACAATACCAGTAAATGATATAAGAACAGATGAAGTAGAATTTTCACACGAAGCAAAAATCGGAAAAATAAGTGATAAAACAATATTCTACCTAATGAGTAGAGGACTATCAGAAGAAGACGCAAAAGCAATGATAGTAAGAGGATTTGCATATCCAATATCAAAAGAATTACCAGTTGAATATGCAGTAGAAATGAACAATTTAATTAACTTAGAATTAGAAGGAGCAATAGGATAACGGACATTTGGGGACGGGTCACTTTTGTCCTTTACATAAAAATATAGAAACTTTTGATAAAAAAGCTTAAGATTGTTAAAATATTAAAAGAATATGATATTTCAAAAATGGGGGCTAAAAAGGACAGCCAATATGAGAAAATTAAAAAAAAGGGGTGTCCCTAATTGAAAAAATTTTCGAAAAAGGGGCGTCCCTAATAGGAAAGGAAAAGAAAATGATATTAAACGAAACACCTGTAAGAACTTCAAGAAATTTTAATATAAATAATATTAAGTTAGAAAATATTGAAGTACCGGAAATAGTACATGAATTTAATAATGTGCAAATAATTAACAATAGTTCTAATTTAAATATAAATGAAAATGTAAACAATTTTAATCTTGTATACGGATTACATGACGACTTAACAAATTTAGTTAAAAATAAGGCAAATAAAAAAATTAAATTGCAAGTCAACGAAAATGAAGAATGCGAAGTTCAAATAAAATTTAAATTTGATAAAGATAATATAGAATTAGTTGAAGATATTCAAATTGAAGCAGAAGCAAATTCAAAAATGAGTATTATTATAAAATACGAGTCTGAAGAAGATATAAAAGCATTTCATAATGGAATAATTAATGTAGTAGCAAAAGAAAATGCTGTAGTAAATATAGTAATATTAAATCTTATGAATAAATTTTCAAACAATTTTACGAGCATACAAAATGATTTTGAAGAAAATGCTAAAGTTAATTATACTATAGTAGATTTTGGCGGAAAGAATAGTATAACAAATTATTATTCTAATTTGTTAGGTGATTTTTCAGACAACACTTTAAATACTATCTATTTAGGAAAAGAAGACCAACTATTTGACCTAAACTATATTGCAGAATTACGTGGCAAAAAAACTAATATAGATATTGAAGTTCAAGGTGCTTTAAAAGATAAAGCTAAAAAGCATTTTAAAGGGACAATAGATTTCAAAAAAGGTTGTAAAAAAGCTACTGGAAATGAAAATGAAGCATGTATGCTTTTATCTGATACAGCAAAATCTTTAGCTTTGCCAATGCTTCTTTGCTCAGAAGAAGAGGTAGAAGGAAATCATTCAAGTTCAGCAGGAAAAATAGGGGAGAAAGAGCTATTTTATATAATGAGTAGAGGTTTTGAACTTAAAGAAGCTATGAAATTAATGGTTAGAGCAAGATTTAACGAAATATTAGAAAGAATAGAAAACGAAGAATTAAAAAATCAAATTATAAATGAAATTGAGAAAAGGCTAGACTAATAAAAATAAGTTGAAAGGGAAAAGAATAATGAAAAGTTCAAAAGAGTTTATGGACAATTTTATGGAAAACTGGAAAAATATGATTAAGTACCAAGATGTAAAATTGAATCCGATTGAGCCAAATTATGATGAGTTTGAAAGAGCATTTAATGAAGAAAAGAAAATAGTAAGTACTCAAGAATGTAGAGAATCTAGAAAAATGATAGAAATAGATGATGAAAGATAGAAGGAAGGATATTAATGAAAGAAAACAATATAAAAAAGGATTTTCCATTATTAGAAAATAGTAATATAACATATCTAGATAGTGGTGCTACAACACAAAAACCATTAAAGGTAATAAATGCAGTAGACGAATTTTACAAAAAATATAATGCAAACCCACATAGAGGAGCATACTCTTTAAGTGTTGAGGCAACTGAAATTTACGAAGACACAAGAACTAAAATTGCAAAATTCATAAATGCAAAACATAGAGAAGAGATAATATTTTCTAAAAATGCTACAGAAAGTTTAAATTTAATTGCATATTCATATGGATTAGAAAACTTAAAAAAAGATGACGAAGTAGTAATTTCAATAATGGAACATCATTCAAACTTAGTCCCTTGGCAAAAAGTAACAAAGAAAACAGGTGCTAAGTTAAAATACATGTATATAAATGACGAGTTTGAATTAACAGATAAAGAAATAGAAGAAAAAATTACAGATAAAACAAAAATTGTTGGAATTACACACGTTTCAAATGTTTTAGGAACAATAAATAATGTAAAAAAAATAATCGAATACGCACATAAAAAAGGTGCTATAGTAATTGTTGATGCTTCTCAAAGTATCCCTCATATGAAAATAGATGTACAAGAATTAGATGCGGATTTTCTAGTATTTTCAGGTCATAAAATGCTAGCTCCTTTAGGAATAGGCGTTTTATACGGGAAAAAAGAAATATTAGAAAAAATGACTCCTTTCTTAATGGGTGGAGATATGATAGAATATGTATATGAACAAGAGACAACATTTGCTCCACTTCCAAATAAGTTTGAGGCAGGAACTCAAAACGTAGAAGGTGTAATAGGACTAGGAGCTGCAATAGATTATATAGAAAATATGGGATATGACAAAATACAGCAAATAGAAAATGAAGTAGTCTCATATGCTATGCAAGAGCTAAAGAAATTAGATTATTTAACAGTGTATGCAACACCTAATAAAGAAAATCATAGTAGTGTAATTTCATTTAATATTAATGGAGTACATCCACACGATGTAGCAAGTATATTAGACAGCAAAGGAGTATGTGTTCGTTCACGGAAACCACTGTGCACAACCATTAATGAGATATTTAGGAATAGACTCTACTTGTAGAGCAAGCTTTTATTTATACAATACCAAAGAAGATGTAGACAAGCTAGTAGAAGCAATAAATAGCGCTTATGAAATGTTTAAAAAATATATAAAATAATTACAATTTTTGAATTGTAAGAGGAGAATAAATTATAGATGAATATTGATAAAGAAGAACTAGATCAAGCTTTGAAATTTTATGAAATAGATGATGTAGCATATGCTAATAAGTGCTATAGATGTTTAGAATTTTTAAACAACAATAAAGAATTAAAAAATGAAGCAGATAAAGTATATTCTATTTTATATGAAGATACTGAAAATAAAATAGCTGACTTATGGAAGTTTAAAGACATTAAAGAATTATTTGGAGAAGAAAATAATCCTTATATTACTAATATATTGGTACTTAGCGGATATAAAACGCACTTAAATAGTATGAAAAAATTCAATTTAGATAGTGAGCAATGTAAAATTCATAAAATAAGAGTAAAAGAAACACTTACTAATGATATATATCAACGAAACTATGATGGAATACGAATATCTCAAATGATATGGGGAGCATATTTTATTAATTTGAAATTAATAGAAGTAGGAAGATTACAATATGAAAAATCTATATTAAACCCTATAACAAAACAAAAAGAAAATTGTATAAAAATACATATACCAAGAGGCAATAGTTTAGATAATCAATTAGTAAAAAAATCAATAGAAGAATCTAAAACACTAATTGAAAAATATTTTAAACTAAAAGATTATAAATATTATTGTAATAGTTGGTTACTAAGTAAACAAATACAAGAATTGTTAGATGAAAATTCGAATATAGCAAAATTTTATAAAATGTTTGAAGTAACAGAAGGAGAAGAATGCACGGCAGACATTTTAAATTTTGTATACAATGTTAGAAAATGCGATAACTACAATAACTTAGAAGAAAACACATCACTACAAAGAAATGTAAAAAAATTATTAAAAGATGAAATAACAATAAAGACTGGTATAGGAATTTTAAAATAGTAGATAATTAGATGAGGAAAGGAAATAAAAATGGAAGACTTAACAGATGTTTATAACGAGCTAATAATGGAACATAGTATGAATTCATATAACAAAAAAGAACTTAAAGATGCAGACTATTGTGAGGTTGGTCATAATCCAAATTGTGGAGATGAAATAACACTTGAACTAAAACTAAACGGAGATATAATTGAAGATATGGCCTTTTCAGGACATGGATGTGCAATCTCACAAGCATCAACATCTATAATGATAGATACTCTAAAAGGAAAAACAATAGAAGAGGCAAAAGAGATTGTAAAAACTTTTATAGAAATGATAAAAAGAGAAACAACTGATGAAAAAGAATTAGAAAAATTAGAAGATGCTATAGCTTTTAGAAATGTAGCTAATATGCCTGCCAGAGTAAAATGTGCACTTTTAGCATGGCATACTATTGAAGATATATTAAATAAAAATTGTCAATGAAGATGTTTATTATTGAATTCATATTTACAAAAAGAACCCATTTAATAATGAGTTCTTTTTGGATTATAGCAACAATTATTTATTGCTGTATTCTGCTAAAGTAGGCCACTTCGTATCTTTTTCTGAAAAAGTAAGCTTTTCTAGCCCACCTACTTCTTCAATAGGCCAGTTAATTTCAAGTGCAGGATCATTCCAAATAAGTCCGCCTTCATCGCCAGGTTGATAAAATTTGTTAACTTTGTATGCAAAAATAGCTTCGTCAGATGTTACTAAAAAGCCATGTGCAAAGTTTTCAGGAATGAAAAATTGACGATTATTGTCTTCTGTAAGTAATACTCCGTAAGCTTTTCCATAAGTAGGTGAATCTTTTCTTAAGTCAACAGCTACATCGTAAACAGAGCCTTTAACAACTCTAACAAGCTTTGCCTGAGAAAATTCACCGTTTTGGAAGTGTAAACCTCTTATTACTCCCTTTTTAGAGAAAGACTGGTTGTCCTGTACAAAAGTACAATCAATGCCAATTTCCTCGAAATCCCTTTTAGAGTATGTTTCCATGAAGTAACCTCTGCTGTCGCCATGTCTTGTGGTTTCAACAACTTTTAATCCTTCAATACCTGTTTCTTCAACAATTTTTACCTGTCCCATTTATTGGTCCTCCTTTAATTTTTTCTTTACAAATTAATTGTAAAGTATATTTAATTAAGTAACATAAATATTATATCATATATTTCATATATTGCAATAGCAAAATTTACATAGGAATGTTGAAATTTGTTTAAAAAAATAGTATAATAGATATTATACTATTATATTAAACCAAAGAAGGGAGTCATTCTATGGTAGAAATGGATATGAGGTTTATAGAAAGACCTGTAACAGATTTACAAAACAAAAAGGGAGTTCGGAAAGTTTTTAAGTATAACGAAAATGGAATTTTCCCATATGTAGAATTTATTGAATACGAAGACTTCTATGAAGTAGAAGTCTTAGATAGAAACATAGATAAGTTAGACTTAGCTATGATAGTTCTTTATTTTGTGTATTCAAAATATTTTACAGAAAGGAAGAGAATGAAATTTTTTGCTGAAAAAGAATTCCAATTTCGAAGAGGTGAAGATTTTAGTAGTATTTGTGAAAAAGTCTTTCAAAATTATTAGTATTAGACAAAAAACAAGCTATTTTTTATGGCTTGTTTTTTCTTACTTTTTTTAGTATCATATATATTATAAAGGAGAGTGAAAATATGTTAGATTTTGATGAAAACAAAAAAGTTCTAAATCGATTAAATGAAAAACTAGAAGAATTGGGTGAATCTCTTTGAAATATCTAACCTAGAAAGTAGTTTAAAAGACTTAGAAAGTAAGACAAATGATATTTCTTTTTGGGAAGATTCACAAAATTCGACCAAAATATTAAAAGAAATAAATGAAATAAAATCAAAAATACATATGTACAATAATATAAAAAATAATTTACAAAACGTAATTCAAATGAACGATTTAATACAAGAAGAAAAAGAAGAAAGCTTGGAAGAAGAACTAAAGGATTCTATAAAAAATTTACAAAAAGAAATTGACAAACTAGAAATAAATACATTATTATCTGGAAAATATGATAAAAACAATGCAATTTTGACTATTCATCCTGGTGCAGGCGGAACAGAAAGTTGTGATTGGGCTCAAATGTTATATAGAATGTACACAAGATGGGCTTTAGACAATGGTTATGAAGTAAAAGAATTAGATTATTTAGACGGTGATGAAGCAGGTCTGAAAAGTGTTACTTTTTTAGTTAAAGGTTCATATGCATATGGATATTTAAAGGGAGAAATGGGAGTACATAGATTAGTAAGAATATCACCATTTGATAGTGGAGGAAGAAGACACACCTCTTTTGCCTCATTAGAAGTTTTACCAGAAATCTCTGAAGATATTGAAATAAATATAAATCCAGATGACTTAAGAGTTGATACCTATAGAGCTTCAGGAGCAGGAGGACAACATGTTAACAAGACATCATCAGCGGTTCGTATTACGCATATTCCAACAAACATAGTAGTATCTTGTCAATCAGAACGTTCACAAATTCAAAATAGAGATACAGCTATGAAAATGTTAAAATCAAAGCTTTTGAACTTGAAAGAAAAAGAACATAAAGATAAAATAGAAGATTTAAAGGGAAATCAAATGGATATAGCATGGGGAAGTCAAATACGTTCATATGTATTTTGCCCATACACAATGGTAAAAGACCACAGAACTAATTATGAAGTAGGAAATATACAAGCTGTAATGGATGGAGATTTAAATAATTTTATGGATGCATATTTAAAAATGGAAAATAAATCACAAAATAAAGAATAGTTTTTATTCTTTATTTTTTTGTTCTAAAATAGACAAGACCGGAATATATATATTTATATAACAAAAAACAGAGAAGGGAAGAGGTACTATGACATTAGATGATAGAAAAATGCAATCAAATAATATGAATGTAATTCAAAATTTAGTATTAGAGAATAGAGAAAAACTTAGCATTTCTGGGGTTTTAGATGTACTTAGCTTTGATGATCAAGTAGTAATAGTCGAAACAGAATTGGGACTTCTTACAATAAAAGGAGAAAATTTAAGAATTAATAAATTGAGTATAGATACTTCAGAGGTTATAGTTGAAGGAGAAATATATAATTTAGCATATAGTGAAAATGATATGGACAAAAAATCAGGAGGTTTATTTAATAAAATATTTAAATAATAAAAAATATGATAACTTTTCTAGAATATAAAAACTTAAAAATTAGAAGGTGATAATTTGGAAAATGGAATATTAACGCAATTGTACTCTATGTTAGTTTTTATTATTAGTGGTATATTTATAGGCATATTTTTCGACGTATTTCGTATACTTAGGAAGTCTTTTCATACTCCAGATATTATTACATATATAGAAGATGCTTTATTTTGGATTGTTACAGGTTTATTCTTAATATTTGTTATATTTAATTTTACTAATGGAGAAATAAGAATTTATAACATTATTGGATTGATTTTAGGTAGTATTTTATACATGATTTTAATAAGCAAATTCTTCATAAAAATCAATGTTAAAATTGTTTTATTCCTGAAAAAAGTAATAATAAGTATAGTAAAAATATTAATATTACCAATACAATTTCTTGCTAAAATTCTACAAAAAATATTTAAGCCTTTTACATTTTTCGTCATTAATACAAAGAATATATTATTAAATTTCAAAAAAAGTAAAAATAAAAAGAAAAATGCATAGAAAAAGAAGGATTTTAGAAAGAAGTGTAGAAAAATATAAGTAGAGCATATTTTGTAGTCAAAAGAAAAACTGTAGAGAGTGAGTAAACTTATGAAAACAATAAAAAAAGTATTTGTGAAATTATTACTTATTGCTGTTGGGTTATACGTAATTAGCATATTTATTTCTCAACAACAACTTTTAAATACATATCAAAAAGAAATAGGTAAGTACGAAGATGAAAAACAAGAAGCTGAAGAAACGAAAGAATCTTTAGTTGCTATGAAAGATAACGTAAATTCACCAGAATATATAGAAGAAATTGCTAGAGAAAAATTAGGAATGTATTTACCAAATGAAAGAGTTTATATAGATATTGGAAAATAGTGGAAAAAAGAGGAAGTTTTTACCTCTTTTTTCTTTACTTATTCGTAATTTTATATTATAATATATATATTATATCAAAATGATTTATTTTTCTTTTAAAAAATCATCCAAAAATAAAATTAATTTTGAATTAAATAAAAATAAAGGGGGCTATATATATGAACTTAGAAGATGCTACTTTAGTAGAATTGCGTCAGCTAGCCAAAGAAAAAGATATTAAAAATGTATCTAAATTAAAAAAGGAAGAATTAATTAAAATTCTTGAAAACAAAACAAATAAATCAGATGAAATAGATGAAAATACAGAGAAAAACAATACTCCAAGAAGATTTTATCCTTTAGTAAATGAGGAAATCACTCCTGAAGGTCCAGAATTAGAAGCAGGCGAAGGATATAAATTAACAAGTGAAGATGACAGAATTGTTCAAGGTGTATTAGAAATTTTACCAGACGGCTATGGTTTCTTAAGAGGAGAAAATTATTTATCTACACCTAAAGACATTTATGTTTCTCCTATACAAATTAGAAGATTTAAATTAGACAAAGGAGATAAAATAAAAGGAATTGCTAGACTTCCAAAAGAGGGAGAAAAATTCCCAGCATTAATATTTGTTGGTGAAGTTAATGGTGAAGCACCTGAAAAAGCTTATAGACGTATTAAATTTGATGATTTAACACCAATATATCCTGAAGAAAAATTACGTTTAGAAACAACTTCAAACGAATATGCAATGAGAATGATAGATTTAATCTCTCCAATTGGTAAGGGGCAAAGAGGGCAAATAGTTGCTCCTCCAAAAGTAGGTAAAACTACATTACTTAAAAAAATAGCAAATAGTATAAGTATTAATAATCCTGAAGTTGAACTTATTGTCCTTCTTATAGACGAAAGACCTGAAGAAGTTACGGATATGAAACGTTCAATAAAAGGTGAAGTTATATATTCCACATTTGATGAAGTACCTGAAAATCATGTAAAAGTTGCTGAAATGGTACTTGAAAGAGCCAAAAGACTTGTTGAACATAAAAAAGATGTTGTTATTTTATTAGATAGTATAACAAGACTTGCAAGAGCTTATAACCTAGTTGTTCCTTCATCTGGAAGAACACTATCTGGAGGTCTTGATCCTGCATCATTACATAAACCAAAAAAATTCTTTGGTGCAGCAAGAAATATAGAAAATGGAGGAAGCCTTACAATATTAGCTACTTCATTAATTGAAACAGGTAGTAGAATGGACGATGTAATCTTCGAAGAATTTAAGGGAACAGGTAATATGGAAGTACATTTAAATAGAGCACTTTCAGAAAAGAGAATTTTCCCAGCAATAGATATAAATAAATCTGGAACAAGAAAAGAAGAAAAATTATTAACTAAAAAAGAGTTAGAAACAGTATTTGCATTAAGAAAAGCATTATCTAAAATGCCTACAGAAGATGTTACAGAAACAATAATAAATCAAATGGTTACAACTAAAAATAATAGAGAATTTATAGATAAGATAGATAGTTTCTTATATAAATTTAAAGATTAATTAAATTTGATAATATTTAATAATTTAGATAAAACGTTGAATATTAAAAATTTTGAAAAAAGTTAGGTAGAGGGTAAGATATTAAAACTTTCTACCTAGTCTTTTTGTTTTCATAACATTGCACAAAATGAAACTTTTGTGCATAAAGAGATAGGAATAAAGTATAATTTCATACACTTATATGATTCTACTCGTAAAATCTTGCAATTCCTTGCTATTACACTTATTTCAGCTATTTATTCTAACAACAAACTATATTACTTTCTTATAAAACTCTAATTCGCAAATCCCTATATTTCAGTATTTTGCTTGATTTTGCAGACAACAAGTTATATGCCTAAAATATAAAAACGCCCTAAAATCGATTCTCGTGCGTCGTTTTTTTGACCATTTTTTGCATATTTTATAGTATGCTGATATTTCTGGAATTTTTGCATTTTTTATTAGTCAGATCTATATTGTCTATATTTTCACTATATTATTAGACATATAACTTAATTGCTTAATTATTAAAATGTCTTAAAAACGATTTTCATGCGTCTGTATTTATAATTTATTTTAAGTTACATATAATAGTTCTAATAGATACTTTAAATGATATATAAATTTAATTTTTAATAATTTTGTGTTTGCAAAAATTAAATCTTAAAAAAATGTTTGGTTTTAGATTTTATATATTTTTATATAAAACTTTGCACAAAATCAAAATCGAATAATTTATATAAATTTATAAATCTTTAAATAAAATTTTAATTACAAAAATTCTAAAATTATTTTAAATTCTAAATTTACTTTCTACTATTATTTTTTATTTCATTAAATTTGTTTTTATCATAATTTTAAAATTATTAATAATCTTTTTTAAATTATTTTTAAAACTTTATCTAATTAATTTTATTTTATTCATTATAAGTAGTTTTAATTTTATGCTCCCCTATTCCCTCTTGACTTTATATGTATTTTTCTAAAACAAGTTTCAGTTTAAATTTTTATTACACTAATTATAGATTATACATTTTTATCTATCTTAATTACAATAATTTTTTAATATATATATATTAAATGAGAGATAATCAATTACCCCTTATTTAATAATTTAAATTTTATCTTGTTTGCTTTTCTTCTTCTTTTTGATGTTCTTTTTTTATTTGTAAAAATTCATCACTCTTGATGTATTCTTCTATATCAAATCTCATAAATCCCATGTCTGCTTCAGTCTCTTTAAAAATTTTATTACGATTTGGATATAATTTTGAAAAGTATATTAACATATATTCCTGAAAAGCACTATCTTTTGCTACTTGGCTAATTACATTTTTATAATTTTGGTATTTACTAGATGTTTGTATTATAACTCTATTTTTATCTAACGCATCCATTCCTGCTATAAAACCTATAGGAGATATAAATTCAGCATTTTCTCTAAATTGTTGAACCTCTCTTTTATTATGCATATCAGGTAATTTATATGGATTTATATATTTACTATCTAATTTTGTATGGGCTGCAAATCCATAGTTTCCATCTTCATATTCATGTTTTGATTGTAGTTGACATTCTATATTTCCTATTAATGTTTCTATTTCTAAAAAGTTTGCGACATAGCCGTTAGCTGTTCTTTTTTCTTCAAATCCTACTATTTTTACTCCCAATTCTTTTAATAATTCTGAATGTTCAAAAACTGAAGTAATTTGTTTTGTAAGTATTGCTAAGTCTATTTTGTCATGTATTCTCTCTGAAAAATCTTCTAATATATCACAAAAGTTTAAAATATCAATATCTTTTTTAGTTATATGCTCGTTTTCTAAACCATTAGCTTCCAAAAGAGATATAATTTTAATATTTATATCTAATAATTCTTTATAGTGTGCTCTAAGAGTAGTTGCTTTTTTAGGTAATAAAGATTCAATTTTATCTAATACTTGTTTACAATTTTGGTAATATTCTAATTTTGTTGATTGATAGATAAATCTTCTTTCTTTTTCATATTCTCCATTTACTATTTTAGTATTAGCAAATTCTTGCATTTGAGAAAGAAAATCATAGTTTTGTTTTTTCTCTTCAATTAGTTTGCTTAATTCAGGATCAGAAGAACTAAATAAAGGTTTTCTTGTATAAGCAATAATTTTCATTGCAAACATGTCTTTTATGCTTTTTAAATGTACTTTCCATTGGTCATTTTCTGAGTCATATTTAATACTATTTTGTTCATCATTTCTTCCTATGTAATCTATAGTTTTATCTAATAAGCTTTTTGGAGATTTAAATCTATAAGGAATATGTATATCTGTGCCATATATCTTGTGTTGTTCCAACATAATAGCAGCAACAATGCTATGAAGATAGTTTTGATTTATTTTCTTATTATATTT
This sequence comes from uncultured Clostridia bacterium, assembly GCA_934177725.1. GTDB lineage: Bacteria > Bacillota > Clostridia > TANB77 > CAG-508 > UMGS1663. Next base: position 137,718 of record CAKPPO010000001.1, on the reverse strand, counting down.
TGAATTGTAATATTCATAGTTATCAAATATAGCTTTTTCCATAGATTCCTTTGCAGATTTCCATTGCTCAGAATTTAAAGAAATATCTTCTTTGAATTTATTGGTCATAATATCACTCCTTTTATTTCCACTTATTAATTATACCATATTTTACGTTTTATGTAAATAATCTCCTATAGCTTTATTTTCAAGATATTAGACATCTAAAAACATTGCACAAAATGGTGATTTAATCTTTTATTTTTTCTATATTTGATATATAATTTCATTATATAAATAATTGGAGTGTGAAAATTATGATAAATCGTGAAGATAACCCAGAATTCTTGAATTCATTTTTAGATTATTCTATTACAATATTAAATAAATCTACTAATTCTGTTAAAGAATACAATTATGATCTTGCTATGTTCTTAAAATATATGAAAATTCATTTTAAGCAAACTAATGAAACAGATTTTAGTAAAATTACAATTAATGATTTTGATATAGATACTTTAAAAAGAATAACTTTAAATGATATACATGCATTTGTAAGTTTTTTAGCTGAAACTAACCATAGTAAAAGTGCGACTCGTGCAAGGAAAGTATCTACAATACGTATATTTTTTAAATACTTAACTGTAAAAGAAAAAATACTTGATATTAACCCTGCTCAAAATTTAGAAACTCCTAAATTAGATAAAAGAATGCCTAAATATTTAACCTTAGAAGACAGTAAAAAGCTATTAGAAGTTACTTGTAATGATGATAACAGAAATGCTAAAAGAGATTTCGCTATTATTACCCTATTTTTAAATTGTGGTATGCGTTTGTCTGAATTAATTGGTATAAATATTAAAGATATTCATTTTGATGATGCTAAAATGACTGTTATTGGAAAAGGTAATAAAGAAAGAACTATTTATTTAAATAAGGCTTGTATGAATGCTATTAAAGACTATTTAGAAGTTAGACCTAAAGAAGGTGTTGATTATAAATCTAAAGATGCTTTATTTTTAAGTGAAAGACGCGAAAGAATTTCAAGAAGGTCTGTTCAATATATTGTAGAAAAAGAATTAAAAAAGGCAGGATTAGATACTACAAAATATTCTGTACATAAATTAAGACATACTGCTGCAACATTAATGTACCAATATGGTGAAGTTGATATTAGAGCTTTGCAAGAACTTTTAGGCCATGCTAGTATTTCTACAACAGAAATTTATACTCATGTTGCAAATGAACAAGTACGAGATGCAGTTGAAAGAAACCCTTTAAATACTTAAACTATTGTAAACTAGAATACTATTTATATAGCATTCTAGTTTTTTATATAGCAGGAAAATCCCCTTATAAGAAAATTTTCTGTACTAGATAAATATAGCAAGCTTTTTATTATAAACTTTTTATTACTAATTTTTGCCCTATTTTTAACGTTTCGCTATTATCTAAATTATTTAATTTTCTTATATCATATACAATATCTCTTATATCTTTATCTGAATAATAGTTGTTTGTTTCTTGTTCTTGGCTTGCTATATTCCACAATGTATCTCCATTTGATACGAATATTGTCTTTTCTTTTACCTCACCTTTTGAATATGATTTACTAGAGAACATTATTGCAAATATTGCTATTATTCCTATTAAAATTAAAACCATTCTTATAAATTTTTTCATATTTACTATTTTCATATATACCTCCTATAATATGTTTGTATATCCTATTAATATAGATTTTATAAACATATTTAATTTTATTATTACGAACAATGTTTTGTTTTTATGAATATAGTATAAACGAACGTTTATTCTTTGTCAATAGTTTTTTAAGAAAAAATGTTCGTTTTTTATTTTCTTATAAAAATTAAAAAAGATAAGCTATTTAGCTTACCTTGATTGCAGGTTTAGCTTGCTTATCTTTTTTATATAATTATTCTATTACATTTGAACAAACAATATATTTATCACCTTGTTTTTGTAAAGTTATAGTATATTTTTTATTATTAGAAAATCCAGCATCCTCTTTAAAAGAAACAACATATTGATTATCGTTAGTTTTATAACCATCTACACAATGTACCATAAGAAATGCTGTATCTCCATGTTGATGATAATATGCATCATATTTGCTTAAATATTGCCAATTCAATTTAGCACTTATATTTGTAATATCATAATTCATTTTTTCTTTTAAAAAGTTTTTTATTTGGCTTGTAGTTAATTTGGTAAGGTCTGTTTGAAGCTCTTCCATATTAACTTTCAATAAAAAGTCTGATATTTCATTTTGCGGAATTTCAGAAGTTTCTCCTATTCCGTCATATAATAATAAAGCTAGATCAATTTCATCTGGATTGCTATATGATGATCTTAAGAAACCATTATTTTCAACCTTTTTAAAATAATTTGTAAAAAAATCTTTTTCAGATTGTGTTAAATCTTCTTTTGTTATTACATGTTCTGTAGTGTCAATGACATTTTCTTTGTTATTAGTACTATTGTTATCATCGTTAATTTTATTTTCATTTACAGGTGCAGTACTAATTGAATTAGTACTTGTATTTATTTCTTCATTCATAAATTCTGTACTTGCTATTTCATTTTGTGTATTTGTAATTGTATTTTCTTTTTGAAAATTTTCTAATATTGAACCACTTGCAGGTTGAGAGCTTTTTTCTTTATTTTTATTATTCAAAACAAAGACTGAAATCATTGCAATTATTATTAAAACTAAAACTATTATAGCTATTATAATTATATTTTTCTTTTTATTATCCATAATTTTCTCCTTATAAATTATAAATTTTCAACTATTTGTTTTGTATCTCTTGCTATTACTAGTTCTTCATTTGTAGGAACTACCCATACTTTTATTTTAGAATCTGGTGTAGAAATTTCTACCTCTTCTCCTCTACAATTGTTTTTTCCTAAATCAATCTTTACTCCAAGCCATTCTAGATTTTCACAAATCATTTTTCTAATATTTATTTGATTTTCACCAATTCCTGCTGTGAATGCAATTACGTCTATTCCTTGCATTGAAACCCCATATTTTGCAATATATTGTGCAACTAGGTAGCAATATGCTTTTCTTGCAAGTATTGCTCTTTCGTTTCCTTCATCAGCTTCTTTTTCGATATCTCTAAAGTCTGGACTCACTCCAGAAATTCCAAGAACTCCTGATTCTTTATTTAAAATTGTATCTATTTCATCAGGTGTTAATCCTTCTTTTCTCATTAAAAATGTAACTATTGAAGGATCTAAATCTCCACTTCTAGCACACATTGGAATGCCAGCAACTGGTGTAAATCCCATTGATGTATCTACAGATTCTCCATTTAATACTGCACATAAACTTGCTCCTTGTCCTAAATGACATACAACAGTTTTTAATTCTTCTTTTTTCTTTCCAACTAATTCAGCAACTCTTGCAGATACGTATCTGTGGCTTGTTCCGTGGAAACCATATTTACGCATTTTATATTTTTCATAATATTTGTATGGTACTGGATAAATGTATCTTTCTTTAGAAATAGTATGATGAAAAGCTGTATCAAATACTGCTACCATTGGTTTTCCTGGCATTATTTCTTTGCAAGCTTTTATTCCGTTTATTGTTGGTGGGTTATGAATTGGTGCTAATTCCGTTGTTTTTTCTATTTCTGCAATTACTTCATCTGTAATTAATACAGATTTGTCAAATATATCTGTTCCATGTGGTATTCTATGTCCTATTGCATTTATTTCATTTAGATCTTTTATTACTCCGTAATCTTTATGTTGTAATTGTTCAAGCATAATTTCAAAAGCTTCTTTGTGTGATGATACAGGATGTTCTATTAGGTATTTTTCTCCTGCTACTTTATGTGTTACAAAGCTATTTCCTTGACCTATTCTTTCATAATTTCCTTTTGCTAATACTTGTTCATTTTCCATATCTATTAATTGATATTTTAAAGATGAACTTCCACAATTGATAACTAAAACTTTCATTAAATTCAATTCCTTTCTTATTTGTTTAAAAATTTACATAGTTTTCTTTTTTAAACTAATTTTACTTTAATTCTTTTGTTATTATACCTATAAAAATAAAAAAGCACAATAGATTTTAAGGTAAAAAATAAAAGATGAGAAATTTCTCATCTTTTATTTTTTGACTTAAATTGATTCATCTGCTTCAAGCAAAACTCTCAAAACTTTGTACATTTTCTTATTAGCTGCAATTTCCAAAGCCTGATTATCATTTACGTGAATATTTGCTCCTTTACTGATTAAGAATTTTACTACTTCGGCTCTTTCATTTTCAGTGCAAGTTGCACTAGATGCCCAAACGGCTACTATTATTGGTCTATAATTTTTCCCGCTATTAACATCAAACCCATATTGTTCAACTAATAATTTTACTAAACCAAGCATGCCTAAATCTAAAGCATAGTAAAATGTATTATCATCAATTTCCGCTCCTAAAAGCACAAGAAGTTCAAATAAGAATGAATCTTCTTTTCTTTCCTCTTTAAAATATAAATCTCTTTGTTGTTTAAGCAAATCAGTTACACTAATTGCTTTAATCTTTTCCGGATTTTGCCGAACTAATTCCATTGCTTTTTGCAGATTCTCCTCAGTAATCGAAGATTTAGATTCCTCTTTTCTTTTTTCTACTACTTCTATCATAGTTTTGCCCTCCTATATACATTTGTTTTATAGAATATTAACGAGTTACAATATGCTATATTATATATTACTTTTATGTAAAATGCAATAGAAAAAGGCGTATTTTGTACGCCCCTTTATAATTTCAATATAAATTATTTTCCTTATTTTACTAAATTAGCTGTATCTCTTGCTATCATTAATTCTTCTTCAGTTGGAACTATCCAAACTTTTACTTTAGAATCTTTTGTAGAAATTTCTCTTTCTTCTGCTTTTACATTATTTGCTTCTAAGTCTAATTCTACTCCCATCCATTTTAATTGTTTACAAATCATTTTTCTTTCATCTGGTCCTCTTTCTCCAACACCACCAGCAAATGCTATTACATCTACACCATTTAGTGCAACTGCATATTTGGCAATATATTGAGCTATAATATAAGCATAAGCTTCCATTGCTAATTTGCTCTTTTCAGCGTGTTCATCATTTGCATCTATAGAAGCTAGTAAATCTCTATTGTCTGCTGAGTATTCGCTCATTCCTATTAATCCAGATTCTTTATTTAATATTTTTTCTACTTCATCAGGTGTTAATCCTTCTTTTTTCATTAAGAAAGTAACTATTGATGGATCTAAATCTCCAGAACGTGTTCCCATTGCAATACCTGCAAGTGGTGTGAATCCCATTGATGTATCTACAGATTTACCATTTAATACTGCGCATAGACTTGCTCCTTGTCCTAAATGACATACTATTGTTTTTAATTCTGTAACTGGTTTTCCTACTAGTTCGGCAACTCTTGCAGATACATATCTGTGGCTTGTTCCGTGGAATCCATATTTTCTTACACCATATTTTTCATAATATTTATATGGTAGTGGGTAAATATATCTTTCTTCTGGTATTGTTTGATGGAATGCTGTATCAAATACTGCTACATTTTTCTTACCTGGCATAACTTTCATACAAGCTTCAATTCCTATTAAAGCTGCTGGATTATGTAATGGTGCTAAAGGAATACATTCTCTAATTGTATCTATTACTTCGTCTGTAATTACAACTGATTTGTTGAATTTTTCTCCTCCATGAACAACTCTGTGTCCTACTGCTGAAATTTCGTCTAATGATGAAATTACTCCATGTTCACTATCTGTAAATTGTGAAAGTACAAAAGAAATAGCTTCTTCATGATTTTTTGCATCTCTTTCGTATTTATATTTTTCTCCACCTACTTTGTGAGTTACAAAAGAACCTTCCATTCCAATTCTTTCATAGTTTCCTTTTGCTAATACTTGTTCATTTTCCATATCTATTAATTGATATTTTAGTGATGAACTACCACTATTTAATACTAAAATTTTCATTTTATTTCCTCCTTAATTTTATTTCTTATATATGTTTTTGCGCATTTTCTTATATCTTCCATTTTTTGCTTTGTATCATTATTCTGGTATTCAATTCTATCTATTAGAATATCTATGTAATTATGTTCATATACATATTTTAAAGATATATCAAAGTTTAAATCAAATATAAAAGCAATTACACAAATCCAATAATCAATTATTGTTTTTCTATCTTCCAATTTTATACATTTTTTCTGCATAAAATCTTCATATACTTTTTGACTAATTGTCTCATAATTTATAGTATCTTTATTATATATTTTAGGGAACATATCTTCAAATTTATCTTCTTGCTTAACTCTAAAATTATCAATTTTATCTGCATCTCTTATTATATTACAATGCATCAATTCGATATCACTTAATCCCTCTTCTACTTTAAATTTGTTATGATTATATATTGATTTATTAATTATATTATCATATTTTCTGTTTTCTACAAATTTGGATATTAAGAATTTTTCTCCAAATAGCACTTTTACTCCAAATTCGGCATGTTCTATATTTTTATCACTAAATTCATTAAACTCTTTTATTTGTTCAAATCTTCCTATATCATGCAATAATGCTATTATCTTTGCCAGTTCGATATTTTCTTTATCTAGCCCCAGGCCTATTGCTATATATTCACTTTTTTTAACAACTTCATATGTATGTTTTACCTTTAGTTTAATGCTTCCATTTTCTAAATCATAGTCTTTTAAATATTCTTTGAAACTTTCCTGTGCTTTAATAAAATCAATCATACAATTTTCCTTCAATATTTATATTACATACTTTGTGCTTGAACAGCTGTAATTGCAACAACTCCAGCTATATCTTCTGCACTACATCCTCTTGATAAATCATTTACAGGTCTTGCAATACCTTGGCAAAGTGGGCCATATGCTTCTGCTTTTGCAAACCTTTGAACTAATTTATATCCTATATTTCCAGCATCTAAATCTGGGAATATTAAAGTATTTGCTTCACCTTTTAGCGGACTTCCTGGTGCTTTTGAAGCTGCAATTTCTGGTATAATTGCTGCATCCAATTGAAGCTCACCGTCTGCAATTAACTCTGGCATTTTTTCTTTTAATAATTTAGTTGCTTCTACTACTTTATCTGTAAGTGGTGAATGTGCACTTCCATAACTTGAATATGAAAGCATTGCAACCTTTGGCTCTTTTCCAACTAATTGTTTAAAACTTTTAGATGATGAAATTGCTATTTCTGATAATGCTTCTGGATCTGGATATTCATTTAAACCACAATCTCCAAAAACAAATGCTCCATTTTCACCATATTCACAATTTGGAACTACCATTAAGAAAAATGCTGATACAAGTTTTGTTCCTGGTGCTGTTTTTAATATTTGAAGTGCTGGTCTTAAAGTGTCTGCTGTAGAATGACAAGCACCTGATACTAATCCATCTCCATCACCTTGTTTTACCATCATCATTCCAAAATATACATTGTCTTTCATTATTTCTTTTGCTTTGTCTAATGTCATACCTTTTGCTTTTCTTAATTCATAAAATTTTTCTGCGTATTCACTGAATTTGTCTGACTTTAAAGGATCTACAATTTTTGCTTTTGATATGTCTATATTATTTTCTTGTGATAATTTTTTTATTTCTTCTTTGTTTCCTATTAATATAATATCACTATATCCTTCTTTTAAGACTTGTTCAGTTGCTTTTATAACACGTAAATCATTACTTTCTGGTATTATAATTGTTTTTATATCTTGTTTTGCTCTTTGTTTTATATCGTTTATAAAAGACATTTTACTTGTTTCCTCCTTTTAGTTTAATACTTTAATATTATATAAGGAAAAAGGAAAAAGTACAAGTCATTTTCATAAATTTCTATATTGTTAGATATAAATTTTTACAATAAAATAACACCAATAATATTTAAGATTAAAGGTGTTAATATAAATATAATATAATTTTATTTTTACCAATATCTATTATTCATAGCATATGTTCCTGTTGTTGAAATTGTAATAAATTTAATAGAATACAAATCACAATATACTAAACTATCATTTTCAAAAGAACGAAGAAGAATATAACTTGCTCCTACATCTTCTAAAATTCCTATTCTATCTACCAAATTGTTAGTTCCAATTAAAAATTCTACTCTCATTAATTTTCCTATCTGTTCTCTTAAAAACGCTGGTGTATATATGTTATTTGTTAGTACTTCTGGGCTATTTGAGTTTATTTGAACTCCACCCTCCATTTGTCTATTTTCATTATTCGAAGTTTCTTGCATAAAAAATTCATTCCTTTCATTTAAGTATTTGCGTAACTAGACGTTGGTCTATAAAAGCAGTGATCACCAAGTCTTGTATGAAATGTGCCTGAGCCATTACGAGGAAATGTAGAATCGCAAATTGGCTTAAATGGGTTTAAGTACCACAAACATTCTCCTATATCATTTAGTCTATTTCCGGCAATTGCCCAATCTGCAATATTGTAGTGTATGTCTGTTGGATTCATATTATATATATTTTGAGGATTGTAAATATTATATAATTGTTCTCTTACACAATCAAACTGACCTTGCTGAAAGATTATATTTCTAATACTTCCACCTTGTGATATTCTCGCATATTCGCCATATGGTACATTTACTCTATTCATTACAACAGATGCAACTGCTCTCATTCCATTGTCTCCTTCTCCTCCCGCTTCGCACTGCACTATTCTTGCTAATAACTCTCTATCTGAATAAGCCACTTGTATCACTCTCCCCCTTGTATTATAATATGATTTGTTCTAGGAAATGTGCTTTGTTGCAATTACGCTAATTAAATAGAAAAAAATATGGTAACCTTAAAGATTACCATACATTTCTTTTTTAAGTTCCTACTTTGGCAAGGATATTCCTAAAGTTTTCTTTCTATATTTTCTTTCTTTTTATAAAACTCCCAAGTAATCCAATTATCATTTGAAGTAAATTCATAATACGTTCTTTCAGGGATTTTACTATGATTTAAAGTATATATTACTACTTTTAACTTTTCATCCTCAATATACGGAACTCCTTTTACAAGTAAATTTTTTTCTTCTATATTATCTGGATGTATAATATCAGCATCTTTAAATGTTTTTCCTCCATCTGTAGTAACTAAAAATCCTTTGTTTTCTCCTCCTGTTCCTGCAAGCCCAGGGTCATTAATAAATCCTATCTTTTCATTTATAAACATAAATTCCGCTCCATTATGTATTGTAATACCTTCTTTTGTTTGACTTATATATGTTTTTCCTCCATCTGTTGATTTTTCTATATCTATTACTGATCTTTGTGCTAGTATTTCTCCTAAATTTTTCACTCTAATAATAGTATTTTTATCTATTTTCTTTTCATATAAGATGTTCGAAGCCGCTTCTATGCCTTTATTTTCTGATACTAAATTCTCATTATTTGTATTTGAAATAATATAATGTGTTCCCTGGTCATAATCCATTTTTATAGAAATTATTCTATTATTGTTTAATTGTATTTTTAATATCTTATTTTGTTTATCCATTATTCCTTTTTTACAATGTACTTCTTCAAAGTTTATATCTGAATTTTCTTTATAATAAGCATCATATTTTTCTATATATGTCCAATTTTTTAGTCTTTCTTTTAAATTTTCTAATTTTTCTCCTGTATTATCATAATACACTTTTTCTGCCTGTTTTGTTGTAATTTTAACTATATCAGTTTCATAATAATCTCTAATTTTTTTATATTCTTCTAGTTCCTCTTTGGACACTTCATTGTTAAACCCTGCACCATTGTAAAATACTTGTTCTAAATCTATTTCACTTGGCTTTGTATATGTATTAGTTGATATTATAAATCCATTTATTTCTGATGTGTTAAAATCTTTTTCATATTTTTTTAATTGTTCAGATTCATATATTGTTTCATAATTAGATTTCCAAGTATCTATATTGTCTTCACTTGTAGAATTGTAATATTTTTTATTTTCTTCTATTTCTTTATTCAATTCTTGTATGTTAACTTTTCTTTTTTGTAATTCATATTTCGAAATATTAAATTCTTGCCAGCTTAAGTCTTTAGTATTACTTGCTATATTTAATAAAATATTTAAAATGTCTACTTTTTCTTCTCCAGTTATTTCTTCTTTTCTTAACCTCTCTTCTAAAATTTCGTAGCTATCTTCACTAACAATGTTAGATATATATTTGTAATCTATTGGACGTATATTATTTCTACTAATATTTTTACTTACAATAACCTTTTCTATATTTATATAATTAGCTATACAATAAATAGAAATTCCTACTATTAAACACCATTTTATAAAATCAATTTTTTTATTAAATATATATGCTATTATTGGAACCAATGCAATTATTTCTGTAATTAATACTATATAAACAAAAGTCCTTAAATATGTTAATCCAAATTCTGTTTCATACATATACATTCTATATATTGCTGATACTGCTATTATAATAGTAAACAATACAAGTAACAAGTTTAATATTCTTATTATCTTTTCTTCTTTTTTATAATATTTATTAGATATTAATATAAGTCCAAAGTTTATAAATACATGTATATATTTTTGTAGGATAATTACTATATATTTTCTATCCACTCTAACACAAAGCCAAATACTTCTTCTCTATTAACTTCATTAAGCATTTCGTGTCTTCCGTTTTCAAATAGTTTAAAAGTAATACTCTCTACTCCCGCTTCTTTAAGCATATTATAAACTCTTTTTACTCCTTTGCCGTTTGCACCAACAGGATCTTTATCACCAGAAAATATTAATATTGGAACATTAGGAGTATTTTTAATTTTATCTTTTCTGTTTAGATATATGCTTCCTTTAAATAAAGCTATATAACTATCTACTGTAAACTTTCTATTTGGCTTTGCGACCTTCATGTACTCATCTACTTTAGTTTCATCACTTGTAGTCCAATCTGCTTCAGTTCTTGTAGGTTTAAAATTGTTATTAAAAGACCCTGTGACTAATCTTTCTAAAAGCTTGCTCTTATAATCACCGCCTTTAAACATCTTTATAATAGAAGCAAGTAAAATTCCTAAATGTAAGCCATATTTTTGACCACTAGTACCAGTTATAATAGCACCTGATAAATTGTCATTATATATTGTTAAATATGTTCTAGTTAGTAAAGAACCCATACTATGTCCCATTACTATATATGGAATATTAGGATATTCTTTAGCTACCTTATTTTGTAAAATATGGATATCTTCAGCTAATCTAAACCATGCGTCTTTGCATCCAAAATTTCCAAGTTCACTATCATCTTTAACGCTATTTCCATGTCCTATATGATCATGCCCAACTACCATATATCCTTTTGACGCTAAAAATAATGCAAATTCATCATATCTTCCTATAAATTCTTCCATTCCATGTACTAATTGAACGACACCTTTATATTTTTTAAGATTCTCATCATACCACTTCTTGGCATAAATTTCTTTTCCTGTACTAGATTTAAATTTAAATTCTTCTATCATATTTAACCTCCATATTATTTAATTATAATTCCAAGCAATTTTGATAAATCTATAGCTTGCATTTGGTTTACAATTGCTCCTTTTATATTTTGCATATCTACTATTATTCCTTCTATATTTGAACTTGTAAAATCGATTCCTTGTAATTTTGTATTGAAAAAATTAGATGAAAAGAGATTACAATTTTCAAACTTTACATTATACAGTTTTACATCTTCTAAGTTTGCACATTCCAAATTTGCAGTATCAAAATTTACTTCTTTAAAACTTGATGTATTAAAATTGGTATATCCTGCATTTGCTTCTTTTATATAAGTATTATAAAACATTGCATTTGTAAAATTACATCCTACTAATTTACAATTTATAAATGCAGTTCTTACAAATGAACTTTCTATAAAATTAGTATTAGAAAAATCACAATTTTCAAAGATCACATCTGAAAAAGAAGCCTTTTCAAAATTACTATTTATACATCTGCAATTTAAAATTTTGCACTTAGATATTTCTGCTTTATAACAATCTATTTTATCTTGATAATTTATAATTTCTTTTTCTCGTATATATATTTCATCTTTATCCTCTAATAAAAGCTCTAAATCTTCTTTTTGTATTCGTTCAACATTAATAATAATTGGTTTTATTATATTCATTTTTCTTAAAACATTTTCCTTTCTTTTATTAGAATTATAATATACAATTTTAAAGTATACAATAGTAGAAATTTTATTTTTTTTATGTTAGAATTAATGTACTTTAATTAAGGAGGTTAACTATAATGAATAAATATATGGAAATTGCTAAAAGTGAAGCTGAAAATGGAAGCGGTAAAAATGATGGTGGTCCATTTGGAGCTGTAATTACAGATAAGGAAGGAAATATTATTGCGACTGGTCATAATCAAGTATTAAAAAACAATGATCCAACAGCTCATGCTGAAGTAATGGCTATTCGTAACGCTTGTGAAAAACTACATACTTATGATTTGTCAAATTATATATTATATACATCATGTGAACCATGCCCTATGTGTTTATCTGCAATTATATGGGCTAATATAAAAGAAATATACTATGCATGTACGCGTGAGGATGCCGCAAAAATCGGTTTTCGTGATGATTTGATATACGAATACCTTAAAGGAAACAAAGACGATTTAATAACTTTAAAACAGATTGATAGAGATGAATGCATATCTACTTTTGAAAAATATGAAAAAGACGGAAAAGTGATTTATTAAAGTTACATCGAAGGTGTATTTTAAAAAATGAGAGGTAAATTATGAATTTAGAATATATTGTAACTTCAAATGATACAAATAAATGTGTAAAAGATATTTTACTTACTAAATTTAATATTTCTCATAGACTTCTTGTAACATTAAAAAGAGAAGATTGTATTTTTTTAAATAATAGTGTTACAAATGTCTCACATAAATTAACTGAAAATGATAAAGTTTCAGTTTCTTTTTCATACAAAGAAGATAATTCAAATATTGTTAAAACTAAAATGCCTTTAGATATTGTGTATGAAGATGAAGCTTACATAGTTATAAATAAACCTTATGGAATTCCTGTTCACCCTTCTATTCTTCATTATGAGGATAGTTTATCTAATGGTGTTTGCTATTATTTTGATGAAATTGGATTGCAAAAGAAAATTAGACCTGTTAATAGAATTGATAAAGATACTTCTGGCTTAGTTATTTTTGCTAAAAATGAATATATACAAGAATGCTTAATTAAACAAATGAAAGATGCTTCTTTTAAAAAAGAATATATTGCCATTGTTGAAGGTCATTTTTCTTGTAAGAAGCGGAACTATAAATGCCCCTATTGCTAGGAAAGAAAATAGTATTATTGAAAGATGTGTTGCAAATAATGGACAAGAGTCTATTACTCATTATGAGGTTTTAGAAGAAAAGAATTTAGAAAGCTTACCTATTTCTATTGTTAAATGTACTTTAGAAACTGGTAGAACTCATCAAATTAGAGTTCATATGGCACATATAGGTCATCCTCTTTTAGGTGATGATTTATATGGTGGGAATACTGATTTTATGAAAAGACAAGCTTTGCACTCATACAAAATAAGTTTTGTTCATCCAATTACAAATAAAGAGGTAACTTATATTGCGAATATTCCAGATGATTTAATGTCTTTATAGAAAAAACACTTGACTTAAAACCAAGTGTTTTTCATATATTATAAGTAAATCTATAAGCCGGGTTCTGTCGTGAATAGTCATTTATCTACTCTACATATCACTATGTAGCTCAAAGCCACCAGATTAAGAAGATGACGAGCAGTCTTAGCCTTCTTGTCCCGGTGTTGCTCCAGATGGGGTTTACATTGGCCTTCTATGTCACCATAGAAGCGGTGAGCTCTTACCTCGCCTTTTCACCCTTACTTCGTCGAAGCGGTTATTTTCTGTTGCACTTTCCTTAAGGTTACCCTCACAAGACGTTATCTTGCATCTTTGCTCTATGGAGCCCGGACTTTCCTCGTACGCTGTCTTTCGACCTTGCTATACGCAACTATTCAATTTACTCACAATTCTTATTTTAATATATTTTTTAATAAAAGTCAAATTAGAAATTTATCAGTTCTTCCATAACATTTCTATATTTTATATAATACAGTTCTTTATCTTTTAAGTCTATGCTAGAATATAATTCATTTAAAAGAACATAGATTTTTGTAATTTTATTTTTGTTTTGTCTTTCATTATTTTCTATATTGTTCATAATATTTGAAAAATATTCTATGGCACTTGCTGTTTGTTTCTTCATTTCATCCCAATTCTGTTGTTCAATTAATGCATACGTATTTAATACACAATTTTTTGTTAAAAAAAGATTTTTCTCGTTTTCATTATTTGAAAATTGATTTACATATGTTGGTAAATACGAATAAAGGCTAACTAAATTTGTAACTGAAGAATACTTGTTTTCTTGTTTTACACTTAATGTTACCTGATCCAATGTATTACTAAAATTTAAAATATCCTGATTATTTACATTTAATTCATGTAAGTCTACTATTAAGTTAGCCCACAAATTATATATACTTTCTGTATTTGCTTTTATATATTCCCAGTCTATATTAGACAAATCTATTAACAATATATCATTCTTTTGTATTTCATATTTTACCTGTTCTTCTGTTTTCGAACTAATACTATTTGAATCATTATCAGAATTTCCTGAAGACTGACTATTTTGTTCATTATTTGAATCTTTTGATGAGTTATCTGAAGAATTATTAAATGAATTGTTGTTAGAATTTGTGCTCGAACTTTTTTCACTAGTTTGCTTTAATACTGTATTTGTAAAAGATATATTATTTAAACTATTTATCATTCCTACTAGTTTTTCTTCTAATTGTTTTATTTCTTCTTCTGTTTTTTCATTTATCTTCTTACTATTGCTTTTTATATAATTATTTGTAGAAGTAACTATATAAGCCACAAAAATTATTACTATTGCTATACTAAAAATTATCAAAAAAATTTTTTTATTCATATTGCACCTCAATTGTAGTTTTTCTAAAAAATTGAAATTTATTCCTAGTATATATAAAAAATTTTTTTCTATAATATTTATAAAAGGAGATTTTTTGATGGGTACAATTGTAAAGTTATTTAGTAATGAAAAAGGTGAAATTTACAAATTTTTAAATAGATTTTATAATAAAACAAATATAAATATTGATGAAGAAAAATCTTCTTTATTAGAATGGGAAAAATTATATAAAAATCCTATTGAAATGGCTGATATTATAGGAGTTTTTATGGATAATAAAGATGATTTTAAAATTAATATGTGGGTAAGTTTAGATAAAGATGTTCTAATTAATGTTAGCGAAAATAATGTTGATGAATTAATTCGATATTTATATGAAAGGTTCCCATATTAAAAATATAACCTGTTTTTAGGGACGGAGCAAAAAAACAGGTTAATTATTTTTTTCTATTTTTCTAAAATTATTGTTACTGGACCATCATTTAAAAGTTCCACCTTCATGTCTGCCCCCAAAATTCCATGTTCTACTTTTACATTTTCTTTGTTGCACTTACTTATAAAATATTCATATAACTCATTTGCTATATCTGGTTTAGCTGCTAATGTAAAACTTGGTCTGTTACCACCTGAACAATCTGCATATAATGTAAATTGAGAAACTATTAATAATTCCCCATTTATATCTTTTAAGGCAAGATTCATTTTACCATTTTCATCTTCAAACACACGTAGTTTTATAAGCTTTTGTACTAAATAATCTGCTGTTTCTTTTGTATCATCTGGACCTACACCAAGAAGGACAAGAAAACCTTGCCCTATTTTTCCTACTATTTTGTTTTCAACTTCTACCTTAGCATGCTTTACTCTTTGAATAACTAATTTCATAATTTTTGTTTCTCCTTAAATCTGTCGCAGATTGTCCAAATTTCACAATTAAGGACTGTCCCAATTGTGATTATTCTGCTTTTTTGTCACGTGTCATTAGTCTTATTACTCCTTCTTTTGGTGATAAATTGTTATATAACATATCATATACTGCATTCACTATTGGCATATCTACATCATATTTTTGTGCAAGTTCATATGCAACTTCTATATTGTCTACGCCTTCTATTACCATTCCTATTTGATTTCTTGCTTCTTCTAATGTTTTTCCTTGTCCCATAAGCTTTCCAGCTGTTCTATTTCTACTATGTTCACTTAAGCATGTAACTATTAAGTCTCCAAGTCCTGTTAGTCCATAAAATGTTTCGTATTTTCCTCCTAACGCTACTCCTAGTCTCGAAATTTCGCATAGTCCTCTTGTTATTAGTGCTGCAAATGAATTGTCTCCAAGTCCTATTCCTGCTGCAACTCCTGCACAAAATGCAATTATATTTTTTAATGCTCCCCCTAATTCTACTCCTTTAACATCTTTTGATGTGTATACTCTTAAGTTTTCGTTCATGAATATATCTCTTAATTCATTTGCTATTTCTTCATTTTCAGATGCTATTACCATTGCTGTTGGTACTGCTTTAGAAACTTCTTCTGCATGGCTTGGTCCTGATAAAACAGCAAGTTTTAAATTTGGTATTTCTTGTTTAAATACTTCATCTAATGATGATAATGTTTCTTTTTCAAAGCCTTTTGTACATATTACAATAGTTTGATTTGTTACATATTTTTTGTATTCTTTTACTGTATTTCTAGTAAATTTTGATGGTGTTACATGTAATATTATTTCACTTTCTTTTATTGCCTCTTCATATGAAGTTGTACAATATATTCCTTCTGGTAATGTTACCTCTGGTAAAAATTTGCACTTTCTTTCGTTGTTTATTAAATCTGCTTCTTCTTGCATAAAAGACCAGATTTTTACTTTATTTCCTAGTTTTGCTAAATGTATACCTAGCGCTACACCCCAGCTTCCACTACCTATTATTGCTATATTTTTCATTTTATTTTTTCTCCTTATAAAAGTTAGAATTACCAAAAGGGACAGATTAACCAAAAGGAAACGTCCCTTTTGGTAATTTATTTGAATTTTTTAAAATCTAATTTGTTTTCTGTTCCGTTTAATAATCTTTTTACATTTGCTCTATGATTAAATACAACTAAAACTGCAATTAATATACTATATATAATATAATTTCCATCTACCAAATATGCTGTATGTGGCATAAATAAAATTAGTACTGGGAATAGTATTGCAGCTGATATTGAACCTAAAGATACCATTTTTGTAAGTGCCATTAGTACTAACGCAAATACTAAACAAATTAGTCCAATATTCCAGTTTGTAATTAATAATACTCCTAATGCTGTTGCAATTCCTTTTCCTCCTTTGAAACCAAAGAAAATTGGAAATGTATGACCTACTATAACTAACAAACCTGCTATTTGAATTAATAGAGCTTTATCTACACCTTCTTTTACTATATTTCCAGCTATATAAGCTACTAATACTGCTAGTACTCCTTTTAATACATCAAATATAAGAGTTATTACAGCTGCTTTTTTTCCAACACTTCTTAAAACATTAGTTGTACCTGCGTTTCCACTGCCTTTTTCTCTTACATCAAATCCTGCCATTTTTTTACTAATTATTACTGAAAAACTAATACTTCCTAATAAATATGCAATAACTGCTACAATAATATAAACTAACATAATTTTTTCTCCTTTAAATTTAATTTTTATGCTAAATTAAAATTTCAAGTTTTCAACCTTTTAGTAATTTTATGTAAAGGACAAAAGTGACCCGTCCCCAAATGTCCTTTTAGTTTAGACATCTTTATCTTTCTTTTCTCTTACCATTATTCTAACTGGTGTTCCTGTTAAAGTAAATTCTTTTCTTATTTGATTTACTAAATATCTTTCATAAGAAAAATGGAATAATTTTTTATCATTTACAAATACAACAAATGTTGGTGGTTTTGTAGTTGCTTGAGTCATATAATAAATTTTTAATCTTTTTCCTTTATCTGTTGGTGGCTGCACTATTGCTATTGCTTCATTTAATACTTGATTTAATACTGCAGTTGAAACACGTAATGCATTTTGATTAGCTACTTGATTTATTAATTCAAACAATTTATTAACTCTTTGACCTGTTTTTGCTGATATGAATATTATCGGTGCATAAGATAAATATGCAAGCTCACTATATACTTGTTTTTTGTATTTTTCCATACTATGTTCATCTTTTTCGTATGCATCCCATTTATTTATAACAATAATGCTTGCTTTTCCTGCTTCATGAGCTTCTCCTGCTATTTTCTTGTCTTGTTCTGTTACTCCTTCGTTTGCATCTATCATAAGTAGGCATACATCTGCACGTTCTACTGCTAGAAGACTTCTCATAACACTATATTTTTCAATCTGTTCATCTACTTTAGATTTTCTTCTAATTCCTGCAGTATCTATAAATACATATTTACCAAACTCATTTTCAAAGTTTGAGTCTATTGCATCTCTAGTGGTTCCTGCTATATCACTTACTATTACTCTATTTTCACCTAATATTTGATTTACTAAAGAAGATTTGCCTACATTTGGTTTTCCTATAATTGCAACTTTTATAGTTTCGTCATCATCTTCTTTTTCTGTTTCAGGAAATTCCTCATAAATTGCATCTAATACATCTCCAATTCCTATTGCATTAACTGAAGAAACAGGATGTGGGTCTCCTAAACCTAAATTATAAAATTCATATATATCGTCAGAAGTTTTTCCGTAATTATCCGCTTTATTGCAAACTAAAACAACAGGTTTCTTAGATTTTTTAAGCATTAAGCTTATTTCTTTATCTGCTGCTGTAACACCTTGTTTTATATCTGTTAAAAATATTATTACATCTGCAATATCTATTGCTATATTAGCTTGATCACGCATTTGCGAAACAATAATATCTTCAGATTCTGGCTCTATTCCCCCTGTATCTATTAATGTAAAAGTTTTACCTTTCCAAGTTGCATCTGCATAAACTCTGTCTCTGGTAACACCCGGCTCATCTTGTACTATTGATATTCTTTTTCCTACTATATAATTAAAAAATGTAGACTTTCCTACATTTGGTCTTCCTACTATTGCTACTGTTGGTTTACTCATTTTTAATATCCTTATATAATATATTTAGGTTTTTAATAAGGTTTTACCTATAAACCTTTATTTTTCTGTATTTTTTACATTACATATTTTATATCATTTTTATTATTTAGTCAACGAATTTTTTATTTTATTGAATGGTTGGTTTAAAACTTTTAAATTGCATTTAATCATAAATATATTTATAGAATTGTATCTAATTTTCACTTCACACATTAACAAAAAAACAAACTCATCTTACTAAACTTTTTGTTTAATAAGATGAGCTTATAATGTAAAACAATTTTTACTATTTTAGTTGTTGTTATACACCAACAACACTAATTTTTTTAACACCTAATTCTTTCTCCCATCGTTTTTTGTTGCATCCGCCTTTGCCTACAATATATCCTGCAATATTTTCCGGTACAAATAATGTTAGATATCCGCCATGAGCAATTTTGCCCATATCAAAGACTCCATAACAGCTAACTTTCCTGTCTCTTGAATCTCTTGTAACTAAGACCTTAAAACGATTATCTGCTTTTCTTAATTCCAAATCCTCATTTGTCATGCTTGCTGCCTGATATGGAAAGTCTTTTCCATTGGGCCAAGTAACTGCATAAATGTTAGCTTCTAACACTTTCTCAGCATATTCATACCATCTGTCTTGCCTCATTTTTTCCAGTCTTTTATTTTCTTGTTCCTTAATTTTTTGTTGAACAATCTCTTCAAGCTCAGAAGCTCTTTCAACAGTATCTAACGTTAGAATATTCCCTGTATAGTTTTTGCCTGTATATTTGTATGCGTTTACTACTTTAGCATACAAAGGTAAGCAAATTTCTTCAGTTTCGTAGAAGTCTTTATCCCAATATTCTAAATACTGAGTTGTTACTTTTTTGTAACTAATACCCAGTTCTTGTAAAATACCTTCATGCTCAGTTTCTACACAAGGCAATTTTCTAAGCCATATATTATACTTAAGCTTAATTGGACCTTCTATACAATATCTATTATTATTGTATAACCAGCATGATGGTAAATTGTACCGTGATGTAACTGTTGTTAATATAGTGTTCATATTGTTTTCCTCCTTAAGATGCTTTTATAGTGTTAAAATATTAAAAGTAACTAATAAAATTATACCACATTATGTAACTTTATGCAATACTTTCCTATCTACAATAGTTATCTTACATATAACTAGCCCTACTCCGATTATAGAAACAAATCTAGAAATATGCATTATTGGTGTTCCAGTGTATTTAACTTTCAATGTTCCTTTTTCAATATTTGAGACTTTAATTCCAACAAAACCATTTTCAGTTTCAAATGTTTTTATAGTTTTCTTTTTGCCATTATTTTCTAGTTTAACATTATATCCTAAATAATAAATATAAGGAAGTTCTATTTCAGTTTCTTCTGTTGCATTGCTAATATTGCAAGTTAATTTAGTTCCATTTTTTTGTTTGTTTTCTATGTCAGCTGTTCCATTAAGTACAATTACATCATCTGATCTTTGTTCTATATATTTTCTATTTTCAAAGGCTTTGCATGGCAAATATTCAAAACTTGCACAACCAGCATGGACTCTGCCAGTGTTTTCCGTAACTGCTACTGCTGGCCATAACTTGCTTTCATCTATATCTTCTTCTTTAAAATGTAAATGTGAAATAAATGTTAGTGTAGTTAACATTAATACACCTGTTACTACAAAAATATCTTTATAATTTAAATTCTTTACTAGTATTTTTATGTTAATTGCAACTACAAAAGCAAAGAAAAATGAAGAAAACTCTAATAATCTAAATGAAAATTGTAACATTTTTAATGTAGCTGGTAAATGTTCAAATGGAAATATATTTAAAGTCATAATGCAGCATACTATTCCTGTTATTAGTGAAAATAAATAGAAGTAGTAACAATCTGTTCCTTTTAGTTTTCTGTTTATTTTCTTTATAACTAAAGGTGTTAATATTAAGGCTATAACACTTAATAGTCCTATTTCATAAATCATAATATTACTTGATTTTGTCATAAATAAATCATAGAAATTTAATTTGAATGCTATAAGTACGTCCGTTCTTTCCATTCTGCCTGGTTTAAATACTTCATAATTTGCATTTAATTTATGTTCTAATAGTGGTATCCAAAAGAAACTTGTTATAGCTAATATAACTACAATGTAAATTACAATTTTTATTGCTATTTTTTTAGATTCTTTTAATTTCTTAATTTGAGTTAATAAATAGATAAAGCAAATAATTGCAACATATAAAGTAATTACTGTATGCGTTAAAATCAATCCAACACATCCAGCTATAAATATGTATTCTCTTTTTGGTTTGTTTTTTAATACTCCATATAATCCCTGAAATACCATTGGTAAGAATGTGAATGAAACTAACTCTGCTAATGCATTTCGCAAATACATATCTGTTAGTCTATATGGGGCAAAAACATAAAATATTCCTGCAAGTACAGCTATTTTTTTGTTTTTTGTTATCTCTTTTGTGCAAAAGTACATAGCAATAGCAGATGCAAAAATACATAAAAACATAAATATTTTTATACATTCAATAAATGATGCTCCAAAAATTTTAAATATTAATGGTAAATATGCTGTAAGCGGACTATAAAACAGATTCCACGAATATCCAAATCCATTGCAGAAATTTGACATTATAACTGGAAAACTCTGTTCTTCTGTAATGGACTGATATGTTCCCATTAGCCTTGCTATATGTTGTATTCCGTCATCATATGTTATATCTATTTTTTTACTTATTAGTGGCATGCAAATAAATAATGAAGCTATAAATAACAATATTATACATTTTACGTTTTCCTTTTCTAATATAGCTTTAATTTTTGACATTATCTTCTCCTTTTTTTACTTCATATCTTACATATATAATAAAACCAATTAAACTTATTAGTGAAATAATATATGAAACATAAGTAATTGTAGTTCCAACATATTCTACTTTTATAATAGCCCTATCTATATTTTCATCTATAACACATGAAAGATAACCATTTTTAGATTCTATTGGTTTTATATCTTTTACATTTCCACCTGACATTTCAATAGTAACTTTATAACCTACATAATAATAATATGGAAATTCTAATGTTGTACCCTTTGTAATATTCTCAATTTCTATATTGTCTGTAAGATTTACCTTATTTTCATTTATAATATTAGCACTTCCCTCTAGGATATATGTAGTATCTTTTCTTTGCATTACATAAGAATTTTGTAGACTTATAGCTCTAACAGGCATATAATCACGATTTATTGACATGTGAGATATTTTTTTATTTTTTAATATTGCTGTTTCGTAAGTATTATCTAAATTGGTATCTGTTGCGTAGAAACTAGACATAATTTTATTGCTATAAATCACAGATAATACAACAAAAATTATAGAAACAATTAGACGAATATTATCTCTTTTTATTAGTTGTCTTAATATAATATATAAATTTACTCCACATATAAAACTTGTAAAGAAGTTAAAAAATCCCATCATTCTCCATGGATATTGCAATTTGCATAATATTCCAGGCATAATCTTCCATGGAAAGAATCTACTTGCCATAAAAATAGATATCAAAGCAAATATTAAATTTATCAGATATATCTCTTTATATGAGTTATCTATTTTTTTATAGACGAATATTGTCAATATTAGTAATGCAATGGTTGGAATTCCAATTAAAAATGTAGTTCCATTTTCTTCTCCTTTATCTTTAAATAACTGCGATAAAGAAATAGTATGACTGGAAGCATATTGTCCATTTGTTGCAATTATTGAATCATCCATAATTGCATAATCACAAGCTTTCGTAGCTTCTAATAAAGGAAACCAAAATAAAATGCTTATTAGTAAAATAAATATTACATCTATTATACATTTTTTTATTATTCCTTTTTCTTTTATTTTCTTTATATTAAACAATACATATATTAAGCAAAATATTGCTGTGTATAATGTTGTGACTGTATGGCAAAGCATTAACCCTACTGCACCAATTACAATATAGTAATGTTTTTTTCCATCTTGATTAAATAAATTATATAATCCTAAAAATACCATTGGCATAAATGCTAATGCTGTAAATTCTCCAATAGCAAACCTTTTATATACATTTGCTAGTTTATAAGGAGCTATTAAATAAAAAATTGCCGAAAATAAAGCTATAATTCTTTTGTTAGTTACATTATAAACAAATTGATACATTGTAATACCTGAAAGTACTATACATATGCCACCAAATATTTTTAATGTTATCATATAGCTTGATGTGAATATTTTTATTAATAGTGGAATATATGTTACTATAGGTGGATAAAATAGATTCATTGCATAGCCTGCTCCATTACAATAATTTTGATTAATAAGAGGAGGAATCTGACCTATTTCCAGTGTATCTTTTGTTCCCAATATTCTTAACATATGAAGTACCCCGTCATGTGTATTTCGAATTTGTATTTTAGATAAAGGTATACTTAGTACAATACCTATAGCAATTATTATTATGTAGTGTATCCATTTGTTTTCTTTTATTTGTTTCATTATTTTATTCAGTATATCTATCATTTGTGTAACTCCTATCTGTATATTTTCTATTATTTTTGATTTATTATAACATTACTTTTTTGGCTTGAAAATATCTTTGAGTAAAATAATAAAAAAACACAGTATAAATACTGTGCAATTTTTATTACTTAACATTCTAGTCTTCTTTTTTTGCTATTATTTCTTTTCCATTATAGTATCCGCAATTAGAGCAAACTCTATGTTGCATTACCATTTCGTGGCAATGTGGGCATGCTACTAAATTTTTATTTTCTAATTTCCATGTTGATCTTTTTAATCCTGTTCTTGCTTTTGACCATCTTCTTTTTGGTTGTGCCATTTTTATTCCCCCCTCGCAAATTTATCTTTATGTATCTATTTTACATAGTTTTCTCTTTTTCAAGTACCATAAAATTATACTAATTTTTTTAGGTTTTGTCAATACATAGTCAAAATTTTTTTGATTAAAATGGATTATTTTTTCTATTAGTATATTTACAATAAAATAATTTAAAAAAATTCAATATTTTTTCTACTTTTTTCGACAAAATATTGTTTCTTATATTAATATTGTGATATATTATCTTTGTTACAATCGTATTAATTCAAAAAAGGGGGATTTACTATATGAAATTAAAGGCTGTGAAAATAAAGCCGCCATCACTTTTTGAATTTGTAGAAGAGCATCCAGAGCTCACTATTTCTACTGACGGCAATGGGAATTTAACTGTAATTTTTCCAGAAGATGCTGAAAATACAGCATATACTAATTTTTTAGGAAATATCTCTATTAACTATAATTATCATGGTAATTCAATTAAATTTCCAGAATAAAATAAAACTGCAAGAATATTTTCTTGCAGTTTTATTTTACTCTTAGACAAAAAAAGTCGTAACTTATACGACTTTTTTCTTTGTTTCTATTTTCTAGCCTGCTCGCATGTCTGATTTCCGACTGTACATGAGGTCTTACATGCAGATTGGCAAGAAGTTTGGCATTCGCCACATCCACCTTTTTTCATGGATTCTTTGAGATTTCTGGTTGTTAATGTCCTAATTCTTTTTTTCGTTTCCATGCTTTCTTCTCCTTTTTTAGAAACAAAATACTATTTATAGTAACATATATATTATATAACAACTAAGAGAAATAGTAAATATTTTAATTATAAAAATTACTAGTAGCTCATTTTATATACAAACCACTAGTAATTTTTATTTTTTATATTTATTGTTCACAATGCTTTTCCTTTATTAAGAATTAGTATTTCTTGTAATCTCTCTTTCTTTTTGTAATAGTACTTTCATTCTACTCTTAGCATCAATTTTGCTTGTATGTTCAAAAGTCTCAAATCTATTTGGATTAGTATCATATACTAATTTTATGTTTGGCATACATTTCTTTTTAGAAAACATATTTGAAAATAGAGAAGATAATTTTCCTTTAATTTTATCAAAAACGGTCTCTTCTATTTTGACTAAAGATACTATTTTTCTTTCTGAAAATACTTTTAGACCTGTTTTGTCTGTTACTACATAATATTCATCATATTGTTCCATTTGAGCTATATTTCCATCTTCTAATTTACTACAAATAGCTTCTACCATATCTTGTCTGCTAAATTTTCTTGGTTCATATTTTATAACTTTTTCGGGGTTATTTTCGTTTATCCCAAATAAACATACAAATTTATTATCATATGTACAAATTTTATCTATATAATTATCGATTTCTTCAAGGTGAGAACCAATAGTAGTAATTTCTAATTTTTCAACTTCAAAATTTTCAAATTTTACTAAATCTGGGCATACTACTTCTAATAGAATTTTTGATCTTATTTTATCAAATTTTGCATCACAAAAAAGCTTATCTTCTAAAGAGTTTTCAATATATTTTAGGTAATTATTATCAACTTCATCTTCTGAAACAGCTTTTTTTACATTTTCATGTAATTCTACTGCATCTGACATTTTCTTTATTTTAGATAAAATATTATCAAATTCCTCTTTTCTAGCCATTTTTATAGATTCTTCATTATTTAATTCTACATCCTTAATTTTTGAGTCTTTTTCTTCGTTCATTTTTTCACCCTTTTAATTAAATTGCTTTATTATTATAGCACTAAACATCTAAAAAGTGTGTTACTATTTATTTACTTTTACATTACAATTATATTACATTTTTAGTATTTAATATCTTCTTAAATTAATATTAACTAACATAAAAGAAAAAAAGTAAATATAAAGTAATATTAATAATATTTACTTCATATTTACTTGTTCTTCTAATTCAATTTTTGTTCAGTTTCCTTTTCCTTGCTAAATATAATTTCATTATAAACTTTTTTTAAGTTTTTCTTTTTTATAACTGGATTTATTCCTTGTTCACTGACTTGTTTAAATATTGTTTTTGCAAATTTATTTATTTTTGGATTTACTCTCTTTTTACTTTCTACTTTTGTCCAATATTCTAATTGTGTACTATTGGTCCATTTCTTTCCATTGTAAACTTTTCCTGCTGCTAGGTTATCACATATCATTTCTACTGCATATTTATATGGCATTACCGGAGTCTTTTCTTCAGTTGCATAGTCATACCAGTATTCGTGATGATGTTTATTTCTACCTTTATGATGAAGCCATGCTTCTGAATATCCATTTATTTTTCTACATGCATGTATCGGGCTAAATTTACCTGTGTAATATTTGGCTGACTCCCAAAATTCTGTTGGACTATATTTTGACCAATCATGCATAAATCCTCTCCATGGTTCTCCTGCCTTACAACATAGTTTAAATACTATCCATTTATGTTTTGTTATTGTTCCAAAATGTTTTACTGCATTTATTAATATCACTTCTATCTCCCCTTATCTATTGCCTTTTTATTATATAACATTTCTCTCTTTTGTCAAGAATTGAATTTTAGAGACGGTCTTAAAAATTTAAAGTAACAAAAAAATCGCCTACTTTAAAGTAAGCGATTTTTATTTCTATTTAATTCCTATCTATTAGGATTTTTTATTGCAGCTTGTGCAGCAGCTAATCTTGCGATTGGAACTCTAAATGGTGAGCATGATACATATGTTAATCCAACATTATGGCAGAATTCTACACTTGATGGATCTCCACCATGTTCTCCACAAATTCCTAATTTAATATTTGGTCTTACTGATTTTCCTTTTTCAGCAGCCATTTTTACCAATTGTCCAACACCTGTTTGATCAAGTCTTGCAAATGGATCTTGTTCATAAATTTTGTTTGCATAGTAAGCTCCTAAGAATTTACCAGCATCATCTCTTGAGAAACCAAATGTCATTTGTGTTAAGTCATTTGTTCCAAATGAGAAGAATTCAGCTTCTTTAGCAATTTGATCAGCTGTTAATGCTGCTCTTGGTATTTCAATCATTGTACCAATATGGTATTCCATATCAGAACCTTTTTCTTTCTTAACTAATTCAGCTGTTTCAACAACTATATCTTTAACAAATTTTAATTCTTTTACTTCTCCAACTAATGGAATCATTATTTCAGGAACTATATCGTATCCATCTTCTGCTTTTACTTCAATAGCAGCTTCCATTAATGCTCTAGTTTGCATTTTAGCTATTTCTGGATAAGTTACAGCTAAACGGCATCCTCTGTGACCCATCATTGGGTTAAATTCATGTAATTCAGCACATTTAGCAGTTAAGTGTTCTACAGTAACACCCATATCTTTAGCTAATGCTGCAATATCAGCTTCTTCTTTTGGTAAGAATTCATGTAGAGGTGGATCTAAATAACGTACTGTCATTGGTAATCCTTTTAATTCTTTGTACATAGCTTTGAAGTCACCTTTTTGGAAAGGAATTAATAAAGCTAATGCTTTTTCTCTTTCTTCAACTGTTTCAGCTAATATCATTTTTCTAATAGCAAAGATTCTTTCTTCTTCAAAGAACATATGCTCTGTTCTACATAATCCAATACCTTCAGCTCCTAATTCGATAGCTTTTTTAGTATCTCTTGGAGTATCAGCGTTAGTTCTAACACCTAATTTTCTATATTTGTCTGCCCATTCCATAACACGACCAAATTCACCAGCGATTGTTGCATCAACTGTTGGAATTGCTCCGTCATAGATATTTCCTGTTGTTCCATCTATTGAGATTACATCTCCTTCATGATATGTTTTTCCAGCTAATGTGAATTGTTTATTTTCTTCATCCATTATAATGTCTCCACATCCTGAAACGCAACATGTACCCATACCACGAGCAACAACTGCAGCGTGTGATGTCATACCACCACGTACTGTTAAGATACCTTGTGCAGCTTTCATACCTGTAATATCTTCTGGTGATGTTTCAAGTCTTACTAATACAACTTTTTCACCTTTTCCACCGACACCTTGAACTTCAGCATCTTCAGCTGTGAATACTATTTTACCACAAGCAGCTCCAGGAGAAGCACCTAAACCTCTTCCAGCAACTTGAGCTTCTTTTAAAGCTTTTGTATCAAATTGTGGGTGTAATAATGTATCTAAGTTACGAGGATCTATCATTAATACAGCTTCTTGTTCTGTACGCATTCCTTCGTCAACTAAATCACAAGCTATTTTTAAAGCAGCTTGAGCTGTTCTTTTACCATTTCTTGTTTGTAACATGTATAATTTACCATGTTCAACAGTAAATTCCATATCTTGCATATCACGATAGTGATTTTCAAGTGTTTGGCATACTTTTTTGAATTCTTCGAATGCTTCTGGGAATTTGTTAGCCATTTCT
This sequence comes from uncultured Clostridia bacterium, assembly GCA_934177725.1. Classification (GTDB taxonomy): domain Bacteria; phylum Bacillota; class Clostridia; order TANB77; family CAG-508; genus UMGS1663. The sequence goes on along the minus strand of CAKPPO010000001.1, from coordinate 109,231 downwards.
GTAATTTTCATAGGTGTACGAACACCAGCAACAACGTCTTCACCTTGTGCATTTGTTAAGAATTCTCCAAATAGTCCTTTTTCTCCTGTAGCTGGGTCACGAGTAAATGCAACACCAGTACCACAGTCATCTCCCATATTACCAAATGCCATAGATTGAACGTTAACAGCTGTTCCCCAAGAATAAGGAATATCGTTATCTCTTCTATAAACATTAGCACGTGGGTTATCCCATGATCTAAATACAGCTTTTACAGCTCCCATTAATTGTTCTTTTGGATCACTTGGGAAATCTTGTCCTATTTTTGATTTATATTCTGCTTTGAATTGGTTTGCTAATTCTTTTAAATCATTAGCATCAAGTTCTATATCTTGTTTAACACCTTTCTTAGCTTTCATTTCGTCAATAAGTTGTTCAAAGTATTTTTTACCAACTTCCATAACAACATCTGAATACATTTGAATAAATCTACGGTAGCAATCCCATGCCCAACGTGGATTGTTTGATTTTTCTGCTATTACATTAACAACGTCTTCGTTTAAACCTAAGTTTAAAATTGTATCCATCATACCAGGCATTGATGCTCTAGCACCTGATCTTACAGAAACTAATAATGGATTTTCTTTATCTCCAAATTTCTTTCCTGTAATTTCTTCCATTTTACCAATGTACTCATTGATTTGTTTTTGAATTTCTTCATTAATTTCTCTACCATCTTCATAGTACTTTGTACATGCTTCAGTAGTGATTGTGAAACCTTGAGGAACTGGTAAACCTAAATTAGTCATTTCAGCTAAGTTAGCTCCTTTACCTCCTAAAAGTTCACGCATGTCTGCATTTCCTTCGCTAAAAAGATATACATACTTTTGACTCATAAAAAAACCTCCTTGTTTTCTATACTGTCTTAACTATATAAAATTTGTTAAAACTTTTACTTTCTGTTTGTCCTAGAATACTTTCCCCAGAACGAACTTATTATATACATAAATTGCTTAATTGTAAAGGGTTTTTGGGAATTTTTTTAATGTTTTTGTTTACTTTATTTTACAAAACCAGCAATGATTCTTTGTCAAAACTCCAAAATTATCATTTAAATCTTTTAATTGATAGTTTAGGAGAGTAAAGCGAAAGGGTAATTTCAAATTGAAATTACCCTTTGTTCATAAAATTATTTAAAACTCCATTTTACCTTCTAACCAAGTTGGTAGTTCATCTATTTTTACTCTTACTTGTTCCATTGTGTCCCTATCACGAATTGTTACAGATTCATCTTCTAGAGTATCAAAATCTATTGTTACACAATATGGTGTTCCTATTTCGTCTTCTCTTCTATAACGTTTTCCTATTGAACCTGCTTCGTCATAATCGCACATAAATTTCTTTGATAGTTTTGTATACACTTCGTCTGCTTTTTCACTTAATTTTTTAGAAAGTGGAAGTACTGCAACTTTATATGGTGCTAACGCTGGATGTAAGTGAAGTACTGTTCTTGTATCTCCTTCTGATATTTCTTGCTCTTCATATGCGTTACACATCATTGCTAAGAATATTCTATCTACACCAACTGCTGGTTCTACGCAATATGGTACATATCTTTCATTTGTTTCTGGGTCTAAATATGTTAAATCTTCTTTAGAAGCTTCCATATGTCTTGATAGGTCATAATCTGTTCTATCTGCTATTCCCCATAATTCTCCCCATCCAAATGGGAATAAGAATTCTATGTCAGTTGTTCCTTTACTATAGAATGATAATTCTTCTTTAGAGTGTTCTCTCATACGTAAGTTTTCTTCTTTCATCCCTAAGCTTACAAGCCAGTTTTTGCAGAAGTTTTTCCAATATTCATACCATTCTAAATCTGTTCCTGGTTTGCAGAAAAATTCAAGTTCCATTTGTTCAAATTCTCTTGTTCTGAATATAAAGTTTCCTGGTGTTATTTCGTTTCTAAAAGAACGTCCCATTTGTCCAATTCCCATTGGCATTCTTCTTCTTGTTGTTCTTAATACATTTTTAAAGTCTACGAACATACCTTGAGCTGTTTCTGGTCTCAAATACACTTCAGATTTTGCATCTTCAGTAACTCCCATAAATGTTTTAAACATTAAATTGAATTTTCTTATATCTGTAAAATCTTGTTTTCCACAATTAGGGCATGGAATATTGTTTTCTTTAATATAATCAACTAATTGTTCATTTGTCCATCCATCAAGTCCAGAGATATCTTTTCCTTGTGCAAATCCCCATTCTTCTATTAATTTATCAGCTCTATGTCTTGTTTTGCAAGCTTTACAATCTATTAGTGGGTCTGAAAATCCTCCAACATGACCTGTTGTAACCCATACTTGTGGATTCATCATAATTGCTGCATCAATTCCTACATTGTGTTTATTTTGAATTATAAATTTTTTCCACCACGCATCTTTAATATTTTTTTTAAGTTCTGCACCTAGTGGACCATAGTCCCAAGAATTTGCTAAACCTCCATAAATTTCTGAACCAGGATATACAAACCCTCTGTTTTTGCATAATGCTACTATTTTGTCCATTGTTAATTCACTCATTTTATTTTCCTCCTTTATTTTTTATATAACAAAATCTAATTTCTGTCATATTTATATTCTACAGAAAGTTATCAAACTTTCCTAGAATATAAAAAACTTTCATTCCTAGCTTTTGCAATAGCTAGGGACGAAAGTTTAATTTCCGCGGTTCCACCCTAATTGATAAATATTTTATATTTATCCACTTTATTTTAATATGCTCCAAAGCTCCCCACATTTTCTTTATTATTAACTTTCACCAAACGTTAACTCTCTTTAAATATTAAAAATGTTTTTTCTTTTTCATCGCACTAATATTTTCTTTATCTATTTTAACAATTTGATTTAATAAAGTCAATAATTTTTATAATTTTTATTTATTCTATGAAGCAAAAGGGACAGATGACACATTATAAAACGTCCCTTTTGTTTCATAATCTGTTACAGAAATATTACTATGTTACAATATTTCATAATATATTTTTTGTCATATTTTTAGTATTTTTGTTTTTATATTACAATTATGTTACAAAAATAGTTATTTTTACAATAAATGTTACATAAATATTTCATTTTTGTTTCTTTATTTTGCATTATGTTACTTATTTTTGTAATACAATTACAGAAAATAATATATGTGGATATTGTGGATAACTCTGTTGATAACCTAATATCAATGGTTTTCGAGCTTGTATTTTTTGTAAATATTTTTTAGGTTATTTTTTATGAAAACTAATTTTATTTGTATAAGTATTATGGTTACTTTTTATTGTGTTTATCATAATTTTAATTATTTGTATTTTGTTTTTCTATATAGTTCCATGAGTCTTTACACATTTGTTCTAAATTTCTTTTTGCTTCCCAATTTAACTCTTCTTTAGCTTTTTTAGGACTTGAATAACATGTTGCAATATCTCCTTCTCTTCTTGGAGCTATTTTATATTTTACATTTTTACCAGTTGATTTTTCAAATGCCTTTACCATATCTAATACACTATAGCCTATTCCTGTTCCTAAATTATATATAAATAATCCTTGTTTTTCTTTATCTAATTTTTCTAGAGCTTTTATATGTCCTTTTGCTAAGTCTACAACATGTATATAATCTCTTACTCCTGTTCCATCTGGCGTATTGTAATCATTTCCAAACACTGATAGTTCTGGTAATATTCCTGCTGCTACTCTAACTACATAAGGCATTAGATTATTTGGTATTCCTTGTGGCTCTTCTCCTATTAATCCACTTTCATGTGCTCCTACCGGATTAAAATATCTTAATATTGCAATGTCCCATGAATTGTCTGAAGCATATATATCCTTTAATATTTGTTCTATAAATAGCTTTGTTGTCCCATATGGATTTGTAGTTCCACCTATTTTACAATCTTCTGTAAGAGGTATTTTTTCTGGTTCTCCATAAACTGTTGCTGAAGAACTAAATACAAATTTCTTTACGTTATATTTCTTCATTGTGTGTAATAATACAAGTGCTCCTGATATATTATTTGTATAATATTCTATTGGTTTCTTTACAGATTCACCTACTGCTTTATAACCAGCAAAATTCATTACAGCTTCTATATCTTTATTTTCTTCAAATACTTTTTTTAAAGCTTCTCTATCTAAATAATCTACTTCATAAAATTTAAAATCTTTATTTGTAATCTTTTTTATAGCTTCTAATACACTTGGTTTGCTATTTGAAAAATTATCTATAATTATAACTTCTTTTCCTTCATTTAAAAGTTCTACTACTGTGTGACTTCCTATATATCCTGCTCCACCTGTTACTAATATTGACATCTTATTACCCCTTTTCTTTTATTTTTCATATATGCTTTTATAAATTTTATAATCTCTTATTATTTTTCTTACGTAATTATTTGTTTCTTTATATGGAATATTCTCTATATTTGATCCATCTTTTTCCAGCGTTCCTTCTTTAATCCAATTATCCACATTTCCCATTCCAGCATTATAAGCCGCAAGTGCAAGTTGTTCATTTCCTTCATAGTGTTTTAAAAGAGTTGCAAAATAAGTAGTTCCTATTTTTATATTTGTTTCTGGATTATATAAAGATTCCTTTACTACAACTTCTTCTCCTAACTGATTTGCCATTTCTACTGCTGTAGACTCCATAAGTTGCATTAAACCTAACGCGCCACTTGAAGATTTTATATTTCTATTAAATTTGCTTTCTACTTTAATTATTGCAAATGTCATAAATGGATCTATATTATTTTCTTCTGAATATTTATATACATATTCTTCGTAATCTTTTACATAAATTTTCTTTAGTACTATATTTTGCACTTTTAAAGCTCCAAAAAGAAAGAAAATAAGAACTATTATAATAAGTGATATTATTAACCATTTTTTCTTTGAATTTGTCAAACTATTTCTCTCCTTACTTTTTATTCAAAGGACAAAAGTGACCCGTCCCCAAATGTCCTTTGAATTATTTACAATCATACCAATTAGTAGCTTCTGAAACTTCTACAACTAATGGTACAGATAGTTTAGCAGCATTTTCCATACATTCTTTTAGTATTTCTTTTGCCTTTTCTTTATATTCTATTTTTGCTTCTAGAATTAATTCATCATGTACTTGCAATATAATATTTGTATCTATGTTTGCTTCTTCTAGTTTTTTATTTAAGTTGACCATAGCTATTTTCATTATATCTGCTGCAGTTCCTTGAATTGGTGTGTTCATTGCTGCTCTTTTACCAAATTCACGAACCATATAATTATTAGATTTTAGTTCTGGTATATATCTTCTTCTATTAAATAGAGTCTCTACATAGCCTTTTTCTTTGGCTTCTTCTACTACTTCTTCCATGAATTTATTTATACCATTATACTTTTCTAAGTATTGTTCAATATATTCTTTTGCTTTTTTTCTTGAAATTCCTAGTTGTTGTGCTAGGCCGAAATCTGATATTCCATATACTATTCCAAAGTTAACTGCTTTTGCACTTGAACGTTGTTCTTTTGTAACCTGTTCTATTGGAATATTAAGTACTTTAGATGCTGCTTGTTTGTGTATATCTTCTCCATCTTTGAATGCCTGTAACATATGTTCATCTTGTGAAATATGAGCTAATACTCTTAATTCAATTTGTGAATAGTCTGCATCTATAAAAACATAACCTTCTCTTGGTTTAAATACTTTTCTTAATCTTTTTCCAAGTTCTATTCTTGTAGGTATATTTTGTAAATTTGGTTCTGTACTGCTAATTCTGCCTGTTGCTGTTACCGTTTGGTGGAAGAATGAGTGTATACGTTTTGTATTTTCATTTATATATGGAAGCATTCCTTCTACATATGTAGAATTTAGTTTTGTAAGGCCTCTATATTCTAATATTTTATTTACAATAGGATGTTCATCTTTTATTTTTTCTAATGCATCTACATCTGTAGAATAGCCTTTTTTAGTCTTTTTTGAGCTTGTTAATTTAAGCTTTTCAAATAAAATATTTCCTAATTGTATTGTTGAATTTATATTAAATTCTTCTCCTGCTAGTTCATATATTTCCTTTGTTAGTTTTTCTAATTGTTGCTTTATTTCATTTCCAAATGATATTAATTCTTCTTTATCTAAATACATCCCATTGTATTGCATTTTTGCTAATACTTCTACTAATGGCATTTCTATATTTTTGAATAAATTTATTTCATTGTGTTTTTCTAATTCTTTAGTCAATATTTCTTGTAATTTTCCTATATTATATGTGTAAAAAGCATTTGTTTGAACAGTTGCTTTTTGTTCATCTTTCAAAGTATTTGTTTCAAATAAATTCATTTGTTTATTTGAATTAGTATCTATTCCATTTTTTTGTAAGTATTCTTCTACATCTAATTCTAAATATTGATTTATTAAATTGTTTAGTTCATATTTATTAGTTGTTGGGCTTAACAAATAAGCTGCAATTTCTATATCAAAGAAGATGTTTTTCATTGTTATATTGTTTTCCCTTAAAAGCACATAATCTTCCCCTAATTTATAGCCTATTTTTTGTATATTTTCATCTTCAAAAATATCCTTAAGTTTTTCAAGTTCTTCTTTATTGTTTATAGTAATATAATATACTTTCTCATTATAAAGTATACTTATTCCATTAACGCTTTTTTTAATTATATTCTTTGAAGTTTTGTCCTCATTTTTATCAAAATAATAGATTAACATTTTGTTTTGTTTTATATCTTCTAGAAGCTCACTACATTCTTTTGAATTAATCTCAAGCTCTGTTACTTCAATTTTTTCTTCTTTGCTTTCTGTTGTATTTGATTTTGCTCCATTTTCTTTTAGATTAAAACGTTCTATATACCTATTAAATCTAAGTGATTTAAAATCTTCATATACTTTTTCGTTGTTCCACTCTTTTACTTTTAGGTCCTCTATCTTTTCTTCTATTGGAACTTGTAAATTTATTGTTCCTAATGTTTTTGAAAGGAAAGCCAAATCCTTATTTTCAATCATTTTCTCTCTAGTTTTGCCTTTTATTGTTTCTGCTTTTCCATTTTCCAATTCTTCATATATATTTTCTATAGTTCCATAAGTTTGAATTAAAGAAAGAGCTGTTTTTTCACCTATTCCTGGTACCCCTGGAATATTGTCTGATGCATCTCCTTGAAGTCCTTTTACTTCTATTAATTGTATTGGTTCTAATCCATAAACTTCTTTTATTTTATTTCTATCAAAATCTTCTACTTCTGTTTTTCCCATTTTTGTTCTTGGAATTCTAACACAAATATTGTCTGAAGTTAATTGGAATGTGTCTCTATCTCCTGAAAGAATTGTTACATTTATTCCTTCTTTTTCTGCTCTTTTTGAAAGAGTACCTAAAACATCATCTGCCTCATAGCCTTCTTTTTCTATAATTGTAATGTTCATATCTCTTAGAATATCTTTAATTATAGGCATTTGCACAGCTAACTCGTCTGGCATACCATGGCGGTTTGCTTTATATCCTTCGTACATTTTATGTCTTGCTGTTGGAGCTTTTAAATCAAATGATACTGATAAATATTCAGGATTTAAATCTTCTATTATTTTAAATAAAATTGCTAAAAAGCCATATACTGCATTTGTATAAGTTCCATCTTCCGTCATTAGCATTTTAGAGCCCATAATACCATAAAATGCTCGATTCATTATACTATTTCCATCTACTACAACTAGTCTACTCAAAGTTTTTCCTCCTTAGAAATAACTAATATTTGTTACTCAATTATATTATTTTCTTTATTTTACTATTTAAACATTTAAAAAGCAATATAATGTTTAGAAACAAATAAAAAAATGAAAATATAAAGCCTCTTATATTTTCATTTTTAAATTTTTATTTATTATTTAAGATTTTGTCTAATTCTTTAAATCTTTTTATTTTTTGTGTTGTTGTTTTTTCTAGTGGTTCTTTTGTTAATATAAGTTCTTTTATTCTTTTGAATACTGATAAGTTTTTATTTATTTCTTTAATATCTTCCCATACTGCTTCTTCATATTCTTTTTCTGTCTTTTTTCCAAATTTTTCTTTTATTGTTTCTTCATCGTATACTATTTTTATTCCAAGTGCAAGTTCATTTTTAGAATTTTCTCTTGGGAATAAAATGCTTTCTTGTACATATGGTAATCTATTTACTAAAAATTCAATATCTGATGGATAAACATTTTCTCCATTTTTTAGTACTATAACTTCTTTTTTTCTTCCTGTAATATATAAGAAACCATCTTTATCGAAGTAACCTAAATCGCCTGTTTTAAACCATCCATCTTGTAATACTTCATTTGTTGCTTTTTCATTTTCATAATATCCAAGCATAACGTTTGGACCTTTTGCAACTATTTCTCCGACTTTTGTTTCTGTATTTTCTTTTTCAGTATCTAGTGCATTTGTGTTTGTTATTTCATTTCCGTCTTCATCTATTAATTTTATTTGAACATTGTATGGATTTCTTCCAACACTTCCTGGTCTTTTTTGTTTATCTGTTTCTGCTGCAATTAATGGTGATGTTTCTGTTAATCCATAACCTTGAACTGATGCTATTCCAAATGTGTTATATCCATCTATTGCATGTTTATTCATTGCTGCAGCACCAAAGTATAATATACGAACTTTTCCACCTAATTGATCTATAACTGATTTGAATAATTTTCTTCTAATATCTATATGTAAATATTTATATAAGAAATTTGAGAATTTTCCCATTGTATTTACAAGTTTAGTTTTTCCTTGTTTTTCAATTCCTGTTTCTATTTTTTTGTACATAGTTTCTAAAACTAAAGGAACTGCTACTATTACACTAACTTTATATTCTTCTAAGTTTTTAGCTATATATTTTAGTCCATCGCAGAATGCTACTGTTACACCACTATAAAATCCATATAAAAATGTGATTGTACATTCAAAAGTGTGATGTAATGGTAAAAATGATAATATTACATCATCTGAATACATTTTTGACATTTTAGCCATAGCTGTTACATTTGAGCATATGTTTTTTTGTGAAAGCATTACACCTTTTGCTTGAGATGTAGTTCCAGAAGTAAATAATAATGCACTCATTTTTTCATTATCTATTTTTATTTTATTATAACTATCATTACCATTTTTTATTAGTTCTTTTCCTTCATTTACTAATTCCTGGAATGATAGTACTCCATCTTTTTGTTTTTCTAAATCCATATTTATATATGTTGTTAAATTGCTAGTATTTTCTTCTCTAATTTTATTAAATACTTCTGCAAATTTATTTTCATATACTACTGCATCTGCTTTACTTATTTTTATTAAATTTTCTACTTCTCCCTCTGGAAGTGCTTTATCTAATGGTACTATTACCATATTTCCTGTTGTTGCAGCTAAATATGTTACACACCATTCATATCTGTTGTTTCCTATAACAGCTATTTTTTTATTTTCTAATCCCATATTTAATAAAGCTGTTGAGAAAGCTACTATTTCTTCTTTTATTTCTTTATATGTTTTTTCTACTAAGCACTCATTTTCTTTTTTGAAATTCTTTTTAAATTTGTATGCTATATTATCTGGATAATGTTCTACTGTATAATCTATCATTTCTCTAAAATTGTTTATTTCATGTATTTTATGAAGTTCGTTATTAAATTTCATTTTGAAATTCCTCCTATCATTTTTATACGCAAATTATATAAAAATTTTAAGTCAAAAACAATAAATTTGACCGGTTGTTCTATTTACAGAATATTCCATTTTATTATTTTATTAATTCAACATCTTTTTTTATTTGTTTACTATATCTATCTTCTTCTGAAAATACACATCCACAATACTTTTGCATATAAAGACCTAAATCATGAGCCTTTTGGTGTCCTTCCCAGAAACCAATTCTAAAATCTCGATATAAAAATTCTATCCCAAATTCTTTGCTTAAACTCTCCATATATTCTTTTATAAAATCATGTTTTTGATATATGCTATAAAGTAATGTTGTAGATACTGCATCATAACCATGTTCTTTTGCATATTCAAATGTTTTTCTTAATCTTACTGGATAACAATAGTTTGTACACCTATTTTTTAAATCTCCGACTACATTTTTGCAAAACTCATCTAAGCCATATTCTTCTTCGAATATGGCTTGTACATTTATAGATTTAGTATATTCTTTTAAACAATCTCTTCTTGCCTTATATTCCATATATGGATGTATATTTGGATTGTACCAAAATATTGTTGGTTCTATTCCTTCATTTCTCAATGTATCTATGCAATATACGCTACAAGGTGCACAGCATGTATGTAGTAATAACTTCATTTTAAATTCTATTCCTTTCTCGTTTTTAAAGTTCATATAGTTGTAAAAATTATATAGTTCTTTAGAGTATTCTCTTTCTATTATCTTAATTCTTTTCTTTTTACATCTTTAAATTTTATCTTTGTTTGTCTTATTAGTTCTAATATTAAAATTGTAATTACCATAACTAGAAAATATGGTATTCCAACTGATTCGTCATCTATTTTTGTTGCATATGTAATAGTGTAAGAATATATTACACCCATTGATAAATATAATGTATATCTAATATTTTTAGCTTTTTGATAGAATAATGTTGGAAATAGCCATATTACATACCATGGATTGAAATTTGTAATTAATACAAATGTAAATATTAATAAGAACATTTGATATGTTTTCATTAATTGGCTGAATTTAATATTATTGCTATCTTTAGCAAAAAATAATTTGAATAATATTGCAATATACGAAAAGGCAAATATTGCTAGACTTAATATTTTTATTAAGTCTAATGCTTTCTCATCTCCATTTAATAAATAATATATTACTAAAAATATTGACCTTCCGTATTTATTTTGTTGCACAAAAATACCTGATAATACTCTAAAATCTTTTATATATAGTAAATAGAAAGCACATATAATTATAACAAATTCTAACACGTATAATAAAGTTTTAATTATTTTATTTTTTGTTTTTTCTTCTTTTAATGCATATATTAATATAAATGGTAATAATAAAATGCTTAAATATTTAATACCTGTTGCAATTGCAATACATGCAACTGATAAAAATATATTTTTTCTGTTTTTTATAAAGTAAATTCCAAGTAGTATAAAAAATACTAGAAAAATATCATTATGAACATTGCTTAAAAATTCAAATAGTATAAATGGATTTAAAGCAAACATAGCCACAAATATTTTTTTGTTTGTTATCTTATATATTAAATATGTACTTGTTAAAAATATAATTAAAGATGCTAGTTTAAATATATATAATGAAGCTGTTATATTTCCAAATGATAAAGAAGTTAATGCTTTACAAATAATACTCCATGTAGGTCCATATACAACAGGTTCTGTCCTCCAGCATCTTGCTACTTTTCCTAGCATTTCATCTGGTCCATTTTTATCCCATACATTTTGCACTGATGTATAATATGGATTTTCATTGTAGTGTGAATCTACCCATCCATTCCCTATATATGAGAATACATCTAAACTTGTTGTTGGAATTATTATTGCGAATAACACACCTATAATTATTATAAATATAAACATTCTCTTGTTAGTTTTAAATATCTTACTAATATTCTTTAAAATTTTAAAATATAATAGAAATAATATTGAAAATAGAATCACATAGATAATTGCGTTAATATAATGTTCATATTCTCCTGTAGCACTTCTATACATATATGAAAATACATACACAAAATTATATATTGTTCTATTTTTTATCAAATAAATTATAGATGGAATAGTTAATAACACACTTGTAAAAAAGTATATTATTTTTATTATACTCTCTTTATTAAAAATTTTTCTTATACTCATTCTCTCTTTTACCTTTTTATATTTTTATATATGAAACATAGCAATATTAGTAATTACAAATATCTGCATTATTAATATTAATAACACTATATTTTTTGTTGTTTTTTCATCATCTAAAAATCTTCTACTAAACAATAGCAATATTAGCGGTAATATTGGTAACAGATATCTTCCTTGTATTCCCTCTATATAATCAAGTTCTAATCTTGCCCAACCTAAAAACATTGAAGTAAAAATTAATACTATTATAGATACTACTATAAATAAACATAAAACTTTTTGACAGCTTTTAAATTTAAAGCTCTCTTTTTCTCCTTTTGTTATAAGCAGTATAGTTGTTATTAATAATATAATCGGAAACACATATATTTTTACATTTTCATTCCATTCTAAATATCCACCAAATATTTCTTCTAAATATATATATCCTCTGCTTGCTATTGTATATAGTACTTTTCCCATATATTGGATTGGATTTTGTATTATATATTCAATAGCGCTTTGATTTTGTCCCCCTACATTTGTTTTGGTTCCATTCAAATACCATACAAAATCAGCAAAACTTGCTAATAAAAAGATAGAACATAACCAAAAATATCTATTATTTTCAAATTTTTCTTTAGGTATAATAAAAACGAATAATATCATAGGGAAATATATAGTTTTGCTAATAGCTAATACTATAGATATTAATAATAATATTACCATTTGTTTGTTAGATACTTTTTCTTTTATTCCATATGCTAAATACAAAACAAAACTAATAAATAAAATTGCTGTTGCTATTGCAATGCCATCTGCTGACAAAGTTACATATCCTTCTATTGAAATTGGTATTAAAGATATTAAAAAAATAACATTTTTCCCAAAAGGAATAAGTTTAACTGCATAATAAAGCATAGTTATACATGCAATCATATTTAATATTCTTGCAAAATATAATTGTATTAATGCATTATTAGTAAATATCTTTCCTATCTGTATTCCTATTAATTGAGGTAAATATGTTATAGGAGAATAAGATGCTATTCTACTTTCCATATTAACTTTTTCTGTATTCACATTATAATTATCTTTTGGCTGTTCAAAAAGACTTGTATATAAAGGTTTATCTTTTAGCGCCTCTATTACTCCTAATTGTAAATTTACATTTTTTCCGTCGCTTACTATTTTTCCATTTGCATATTCATAAATTCTAAAACCATGAATAGATTCATCATGTCCTTTTGTTATAGGCATCGCTATACAAAGTAATGTACAAAATGATATTGCAACTACTAAAAAGATTTTTTCTACTTTTAATTTACTATTATTTATATATGTATATAAACATATCAAAATTAATATTAGTACAACAATAATTATATTAACAATCAATTTTTCATATAATTCAAAACCACTAATTTCCACTCTATAATTAAAATATAAAAGCATTAATATTGCAGAAATACATATAATTATTATTTGTTTTGCTTTATCATTATTCTTTACTATTTTCATCTAAATCTCCTATTTATCTTCTTCATATAAATATCCCATATGTTCATATGCTTGTTTTAATGGTATTCTACCTCTTGGTGTTCTTGCTATAAACCCTATTTGAATTAAATATGGTTCATATACATCTTCTACAGTTTCTATTTCTTCACCTATTGTTGTGGCTAAAGTATCTATTCCTACAGGTCTTCCCTTATATGTTAAAATCATAGTTTCTAGTAGCTTTCTATCTATTTCATCAAGCCCTAGCTCATCTATTTCTAACCCATTTAATGCTAATTTCGTGATTTTTAGGTCTATATAACCATTTCCAACTACTAATGCATAATCTCTTACTCTTTTTAATAATCTATTTGCAATTCTTGGTGTTCCACGAGAACGTCTTGCAATTTCTATGCAAGATGTATCATCTATTTCTATATTTAATATTTTAGCTGAACGTTTTACTATTTTGCTTAAATTCTCTACACTATATAATTCTAATCTATGTATTATACCAAATCTATCTCTTAAAGGTGTTGTAAGAGAACCTGCTCTTGTTGTTGCTCCTATTAAAGTAAACTTTGGTAAATCAATTCTTATAGATTTTGCTTCTGATCCTTTGCCTATAATTATATCTAATGTGTAATCTTCCAATGCCGGATATAATATTTCTTCTACAGATTTGTTTAAACGATGTATTTCATCTATAAATAAAACATCAAATTCATTTAGTCCTGTTAAAATTGCTGCTAAATCTCCTGGTTTTTCTATAGCAGGTCCTGATGTTATTTTTATATTTGAATTCATTTCATTTGAAATAATATTTGCAAGTGTAGTTTTTCCAAGTCCAGGAGGGCCATATAATAAAACATGATCAAGAGGCTCACCTCTTTTTTTGGCAGCCTCTATATATATTTTCATATTCTCTTTTACTTTATCTTGTCCAATGTAGTCCTTTAATTTTTGAGGTCTTAATGTGTTTTCCATTCGCTCTTCTGTTGTATCTTGTAATTCTGGACAAGTTAATTTGTTTTCTTCTAACTCCATTTTTTTAAGCCCCTTATTTATTTTGTTTTAAGTCTTCTAATTGTATATATCTTAACAAATTTAATTCATATTTTTCTTTATTTTGTTTTACAACTGTATCTAGTATTACCCCACATTGTGCTGTAATTAATGCAAATATCATTATACCTGTGGCAAGTATTGCTGATGGTACTTTTGTAATATATCCTGTTTTTATAAATTCAATAATAACCGGAATACCTACTATTAATCCGATAATAATAAATATAAATGCAATCCACCAAAAGAATTGTCTTGGTTTTATGTCTTTAAGCATTTTTATAATTGTCTTTATTACCTTTATTCCATCTTTTATAGTATTTAGTTTTGAAAAACTACCAGATGGTCTATCTCTATATATAATTGGTATTTCTTGTATTATAAATTTTTTATCTAAAGCATGTAAAGTCATTTCTGTTTCGATCTCAAATTTAGGACTCATTACAGGTATATTTTTTACAAATATTTTGTTAAACACTCTATAACCTGTCATTATATCTTTTAAATCTGTTTTAAATAATTTGTTTATAGAATTCTTTACTATATTATTTCCAAATCTATGGAATGGTCTCTTATTTTCTTTTTTATAAGTTCCATTAGTTAATCTATCACCTATTACCATATCAGCTTGTCCATTTTTTATTGGTTCGATTAATTTGTATACTTCTTCAGCAGGATATGTATCATCTCCATCCACCATAATATAGATATCCGCTTCTATATCTCTAAACATACTTCTTACTACATTACCTTTGCCCTGTCTATATTCATGTCTAACTATTGCTCCATTTTTAGTAGCAATTTCTGCTGTTTTATCCTTAGAATTATTGTCATATACATAAATATCTGCATCAGGCAATTCTCTTTTAAAATCTTTTATTACCTTTTCTATTGTCAGTTCCTCATTGTAGCAAGGTATTAACACTGCTATTTTTTCCATTTGTTTTCCTCTTATTTTTTATATTTATTCATTCATTTCTTTTTCTCCATTATATTCGTTTATAAAATATAGTGGCCTATTTTTTGTTTCATTAAATATTCTTCCTAAATACTCTCCTATAATTCCAAATAATAATATTTGTATTCCTGAGAAAAATAAAATAAGTAATATTATTGCTTGATATGCTTGTACAAAAGTAGATGTTGCAAAACATTTTACAATTACATATATGAAATATATAAATAAAGCTAAAAATGTAGGAATACTTAAGTATGTTGATATTCTAAGAGGTGAAGTTGTAAATGATGTTATTCCGTCTATTGCTAAATCTATCAATCTTCTATAATTCCATTTTGTACTTCCTGCAATACGAGGATCTCTTTCATATAAAACTTCTTTTTTATTATATCCTATCCAACTAAACATAGATTTTGAACATCTTTGAGATTCTCTTAATTTTTTTAGTGCGTTTACACAACGCTTATCTAATAATCTAAAGTCCCCCGTATCTTTTTGAATTGGAATTCTTGTTAAACTTTGTAACACTCTATAGTACATTTTAGATGTAAATTTCTTAAGCCAAGTTTCACCTTTTCTACTACTTCTTCTAGCATATACATCATCATAACCTTCTTCCCAATATTTAATCAATTCTGGAATTAATTCTGGTGGATCCTGTAAATCCGCATCCATAAATATTACGCAGTCTCCCTTTGCATAATCTAAACCTGCTATCATAGCAATTTCTTTTCCAAAATTACGAGAAAAGTCTACATAGCAAATCCTTTCATCTTTTTTTCTTAACTCTTTTATTATTTGAATTGTTTTATCTTTACTTCCATCATTTACGAATAAAACTTCAAATTCATAATTGGTTACTTCATTCATTAATTTGTTTAGTCTTTCGTATAGCATTGGTAATGATTCTTCTTCATTATATGCTGGTATAATAATACTAATTTTCTTCATTTTTTTCCTCCATCTTTGTTTTTTAATTTGCAAATTCATATATTGCACAATTTTCTGTTTCAAAAATTATTTTACTATTTTGTAACCTCAATACCTTACTATAATAATTTAAATATGACTTTTTTAAAAATACAACTAAATATTCATATTCTCCTTTATTCCATTTTTGAATATGTTCATTTATATTAGGTTTATCTATTCCTTCTCTATTTTCATATGTAAAAAACATTTTAAATAAGAAATTATCTATATAATCTCCTAAGTATAATAAGTTTTGTTTTTCTATTAGTTTATTTTCATATATGTATTTTAAAGTTTCTATACGATCTTCTGTAAATTCGTTTTGAATCAGTTTCATCACTGCCTTATTTGAATTGTATATATCAAATAGTTTTTTATAACTTTCATTGTATGTTTTAAAACCATTCGGATCTATATTTACAAAAATTATATTCAAAATTAAAATTATGCAATATAAAGATATAAATATTAAAGAAAATATTTTCCCAAGCTTTAATCTATCTATTATTAAGCATAAACTTTTATAAAATAGTATTAATAAAATTGCGTTTAATAAGAAATATGGTTTCATAAAATAGTATGTTGATACATAACCTGTAAATAATCCTATTAATAATAAGAACATAAAAGAACAAATTGTAAATAATGTTATCATTTCAATATTTATTTTTTTACTTTTTATTTTATTAAAAATATAATATATGACAAATGGAATAAAAATAATTATATTTGACCAATAATTAATATAAATATATCCATCTATCCATAATTGTTGTTGGTTTTCCAAAACTATATTTTCTAATATCCTAGGTAATAAGAAAAAGCTTAGTCCTATAATACCTGGAATGATAAATATAATAATTAATTCTAATATACTTTTTTTAGTAAGTAATTTTTCTTTGACTTTGATTTTTTCATAAATAAAATAGAAAAATTCTGCTAAATAAATTATTGGTGCAAGTAAGTTATATGTAAGCATGATTGCTGTATTTAGTAAAAATAACAAAATATACATTATTTTTTTATTTTCTCCATGCAATATTTCTATTATATATAAAATAGTAATAAATTCTAGGATTCCTAATGTAAAATAATGAAATCCTGTAATAATAGAGTTTAATGGATATCCTATCATAAATAAGATAGAAATAACATATGATAATATATATTTTGATTTTCTATTACAATTCTTGGATGATGTAATTAATAAATAGAATACGTATCCTATCATAAAGTAATATGAAATATCTGTAAACATATATACTTTATACAAATTAAATTCTCCAATTATATTTACTAGTGCTTTCATTAATAAACCATCATTTACATAGCTTGCTATCATGAAAGTAGGATTAATTGCTTCCCAATTTTTCATTGAATCTAATAAAAAATCGCTCTTTGAAAAAGTAATCGCTGCTTGACAATGCATAACTGAATCTGTAGAAATATAACGGAAATTTTCTAAAATTCCATATTGTCTATATAAAATAGGTATATTTATAATTAGTAATATTATTAAGAAAATAATATCTCTCTTTTTTATAGTATAACTCTGAAATTTCTTTATTTTAAAAAAGTAGACAACCCATAATATAGTAATTAATATTATATTGATAATACTCATATTAAAAAGTGTAATTGGAATTCTTACTAAATCTAAGAAATACGCTATTATTGTTTGATAACACATAAAAGCTATTATTGTTATAATAATACTACTAATTATATTTATTTTTTTATCTATTTTTTTTATTAATATTATGGTTATAAGTAATATATTAATAGAAATTAGATAAATAATATTCACTTATACTTCCCCTTTTCTTTCGAATTCTATTTTAAATATTCTGGATGATTTACATACCAATCTATAGTTTTTACTATACCATCTTCAAATTTTGTTTTTGGAAGCCATCCAAGTTCAGTACTTATTTTTGTAGGATCTATCGCATAACGCCAGTCATGTCCTTTTCTATCTTCTACATATGTAATTAAACTTTCTGGTTTTCCTAATTGTTTTAATATTAGTTTAACAATTTCAATATTTTGTTTTTCATTGTGTCCACCAATATTATATCTTTCACCATTTCTTCCTTTATGGAATACTAAATCTATTGCTTCGCAATGGTCTTCAACATACAACCAATCTCTAATATTTTTACCTGTTCCATAAACTGGTAATGGTTCATCATTTAATGCTAACTTAATCATATGTGGTATTAATTTTTCGTTGTGTTGATATGGACCATAATTGTTTGAGCAGTTTGTAATGTTTACATTCATTTTGAATGTTTCATGATATGCTTTTACTAATAAATCTGAACTTGCTTTAGATGCTGAGTATGGACTACTTGGTTTTATTGGTGATGTTTCTGTAAAATATCCTTCGTCTCCTAATGCTCCATATACTTCATCTGTTGAAATATGCATAAATTTATTTGGTGAACCTTCTCCCCATTTTCTTTTTGCAACTTCTAATAATGTATGTGTTCCTAATACATTAGTTTGTGTAAATATAAATGGTGTTTTTATACTATTATCTACGTGACTTTCTGCTGCGAAATGGATTACACCATCTATATCATATTTATCAAATATTTCTGTCATTCTTTCAAAATCACATATATCTGCTTGTTCAAAATCTATTTTGTCTATTACATTTTTTAAGTTTTCCATATTTCCTGCATATGTTAGTTTATCTACTACTACAATATGGTATTCTGGGTATTTATTTACAAAATACTCTGCAAAATTTGCTCCTATAAAACCTGCAGCTCCTGTTACTAATATATTTTTCATTTTAAATTCCTCCTTTAAATTACTCAATTCTTATTTTATATAATCATTTTTTATTTAATACATTATGTTTAATTTTTATATTTAGTTGTCTTTAAAACCGTTTTCTGCTAAATCCTTTAAGTATTTTCCATATTCTGTTTTTTCAAGTGGTTTTGCTAATTCTAATAATTGTTCTTTTGAAATCCATTTATTTAAATATGCAATTTCATCTGGTGAGCAAACTTGAAGTCCTTGTCTTTTTTCTATTGTTTGAACAAAACTTGCTGTTTCTAAAAGTGCATCATGTGTTCCTGTATCAAACCAAGTTGTTCCTCTTCCTAATTTTTCTACATTTAGCTTACCTTGTTTCATATATTCTTCATTAATAGAAGTTATTTCTAGTTCGCCTCTTGCAGATGGTTTTACATTTTTTGCAATTTCAATTACGCTATTAGGATAGAAATATAAACCTGGCACAGCATAATTAGATTTTGGAATATTAGGCTTTTCTTCTATAGATATTGCCCTTCCTTCTTCATCTATTTCTACAACACCATATGCTGTAGGGTCTTTTACTAAATATCCAAAAATAGTAGCTTCTTCTCTGCTATTTGCTCTTTTTAATATCTTAGATAAACGTTCTCCATAGAACATATTATCTCCAAGTATCATTGCAACATCATCTTTTCCTATAAATTCTTCTCCTATTAAAAATGCTTCTGCAAGTCCTCTTGGTTTTTCTTGAATTTTATATTCAAAATGCATTCCCCATTTTGAACCATCTCCAAGTAATGCTTCAAATGTAACAATATCTCTTGGTGTAGATATTATTAATACATCTTTTATCCCTGCTTCCATAAGTATTGCTAAAGGATAATATATCATTGGTTTATCATATACTGGCATTATTTGTTTAGAGATAGCAAGTGTTAATGGGTATAATCTTGTTGCACTTCCTCCTGCAAGTATTATTCCTTTTCTTTTTTTCATTCTAGATCATTCCTTTACATTATTTTGACATTCTTATAATATCATTGTTTATAGTATTTTTCAACATATTTACTTAAATTTATATTTTTTTACTTTCAATTTCTAAACTAAAAACAATTCTTGATATTAATATTTGTTTCTATTTTTTATTTTAATCTTTTAAACATAATTTATCGATTACTTTAGGCTTGCTAATATTTTCATAAAAATTCATTATTAATACAGAGGATTTTTTGTTTATGCTGTAGAAAATGTAAGCAAATTATAATAAAAGAAGATATAAAAAACTGAGCAACTTTACTCAACTTTATTTGAGAATTTTTGCTCAGTTTTAGGTATATATAGTATATAATTTACATTACTAGTTTATTTTTATAAGTCTCAGTACTACATATAAAGTGTAGACCTAAATGTGCGATATCCGTTGCTATTTGTTGCATAAACGCAGTCACGAGTGCTTGTACAACTACTGCTAGAATGGTAAACGCCACCCCTATCAGAGCAAGGTTGAGCAACAGATTTAATGGTAATAGTAGAGTATTCTGTTGTCCATTCTAAAGCATTTGAGGCCATATCATTTATTTTACATACCTCATCTCTATTTACTCCTGTATTTGTTAATGAAGAATTTATACTTTTTGCATCTTGATATGAATAGTCTACATCTCCTGAGAAATTTTGAATATATACTATTGCTGTATCCCATGCATAACTATTTATTAAATCACTGCTTACTGTTGTATATAAATTTCTACTTGCTGTTGCAGAATCTATTTGTGTTATATTATTCCATAAAGTTCCTTCTGCAGTTGGTGTTGTTTCTGAATAACTATTTGAAATTTTTGAATTTGCTTTTCCATCTGTTCCATAACTTGCCTCGTAACGTGCTATATAATATCCTCCATTTGCTTTCACACTATCTATAAATTCTTTTAGATTTAAAGCTGTTGTGTTTAAACCATCAGTACTATAAATTGCTACTCCTATTCTTGATGTTGCTAATTCTTTATAATATGAATCAATTACTACTTCTTGTGTATAATTACCTGCACTTTGTTGCAATATTGGTGTTCCTTTTGTAAATACATTTTCACTTGAGTCTTTATCACTTGTTCCATTTGCAAACGTATATCTTCCTAATGTTATATCTACTGCTGTACCATCACTTTTCTTTATTCCATTTCCTACTGGTATCCATACATATTGGTTTCCTCTATTATTTCCAATACCATCAATAATATCACTATCTTCTATTACTATTCCTTCAGTTACATTTATTCCACTATCTTCTGCTATTTTAAAGCCTTCTGGTACTTTTACTAAGTTTCCATTGGTATCTTTTACTGTTGTTGTTTTTTCAAAGTAATCTCCACCTTTTACTTCTGTTATTTCTTTTATCTCTGTTGGCGGATTTGTTGTATTTCCACTTGCTCCCATTTCTTCAATATATTTTGCAGTTTCATTTAAACCTATTTCTTCATTTTGTTTTGCTTGCTCTATTTTTGTTTTAGCAAGCTTTGCTCTTGTTATTATTCCATTGTCACCTAGTATTAAATTTATACTTACTCCTGCTAATATTATAAGTACTATTATCGTTATAACTAATGCTATTAATGTTATACCTTTTTCATCATTTGGTATTATTACATTTTTCTTTTTATTTAGGTTTTCTCTCTCATTTTTCTCTTGTTTTTTCATTTAATTTTATCCTCCTTTGTGTATTTTCTGCTTTTTCTTTTGGTTTTATTCCTTGCTTTTTTCTATTTTTGCATATTTATACAATTTTATGTTTATAAGTGTCTACTATTTTATAGAATCATTTTAGCAATACTTTACTTATTAGTCAATACCTTACTTTGCCATTTTTCTAAATTTTCTATAACTAGGCATTAATCTTACAATATAAAAAATGAGATTTTTGAAAATCTCTTCAAAAATCTCATTTTTTGTTTTAAATTTCTTTTTCTTCTTTTAAATACCTTTCTAAGGCATCTTCCCATGAAGGAACAGCAATTCCTGCATTTAAAATCTTTTCTTTTGAAAGCATTGAATTTGCAGGTCTCTTAGCAGCACTAGCAAATTCTTCTGAAGTTACAGGATTTACTCTGCAAGAAATTCCAGCTAATTCATAAATCTTTTTAGTAAACTCATACCATGTTGTAAAACCTAAATTAGTCGTATGGTAAATACCATAAGGAATTTTCTTTTCTAATGCCTGATAGATAATGTCTGCCAAATCTACAGCATATGTTGGGCTACCATGTTGGTCACAAACAACCTTTACTTCATCTTTTTCTTTTCCGAACTTAAGCATTGTTCTTACAAAATTCTTGCCATCTCCATAAAGCCAAGCTGTTCTGAAAATGTAAAATCTTTCAGTGTTTTCCTCAATGGCTTTTTCTCCTGCCAACTTTGTTCTTCCATATGCAGTTACAGGCGCTTTTGAATCATCTTCTTTGTAGATTTCATCTAAAGATAAATCTCCGCCAAAAACATAGTCCGTACTGATATGAACTAATCTGCAGTTATTTTTGTTTGCTGCAATTGCTAAATTCTTTGGGCCATCGGCATTTATTTTTCTTGCCAAATCTTCCTCTTCTTCAGCCTTGTCAACAGCAGTATATGCTGCGCAATTGATAATAACATCTGGCTTAATATTAGATACAAACTCTTCTACTTCTTTAAGATTTGTAATATCTAAAGAAAGCTCTGTTCCAACTACGTCAGTTAGGATTAGTTCATGTTCTTTGAATCTCTCCCTTACTGCTTTTGCAAGCATCCCATTAGCTCCTGTAATTAAAATTTTCATAAAGATTTTTCCTTCCTTTCTACAATTTTATATATTATAAGATATACCTTATTTCGAAAAATGTCAAATTTTTAGTAATTTTCCTCTTTAACTAAATCTAAACTAGCTCTTATAACTTTATCCATGTCATAATATTTGTAATTTCCTAGTCTTCCACCAAATATAACATTTTTATTTTCTTTTGCTAATTCTTTATATTGTTCAAATAATTTTGTATTTTTTTCATCATTTACTGGATAATATGCTTCATCTCCTAGTTTCCAATCTCTTGGATATTCTTTTGTTATAATAGTTCCTTTGCAATCATTAAATTCAAAATGTTTATGTTCTATAATTCTTGTATACTTTTCATTATGACTAGTATAATTTACAACTGCTACCCCTTGATAATTATCTACATCTTCATATATTTCATTTTCAAATTTTAATGATCTATATTCTAAGTTTCCTAATTTGTAGCCAAAGAATTCATCAATCATACCTGTATATAAAACTTTTTCTGCAAGTTCATTGTATTTTTCTTTATTTTTTAAATAGTCAGCATTAAGTTCTATATCACATTTTTCTAACATTTTTTCTATTATTATATTATATCCTCCAATTGGAATTCCTTGGTATCTATCATTGAAATAATTATTATTAAAAGTAAATCTTACTGGTAGACGTTTTATAATAAATGCTGGTAGTTCTTTGCAATCTCTTCCCCATTGTTTTTCAGTATATTCTTTTACCAATTTTTCATATATATCTTTTCCAACTAAAGAAATAGCTTGTTCTTCTAAATTTGTAGGATTTTCTACTCCATATTTTTGTTTTTGTTCTTCTATTTTTTCTTTTGCTTGCTTAGGAGTTACAATTCCCCATAATTTTGAAAAAGTATTCATATTAAAAGGCAAATTGTACAATTCTCCTTTATAATTTGCGATTGGTGAATTTATATAATTATTAAATTCTGCAAATTGATTAACATAGTTCCATATTTCTTTATCACTAGTATGAAATATATGTGCACCATATTTATGTACATTTATATTATTAATTTTTTCACAGTAAATATTTCCTCCAATATGATTTCTTCTGTCTATTACTAAACATTTTTTATTTCTTTTGGTCATTTCATATGCAAAAGTTGCTCCAAATAAACCTGCTCCAACTATTAAATAATCATATTTTTTCATTTCTTTCTCCCTTCTTAAGGTACAAAAAAGTAATAGTAGTACCTTATACCACTATTACTTTATCATTACTTTTTTATTTTTTCAACTATTAATATATAATTTGTACTTCTTTATTTGCACTTAACATTCTTGATTTATAACCAACATTCATATCTACATTTCCAATTATTCCATCTACTGTACCTTTATCAGTATATTGCCACATAATGTATTTTCCTTCATAATCAGATGGTTTAGCTAAAGGATCATCTTGTGTTGCTCCTGTATAATGTGCAAGCCATATAGAATATGATGATAATTTACTCATATCTAATTTTTCTTTTAGCCACCATTTATTTGCATATATCATTGGCTCATATCCTGCTTTTTCTATTGTTTCACAGAATGCTTTTACTACTTTTGTTCTTTGCTCTACTGTTAAATTATCTGCTCTTCCTAATTTATTTGGATGAGAAGATTCTTCAGTATCTATGGCTATAGGATATGTAATTTTGTATTTTTTAATTAAATTCAATGTAAAATTTGCTTCTTCTATAGCTTCTTGCTCATTTATTGCTTGAGAAAAGAAGTATACCCCAACTTCTATATTATTGTTTATGGCTCCATTAATATTTTCTACAAATTTAGAATCTTGTACTAGCTTTCCATTTATTCCATCTGAAGATACTCCATATCCTCTAATTCCTGCCCTTATCATAGCAAACTCTACGCCGTTTTCTTTAACTTTTTTCCAATCTATTGTATCTTGGTATGTAGATACATCTATACCTTTTTGGGTTGTATTTTGAATTTTGTCAACAATCTTTATTTCAATTGCTTCTATTTTCAAATTTCTTCCTGTAGTTCCTGCAACTTGTCCATCTGATTTCCATTCTTGCCATCCTATATTTTGTACATGCACTCTATATTTAACACTATAATTTGGCATATTGTTTAGCTTTATTTTTATTGCCTCTACATTCAAACTTCTTCCTGTAGTTCCTGCAATTTGTTCTTCATTTTTCCAATCTTGCCAACCTACAGTTTGAACATGGGCTTGATATTGTATATTTGCTGTATTATCTACTCCTTTTAGTCTAATTTTAAGTGCTTCTATTCCAAGTGATTTGCCTGTTGTTCCTGATGTATGTCCATTTATTCTAGAATAATCATTTTCCCAACCTATCATTGAAACATGAGAGTTATATTCTACTGATATATTTTTTACTGGAACAATTTTTATTTGAATAGCTTCTATTCTCAAGCTTTTTCCTTCTGTACCCGCTACTTGTCCATCTTCTTTCCATTCCTGCCAACCTATATTTTGTATATGTACTCTATATTGTATTTTATACTTTTTTGTTCCTTCTAAATTTATCTTTATAGCTTCTAATCTTAAATTTTTACCTTCTGTTCCTGATGTTTGTCCATTTTCTTTCCAACCTTGCCAACCTACGTTTTGAACATGAGCTTGATATTTAATTTTTAAACCACTTGGTGCATTTTTTAAATTAATTTTCATAGCTTCTAGTCTCAAACTTTTTCCTTCTGTTCCTGACAATTGACCATCTTTTTTAGAATATTCTTGTTCCCAGCCAATATTTTGAACATGTGAATAATACACTATTGATACATTTTCTGATGTAGCCGCATAGCTTTTTATAAAGTTAGGATATATAGCCAAAAATAAAATTGTAAAGAAAGTAACTATCCAAATAATTTTTTTAATAGCTTTTCTCATATAATCCCCCTTAAACACTTTTCTTTATATTTTTAGTATACTATACTTGTATATACAAATTCAATGTTAATTCTTTCCAATGGTTTTAACTCCTTTTCTTTTTGTATATGCTTCTTTTATATATACTAAACTTAATAACACCGCTAGAACAATTGTTATGATAACATTTGAAATACTTGCGCCTCTCATACCCATACCCTTAATTAACATTTTTGGCACAATTAATGCAACTATAGATGATATTATATATATGTATGTTGTTACTTTTTGCTTTCTTATGGTTGTAGATACACTTAGCATTAATATTGATATTGCATAAAAGCATCCAGATAATACTAATATAAGTAAATCTATTTTATATTCATTTAAATTAACTCCATATATTAAATTTAAAATTGGTATACCTATGAAGAAGCAAACTACTTCAACTAATATTGTAAGTATTACTATCAATAATATTAAAATAGCAATAGTTCTTGTAAATTCTTTTATTTTTCCGCCGTTCCAATATTCACCAAATGCTTTAAACATAGGTTTTATTATAAACATGCTAGCTAGATTAATAGTAAATGTAGGTAAATATATAATATTATAATATGTTTGCATATCATAATCACCTGTACCATCAATAGCATATTTAACAGCATTTGTTATATATAAACTAAGTAATGTTGATATACATATCGGAAAACATTCCTTTAATAATACTTTTAAACTATTTACATTAAAATCTATTTTTTCATTTGTATATTTTTTTATTTTATTTAAATCATATAATAAAAATAATCCTAAATTCGTAACAAAAAGCACTAATGTTGAAATAGTAAGATTTTTAGTTATAACATCTGCTATAAGAAATGCTATAATAGCCATTAAATTTCTAATTACTACAGATTTACTTCCAATGTCTAATCTTCCTTGTATTTGAAATTCGCCCTGATATGTTTCACTTAAGTTATCTATTACACGAAATAGAATTAATAATAAACATATAGTTAATTTTTCTAATTCATAGCCACTGATAATTACAAATGCAATACCTATTATAAACATAATTGTTACAACAACTACTCTTAAAGCCAAGTATTCACCAAATTTATATTTTCTATTTACATCTGTTACTTGATATACTCTAATTCCATAATCTCCAATTGCATTTAAAATTACAGAAGTTGCAAATGCAATTGAAAATATTCCTGCTGCAGTAGTACCATTTATTCTTGTACAAAATAAAAGTAACACTGCACTAAGCATTGCTGCCACAACACTTGATATACTATTCCATATAAACTCTGATTTTTTTACCATTTGTTTTTTCCTTTTCTCTAAACTTAAATTTTTCCAATTAAAAACATAAATCTTAGCATTATTTCATCTATTATGTTTTGCCTAAACATTTTGGGATAAAACACTTTTTTTAATGCTATTTTCAAATTATATTTTCTATTCGTAAAAAGAGATAATAATTTTTTATTTTCTTCTGAAAGTTCTTTATAAAAACACTTATCAAATTTTAGAATTTGTAGTTTTACCATTTTAAAATAATCACCAAATATAAAATTTTTTATTCTATATATTTGAAGCTTTATAAAAGATTTTCCACAAGCACTAACATTGTTTCCATGTCTTCTATATTTTATTGTAGCTATTTTGTCATATATAACATCTCCTAACCCTGCACACACAAAATATGTCCACCAATCATGACTACAAATATCTTCGCTTCCATTTTCTAAAATAATCTTTCTTGCATTTTCATTAATAACACTACATGTTCCTAAAGTGATAGCATCTACAATAGAATTTCTAAATGAAGGGCCTTTTTTCCATCCTTTAAAATGTTCTTTAAAGTTCATTTCTCCATCATAATAATCATAGTCTGAAAAATACATTAAAACTTTATTATTATCTTTTTTATTTAAGTTTTCTACTGCTCTTTCTATTTTAAATTCCATCCAAATATCATCTTGGTCGCAAAATGCATAATATTTAAAACCTTTTGCATTTTCTAATACTTTAAAAAAGCTCTTTATATACCCAATATTTTTTCCTTCTTCTAATATAATTAGGCCTTTATTGGCATATTCTTTTAAAATATTTACTGTTCCATCTTTTGAACCATCATCTCTTACAAAAATTTTTATATTTTTATAAGTCTGATTTATAATACTATCCAATTGTTCTTTTATCCATTTTTCTCCATTATAAGTTGACATTACTACTGCAACTTCTTCATTTTCTTGCATTTATGCCTCCATAACATTACCATTTTATATCTATTTTTAATTTATTTATCATAAAACGATATAATACTAAAAACGCTTTATACATTCCTAACTTATATACTTTTTTCATAACAGCTATTTTTAAATTAGAAGAATTATGTGTTAAATTATACCAAATATTTAAATATTTGCATTTTTTCCAACCTGGAAATTCTGTATTTAAATAATTTTTTACTATTTTATATGTTTCTTTAAAATTTTTCTTATCATAAGATAATCTAAAAGTAAATGAAACTGCAAAATGTAGAAATGCCATTGCATCTAATACTTCTAATAGTTTTTTATTTTTTTCTTCATAAATTTTTCTTACATCTACCATAGCATTTTGTGTAGATTCTATTTGTTCTTTTTTAATTGTTCCCATTATAGAATCTGATCTTACCATGTAATAATATAAACTATCTTCAATAAAAGTAATTGTTTTTGTTCTTAGATATACTAAACATAAAAACATCATGTCATCTAATACCCTTGGTGGGTTTGGAAGATTATCCATTCCTTTTAATATTTCAGCTTTATAAAGTTTGTTCCATAAAGCTGTATTTATTGATAATATATCTTCTAGATTTTTTTCCATATCTATTTTTTCATTTTTATGTTTTGTCATTTCTTTAGAATATAAATGACCTGTATCTACATCTATTCTGTCAAATCCACATACAGATATGTCTGAATTTGTTTCTTTTGCAGCATTATATAATTTTTCTGCATAATCTAAAGCTATATAATCATCTGAGTCTGTAAATGCTATGTATTCTCCTTTTGCAACTTTTATTCCGTCAAATCTACCTTTCCAAACTCCTTCATTTTTCTTATCAATTATAACTATATTTTTATCTTTATATTTTTCTTCATATTCCCTTAAAATTGATAAACAGTTATCTGGTGAACCATCATGTATGCAAATTATTTCTACTCCATCTAATGTTTGATTTACTAAACTATCCATACTTCTTCTTAAATATTTTTCAACTTTATATACAGGAACAATTATACTTACTTTTATTTTTTCACTCATTTTTTTACCTCTTTCTTATTTATCTTCTTTATCTTTTTCTTCTAATTCTTTTAATGCAATATAATGGTCTAAATCCTTTATTTTTTCATTTAGTGCAGTAATAGTTACATTATTTCCGAAAACTTCTATTAGTAAGAAAGCTATTATTATAAGGAAAACAAAATTTACTGGTGCCACAAATCCTAATTTTTCAGCTATCCATTCTACTCCTTCTGAAAAAATGCTCATTAGTATTAATACAAGACTTCCAGCCATCCAAACTACTGAATTTGTTACTTTTAATTTTGCTTGTTTTATTCTTCTTATACACAATACAAATGATAAAATAGAACATATAATTAATATTACTCTTAATGTTATTGACATTTTATTTTCCTCCTTTATTTTTTCTAGTTGTAGAACGAATAAATAGTATTGAAAATATCATATTAAACATATATTCAATTGCTTTTAAAGGTTTTAAGTAGCTTTCTCCAAATTCTCTATCACTCATTTCTACTTGTACTTCTTTAATTTTCATTCCTCTTTTTATTAGATAAACTAATGTGTCTGGTTCGGGTGTTAAACTCTTATTTTTTACAAATTCTTCTATTGCTTGTTTGTTATATGCTCTCATTCCTGATGTTGTGTCTTTAATTTTTTTCCACGTTGTAATTTTTATGCAAAATGAAATTAGATTGCTTCCTAACATTCTTAAAGAATGAGGTTTCTTTTGGTTTGCAAATCTTGAGCCTATTGCTACATCACAATTTCCTTCTTCAATTTCTTTTACTAAATCTTTTAAATATTTAGCTTGATGCTGTCCATCTCCATCAAATTGAATTGCTATATCATATCCTTTTTGATATGCATATTTCATTCCTACTTGTATTACTGAAGTTAATCCATAATTTACTGGTAAAGATAGCATGTGAAAGTTATTTCTTTCACATACTTCTTTTGTATTATCTTTTGAACAATCATTTACTATTATGTAATCATAATTTGTATTTGATGTTACATCTTTTACTGTTTTTTCTATGTTTAGAGCTTCATTGTATGCTGGTATTATTAGTAACACTTTCATATTTTTGTTCTCCTTTTAGTTTCCACTTTCTATTATATAAAAAATTCTATTATATCTGATATTGCAATAACATTTAGTATAGTTAATATAATTGGAAGCATTAGATTAACATTTTTAAATTTAATATATCTATCTTTTTTGCACAAACATAATAATAGCAATGGAAGTATTGGTATAAAATATCTTCCCTGTACTCCTAAAACCTCATCTAGTCCAACGCTTGTCCAAATTAAATATAATGCTAATATAACTAATACATATACTCCAAACATTATAAATATCATCCATATTTTTTCTATATTTCTTAATTCTTCTTTTTCATTAGTTAAAAATGGTGAAATAGCTAATATAGCAATAAACATTATAATCACTATATTCGAAGTTTCTATGTTTAGCCATCCTAATTGATTTCCTATTGCCCCATCTATATATGCACCATCTTTTATAGTATTTTTTATTATTTCTATTATATTTCTAGGATTTTCAATTATTGTTCTTATCTGTTCTGACATATTAACATTATTTTCCTGTAAATATTGACTATGACTTAATGTATTTTGGTACCTTTGCATAAACATAAACCATGCTATACTACAAATAATTGTTATTAATATAGTCGTTATTATAAAGATTATCTTCTGTTTTTTGGTAATATTTTTTGCTCCTATAAATAATAAGCTAAGTCCTATCATTGGAACATATGCAATCTTTGAGATTCCTATTATTATACTCATTGCAATATATATAACTTTTTCAAACCATTTAATTTGGTCATTTTTATTTATCAGATATAATGTATATGCAATATACATTATTGAAACAGCATTTAATATACAATCTGCTGAAACTGATGCTCCCTGTTGGAAACTCATAGGTAAAAATAATATAGTTCCTATAATAAATTTTCCAAATGGAATAATTTTCATACTATAATATCCCATTATTAAAAACACTGCAAAATTAAATAGTCTTGCTAGATAAATAGTAAATATACCATTTATTTCAAATAATCTTCCTATCAAAAATCCTATAGAACTAAAAATATATAATATTGCTGGATAAGCTTGTGCTTCATTTTCTTCCTCTACTATTTCATTATAATCAGTATTTTCCATACTAGCTAGATTAAACTGTCCATATTTACTTATATTAGGAATCATATTATCCACAAAGAATTTAGGTATTTTGGTCCTTGAACTGCCATCTTCTTTTATTGGTGTAATTAATTCACCTGTTGATATCTCATAAGATTTTAATATATGAGCTTGCTCATCTGGTACATAACTTGGAGCCATAAAAAATACATATAGCATTCCTACTGGTATCAAAAAGCTTATTATTATTTTTTCTATTTTTTCCTTATTTTTTTTATAATTCAATATTATACAGCCAATAAGCATAATTATTGTTGGTACAAATATTATTAAATATTTTAATGACCATATATGTAAATTATTTCTATTTAAAACTATTTGGTAAAGTGAATATGCGCAAAATATAGCTACCAAAAACTCTATGATATAAAGAAATTTATATAAGTACTTTTTTAATATTTCTATTTTTAGGCTATTATTCTTTTTTGTATTACTTTTCATTTTATTTCCCCTTTATTGGATTATTTTGTCTGTCCTTATATTGTATTGTGCAGTATTTTTATCAAAATTTATATTTGAATATGGGTCACCTGCATCTAATACTTTTCTCCATTTTGTTTTAAAATTATTAGATTCTCTTTCAAATCTTGCTTTCTTTTCTGGAGTATCTTCATAACCTCTTGTTTTTGATTCATAGTGCATAAACTCTATATATGGGTTATATACTATTAAATATCCTGCTTGTCTAATTTTTAAGCAAAAATCCACATCATTAAATGCTACTGCAAAATTTTCTTCATCCATATATCCTACTTCTTCATAGATACTTCTTCTAGAAAATAAGCATGCGCCTGTTACTGCAGATAAGTTTTGTGGTAAACACTCTCTCCCAAAATAAGCATGGAAATTTTTAGGTGTATTTGTAAGTAAGTTAGCTGCTAAATCACAAATTCCTATTCCTATTCCAGCATGTTGTATAGATTTATCTTCATAGTATAATCTTGCTCCTACTGCTCCTACATCTTTTCTTTGTGCATACCCTATAAATTTTTCTAACCAATTTGGTGTTAAAAGTTCTGTATCGCTATTTAGTTGTACAACAAATTCGCTTCCTTCACAATTTTTAACTCCAAAATTTATTATTTTAGAGTAATTAAATCCTTTTTCTTTGTATTCTATTACTCTTATTTTTTCTGATTTCTCTAGTTCTTTATAATATTCAAATGTTTTTTGATCTGTACTATTGTTTTCAACTATTAGTATTTCATAGTTATTGTAAGTAGTTAGTTTCAATATTGAATTTATACAATTTTTTAATAATTTTATGCTATCTTTATTTGGTATAATTATTGTAACTTTAGGATTTCCTATAACCTCATATTCTACTTCATATACACCTGGAATATCCCCTCCATGTGTAACTTTTGCTTTTAATCCTTGTCTTTCTAAATGGTCTTCTATAACTCTTATTCCTGCTTCATATGCATATGGTTTTGCATCTGCTACCATTGCTGTTGAGTTTGGATGTACTCTCCAATGATATAACACTTTAGGAATATGAATTATATTTTTTGTTAATTCACATGCTCTTGTAATTATATCAAAGTCTTGGGCTCCATTGTATTTTTCTCTAAAGCCACCTAGTTTTTCCATTAATTCTTTTTTGAAAACAGATAAATGAGTTATATAGTTATTAGCTCTTAAAGTGTCTGGTGCAAAATCTGGTTTAAAGTGAGGATCACATCTATTTTCTTTTGTTCCTTCTATTTTGTCTTCGTCTGTATAAATGAATTCTACATTTGGATTTTCATTTATAGTTTTTGCAAGTTCATATAAACAAAATACTGGAAGTAAATCATCATGGTCTACTAATGCTATATAATCTCCTGTAGCTAAAGTAAGTGCCTCATTAGTGTTTCCAGAAATTCCTTTATTTTCATTTATAAATTTGTATTTAATTCTAGAATCTCTATTTATTATAGGTTCTAATTCTGCATTCTTTTCCGCACTTCCATCTGCTAAACACAATTCCCAATTAGTATATGTTTGATCAATTAAACAATCTACTAATTCTGCAAAGAAATTTACAGGTGTATTATACATAGGAACAACTATACTAAATTTAGGTTCAATTTTAAATTTTGTGTTTCTTTGTTCCTCTAGTCCTTGTTCATTTGGTTCATTATTATTTATCCATATTTGATATTTTTCTCTCTCACTTTGTAAGTTTTTTAATTGTTCTCCTTTGAATATTTTGGCATATAATTTTGATATTATCTTTTTAATTGTTTTTATAAACCCATATTTTTTAAAATAATATTTTACATTGTTTATAATATTTTTTATTCTCATATTGTAATTTGGCTGATTTTGTATAGCCTTTCTCCTTTCCTGCTATTGTAATCTTATTTATTTTTTTTTCCCAACCAACGAATTGGTTTAGTTAGTTTCCATGATGTTGAGTTCAACATTTTTTGATTTATTTGTTTTAAGTTATCATTTTCATTTTTCAATTTTTCATTTTCAAGCAATATTTCTTCTGTTTTAACTATTTTAATTTTTTTAGTATATTCATCATACTCATTTTGCAAATTTTTATAAGAATCTAATAGTGTTTGTCCTGTTTTAGTACTATTGTGCAATTTCCACATTTTTTCGTTTCTTATTTCTAATTGTATTTTAGCATCTAATTCTTCAAAAATATTTATATATTCACTTAATTCTAGCTTATTATATAGTTCTTCAGTTTTTATATATTCATGAGCATTTGCAAAGTACGCAATTGTTCTGTATATTATATACTCAACTGGAACATTTTCATCATACCATTCTTGATCATAAAAGTACATTTCATTCTCTATATAAAATATGTTTTGGAAAATCATATCCCATAATCCGTTTTTTACGAAGTTGAATTTATTAGCTATATTTTCTTCTATTTTAACTTCATATTTAGTAAAAATGTTATTTTCTTTTATATCGTTGTAATTTATTTTTCCAAGTTTTTCTATCAAAAACTTCTTGTAATCTCTTATTTTTTCGAAAAAAGCTTCGTTATCTTCTTTTTCTAAATATTCAAGTAATATTTTATCATAAGTTTTAACATTACTTACAAATTTACTTATTATTTTTTCTTTTTCGTAAGAATCTAATGTTTTTATGCCATTTTCATTCATTATATCTATATTTTTCTTCATATTTTCTATATGTTGTTTTGATTTTTTAGTTAAATATGTTTTTTCGACTCTATCATCAAATATAGTGGTTTGTATACTAAATTCATTTTGTCTAATATTTGTATAAGATACAAATTTTATATTATTATTTGCAAGTTCTTGTTTTGAAATTTCTACAAAATATGAATTTGCATATAATTTGAATAATTCTGTATCTTCTTTCAATATTTCTCCATATGCTTCTGTTTGATTAAATGTTGCAAAATCATCTTCTCCATAAGTAAAGTTTCTACTTATATTTTCTATATTTGGAAGATAATTATCTGTAAAAACTACATTTGTCATTTTATAGTCTGGTAACATATAATAATATTTATAATTAGTTAAGTTAAGTTTTTCTAATAGCTCATTTATCATTGTTTTGCTTATTGCAAAAGTTTGATTACAAAGTATATTTTTTTGAGCATACATAGTTGTCCAAAATTTCATTCCATATTTATTGTCTACTGCTAAAAGTATTTTTCCGTTTTCTTTACAAGCTTTTTTAGCTATATTTAGCATTTTTTCTAATCTTTTATATGCCTTTTTTTCTACTATATCTTTGTATATTTCTAAAGTTCCTATTAATGTAACATAATCATATTCTTCTCTTTCAGGAATTTTATCTAAATTATCTATTATTGTTATTTCTGAATCACTATATTTTCCTAATATTTCTTTTTTATCTTCTTCATTATTAACACATATAGTTACTTTTTCAAACTTATCGCATAATTCTTCTACTATTTTTATAGAGTCATATCCAATTTGTAGCACACTACTATTTTCTTTTACAGGATACCAATGTATTACATTTTTCCTAAAATCGGAATTTTTATATAATTCTTCTAATTGTAAATCTTGCATATATATTATTTTTCCTTTCCTTTTATTTTCAAATTGTATATTACTCTTGATAATGCTGGAATATTTAACACCATAAAATTTTCTAAGCGATACTTAAAAGTTTCATTTTTATATAGTTTCTTAAATGTTTTTAAATTTCTAAAATTTATATTTTTAGTTTGTTGCAAGCTTTTAAAATACTTGTATGCTTTTTCGTTTTGCTCTTGTAATTCTTTAGGAAACTTTTCTTTGTTTTCTACATATACTCCAAAAACTCCTAATTTTACATCTATTAAGTGATTTCTTACTTGTTCAAACTTATCGAATTTATAAATTGTATGGTTTGCGCCTATTTGATTTTGGCTATGTTGTCTATATTTTATAGTTGACTCTTTAAGATATGTTACTTTTCCATTTAATGCTGTAATTACTGCTATCCAGTAATCATGTATCATATGTTTTGATGTTTTTGGTATTGGTAATATCTTTTTTAACATTTCTGTTTTTGCAAGTATTGTGCAACCTGTAACACAATTGTATAAATACGCTAATTCATATGAATTTAATGTTTTTTCTATTTTTCTACTTAATTTCATATAATCGTTAAAAGAATCTTTTATAGTTTTTCCTTCTTCGTCTATCATTTCTAAATCTGTAAATACTAAATCTGCATTTTCTTCTTTTAATTTGTTATATGATTTTTCTACTTTGTATTTATTCCATATATCATCTTGGTCTGAAAGTGCATATATACTGCTTTCTACTTTAGTAAGCAAAAATTCAAAATTTTTAACATATCCTAAATTTTTTTCTTGAAAGAAAACTTTTATTCTATTATCTTTTTTTTCATATTTCTTTAATATTTCTTTTGTAGAATCTTGTGAACAATCATCTGAAATTAAAAGTCTAAAGTTTGTATATGTTTGATTTAAAATACTATCTAATTGTTCTTTTAAATATTTTTCGCCGTTATATGTTGCAAGTATAATATCTATTTGTTCCATTTTGTTTCCCTTTCAGCTATTTTAATTTAATTGTAATGTCTCCATCTTTTTCTACATAATTTTTCTTTACTTTTAGTTCTTCCATCCATTGTCTTGTTTCTAATGTTTTCCATGGTCCTGAACCTTTTCCTTCTCCAGAATCATTGTTCCATAGCCACTCTGGTGTTGGCCACATACATATTGTAGGATTTATTTGTTCATATAACTCTTTTGTTGCACCATTTTGTCCATGATGAGCCATTTGTACTATATCAGATTTTAGTTTTTCTTTTTGAGTCTTAAGTAATTTTTCACTTGATTTTATTCCTGTATCTCCTAATACTAAAAAAGTTGTTTTTCCTGTGTCAAATTTAACTACCATACTTTGTTCATTTCCTGCATTTTCAGTTATTTCAGGATTTTTTATTCCTAATATCTCTATTTTTACATCATCTATATTAATATCTTGATTTAAACTGACTTCTTCAACTTTGTCTTTTATATTATCTTGTTTTAATATTTCTAATATTTGTTTTGAAAATTCTGCTCTTGCTAGCTCATTTTCTTCATACCAAGAATATTCATTAAATGAACAATAAATTTTTTCTATTTGTATTTGTTCATCGTTTGCTATATTGGAGAAAGACCCAAGATGGTCATCGTGTAGATGAGTTAGAAACCACGCATCTACTTTACTACCATGTTTGTTTATCTGTTTTATTAAATTTTCTGTATCATCAGTAGTTCCGCCATCTATAACTATTATTTTATTGTTTTTAGTTTTTAGGATATATCCCATCATTTGTCTCGTAGAATGATCTGATAATTGTGTTAATTCTACAGTATGTTCATTTGATATTCTAACTATAGATACTATTACAGCAATAATGCATAATACTATTGCCAATATAGATACTATTTTTTCTTTTTTCATTCAAATCCCCTTTAATCTATTCTTTTATAATTTCTATTTCAGGGTCTATTCTTAAAAGTCCCACAGAATCTTTTGAAGATATTACTTCAATTAATAAAGCTTCATATTTTCTATTTAAAACTTCTAATTCTCCTTTAGCATTTATGTGTGTACAGCTAAAAGATAATGTATATTTATTGGGCGCTAATGGTAATCTTTGTTTAAAACTTACTGAAACTATGTCTCCTTTTTCAAATTTTCCTGGATAGATTTTTTCATTCATTGTATTTGTTCCAGCAATCTCTATTCCATTAAAATCTTTTATTGTCATAGTAAAAATAGGATTATCAATTGTTTCATTAAATTTAATTTTTGACTTTAATACTACTTCTTTTTCATTATCTATGCTTGATAAGAAATTACCTTTTTCATCAAATATACCATAGTCTATAACTTCTGCTTTTTTATTTCCATATTCTATTAAATTTGGATTTTCACTAAAATGACTTTTCCAATTATTTGTACTTATGTTTTCTACTCCAACTTTACCCTTATTATTTGATTCTTGAACATTCTCGTTGTCTTCAACTTTTTTAGTAGCATTTCCTGTAATTATTTTTTTATAAAGCTCTACTCCATCTTTTGTATCTCCATCAAATGTTTTTGTTCCATTTTCCAATATAATTACTCTTGTGCAGTTTTTTAGTACATCTGAAACATTATGAGTTACAAATAAAATAGTTTTTCCTCTTTGCTTAAAATCTTGAAATTTCTTGAAGCATTTTAATTGAAATGCCATATCTCCTACAGATAAAACTTCATCTACTATTAAAACATCTGGGTCTACATTTATAGCACATGCAAATGCTAGCCTTGCGAACATACCAGATGAATATGTTTTTACTGGCTGTGACAAATGCTCACCTATATCTGCAAAATCTATAATTTCTTGTTTTTTAGCTTCTATTTCTTTTTTTGTAAGTCCCATTACTTGTCCATGTTGATAAATATTTTCTTCGCCAGTAAGTTCAGGATTAAAAGCTGTTCCTAATTCTAGTAAAGAGCTTATTTTTCCATTTACTTGTATGCTTCCTTTAGTTGGTACAACAACACCTGTAATCATTTTTAAGAGTGTTGATTTTCCTGCACCATTTTTTCCAAGAATTCCAAGCACTTCACCTTTTTTTACTTCCAAATTCAGATTGTTCATTGCTCTAAAATTAGAATGCCTATTTATCATTGGAAAAATTGTTTCTATTAATCTATCTTGTTTTTTTGAAAACATTTTGTAATCTTTAACTAAATCTTTAATTTCAATAATTGTCTCTTTTTCGTTATTTGACATTTTATTTTCCTTTCTTTATAGAACATCTGCAAACTCTTTTTTATTTCTTTTAAATACGCTATTCCCCCATGCAAACATAATAATTGTAATTAACCAAAATACTATTGTAAATAAGAAATTATTTTCTGTTATAATATTTCCATTTATAAATACTTCTCTAAATGCTGTTACTAAATATGTAAATGGTGTACATTTTACTAAAGTTAATATTGTTTGGTGGTCACTTAGCATATTTAAATTCCATACAACTGGTGTAAACCAGAAGAATAATTGCATAGCAATTCCAAGTAAATTTGAAAAATCTGGTACAACTGTTGTAACTGCAGATGTAAATCTTGTAAATGCTATAATAAAGCAATATGTTGCAAAAAGCACATATATTAATTGTAGTACATTTGGAATGTGTCCAAATACTATACATACAATTGTTGCAACTGCCACTAAAAATAGTGCTACAAAACTAGAAGCTACAATTGATATCATAGGTATTACATCAACTGGAAAAACTACTTTTTTTACTAAATAACTATATGATCTTATAGAGTTACTTGCACTCATTATACTATCATTTAGCCATTGCCACATTGCCATCGCAGGTAAAAACCATACTACATAAGGTACATCTCCTGCACTTCCAGTTTTTAATATATATTGGAACACAATTACATATGTAAACATAAACACAAATGGTTGTAGAAAACCCCATATGCTTCCTAAACTTGTACTTGCAAAACGATTTTTAAAATCACTTTTTCCCAATTGCCAAATTAATTTTTTATTTTTAATTATAGATTTTATAAATTCCATTATGTTTCCTTTCTACTAAAACTACTTTTTTGTTTCAAAAGTACCTGACCCTTTTGGGGTAGCTTTTTATTTTATCAAATATAGTAAATAAGAAATTAGTGGAAAATGAAATATTCCTTCTTCTTTTATTCTTCTTTTTCCTATATTTTTGTAAGCTAAATATTTATTGTATTTTGATAAATGAATGTTTAATATCTTTGTTTTTAGTAATTGGTTATAATAATCAATTACACCTTCTTCATCCTCATTTTTATTTAAGTTAAGTTTATTTCTATATTCTAAACACATTAAACTCCCATCTAAATATGCTTTTTTTATTACTCTTTCGTTTCTATATTTTTTGTATGCTGAATAACTTTTTCCATTCTCTTGTTTCCATGTACTTAAGTTTTGTTTTAAACTTCTTCCTCCAAAAGCATTTGAACCATGAAGTCTATATTCAAATAATTGCTCTTCTATGCAAGCTATACCTTTTTGTTTAGCTGCTAAATAAACATTAATCCAGTCATGAGCCATTACACTTTCAGTAAAAGGTAAAATTTGCTCTTTTATTTTTTTAGTAAATATGCATGCACAACCTATTGCAAAATGTCTTGAAAATGTTAATATATTTTCTTTTCCATTTACTCTTGGATAATTTTTATAATTTAAATAACTTTCATGTAATACTTGTCCATTTTCATCTATCTGTTTGCAATCTGAATATACTAAATCTACATCTTTTTCTTTTAAAACTTTTATACTTCTTTCAATCTTGTTTTCATACCAAATATCGTCTTGGTCTGCATAACTAATGTATTCCGCAGTAGATTTTGTAAGTAAAAATTCGAAGTTTTTTAAATACCCTAAATTTTTTTCTTGGAAATACAAAGTTATTCTACTATCTTTATCTGCATATTCGTTTAAAATTTGTTTAATCTCTTCATTTGTAGATGAATCATCACTAATTATAAGATTAATATTTTTATATGTTTGTTTTAAAATGCAATCTAGTTGTTTAGTTAAAAATGTTATATTTGGATTATATACTGCCATTAAAACATCAATTTTTTCTTGTTTATTTTCTTCCATTTTATTTATCCTTTAATAATTCTTTTCCGCCTTTTAAATAATCTATTCCAGAGAAAATTGTAGCAATTACGCAAATTATCATCATTAATGTTGTAAGAATATTTATAGTAATTTCGTAACCATTTGTTAGACTTCCTGTAAATATTGTTCCAAAACTATTATTATCTATAAATGCTAAAATAATTGCTATCATTTGTGTAACCGTTTTTAGTTTTCCCCATATACTTGCTGCAATTACTTTTCCACCCTTTTCAACTGCCACTAATCTATATCCTGATACGATGAATTCTCTAAATACAATTATTGTAGGTATCCAAGCTGGAATTTTTCCCATTTCTACTAGTATAATCATTGCTGTTATTACTAATATTTTATCTGCTATAGGATCTAAAAATTTTCCAAATGTGGTTATTTGATTTCTACTTCTTGCAATATAGCCATCTAACTTGTCTGTTATAGATGCTATAATAAATATAATATTTAAAATCCATGCTGTGGTAGGTATTCCTAAAAATTCTCCAGGTATATTAAAAAATGTTACTATTATCATTACTGGTACTAAAATAATACGAAATATTGTTAATTTATTTGCTAAATTCATTTGTATTTTCCTCCATCATTTTTCAATTCTTTTTTCACAAGCCTATTATATAATTGTATACAAAAAAAAGCAAGAAAAATCTTCAATTTCTCGCTTTTTTCTAAAAGATTATTTGTGAATAGTTTACTTCATTTTTAATACTTTCTCATTACTATTTCTACAATATCTGAAACATATTCTCCTATTACTGGAATATTTAATGTTACTATCTTCTGCAAAATCCATACAAGTATTGTTGTTATTAGTGTTACTCCTATACCTATTCCTATACCTCTTGAAATACCTGAAATTAGATTTACTACTAATAACTTTTTTCTATTTCCTAGCAATTGACTAATCTCTATAATATTACTTTCTAATAAATTTTTATTTAAATTATCTATTTGATTTATTAAAATATTCTCTTTTTCTCTTTTCTTTCTTCTAAACATAAAAATACACCCTTTATATTTATGGTGTATTTTTTTTATAAAATTATACTTTAAATTTTTATATTTCATTTGCTATTAAATTATTTTCTTCATTTACTAAACTATTAGTAGCATTTTTTCTGTTTTCTATTTCATTTTTAGCTTTATTTTCTTCTACTAATTTTTCTAACTTATTTATTAATTCTTGTAGTTTACTTACATCTTTGCCCATCATTTCCCAATTGTTGCTCGTATTTGAATTTGTTAAATTGTTATTAGCATTTATTATTGTATTTATTAGATCATCTATTGTATCTGTATTTTCTACCTCAATATCAACTGCTTGTTTAGAAACTAAATTGCTTAATGCTTGTTTTAAATCATCTCCTATTGCAACTTTATTTCCTGATGCAACTATCACTTTTTTAAGTGTTGGAAGTGAGTCTTTTTCATTAATGTATTGTATATATATTGGCTCTACATATAGAATTGTGTCATTCAAAGGAACAAGTATCATATTTTTAATTATTTTTGTTCCATTTACATTTAATGACTCTAATTCTTTTACAATCCTTTCATCTTGTGATAATTGTGTATCTAATTGCATAGGTCCTAATATATTGGTATCTGCTTGATATTTATATATTGTAAGTTTACTTTTTCCACTAGTATCGCATGTTCCTACTAAATATGAAATTAGATTTTGTTTGCCCTGTGGTGTATATGGAAGTACTAAACCTAATTGTTCTTCCTCTTCATTTGAAGTTTTTACCATAGTATAATATGGTTCTATATCTGTTCCTGTTTTTGTTACTACTTTTCCTACATTGTAATTAGCTATTTCCCATATGTCATTGCTTCTATATAATACGTCTGCTTGAACATTATGATATCTAGCAATTATATCTGCTTGAATTTCATATAGATATTTTGAATATACAAAATGTTCACTTATGCTTGCAGGTATTTTTTCTTCCAAATCCATAAATAAATCTGGGTAAATATTTCTATAAGCCATTGCAATTGGATCTGTTCTATCTGTTATATAGAATGAAATCGTTCCATCATAACTATCTATTAATACTTTAACTGAATTTCTTATATAATTTAATTCCATTTTACTTGTAGCACTTTGTCTTATTGTTGTCTTTTGAGAATATGGATAGCTATTAGATACTGTATATGCATCTAATATCCATATTATTTTTCCTTCATCATTTACAACTGTATATGGATTTTCATCATATATTAAATATGGCATTATAGTTTTAGCTCTTTTTATTATATTTCTATTTGTTAGTATCTTGCTTTCACTTGTTACGTTTCCTGAAAATGCTAGTTTTAAATCACCTTCTTTAATTGCAAGTATCATTCTATCTAAGAAATTTAATTGTAGTCCTGCTTCTCCACTATACACATTTTCTGCATTTTCTGCTTCTGCTGAATCTAATATTGGATAATCAAATTCTTTTTTGTCTTTGCTATTTATAACTACAGTGTCGTTTGTTTGTGTTCCAAAATAAATTCTTGGTTCTGTTATAGTAACTGCTTCGTTAGTTTTATCAAACCCCTTTTGCATATGGTTTAAAGTTCCATTTTCGTTTGTAGTAGTTGCTGAAGTTATTATTGTGCTATAGCCGTGTGTATATTCATAAGTTTTATTATTGTATGTGCCTGTACTGCTTATTATCTCTCTTGGTGACAAATATACTAATTTTTCTTCACCATTTATTAAATATTTTCCTACTTGAGTATCTCTATATGAATAATATCCTTTTGCTGTTTGTCCATTGTTTAAATCTTTTAAAACAATGTCACTATTCATAATATTTACGTTATTTAATACTTTATCATATTTCGTTATATCTTGACTAGTTATAGTTTCTGGAGTTTGCATGCTTATTTCTTGTGCATCTATTCCATAAGCATTCTTAGTATACTCTATGTTTGTTTCAATATATTTCTTTTCTTTGTCTAATTCATTTGTTGTAACAAATGCTGATTGAAATATAATTAAAGTAAAGAATAATCCTACTAAGTAAATAGGGACAATTCCTATACATACTAAAACCTTTTTCTTTTTACCTTGCTTAAAGTTTTGTATACCTCTATATACAGAAAAAATCATAACTAATGCTAATACTCTATATCCCCATAATTTGATAATTACATCTGTAAGTCCTGCTCCATATAAAGAATATGATGTTTCTTCACTTTTTAGAGTTAAGAATTTTTCTGTGCCTATATCTTGTGTTTTAATAAACACAAGGCTTGCAAGTAATAATGTAATTATCATAGCAAATGTTGTAATTTGTTTTATAATTACACTATTTTTTAATGTTTTTCTATCTACTCCATCAAAGAACATATTAAATGTTACAATATAGTAAATTGCTGTATATATTAATAATGCTATCATTGATATCATAAAATACCAAATTGCA
This sequence comes from uncultured Clostridia bacterium, assembly GCA_934177725.1. GTDB lineage: Bacteria > Bacillota > Clostridia > TANB77 > CAG-508 > UMGS1663. The sequence goes on along the minus strand of CAKPPO010000001.1, from coordinate 65,303 downwards.
AGTTCTATAAATGGTTTTTGGAAAACAAAATAGCCTATATCAAATCCAAAAATAGGATCTTGAATTCCAAATTGTGCACTATTAAAACATAATAACAATTTTTGCACAATAAAGTTTGATGTTACTGCACTTACTAAAACTGCTACTATAAATGCTATTGATTTATTTAATAATTTTGGCATTTCTTTATTTTCTTGCTTAAAGAATTCTTTTAATGCTCTTTTTATTCTTATATTTGTAATATATACCATAAAATAAATAATTATAAAGTTAACAATTAATGTTATTGTCATATATTTTACATTTTGCCAAAATGCTGTAATGTATTTCTCGCCTATTTCTAAAGTTTCTAAATATGTTCCTCTAAATAGTATATATCCAATTACAGAAGAAATAAGTGCTACTATTAGTACAATAAATAACCTTGTTTTACTTTTTTTAGTAATTTCGGCCGTTTCTTGTTTATTTTCTTCTTTAACTATTTCCTCTTTTTCTTTCATTTAATACCTCCAAAATATTTCTATTTTAATCTAAGAAAGCATTTACAAAATCATTGCTATTAAAAATTTCCATATCGTCTATTTGTTCACCAACACCAATAAATTTGATTGGTAAATTGTTTTCTTCTACAATTCCTATAGTTGCTCCTCCCTTTGCTGTTCCATCTAATTTTGTTAATACAAGACCTGTTATATCTACAGTTTCTTTAAATGCTTTTACTTGCATTATTGCATTTTGACCTGTTGTTGCATCTAGTACTAATAAAATTTCTTTTGAAGCATTTGGAAGTTCCCTATCTATTACTTTTTTAATTTTTTCTAACTCATCCATTAGGTATTTCTTATTATGAAGTCTTCCCGCTGTATCGCATATTAAAACATCTGCATTTGTTTCCTTTGCTTTTGTTATTGCATCATATACAACAGATGCAGGATCTGAACCTTCTTCTTTTTTTACTATATCGCATCCTGCTCTATTGGCCCACACTTCAAGTTGTTCTACAGCTGCTGCTCTAAATGTATCTGCAGCTGCAACTATAACTTTTTTTCCATCTTTTTTTAGTCTATTAGCCATTTTTCCTATTGAAGTTGTTTTTCCTACTCCATTAACACCTACAACTAATAATACAGATGGCACAGTTTCTAATTTTAAAGATGAATCCTCTTTATCTAATATTTCTTTTATAACATCTTTTAAAGCTTGTTTTACTTGTGCCTCTTCTTGTATATTTTCTTTTTTTATTTTTTCTCTCAATTTTGAAATTATTTTTAAAGATGTTTCAGTTCCAACATCTGACATTATTAGTACTTCTTCTAGTTCTTCTAGTAGTTCTTCATCTACTTTTCTAAAATTACTAAATACATTATTTATTTTTTCATCAAATGATATTTTTGTTTTATTCAAACCATTTTTTAATTTATCAAAAAAGCCCATTTTTATACCTCTTCTCTTGTTTTTATAACTTTATGTATTATATCACGCTTGTTATATTTTGGCAAGAAAAAAGAAATTTAATAAAGAAAAGTAAGAGTTTTGCAATGCAAAACTCTTACTTTTTACCTTGTTAACTAATTTGTACGTAGCAATCCAGAAAATCTGTATCTAAATACAAACTTTCGTCCGGCTGGAGAATATGGCGAATACGATGCTGATCAAATTTGAGATCATAACCACTAACCGTACCGCTATATGTTACCCATAATTCATTCATCTTTGTGTAGCATTCGGCACCATAAGCATTAAAACACATTCCAAAATCGTATTGATGATGAAGTTCCTGAAATACCCGAATGATGCAGTTTGCTTCAGATGGAGCACATCTTTTTATATCGGTAAAACCGGCCTCTTTAATGCTTTCGAACATTGTTTGTAAAATTTCTCCAAACTGTGGAATTACAAATTCCTTTTCTCCTTCTTTGTCAGTGTAATACGCTTTACCATCGTGTTCTATAAGGGCATATTTATATAGCCCGATCTCCTGTAATGCGCATTTTTGCTTTTTTGTCAAATTCATTTAACTCAACCTCCTTAATTTTTGCTCGGAGGCATACCCTCCGAGAATTATACAATCTTCCCATTGGGTACAATATAAAACTATATTTATTTTAACATAGTTTCCATAATTATGCAACTAATATTTTATTTTTTAATTATATGTCTATATTTTTCGTCATTTTTTTGCAAGTCCAAAAAACAGAATTATCATATTTACATTCTACAGAAAGTTATCATACTATGATAACTTTTCTAGAATATAAAAAAATTGCAAATCTCGAAAGACTTGCAATTACTGGAGCTACTGGCCAGAATCGAACTGGCGACCTACAGGTTACGAATCTGTTGCTCTACCAACTGAGCTACAGTAGCATATTTCACTATTATATATTGATGTTTTAATTATTACAAATAATTTTATTGTTGTATGCATTGCAATAATCATTTACTAAAACATTATATCTTTTTTATATTTCGCTGTCAATTAAAATATTTCATTAAATTATTTTTCTTATACTAGTTGATTTTATGTAGAAAAGATATTATAATAAATAATACGTTAAAAAAAAATTATATATCAAGGGAGGATTTTCAAATGAAAACTTTCAAAAAATCAATTTTAGCAGTAATTATCAGTATCACATCTTTACTTTTATTTTCCATTCCGGCTTTTGCCATGGAAAATGATGAAAATGTTTCTCCTATGTTAGACGAGAACGTACCAGTATTTGCCGGTTTCAATGCTACTCCACGGGATTGTACGGAACTAAACTTTAGAGAACTACCTGATGATTCCTCTAATGTACTCACTCAAATTCCTTTAGGTGAAACTTTTAAGGTATTTGAACAGTCTGGAGAATGGTTTAGAGCTGAATATCAGGGTATGTCTGGATTTGTATTTTGGAAATATATTTCTTTTATAGAAGAAGAAATAACTGAAGATTCCAATTTAATTGGAAATTCCATTATTCAATATAAATCCAGTGAAAATCGAGATTTTAATATTGGTCTTGCTTGTAGTACTATCAATGGAGTTGTATTACAGCCCGGTGAAGAATTTAGATGGAGTAAAATTGTAGGTCAAGCTTCAGCTGAAAAAGGATATTTGCCTGCACCTGTTATTATTAATAAAAAATCTGCTACAGGTTATGGTGGTGGAGTGTGTCAGGTAAGTACAACCCTTTATAATGCTCTTCTTGATACTTCTATTACTCCAACCGAACATCACCATCATTCTATTGGCTCTGCATATGCTAAAAATGATGCAACTGTAGCATATGGAAGTAAAGATTTTGCATTTATTAACACTTATGATTTTCCTATAAGAATTGAGGCAAACGCCTATTATTCAGTAGTTTTTGTAAATCTTTATAGAGAAAACGTAAGTGATAATGTTGGTGAAACAACAAATTAAAAAGTAAAAACAAAAAAATCCAGAATTTCTGGATTTTTTTGCTTTTACTTTTAAGAATATTTAATTCTTTCTTAATTTTTAAAAATGTTTTCCTTTTCTTTTTCTTGGTTTTTCATAATCATCTTCATCTTTTATTTCTAAATTCATCTCTGAAAGATAGTTTTTTCTATTTATTTCTTTTTCATCTTCTTGATTTTCGTTTTTTTCTTCTAATTCTATGCTTGTTTTTTCGTCACCATTTTCTTCTAGATTATCGTCTTTTTCTGGTAATTCATCTGGAAAACCTTCGAATTTTTCTGAATCCTCATCATCTTCTTTTCTATGTTTTACTGTATATACTATTACAATGATTAAAGCAATTAATACTACTGCTCCTATACCAGCATATATGTAAATTTTAGAATTTGATTGCGCATTTTGGTTCCTTTCTTCTTTAACAGCTTCTTTAGTTGCCTTTATTTGATAAGTTGCTTTCTTTTCTCCATTTTTAGAAGAAACTATAATTGTTATAATATTTTCTCCTTCTTTTAGCCCTTCGTTGCCTGTTATTTCTACAGTTGCATCTTCCTCACTTGCAACAGCTTGTATTTCTAATATATCTATATTAGACTTTATATTTATAGTATAATTATATATATCTGGTTTAAATTCAATATTTGTATCTTTTATTTTTAAAGATGTAAGACCAAATACAGTTCCTTCTTTTTTAGTAACTTTTATTTCATATAATTTTGTTGTACCATCTTCTGCATCTACTGAAATTATTACTGTATTTTCTCCATCTTTCAGTTCTTTTTCACCTTTAATTGTTACTGTTGCTTTTGAGTCTTCTGGCTCTGCCTTTATTTCTAGCTCATTAACATCTTTTGTTATATCTAGAGTATAATTTGTTACATCTGAACTGAATTCAGGTATAATATTATAATTTTCTACTACTAAAGATTTTAAGTTTGCATTATTAGATTTTGTTTTTTCTTCTGGTTTAGTAGAAGTTAGCAAGCTACTTGCCACATATTTTGTTTGTCCATTGTATGATACTCTATACCATACATATCCATTTACTTTTTCTTTAGATGTTCCTGTTACATTTAATTCTGTTCCTTTTTCTATTGAAGTTGCACTACTGCTTGTTGACCAGCTCGCACGTAAATTGATATTTCCTGTAGAATACATTGTTTTGTTTGTATCTGTAAAAGTTGGTTCTGTTGGTTTCTCTGGTTCTGGTGTTGGAGTTGGCTCTGGATCAGGTGTAGGTGTTGTTTGTTTTGCTTTTACTGTTACAGTAGCTGTCGCTGTTGAGTCACTTACTGAATTTCCATCTTTGTCGCTCATGTCTTTTGACGCAAATACTACTTTATAAGTAGTATCTGTATTTACTGTTGGTGCTGTAAATGTATATTTAGCTATATTAGAAGTTTTATTATCAGTTCCGGCAAACGCTACTAATGTACCGTTTACTGTTCCCCCTTCTGCTTTTACAAATGTAAGTCCACTATTAGAATTTATATTTACTGCTCCCGATGCTACTGGTTCTTGACTATTTATCGTTATAGTTACTGTCTCTCCTGAATTTACACTTGGGTCGTTAGTTGTAATTCTAGCATAAGAATCCCCATATGCTAGAATTGCAAATAATAAAATCATAAATAATATATATTTTATCTTTTTTATCATTCTATTTTTCTCCTTCATATTTTATAATTGGATCTGTTCAAGTCCAACATAAGCTCTTAATATTACAGTAGAGTCTGCTGGTGTCATTTTTTTATCTTTATTAATGTCTGTAGCTATTGTCTGTATATCATTTAATTTGTTTATTCCTACATATGTTCTTAATATCATCGTTGCATCGGCTGGTGTTATTTTTCCATCTCCATTAATATCTCCCATTTTTACTACTGTGTATGTTTTATTATCTATTGTTATAGTATATCCTGTTCCGACATTTCCTGATGAAACTGCTTTTCCACTTGAGTCTTTTACAACAATACCTTTATTTGTATATTTTTCTTTAATTGTTTCAACACTTGTATCTGGCTCACAGATCAAATTTGAATCTTCTAATTTAAATTTATCATTTTTTGTTGTTGGTGTACTAGGATTTGAGTTTGAATTATTAGAATTTACTACTTGTATATATTGTTCTTTAGAATCTCCTCTTGCTATATACCCCTCTATACCATCTGAGGTTACTACTTTATCCCATGTGTATCCATTAGCATTTGATGCTCCAGCTTGAGTCCTTGTTAATACATCATTCTTATCTAGATAAGTTAGAACTTTTTGATTTGTTCCTGGTGCTTCTCTTACCTTTAGTCCTGAATTACAAATTACTTTAATTAATTCATTTTTCTCTGTTCCATCATTTCCTGTCTCTGAACCTGTTTCACTGATATATTGTTGTGCTATGTATCCTTGTCTTCCATCTGATAATTTTACTCTATCCCATATATATCCATCTAAATTATATTTATTTGTTTCGATTCTAGTTAGTACTTGTCCTTTTATTAATGTTGTAATTACTGTTGTCGAAGATGTTCCTGGTCCATTTCTTAAATTGACTGATGTATTAGCAATTACTGTATCATTACAATTTGTTACATCTGCTATTTCAACTAAATAAGCACGTGAAATATAGCCTTTTCTTCCATCTGGTAAAACTATTTTATCCCAGTAAATACCGTTTGTAGAATTAGTTGCCATTTCTATTCTAAGAAGAGTGTCGCCTGTATTTACAACATGAATAATACTTGAAGAAGTACTTGCACCATTTCTTACATTTACATTTGTTCCTCTTACCTTAACGTTTTGAGTTACAATTCCAGCAGCCACTGGTTCTCTACATATAGTTTCTGGCATATTTTCGTATACAGGTATTATAAATTCAATAGAACTATCTATTAATCCCAAGCTTTCGTAAGTACTTCTTACTTTAGCCCCTTCTGTTACAGATGCTGATGCATTTTGCATATATTGGAAATAATATAATGTTCCATCTGAATTGTCTACGTCAAATTTTTGTAAATATAATGTATCTTGTCCATCATTTATATAATTTTTAGCTAATACTTTTGTTCCTTCTTTTATAGAAATTTCTGGATTCGTCCATCCGTTTTTTTGAGCATGTTGTAATCCATTTGCTATAACTTGTGCATCTGTTGAACCAGAAGCTTTAATATTTAAATAATTGTAATATCCAACATATCCACTATATGTACCTGTTGCTGTAGAACCAGGTCTTGAACCTCCACCTTGTTCTTGACGAAGTCTAGAAGCTAAGTGATATGGGCTTATTCCAGCTTCACTTGCTGCCTCCATAATAACTTGTGCATAAGATTTATTTATTGTAGCTGTTGTTCCAGCTGTTGTTGTATATTTTATTGTATCTCCTTGCATATATCCCATGTCTGCTATAATCTTTTTTACACCATCTATAGTTTGAATTTCACCATTATAAGATAAATTTTCAAATTCAAATATATATGTGTCATTTAACCAATTTCTTGGGTCCATATAATATGAAACTGCTGCCTCTGATGCACATCTCCAAGAAGTTCCTCCACGTGGTGTTTCACCACATACACTACATTTCCATGAACTTGGTCTGCTTGCTGGCACAACATTTCTTCCATGACATGCTGTTGTCTCATTTTTTATTACTTGGCTCCAATCTAATCCTGTATAAAATATTGTAAAATTCCAATTTGGATGAGATTTTTTTAAATTATCTATTAATTCCTTATAACCTGGGTAATTATTAATTTTGCTTGAATAACTTTCTCTTGTCTGTGCTGCAAATATTACATTTTGATTTATAACTCCTAAAAAAACATAAGATATAAAAGTTAGTATTATAAGTATAAATACTAGCTTTGAAACCCTATGTTTAGTAGTTTTATATATATCGGTAATCAATTTAATTTCCTCCTTAGCATATCTTGCTATTTCTTTAGTTTTTCTACATTTTTCGTCGAACAAATTATATCATTAGGCATAAATAACGTCAATAAATTTCCTGAAACTAATAAAAATGTAATATTTTAGTAACATTTCTGTTATTTTATAGAATATAAAAAAATAAATAAGATGTCTTATGCGAAATAAATTTATAATCCATTTCGTCTAAAGACATCTTTTTCTTAATATGTTTTATTTAAGCTTATTAGCAGCCTCTGCCACATCCACATCCAAAGTTTGTGAATAGTAATAAGAATATAATTATAAAGAATAATATTTCGCTATCTCCGCAGCCACATCCTCCAAATAATCCATTTAAAAATCCGCCATTATTGCAACCACATCCGCTGTTACAACCACAATTTCTTATTTCGTCTTGCATCTTCTTTCCCTCCTCTTTTTTCTTTATATAATATAATATGTGTTTTTGTTTATTGTGTTACTAATAATTTAGTGTTATAATATTTTTCAAAGAAAGGACTGGCTTATTTATGAAAAAAATAGAATTACTTTCTCCTGTTGGAGATTTTGAATGTTTAAAAGCTGCTGTTCAAAACGGTGCGGATAGCGTATATTTTGGTGCAGCAAATTTTAATGCTAGAGCTTCTGCAACAAATTTTGATTTAACTAACTTAAAAGAAGCTATTTCTTATGCAAAATTAAGAAGTGTTAATACCCACCTAACACTAAACACTTTAATAAAAGATACTGAATTTGAAGATGCAGTTCTTTTAGCTAAAAAGGCTTATGAATTTGGTATAGATGCAATAATTGTACAAGATTTAGGTTTAGCACGTTTTTTAATAAAAAACTTCCCAGACCTACCTATACCTATACATGCTAGTACTCAAATGACAATCCATAACTTAGAAGGTGCACTAGAAGCACAAAAGTTAGGTTTTAAAAGAGTAGTTTTATCAAGGGAATTATCTTTAGAAGAAATACAATATATATGTGCAAATACAAATATAGAAATAGAAACATTTATACATGGTGCTCTTTGCATATCATATTCTGGTCAATGCCTATTTTCAAGTATGATAGGTGCAAGATCTGGAAATCGTGGCAAATGTGCCGGTCCATGTAGACTTCCTTATGAATTGTTAGGAACATGTGAAACAAAAGGGACAGATGAAGCAAAAAGAAGCGTTCCTATTGCTTCCAAAGGATATTTACTTAGCACTAAAGATTTATGCGGTTTAGAATTTTTACCTAAATTGATTGATGCTGGAGTTATGTGTTTCAAAATTGAAGGAAGAATGAAAACTCCTGAATATGTTGCTACAGTTACTCGTATTTATAGAAAATATATTGATTTAGCTTTATCTAACAAACCTTATGTAATTGATAAAAAAGATGTAAAAGATTTGATGCAAGTATTTAATCGTGGTGGATTTTCTAATGGACATTTAGACTCCAAAGCAAATACATCTTTAGTATTTCCAGAAAAACCAAATAATATGGGCATTTATATTGGAAACATTGCAAACCTAAAACCTAATAAAGGTCATGTTTTCATCAATTTGACAGATGATATTTCTATTGGTGATACTATTGAATTTGAAAAGGAATCTACAAAATATACTGTTTCTGAGCTTATGATAAAAAACAAAAATATTACCACTGGTTTTAAAAAGCAACTTGTTGAAGTTGGTAGAATGAAAGGAAATTTACATATTGGAGATAAGGTTTATAAAACTAATAGTAAAGAGCTTTCTACTTTTGCATATTCATCTTATCAAGAAGAACATAAAAAATTAGATTTAACTGCTTGTATTACATTAAAAAAGAATTCACCAGTTTTACTTAATGTTAGCACTCTTTCAAATACTAACCCTCTTTTTGATAATATTAGTGTTTCATTATCTTCAGATACTTTACCTGTTGAAGCTAAATCACAACCTTTAGATAAAGATAGAGTTATATCTCAACTTAATAAAACAAAAGATACTATTTTCACGTTTAAAGATATTGACGTGATATTAGATGATAACTTATTTTTACCATCTATAAAAATTCTAAATGAGTTAAGAAGAAATGCTTTAGATGAAATTTTATTAATTGCAAATAGTAGAATTTTAAGAAATTCCCCTACTTCTCTTAATTCAAATGAAACAATAAGTGACAAAGATAATGATTCTGAAGGAGCTAATGTCTCTTGCAGTATTTCAAATGATATTGTAACTAATTCAAATAGCAAAAAAGAAATTTCTGTTTTATTAAACATATTAGATGAAAACAAAAATTACAATGACCTTAAAAATGTAGATAATGTATATATTCCATTAAGATACTTTGGAAACAAAAAATATGAAAATATTATTAAAAACATTTGCGAGAACTTTAACGCTTATATTTATTTGCCTACAATTATCAAATCAAACTATACTAATTTGCTTCAAAATGTTATAGATAATTCTATTGAAACCTTTAAGGTCTCTGGCTTTGTTGTTTCAAACATTTCAAATGGTGATTTTATTTATCAAATGAAAAATAAATATAAAGATAGGTTTAAATTTATTGGTAATTATACTCTTAATATTTACAACAATAAGAATATACAAGAATGGAAAAATATTGGAATTAATAAATTAACAATTTCACCTGAATTAGATAAATCTACAATAGATGATATATTAAATAATTCTAGTGTAGAACAAGAGTTGATTGTATATGGCAGAACTCCATTAATGAGTATGAATTATTGTTTACTTGGAAAAACTAATAAATGTTATCCTACATGTGGCACACAATGCAAAAATAATACAAAATACTATTTAAAAGATAGATTAGGATTCTTATTTCCTATTCTTCCAGATAGCATTCAAACTGTTAGCACACTTTATAATAGTAAAATAACTTCTATTTGTGCAAAAGACTTTGCTAATGTTTCTTCTTATCGTATAGACTTACTAGATGAAACTATAGATAATATAAATAATATTGTAAATACTGTTCTTTCTGGTGGTAGACTAGAGGGCAAAGACTACACAAACGGAAATTTAAATAGAGAAATATAAAAAGGACATTTGGGGACGGGTCACTTTTGTCCTTTACATAATATTGTTATTTGCATACTAATATAATAAAAACATATGAATTTTCAAAAAATGCTCGTTCAAGCTAAGTTGCACAGAAATTATAAGCGAAATTTGTGGCACCCTTCCATTAGAAATGAACTCTTTCCACAAATTTCTTAATAATTTCTAGCTTACTTACTTTCAATGCGCTTTTTTTCAAATTAATATGTTTTTATTTTCATTAAATTATGCATTTTATGTAAAGGACAAAAGTGACCCGTCCCCAAATGTCCTTACTAAACTAAATCGACCTGTCACTAATAGTTTAATGTTTTGCACTTAAACTTATTATTAAATCCATATTGTCATCTTTGGCGGCTTTGTTTTTTCTAATTTTTCCACATTTCTTACATTTAAATATTATTACATATCCTTTTTTACTATCTATTTCTAGTCCAATTGGCTCTAATATTCCATGGCATTCTTCTGCTCTATCTCCTGGGTTTATATCTACATGTTTTGAATGCAAACAATGTGGGCAATGATTTCTACAAGAGTAGCCTAATGGTGGCACTTTTTTACCACAATTTTCACAAACAAATTCTTCATCTATTTCAGTAAATTTTCTTTCCATCTATTTTCCTTTCTTTGCACTATCTATAACATAAATTGTATGTGCAAGAGACAAAGGACAAAAGTGACCCGTCCCCAAATGTCCTTTTAGTCGTAATTGAAGATGCCTCCCCCTATGAATTCTCTTAATAAAGAATTTTTAGGAATGTCCTCTATATCTATTTGCTCAAAGTATTTTAAAAATTCAGTTAACCTTTTTGCTTCTGCGTATTCTTTCTCTTCTTTTCCTATTTGGCTAAATAGAGGCAATGCATATTTTTTCAATGCATTTATCTCATATATAAGTGATGTGTTAAACATTACATCTGCATCTTCTTGGAATGGGAATATATATTTTTCTTCCCCTGCTGATATAGAATACCAAGAAGATAATGTTCTTAAGGCATCATATCCTCTAAATTGACTATCTCTAACTGTTCTTCTTATTATTCTTGTGTCTGTTGTTGAAATTCTATTGTAATAATCTATATTTAATACTGTTAAAGCACTAATATATATTTTGAATTTTTGTTTTTTATCTATTGCTGGTGTTAGTTCATCATTTAAGCAGTGTATCCCCTCCATTATAAGTACTTCGTCTTCTTCTAGTTTCATTGTTTTTCCTGTATAATATTTTGTTCCTTTTTTAAAGTCAAATGTTGGAACTTCTATTTCTTCACCATTTAATAGTTTTACTAAATGTTTATTTAATAATTTTAAATCTACCGCTTCTAATGCTTCAAAATTATAGTTTCCAAATTCATCTTTTGGTGTTTCTTCACGTTCTACAAAATAATTGTCTACAGATATTGTTTTTGGTTTTAGTCCATTTAGTTTTAGTTGTATTCCTAACCTTTTAGCAAATGTTGTTTTTCCTGAAGAAGATGGGCCTGCTATTAGTATTACTCTTTTCTTTCTATCTTCTATTATCTTGTCTGCTATACTTGCTATTTTTTTCTCATGCAATGCTTCTGAAAGTAAAATAATATCTTTTGCTTCCCCATTTCTAATTTTTTCATTTAATTGGCTCAATGTAGCAATTCCTAAAATTCTATATATATCGTCGTATTCCTCTAGTGTTGCTAAAAGTTTTTTACCCTCTTGATATGGTTTTATTTCATTTGGCTTGTTTTTACTTGGATAACGAATTAAAAATCCGTCATGATATTTCATAATATCGAACAAGTTTATATATCCCGTAGAGATTGGCATAACTCCATAAAAATAATTGTAATATTCTTCACAAAAATATAATGATACTTCTTTTTTATCTTTATTTTCTAATTGTATTTCTCCTATTTCTGTGTTTTCCTTTTTTATAAACTTACTAGCCTCTTCTTTGGACATTTGTACCTTTTTTATAGGTAAATTTTTGTTTATTATTTCTAGCATTTTAGTTTTTACTTTTTTTATCATTTCTTCAGTAATAATTACATCTTGTTCTGTTTCACAATACATACTGCTTGATAATTGAAAATTTACTGTTAATTTTGTTTGTGGATATAACTCCTCAAAAGCCATTGCCATAATAAATAAAAGTCCTCTTGTATATGTGCGTGCTCCGTCTCTTGTAGATGTATTTAGCAATTCAATTTCATCATTTTCTTTTAACACATAATTTAATGGCTTTACTTCATTATTAACCATACATGCTATGATATTTTCTTTTTCTTCTATAGCCTCTTTAAAAGCTTCTATAACTGTTGCATTCTTGTTTTCTATTTCAATTTCTATATTTTTATAAGTAACTTTCATATTAAAAACCTCTTTCTTTTGTTCGAATTCTTATTTATTATATTCTACTTTTATATTAATGTCAAAATTTATTGCATATTTTTACTCATTTTGGAAATTCTATTTATAAGATAATTTAAAAGATATGAGGCAAAAAATGGATTTAAAAAAAATAATTAAGAATTTTATATGGAAACCTGATACTGAATATCAATTTTCAATTCCTGATAGTAATGAAAAAAAAGATAATTATATATCTAGTGAAGATTTAAACTTACCAAAAAATATTTTTACAGATATTTCTACAAATATTGAATTTGTAAAGACTAAATATAATTCAATGATAAATAGTGACATTATATTAAGAGAGTTTGTAATAAATGTTAGAAATGCTCAATACAAAGCTTTTCTTTTATTTGTCGATGGATTAGTAGATTCTAATTTAATTAATAATTATATTTTAAAGCCTTTAATGCTAAAAAATAAAGCTAATTCTTTTATTGATAGCAAAGATATAATTGCAAAACCAATTATAAATAACAATATTAAAATAAAGAAAGTAAAAAAAATTGATATAGCAGATTATATTTCTAATAGTTTACTTCCTCAAAATAGTGTAAAAAAAGAACAAAGCTTTGATAATCTTTTTTCTGGTGTAAATTCTGGAAATTGTGTATTATTTATAGATACTTTAAATTTTGCTTTTGATATTGAAGTAAAAGGTTTTAAACAAAGAAGTATTGGCTCTCCAAATACAGAAACTATTATAAAAGGTCCTCAGGAAGCTTTTGTTGAGAATCTTAGAACTAATACTTCTTTGCTTAGAAGAATCGTTAATAGTGAAGATTTAGTAATTGAAAATATAAGTATTGGAAGTATTACCAAAACTAAATGTGCAGTATGTTATATGCAAAATATAACAAATGATGATTTAGTAGCAGAAGTAAAATATCGATTAAATAATCTAAAAATAGACTCTATATTATCTTCTGGTCAATTAGAACAATTACTTGTTAACAATGAAGCTAATATGGGAATTCCTGAGACTTTATCTACTGAAAGACCTGATAAAACCTCTAAATATTTATTACAAGGTCGTGTAGTTGTAATAGTTAATGGTTCTCCCTTTGCTCTTATAATGCCTGTTTGCTTAATCGATTTTATGTCTTCTCCAGAAGATACTAATTTAAGACCATACTTAGCAAACTTTTTGAAAGTTATACGAATTTTATGTGCTATTTTTACTTTATTGCTACCAAGCGCATATGTGGCTGTTACTAGTTTTCATCAAGAGATTCTTCCTACAGAATTATTAAATTCAATTTTATCTTCAAGAGAAAGTGTTCCCTTTCCTGTTATTTTTGAAATATTAATTATGGAAGTTGCTTTTGAATTAATTAGAGAAGCAGGTTTAAGGGTTCCCTCACCTATTGGTTCTACTATTGGTATAGTTGGAGCTCTAGTTTTAGGTCAAGCTGCTGTAAGTGCTAATATTGTAAGTCCTATTTTAATTATTATAGTTGCATTAACTGGTATTTCATCTTTTTCAATTCCAGACTTTTTATTTGGATTTCATTTAAGAGTATTCCGTTTTCTCTTCATTCTTTTAGGCTATATGGCTGGATTTTTAGGAATTGCTGTTGGGCTATTTGTCTACACTTCTGTTTTGTGTAATATAAAATCATTTGGTGTTTCTTTTACCTCTCCTTTTGCCCCTGCAATAAATTCTAAAGGTAATAGTTATTTTATTCCTCCAATTTGGAAGCAAGAATATAGAGCAACATATTTAGACCCTAAAAAAGAAAAATCACAAGAAAAAATAAGTATGAAATGGAAATTTAAATAAGAAAGGATTTTTTTATGAATCATTCGAAAATAGGCACATTTGAAGCTATAACTCTTATACTTTCATTAATTATTGCTCATACAGTCTTATCTTTACCAAAAGATTTATTAGATTCAACTAATAGTGCTACTTTTATTAATTTAATTTATGTTAGTTTTCTAGCAATTATTTTTATTATTATAGTATGTAAATTACTTAAAAATTTTCCTGGAATGGATATTGTAGATATTTCAGAATTTCTTGGTGGTAAAGTCCTAAAATGTATTATTGGAACTATTTTTACAACATATTTTCTTTTAAGCTCTGGTATATTTTTAAGAAATTTCTGTGAATATTTAAGAATTATATATTATCCCTCTACAAATGTAATATTTCTTATTTCAATTTTTATAATTGCTATATGTATTGTAAATAGTTTAGAATTTAATGCTACTTTTAAAGCTTGTTCAATTATTACTCCTTTCGCATTAATTAGCATAATTTTTTTATTTTTTGCAAATATTAGGTACTTTTCACCAGAAAGAATATTTCCAATTTTAGGAAATAGTTTTTCTAATACTTTTATTATGGGCATTGGTAATATTTATGCATTTAGTGGAACTATTTGTATTTATTTTTTACCGCCTTTATTAAAAGAACCTAAAAATTTTAAAAAAATAGCTGTTTCGTCTGTATTTATTTCTGGATGTTATATACTATTAGCTGTTTCTATAGTAATATTTATGTTTCCTTTCTTTACAAAAGTTGATAAAGTAATTCCTCTATATGCTGCTGCAAGATATGTTGAATTTGGAAGTTTTTTTCAAAGATTAGAAGCCGTTTTTTTATTAATTTGGATTGTAGCATTTTGTTGTTATTTAGGCATATTAAACATATTTTCAATCCACATTTTTAGAAAAATAACAAAAATAAATTATATAAAGCCTATAGTAATACCTTTTGGTCTTGTAATATTAGGAATTTCACTACTTCCAACAGATCATACAGTTACTAAATTTTTCGAATCTATAATTTATCGTTTTATGGTACTTGGTGTAACTTTTATTTTAGTTTTTTGCATTTTATTATTTGCAAATTATAAAAAGAAAAAGCAGGTGGTAAAAAGAAATGAATAAATTTTTAAAAAATACTTCTATAGTAATTATGTGCGTTGTCCTATTACTTGGTTTTAATGCATCATATACATCTTTAAATATAGATAACTTAGCTTACGTTGTTGCTATAGGTATTGATGTAGGTAAAAATGATGTTTATAAAGTCAGCTTTCAATTTATTCCTAGAAGTAGTGAAGAAAAATCTGAATCTTCTACTTCTTCAAATGGAGGAAAAAGTGTTATAAATACTGTTGAAGCACCTTCCTTAAATACTGCTATTAATTTAACAAATAGTTATTTAGCTAGAAAAATAAATTTGTCACATTGTAAGGTTATAATTTTTTCTGAACAAGTTGCAACATATGGAATATCTAAAGAAATATATTCTTTAATAAATAATTCACAAGCAAGACCTTCTGCAAATATAATTATTTGTAAAAACTCAGCCGAAAGATATATTAAAGATACAAATCCTATTTTAGAAAATCTAATTACAAAATATTATGAATTATTTCCTAATTCTGGCAAATATACAGGTTATATTTATAATGCTACATTAGGCGACTTTTTTAATCAATTAGTAAGTAATACTTGTGAACCATTTGCAATTCTTGGAGGAATAAATTCAAATATGTATAGCAACAATAATAAGATTAGTTACAGTAATAATACAGGAAATATGAAATCTACAGAAACTTCATTTTCTGGATTAAGAGGATCTGAGAATATAGGAGTTGCAGTATTTAAAGATGACAAATTAGTAGGTGAATTAAATGCTACAGAAACCTTATGCCTTTCAATTATAAAAGGTGAAGTATCAAGTTTTTTAATTCATGTGCCAAACCCTAAAGATAGTGAAAAAGAAATAGATTTAATAATTTACCCTTCTGACAAAAGAGAAGTTACAGTTGATATAGTAAATGGAACACCTTATATAACCTTTAGTGAAAAATTTGTAGGAAAAATCTATTCAGCTTCAAAAGATAAAGAATATCTAAATGCAGAAGAAATAAAAAATTTGTCTGATTTATCTAACAAATATTTAGAAAATATATTAAAAAACTATCTTTATAAAACATCTGCAACATATGGATCTGATATAAATGACTTTGGAAGATATGCTTTATCTAAATTCCTTACAATTGACCAATTTAATGAATATGATTGGAAAAACAATTACAAAAACTCTACTTTTAAAGTTTCTGTAGACACACAAGTTCAAACAGGTTTCTTAATCACAGAAATAAAAGAATAAAAAATAGAAAATTATTAAATTTTAATAGAAAGGTTGGAAAATATGATTCATCCTATAACTTACCATGTAATATTTTCAATATTTACAATATATGTTTTAGTAAATTCATGTTCTTATGGAATTCATGAAATAAAAAATGAAAAAAACAAAAGTGGCGGAATTGCAGTAATTTCATTTACTATTTTTAGTGTAATATTTAGTAATATTATGGTTTGGTTAAACTAAGCTCCATTGGGGACGTTTCCTTTTGGTTAATCTGTCCCTTTTAGAGTGAATACTATTGATTATTAATATATTTAATTATTTTTATACAACAAAACAAGAGTATATAATTAAATTATATATACTCTTGTACAGTTTTAATATACCAAAAGGGACAGATTAACCAAAAGGAAACGTCCCCAATGGTTACCCAATAGCTATCACTTTTTCCCATGGCATTTCTTCTTTTCCGAAATGTCCATAGTTTGTTGTTTTTGTATATATTGGTTTCTTTAAGTCTAAATATTTTATTATTCCATTTGGTGTTAAATCAAATTTTTCTTCTATTATTTTTATTATATCTTCTTCTGGAATTTTGTTTGTTCCGAATGTATTTATCCATATAGATATTGGTTTTTCCATTCCTATTGCATATGATACTTGTAGTTCACATTTTTTTGCATATCCATTTGCTACAATATTTTTTGCAATATGACGAAGCATATAGCTTGCTGATCTATCTACTTTACTAGCATCTTTTCCTGAAAATGCTCCTCCACCATGACGGCTATATCCACCATAAGTGTCTACTATAAGTTTTCTTCCTGTTAATCCTGTGTCTCCTAAAGGTCCTCCTATAACAAATCTTCCTGTTGGATTTATATATATTTTTGTATTTTCATCCATCATTTCTTTTGGTACAACTACATTTATTACTTTTTCTATTAAATCCTTTTTTAACCTATTCATAGTTACTTCTTCTAAATGTTGTGTAGATATTAATATAGTATCTATTCTTTTTGGCATATTAGCTTCGTATTCTACTGTTACTTGTGTTTTTCCGTCTGGTCTCAAGTACGTAATTTCATTTTCTTTTCTAACATCTGCTAATCTTTTTGCTAATTTATGTGCCATATCGATAGCATAAGGCATGTAGTTTTCCGTCTCATCTGTTGCATAACCAAACATAATACCTTGGTCTCCTGCTCCTCCAACATCTACACCCATTGCTATGTCTGAGCTTTGCTTTGTAATGTTTATATCTATTTTGCAAGTTCTGTAATCCATATCTGTTTTTTCGTTGTCATATCCTACTTTTTTTATTACATTTCTTACTAAATTTTCTATGTCAACTTCTCCATTTGAAGTAACTTGTCCAGCTACTGTAATTTTATCTTTTGATGCAAATGTTTCTACAGCCACCCTTGAATTTTCGTCTTGTTTTAAGTATTCATCTAATATGCTATCTGAAATTAAATCACATAGTTTATCTGGATGTCCTTCTGTTACACTTTCTGATGTAAAATAATATTTTTTCATTCAATTTTCCTCCTAATTTCCTGTACTTCTATATTTATTAAGTGCTAAATTCCACACTTTAACTGCTATTACCCATAATATAATAGCAACAACTGGTGATAAGTATATCATATAATTATTAAAACCTAAATAACTCATTGTTGGATAATATGCAACAAATGCAAATGGTAATATAAAAGTTATTAATATTTTTATAAATTTGTTATATATGTCTATTGGATATTGTGCAAATGTATATGTACGAACTGCTGACCATATTACTTCATTAGAACGATATGTCCAAAATGAAGATATACTTAATATTGTCATAATTGCTCCTGTTATTAACGCCCCTACTACACTGAAAAATAAAATCTTTAATATAAGTAAAAAGGTTATTGGTATTTCAAGTTGTACAAGCATTATTATTACTAAAACAAGTCCCAAACCAAAGTATCCCAAGCTAGTAAATGTTTTTGAGGAACCTATTATAGAAATTAATGGATGAACTGGTCTTAACAATATTTTATCAAATTCACCATTTTTTATATATTCAGATCCAATATCATATAAAGAATCAAAGCAAAAATCTGCAATTCCAATTGACAATAAAGTTATACCATATAATAATAGTATTTGTTTAAAATTCCATTCAGCTAAATTTTCTGTATTTTGAAATACAATCCATATAAAAATAATTTCTACAACCTGTGTTATAAGCTGTGATATTATTCCAACTATACAATCAAGCCTATATACAAGCATCTCTTTTAAGGACGCTTTTGCAAACGATAAGTATAATGATATATTACTTAATATATTTGACATTTTATCCTCCATTTATTGTTATATTCTTTACAGCATGATTAAAAAATATTTTTGAAATTATATATAAGATAATTCCCCATATAATTTGTTTTATTATTACAAATAATATTTCTTGCATTGTTATATTTCCTAGCCAAATGTTGATTGGTGTATAAACTAAATCTTTAAATGGTAGGATATTAGCTATAGTTTGAAACCATTGTGGGAATAGCGTTATAGGTGCAATTATTCCAGAAAAAATTGATATAACTGCTTTTCTAAGTATTTGCATTCCCCATATAGAATTACTATAAAACCCTACTGTACCAACTATCATTTGCAAGAAAAATGTAATTGGTATTCCTAACAATATTACAACTACAAATAATAAAAAATTAAGTATGCTAGTTGGAAATGTTATGCCCCAAAATAAACTACAAATTATAAAAGTAGCTAAGCCCACAACGCTTGCAAATCCTAGTTCTCCTAAATCAACTCCAAAATAATATTGAAAATATGATAATGGATTTAATAGTTCTTTATTAATTTGTCCATTTCTAATTGAATGTGCCATATCTTCATTAACTCCCCAAGTTGTAAATGAAATTATTGAAAAAACCAAAATGTAGTATGTAACCATTTGTGAAATTGAATACCCTCCGGCATTTCCTGTTTGATTATATATTGCTTGCCACACAAAAATATATACTACTATTTCTACTATTCTATTTATTGTAAATAAATAAAAGTTAGATTTATATATGTTATATTGCTTAAATTGCATTTTAGCTAAACCTAGCATAGTTTTTAGCATGTTATTTCTCCCCTATATATTTCTTTTAATATTTCTTCTAATCCTTGTTCTTCTATATGCATATCTGTTATTTTGCAATAATTTGAAATTCTATTTACAATGTCCATTATTGTGTATTTGTCATGATTAAATCTTATTTTTACTTGTTCATCAGATTCTTCTACAACTTCAAATTCATCATTTATTGTTTCTGTAGTTATTAAAGATGTTTTATTTTTTACTAGTATTTGTGCTATTACTTGTTTTCCATATGTTTCTTTAAATTTTTCTTTTTCGCCATCATAAATAATTTGTCCTTTATCTAAAAGTATTATTCTATCACATACATCTTCAATATCTTTTAAATCATGAGTTGTTAGTATTACTGTTGTATTTTTTTCCTTATTAATTTCTTTTATAAATGCTCTTATTCTTTCTTTTACTAAAACATCTAATCCTATAGTTGGTTCATCTAAATATACTATTTTAGGATTATGTAAAAATGTTGCAGCTATTTCACATCTCATTTTTTGACCTAAACTCAAGTTCTTTACTTGTTTTTCTAATAAATCATCTAGTTCTAGTATTTCACTGAATTTTTTTAAGTTCTTTCTATACTCACCATCTGGAATTTTATACATCTTCTTAATTAATCTAAAAGACTCTATTACAGGCAAGTCCCACCAAAGCTGTGTTTTTTGACCAAAAACGGCTCCTATCTTTTTGTTGTTTTCTATTCTATTTTTATTTGGAACCAAGTCATCAACTACAACTTCTCCTGATGTTGGAGTTAATAAACCTGTAAGCATTTTTATTGTTGTAGATTTTCCTGCACCATTTTCTCCAATATAACCAACTAGTTCGCCTTCCTGTATTTCAAAATTTATATGATTTACTGCAGTAAATTCTTTGTATTTTGGTTTAATTAGGTTTTTAAAATATCCTATTAATCCATCTTCTTTCTCTATTATTTTATAGGTTTTTACTAAATCTTTTACTTTAATTATTGCCATTTTTATCTTCCCTTTGTTATTTTTTTATAATTCTATCACAAGTACATTATAAAAAACAATATATTTTAATTAATAACAAAATAATGTTTTTGTTAATTATTAATTCATTTTATATTATTTTTACGCATAACAAAACCTACTCGAATTTCAAGTAGGTTTTGTTGTTAGATTATTCTTTTAATTCAAACATTTCCAGCAGTTCGTCATCAGATATATCTTCCTTATAAATGTATGTCGTACCTGTAATTACAATTTCTTTTATATCTCCGACAGAATCTCCCAATATAATATTTTTTATAGAATCATTTAGCATTATTTTTTTGCTATTTTCATCTAATATAGATACAAATTCTTTTGCTGGAATACGTATTCCAGACCTAAATGTATCATCTGCATATTGAATAGTAGTTACAAAATTATTATCTTGTATAAAGTCTATTGTTATTCTTACAATGTTGTTAGATAAAACGTCTGTTATTACATTTTTATCTTTAAGACTAACAAAATCTTTTATACAACCTTCATGTTCTTTTGCTAATTGTTTTAGGACTTTTAACTTCATTTGTTTTTGTTTTAGAATTATCTGATTTTTTATTTTTTCTATAAAGTTAAGATTAGTATATATCATTACATCCAGAATTATTACTCCACTTATTGAAAGAACTATTCCTATATTTTTGTTTTCCTTTAATTTTAAAAATATAATTAAAATCACGTAAATACAGAACAAAAGCACTAATACATTATTTAGTTTCTTTAAAACCCTCTGTTCTTTTTCTAACTGCTCTAATGTAAGTTCCCGTTTTTCCTTTTTCATATAAATTTTCCTCCTTAAAAATTATTTTCTTAAAATGTTTTTTGTTACTTTTTGTAACTCCCCATACTGCCAAAATAGGAGCTTTATAAAATTTTATGTTATTTTATCATAGTTTTTCTTATTTATCAACTACTATTGTTGTAAAAAACTTTTTTATATTTCCTCTTCTTCATTTACATATAATAAGTTTTCAATTTTTCCTTTGTGCCATTCTTCTTCATTTTTGCTATTTCAAAGTCAATTTGCCTTAAGATTTTATTAGCATTTTTTACTTTAATTTTTACTTTATCGCCTATCTTATATGTTTTCTTTGTTCTTTCTCCTGTTAAAGTTTTTCTATTTTCATCATAAATAAAGTACTCGTCTCCTAAATCTTCAAAACGAATTAGACCTTCTACTGTGTTTTCTAGTTCTACAAACATTCCAAATGAAGTAATTGAAGAAACAATTCCCTCAAATTCTTCTCCAATTTTATCTTGCATAAATTCTGCTTTCTTAATGTCTATGCTATCTCTTTCAACTTTTTGCGCTATTTTTTCTCTTTCAGATGAAGACTCACTA
Source organism: uncultured Clostridia bacterium (assembly GCA_934177725.1). Lineage (GTDB taxonomy): Bacteria > Bacillota > Clostridia > TANB77 > CAG-508 > UMGS1663. Next base: position 42,885 of record CAKPPO010000001.1, on the reverse strand, counting down.
TAGTTTACAGCTTTTTGTAAATATTCTTGTTTCCAATCATCTTCTACATTATAATTTTTGTCTATATAGTGTGAAATTGCTCTGTGTATGAATAGATCTGGATATCTACGTATTGGTGATGTAAAATGACAATAGTAATTACTTGCAATACCAAAATGTCCTTTGTTTTGACTTTCATATCTTGCTACTTTTAATGTTCTTAATATTAAAGTGGAAATTACTCTTTCCTCGTCTGTTCCAACTATTTTCTCTAAAACTTCTGCAAATGCTTTTGGATGAATGTTATCTTTACTATACTTAATTTTATATTTAAAATTAAACAAAAATTTATTAAGTTCGTCTATTTTCTCTTCGTCTGGTTCTTCATGTACACGATAAATAAATGGTGCCTCTAACCAGTAAAAACGCTCTGCAACTGTTTCATTTGCAGTTAGCATAAATTGTTCTATTATTTCATTTGCAAAAGAAAGTTCATATTTTTTTACATCTATAGCATACCCATTTTCATCTAGTACAATTTTGCTTTCAGGTAAATCTAAATTCAAGCTTCCTTGCTTAGTTCTTCTATCTTTTAAGATATGTGCAAGTTCTTCCATTCTTTTAAAATGCTCTATGAATGGTTTATATTTTTTTACTACTTCTAGCTCTCTTTCTAATGTTTTTATTTTGTTTTTAGCCTCATCTATATCTTTTATTTTCTCTGTCTTTTCTTCTTTATTAAGTCCAAGTAGAATTGCAACATCTGTGTAACTCATTCTTCTAGTAACCTTTATTACACTCTTTCTTATATCTGAAGAAACAACATTTCCTTGTTTATCTATTTCCATTATTACAGATAAAGTTAATCTATCTTTTCCTTCATTTAAACTACATATTCCATTTGAAAGTTCACGAGGAAGCATTGGTATTACTCTATCTAACATGTAAATGCTTGTACCTCTTATAATTGCTTCTTTGTCTAAATTTGTATTAGGTGTTACATAGTGACTAACATCTGCTATGTGAACTCCTAACTCGTAATTACCATTTTCTAATTTTTTAACTTGTACTGCATCATCTAAATCTTTTGCATCTTCGCCATCTATTGTAAAAATTTCTTCATTTCTTAAATCTAATCTGTTTTCTAATTCTTTAGGGTTTATTTCTTCTTTTATACTTTTAGCTTCTTCTAATACTTTGTCTGGGAAAGTATAAGGTAAATCATACTCTTTAATTAAGCTAAGCATGTCTACACCTGCTTCATTCACATTACCTAATACCTCGACTATTTTTCCTTCGGCATTTTTACCTTTTTCAGGGTACTTTAAAATTTGAACTAATACTTTTGCATTTGTTCTTGCTTTTCCCATATTTTTCTTTGAAATAAAGATATCTGTACCAAATTTTCTATCATCTGGTACAACAAATCCGAAATTTTGATTTTTAGTAAATACACCAACTAAAGTGTCTTTGTTTCTTGATAAAATTTTTACAACTTTTCCTTCTCTATGACCTTTTTGTTCTTTGTCTTCTATTATTTCTATTAAAACTTTATCTTCATTTAAAGCACCTTTAGTATTATTTTTTGCTATATAAATTTCATCTTCTTCATTCTCTATTTTTACGAAACCAAAGCCTTTTTCATTTCCTCTAAAAATTCCAGAAATATATTTTCCTTCTTGTACTAAATGATATTTTGATTTTCTATTTTTTTGAATTTTATAGTTTTCCTCCAATTTATTTAAAATTTCTAAAAAGTTGTTATACTCTGTTTTAGGCACACTTAAAACAGATGCCAATTCTTTTGCTTTCATTGGCACATATATATCTTCTTTCATAAAATCTAAAATTAACTTTTCTTTATCTTCCATTTTTTCTCCTAAAAGTTTATTTTTTATATAATATCATATATTTAAAATAAGTAAAATATTTTTATATTATATAAATTAATTTTCTTTGATTAACAAAAAAGACTTTTTAAGAAATTACTTATCTTAAAAAATCTTTTTTCCATATTATTCTTCAGTTTTTGGTTCTTCTTTAACTTCTTCTACTGGTTCTTCTTTTACAGTATCTACAACTTCCTCTACAACTGTTTCTGTAGTTTCTACTGCTGGAGCTTCTTCAGGAGCTGCTGCTGTTTCTACTGGAGTTTCTACAATTTCTTCAGTAACTGTTTCTTCTACTAAATCTTCTTTAACTGTAATTTCTTTGTTTTCAATTCTTGCTCCTAAATTTTCTTTAGTTTTAGCAGATTTTCCAACTCTATCTCTTAAGTAATATAATTTAGCTCTTCTTGCTTTACCAACTCTTACTACTTCTACTTTTTCTACCATTGGTGAATGAATTAAGAATGTTTTTTCTACACCAACACCATAAGCTACTCTTCTTACAGTAAATGTTGCATTTAATCCTCCACCTTGTTTTTTAATTACTATTCCTTCGAATACTTGTATTCTTTCTCTGTTTCCTTCTTTAATTCTTTGGTGTACTCTAATTGTATCACCTACATGAAGGTCAGGAATTTTATTTTTTAATTGTTCATGTTCAATTGATTTTATAATATCCATAATTGATATCTCCCTTCTTTATTTAAGTGTCGCATTCTTATTATTTATTGAATGGCGCTTTTTATTTTTCCAGATTAAACAAATCTGGTCTTTTTCTATTTGTTATTATTTTTGATTGTTCTTCTCTCCACTTGCGAATATTTTCATGATGACCTGAAATTAGAACTTCTGGAATCTTTTCATCTAAAAAAGTTTCTGGTCTTGTATATTGTGGATATTCTAATAAATTATTTGAAAAAGATTCTTCTTTTATAGATTCTTTATTTAGTACACCATCTACATATCTTGAAACAGCGTCTATAAGAACCATACTAGGAAGTTCTCCTCCTGTTAAAACATAATCTCCAATAGATATTTCCTCGTCTACAATTTTATCTAATACTCTTTGATCTATACCTTCATAATGTCCGCATAGTAAGATAAGATGTTCTTGGTTTGATAATTCTTCTACTTTTTGTTGATTTAAGGTTTTACCTTGTGGTGAAAGAAAAATTACTTTTGCATTTTCTCTATTTTCAATAGAATTATAAGCATCATATACTACATCTGGTCTTATAACCATTCCGGCTCCTCCGCCATATGGAGTATCATCTACTTTTTTGTGTTTATCTTTTGAGAAATCTCTAATATTAATTAAATTAATATTGATATTTCCGTTTTTTTGTGCTCTTTCCAAAATGCTTTTTTGTAATGGTATAAACATTTCTGGAAAAAGTGTTAACACATCAAATTGCATTTTATTTTTCCTTTCTTATCTTAAACCTTCAATTAAGTGAACTATTACCTTTCCTTTTTCTAAATCAATTTCTTTTAAAACTTCTGGAATACTTGGCAACAATATTTGCTTTCCAAGTTCATCTTTTACAACATATACATCGTTAGCTCCTGTAGGAAATATATCATCTACTTTTCCTAAAAGTTCGCCTTCATCTGTATATACTTCTAAACCTAATATATCAGCAATAAAATAAGTATCTTTAGGAAGTTTTTTTGCATCTTTTCTATCTATTTTTAAAAATAGACCTTTATATTTTTCTGCCTCTGTTAAATCTTCAATTCCTTTTACTTTAAGTAAAACGCATTGCTTATTATATTTAACATCTTCTATTTCAACTTTTTTCATTTCATTTTTTTTACATATATATACGGTTTTTAATTCTTCAAATCGTTCCATATCATCTGTGAAAGGTTTTACTTTAAGTTGCCCTTTTATTCCAAATGTATTAACAATTTGTCCTACTTCAAAATATTCTTGCATTTCTTCCTCTTAATCTAAAAATTCAATTACTATTTTTTTATGTTCTTTTCCTGCAATAGATTTCATTACAGTTCTAATTGATTTAGCAACTCTACCTTGTTTTCCAATTACTTTTCCCATATCACTCTCTGCAACTTTTACTTCATATACAGTTTGTTTTTCTTCTGGTTTTTCAGTGATTGAAACTTCATTTTGTTTTTCTACAAGGCTTTTAATTAATGTTTCTAGAATTTCTTTCATTTAAAATTCCTCCTAGCCTTATGCTTTTTCTATTAAAGCTTTTACAGATTCTGTTGGTTTTGCACCGTTTTTTGTCCATGTAGCTAGTTTTTCTTTATCTATAACTATTGTTGATGGATTTGTCATTGGATCATATGAACCTATTTTTTCGATAATTTTTCCATCTCTTGGGCTTCTAGAGTCAGCAACTACAATGTGATAGAATGGGGCTTTTTTAGCACCTGCTCTTTGTAATCTTATTTTTACCATAAAATTCACCTCTTTCTAAAGTTTGTTTAAATATATTTTTTATTAGCCATGCTTTTTATAGCTAATTTAAAATTAATAACTATTTCATAAGACCTTTTAAATCTTCAGGATTAATTCCTTTCATCATTTTCTTTAGATTTTTTCCGTCTTGCATTTTTTTCATCATTTTTTGTGTCATTTCAAATGATTTCATAAATTGATTTATTTGTTGTACTGTTGTTCCACTACCTTTAGCTATACGAATTCTTCTACTTGCATTAAGAAGTTTAGGATTTTTCTTTTCTTCTTTTGTCATAGAACAAATCATTGCTTCAATTCTTACAAATTCTTTGTCATCTACTTTTAAATCTTTAATATTTGCCATACCTGGCATCATTTTAAGTAATGATGAAAAAGAACCCATTTTTTTTACTTGTCTTAATTGTGTTAAGTAATCATCTAAATCAAATTCTTTTTTTCTTAATTGTTTTTCTAATTTCTCAGCTTGTTCTAAATCAAATGATTCTTCGGCTTTTTCTATAATTGATAGTACGTCGCCCATTCCTAATATTCTAGATGCCATTCTGTCTGGGTGAAATACTTCAATATCGCTTAATTTTTCACCAGCTGCCGCAAATTTAATTGGTCTACCTGTTACTTTCTTAACAGATAATGCTGCACCACCACGAGTGTCACCATCTAATTTTGTAAGTACTACACCATCTATTCCTAAGTTTTCATTAAAACTTTGTGCAATATTTACTGCGTCTTGACCTATCATAGAGTCTACTACTAATAGTATCTCATGTGGTTTTACACCTTGTTTTACATTTTTTAGTTCTTGCATTAGTTCTTCATCTATATGAAGTCTACCTGCAGTATCTAAAATGACCACATCATTCAATTTTGAAATAGCAACGCTCATTGCTTGTTTTGCAATGTGTACTACATCTTTTGATGTTTCGTTTGCATATACTGGTATATCTAATTGTTTTCCTACTACTTGTAATTGTTTTATAGCTGCTGGTCTATAGACATCACATGCTACAAGTAATGGCTTTTTGCCTTGTTTTCTTAATAGATTAGCAAGTTTTCCTGCTGTTGTTGTTTTTCCTGATCCTTGAAGACCAACCAACATTATTACTGTTGGAGGATTTGGAGTAAAGTTAATTTTGCTTTCCTCCCCGCCTAAAAGTTCTACTAACTCATCCTTTACTATCTTTATAACTTGTTGTCCAGGAGTCAATGATTTTAATACATCTTGACCTAAAGCTTTTTCTTGAACTGATGAAATAAATTCTTTAACTATTTTGTAGTTAACATCAGCTTCTAATAAAGCAAGTTTTACCTCTCTTAGCATTTCTTTTAAGTCTGATTCAGTTATTCTTGCTTTTCCTCTTAGCTTTCTTGTTATGTCTTGAAGTTTTGAAGATAATCCTTCAAATGCCATATATTTTTTCCTCCTTTAAACTAAACAATTTAGTTCTTTTCTAACGTGATTTAATATTTTTTCAATTTTTTTGTCTGATGAAGCATCTTCTATTTTGCTTAATTCTGTTAGAACTTCTTGTAATAATTTTTCTTGTTTTATTGTCTTTTCCATAAATGATAGCTTTTCTTCAAACTCGAAAAGTTTATTCTCTCCCTTCTTTATGTTGTCTAAAACAGCTTGTCTTGTTATATTATTGTTTTCTGCAATTTCGGTAAGAGATAAATCATTATTATAGTAGTCAGTTAAGATTTCAAGCTGTTTTTCGGTTAATAATTTACCATACATCTCACACAACATACTTATTTTAATCTTTTTCTCCACAAAATCACCTCTTTACAAAAAACAATATTTTTGTCTATATTTTGTAATGCTAATATACTTTACACCATTTTGTTAATTTTGTCAAGTATTTTTGCCTTACTTTTTATTTTTTTAAACTTTTTCCGTCTTCAAAATTTCTATACTATCATTATGAATTTTTCCTTTATTTCTTTCTTTTAATATTTCTAACATATTGCTAAAACTCATATATTTTGCCACCTTTCTTTTTTGCGTTGTCTTTTTTTGAAACGCAAAAAGACGCCACTAGTGTGGCGCCATGCTAGTGGAAAATTTTGAATCTACTTGCTTTGCCAATAAATTCAAAATTTTCCATCTTAGCGTACTCCGTTCGCTAAAATGCGAACTTTAAAATTATTTTTTTATATTTAATGCTCTATACTTTATAGTTTTCTTAACAGTGCTCAGGGCTACATATAAAGTGTGGGCCTGAACGTAAGGTCCTTGCTGCTAGAAGTCGCAATGCCGCTGCCACGACTACTCGTGTAATCATAGCTACTGCGGCAGTAGCCTCCCCTAGTAGTACAAGGGTAAGCATCAGAGCTATTGGTGAGAGTAGAGTATTCTGTTGTCCATTCATACGTATTTGATGCCATATCATTTATTTTACATACTTCATCTCCATTTACTCCTGTATTTGTTAATGAAGAATTTATACTTTTTCCATCTTGATATGAATAATCTGCATCTCCTGAGAAATTTTGAATATATACTATTGCTGTATCCCATGCATAACTATTTGTTAAATCTGTTGTTGCTGTTGTATATAAGTTTCTACTTGCTGTTGCGGAATCTATTTGTTTTATCCAATTCCATAACATTCCTTCTGTTTTTGTAGTATTACTAGATGTTGCTGGAGTTCCTATTGAAACTTTTGAATTTGCCTTTCCATCTGTTCCATAACTTGCCTCGTAACGTGCTATATAGTAGCCTCCATTTGCTTTTACACTATCTATAAATCCTTTTAAATTTAAGGCTGTTGTATTTAAGCCACCTATACTACTACTTACTACTCCTGTTCTTGATACCGTCAACTCTTTAAAGTACGAATTAATTACTACTTCTTGCGTATAATTTTCTGCACTTTGTTGCAATATTGGTGTTCCTTTTGTAAGTACATTTCCACTTGAGTCCTTATCGCTTGTTCCATTTGCAAATGCATATCTTCCTAATGTTATATCTACTGTTGTACCATCTGCTTTCTTTATTCCTGTTCCTACTGGCACCCATACATATTGGTTTCCTCTATTGTTTCCAATACCTGTTATAATATCATTATCTTCTATTACTATTCCTTCTGTTACATTTATTCCACTATCTTCTGCTATTTTGAACCCTTCTGGTACTTTTATTAAGTTTCCGTTGCTGTCTTTTACTGTGGTTGGCTTTTCAAAATAGTCTCCGCCTTTTACTTCTTCTACCGTTTTAATTGTTTCTGGTGGATTTGTTGTACCTCCACTTGCTCCCATTTCTTCAATATATTTTGATGTCTCATTTAATCCTATTTCTTCGTTTTGTTCTGCTTGCTCTGTTTCTGTTTTTGCTTGTTTTGCTTTTGTTATTGTTCCATTTTCTCCTAGTACTAAACTTATGCTTATTCCTGCTAATATTATAAGTACTATTATTGTTATTACTAATGCTATTAATGTTATACCTTTTTCATCATTTGGTATTATTATATTTTTCTTTTTATTTAAGTTTTCTATTTTACTTTTTTCTTGTTTTTTCATTTAATTTATCCTCCTTTGTGTATTTCACATTTACATTTATTTTCTGCTTTTTCCTTTTGTTTTATTCTTTTTTATTTATAAAAACCAACTTTTAGACATAAAATTATAACATTCTATACCTTTCAATAATTTCATTCTAAAACTTAAATAATATTTTTCAATGTACAATTTTATGTTTATAAGTTGTTAATTCCTTTTACAAAATCATTTTAGCAATACTTTACTTGGAAGTCAATACATTTCGGATTAAAAAATAAAAAACAAGAAACCCCACTCAGTACAGACTGTTAGTGTCTTGGCTTTGTTATATTTATACACTTAAACTAATCTAGTGTTGTAGAAGTTCTGCCAGTACCTAATACATTTTCTTGTAGTGATCTCCATGTATTACATCCTATCATTCCATCTACAATAAGTCCTCTACTTGCTTGATATCTTCTAACAGCATTATAAGTTCCACTTTCAAAAATTCCATCTAACCCTCCTGTCGTATATCCTAGTGTATTTAAATCATCTTGTGCAATTAGAACATATACGCTTAAGCTTCCTCTTTTAAGCAACGGGAAACCTCCTGTTGAACATGCAGGTGGATATTGTCTTCTATCAAAATGAACCCAAGTAGGTGAAATTTCAACAGGTTCTATATAACTCCATAATCCTGAATTTTGTGCACTTTTTCTTAATACTGCTCTTTGTGCATTTGTCCACCTTTGCCCCACATCAAATGCTGTTCCTGCATAATGCTGGCTTTGTGTTCCATGTCCACCTTCCCATAGTCTTCTAAATGCATATCCTACTGGAATTGGTGCCCCATATAATTCTCTCTGCTTATTCCATGCTTGCATTACTCTTTTAGTTGTCCACAAAGTATTACTGCTACTAGCTCCTCTAAATTCTCTTACTGTTAATGTTTTATTTGTATTATAAGGCATTGCTTCTGATAGGTCTCTATAATATATTTCCATTCTATTTGTGTCATTATTATATACAATTACTTTTGCCATTTAAAGCCTCCTTCTATATTATTTTATGAAGTTTTAAATGTACAAGTGAAAATAAAAAAGCAAAATTATTAACTAAAATAAGTTAATAATTTTGCTTTTTTATTTTATTCTTTCATATGTTACATACTCATAATCAAAAGGATTAGCATCATTTTTTATTCCTTGCTCTTTTTCAACAATTTGCCATTCATCTTTACTTATTTCTGGGAAATAAACATCTCCATCAAACTCTTGATTGATGTGTGTTATATACATTTTACTTGCATATGGCATTAACAATTTATATATTGTAGCACCACCTATTACAAAATTTTCTTCTTCAGAATTAATATATTTATCTAACATAGAAATATCTTCCAATATTTCTACATTTTCGTTTTCTACATTCATTTCCATATCATTGCATAATATTACATGTTTTCTATTTGGCAATACTCTTCCTAATGATTCAAAAGTTCTTCTTCCCATTATTATGGTATGACCTGTAGTTAAAGATTTAAATCTTTTTAAATCTTCTGGCAAATGCCAAATTAGCTTATTATCTTTTCCTATTACATTATTTTTTGCTACTGCTACTATAATACTTAACATTTTGTTATCCTCCGAACGTTAGGGACGGTCCTTTTCGTTCCGAAATTGGAACACTAGGGACGCTCCTATTATTTTATTCTTTCTTTATAACATTTTTAAAAGGAATGTCCCCCATGTTCCGATTTCGGAACGAAAAGGACCGTCCCTTGTGTTAAATTGCAACTGGAATTTTTCCAAGTTTTATATCTTTATTATAATCATATCCTTCTATTTCAAAATCTTCTACTTTGAAATCATAGAAATTTTTAGTTGGATTTTTTATAACTAATTTTGGATGTACATCCATACTTTCTGCTTCTATTAATTTTTCTATTAATGGAACATGTCTATCATATATATGACAATCTCCTATATTGTGTGTTAAAGTTCCTACTTCTAAACCTGCTACTTGTGCAAACATGCATAGAAGTGCTGCATATTGCATAGTATTCCATCCATTAGCTGCAAGCATATCTTGTGAACGTTGATTTAGTATTAAATGAAGTTTTCCACCTTTAACTAACCATTGTGTTCCATATGCACATGGTTCTAAATTCATATCTTTTAAATCTTCATGGTTGAATATATTTGTCATTATTCTTCTGCTTGCTGGATCATGATTTAGTAGATATAATACATAATCTACTTGGTCCATTTTTTTTATTCCTTCTTTTGTTTTAAATTGATATTTTTTAGCCATTTGATAGCCATAAGCTTTTCCTATTGAACCATCTTCGTCTGCCCATTGGTCCCAAATGTGTGAATTCAAATCATTTACATTATTAGATTTTTTTTGCCAAATCCATAAAATTTCGTCTATTGCTCTTTTTACTGTTTGTGAATTATTTCTTAATGTTATCATAGGAAATTCTTTTCCTACATCATATACATTAGTTACTCCAACTAATGATATATAATTTGCTTCTTCTCCATCTTCCCATCTAGTTCTAACTCCTGTTCCTTCAGATGAATATCCTTCTTTTATTATTTTTTTGCATGTTTCTATAAAGTGTTTATCTGCTTCTGTCATAATAAAACCTCCTTATATTACTATATTTATTTTTTTCAAATATATCATAAGCATATTTTTTTGTAAAGATTTTTTATAGTTTTAATTATTTTAAAATTTGCATTTTCAGACTTTATAATTTTATATATGTTTAATACTCCTTATGAAATTGTTTATAAACTCTAAAGAATTTCAAAATTTATTTTGAATTTCAAAAAATTTACCATATTTTGTTGATTTTTATATCTTTTTGTAGTAATATTATGGCAACTATTAATAATACTTTTTTTAGAAAGGGTATAGGTGCAACTATGGAAAAAATGAAAATGACTCGGGTTCTATTCATTTTAACTGGTGTTGAGAAACTTGTATTAGAAGCTATAAATCAAATCAACTTTAAAGGTATCTGTTCTTTTACAGATGTTTCTCTTAAACCAGAAACTGTTTTTGAAGTATTTAACCATAACAAGAGCGTTGTTTGTCGCGGAGTAACTGAGGTTGCTGAATTTAAAAATTCTACAGTGATTAATATCGCAGTGGTAGAAAGTAATTACACTTTAGTTCCTGAAACTAATGCTATAAATGCTAAAAAAGGCAATATTGCTCAGCAATTTAGTGCAATTGCAAATTATCATCATTGTGATATCGGAGATCTTAAGTCTGATACTTCCGCTTCTACTGGGCCACTTAAGTACTCTACCTGTCCTTATTGTAGATGTATATCTGATGGATTTATGGATAAAGATATCAATCTGTATCGCACATTATACAAAAGTAAGAACTTCTTTGTAATGCCTACAATTGGGGAATTTATTAAAGGTTATTTACTCATTATTCCTTTTGACCACGTTATGTCCAACGGAGAACTCTCTCTAGAAAAACGGTTGGAGTTTTTACAGGTGTTAGATGATGTTGAATACATCCTTAACCTGACCTATGGTGATTCTCAATTTTTAGTATGGGAAAATGGAAGTGGCAATGATGGCGCTAGCAAATCTAAGACCTCAATTGTTCACTCTCACACTCACGTTGTAGCAAGTAATTTAGCTGCTAATGACATTGAGGAATTTGCTAGATTTTCTTTAAAGTTTATTTCTTATGAAGATTTACCTTTGTATCAAAAAAATTCTTACTTACTTGTAAGAGATACAAATAAGAATCTTTGGAGAATTAATGATGATCCTAACCTTTACATTCCTCGCCAGTATGTAAGACAACTTCTCTTATATAGAGATTATACTAAGCTTCCTGATGGCATTTGGGACTGGAGAGCTTATCCTTTCATCGATAAGATTCATGAAACCTGTAATGATATCAAAGTAGCTTTAACTGCACACTGGAATGAGCTCCCTGAGAGAATTAGGAATAATACTAAAGACTTTATGTCTCGTTAACAGTTACACACAAAATCCTTAAAAGGGTACTATGTAATTATAGTACCCTTTTTATATTTTAAAATTCCAATTATCATATTATTTGCAATCTATTACTATTAATGGGACTTCCATTTCGTTAGGTGTAAATCCACAATGTGTAGATTTTTTATTAGCCTTTTCTTTTGATGTATAAGTATCTAATTTTATTATTGAATCTGATATTGCTACAGCTATATAATTTCCTAAAAAGTCATCTACTTTTTTATGTTGTGTTCCATATCCTAAAAGATTTCTACTTAAAAACTCTTCTTTTGTAAATAATATAAATTCGTCTTTCAAATTATTTTCAAAAAATTCTTCAAACTTCTCTCTTTTATTCTCTTTTACAAAGAATGTTACAGCTCTAGATTCTAAACTAGGTGGCATAATTAGGCAATCATTTATTTCTTTAAGATCTAGTATATTATAGATTTTTTCTATATTTTTATGACCATGATCTGCAGATATAATAATTAATGTATCGCTATTATTTAATTCTTTACACATTTTTTCTATTTTTATTTCTGCATTCTTTATAAATTCTTTAACTTCATTTGAATTACAACCATACTTATGTAATAAAACATCTGGATTATCATTATATGCTAAAACAAAGTTTTTTTCTTTATTTTGACATATAGCTTTTATAGAATCACACATTAATTCTACAGTATTTGCTTTTATGTTTCGCTTGCTTCTTGCCTCGCAATGTAGAGGATTTATTTCATACGCTTTAACATCTGGATTTACTTTTTCTATTTGTTCATATACTGGAATATATTTTATTAAATCATAAACATCCATTCTTGAAGTATTTATTTTTTCATATGTATATGAATCTACTTTTCTTAACATTTCAATAGCTCTACCATATTCTTTAAAATATTGTGACATAGCAATCCAACCTGTTTCTATAGGAGGCTTTCCTGAATAATATGTAGTCATTGCCGCAGTAGTTGTAGATGGACATACAGATGTTATTATATCTTTATGGTTTTTATATAGGAAATTATCAGGTGAAATATTTTTCAATATATGTTCACCCATTCCATCCAATATTATTAAAACTACATTTTTATATTCTTTTTGTAATACTTTTTCTAATTCTGGTAAAGAATTATATTTTGTTTCTACCTTATAATATTTTAATATTGTATTTATTAAATTTAATATACTATGTTCATAATTTGGAAAAATGATATTATTATCTTTCATAGCTACCTCCTGTTTTTTATTATATACTTTGTATATGTAATAAGCAAATGTTTTTTTATTTCTTTTTATACACTTTATGTAAAGGACAAAAGTGACCCGTCCCCAAATGTCCTTTAAGCATCCCATTTTGGTACATATTCTTCTTCATGTTCTCCAAGTTCTTGCATATAGCCATTTTTGAAATTTAGTAAGTAAAAATAATTTTCTATTTCTTTATATTCTCTTTTAGTTAATTTTCTGTTTATCAATTCATCTTCTTTTGCCTTGTATGTAGGAAAATATTGTGCCATTACATCTATATAGATTTCCTCTGGAATGTTTTCTTTTATCCACTTTAAAACATTTTTGCTATTTTGAATATGATTTGGAAGCACTAAATGTCTTATCATTACTCCTTTTTTTATCATTCCATCTTCATCAAATTCAGGTGCTCCTACTTGGTTTATCATTTCTAATATTGCTTTACTTGCAATTTCGAAATAATTAGGTGCTTTTGAATATTTTACAGCTATTTCATTTGAATAATATTTTAAGTCTGGTAAATATACATCTATGTAGCCTTTTAAAGCTTTTATTGTTTCTATATTTTCATACCCATTTGAATTGTATATTATAGGAATATTTAATCCATTTTTTCTTGCAATCTTAATCGCTTCTATTATTTGGTATGCATACATAGTTGGTGTTACCAAGTTTATGTTATGAACTCCCGCTTCTTGTTGTTTTACCATAACACTTGCAAGCTCTTCTATTGTAATTTCATGACCTTTTCCTAACTGGCTTATTTCATAATTTTGGCAAAATTTGCATGACAAATTACAATTAGAAAAAAATATTGTTCCAGAACCATTTGTACCACTTATACACGGCTCTTCATACATATGTGTTGATACTAATGCAATTTTTATTTTGTCATTACATTTGCATCTTCCTGATTTTCCTTCTAACCTATTTACTTTACATTTATGTGGACACACATTACATTCTATCAATTGTTCTAACATTTTTACCTCTTTTATTTAAAAATTTATATATAGTTTACCAGATTTTTTACATTTTTTGTAGCATTTTATAAATTTTGTGTTATAATTGTTAAAGTTTTTAAGGAGTGATTTTAATATGGCATATTGTGAACAAGAATTTGATTTAACTATTAGAGATATTAATTCTAATTTAGAACTTTCTAATAAGGGTATTTTATCTTTTTTTGAAGATATTGGAGGTTTTCAATCTAACGAAGCTGGTCTTGGTATAAAAAATATTGAACAAACAAGATTAAGTTGGATTCTTTTACATTGGAAAATTAAAGTTTTAAAAAATATTAAATATGACGGCAATCCTGTTAAAGTTAGAACATGGTCTAGAGGGGTTAAAAGAGCTTGTTGTATGCGTGATTTTGAGCTTTATGATAGTAATAATGAATTATGCGTTATTGGTACTTCAAAATGGACTTTAATTCATTTTGATAAAGGAATAGTTAGATTAACAGATGATTTAGTTCATAAATATATATATGATTCTAAATCTGTGTTTGGTGATGATTTTGAGTTCAAAAAACTTATTGAGCCTGACAATTATTCTAGCACATATGAATACACTGTTTCTAGAAGAGATATTGACATTAATAACCATATGCATAATACTTATTATTTAGATTTAGCTTATGATGCACTTCCAAAAGATGTATATGAAAATAATACTTTTAATAATTTTGAGATAATGTATAAAAACGCTGCTTTACTTGGCGAAAAATTAAAATGCTTCTACTCTTTTGTAGATGGTGAACATTTTGTTACTATAAAAAACGAAGATGAATCTAAACTTCATGCTATTATTAAATTATATTAATACTTAAAATTATAATTGACAATTATGCTTTTATATATTTAATACAAAAAAGAAAAATAGGCAACTTACATTACCTATTTTTCTTTTTCCATATCTTCCCTTATATATTCCATGGCTTTCTTATGTTTTTTTGAGTTTAATTTTATATATCCTAAATAATATTCTAACATATTTTCCATTAAATTGCATCTTCTTATATTGTACCCATTTGGTTTATCTTCTAATATTGTATAACTTGGTATTCTTTCTTTTAATTCTTTTAAAAACACTTCTTTGTTTTCTACACTAGGAAATATTCTTTCTTTTCCTGATCTTTTATTATGTGCTGCTGGTCCATTTGCTCTTGATAATTCTTCTCTATAAATAGAACGAAGTTGTAATTCAAATGTATATTCAGGATGATCAATGTAATGAAATTTTATATGATCAGCTATATATCCATTTTCTTTGTTTTTTCTTTTATATCCGTCATTTGGAATTTCAATATTCATTTGTTTTAATAATTCTGGACTATTCAATAAATAATTTGCAAAATCTTTTTCTAGTTCAATACAACACATATCATTATATTTCTTTAGGTCCTCTCCATATGCTTTGCTTCTTTTTTCTATAATTCTCTTTATTCTTATATTATCTGTTTTTAATTCATCTGGTACATTCGCAATAACAATTTTGAAAGCTCTTAAATCTTTAGCTTTTAAATATTCTATTGGTTTATGTAATTTTTCTTGCATTTCTTTATCTTCTTGCATTTTTTCTACACATTCCCAATGTAACAAATTTTTTTCTATCTTTTTTTCTCTTATTGCAGCTTCTTTACCATATTGTTCTTCTATACTATTTATTATTTTTTCATTTTTTTCTAATTCGCCGTTTTGTAGTCTTATTTTAGCAACTCTTAAACATGCTGTTTTCATATTGTCACTTAATTGCTTTTCTTTTACTAAATCTTGTATTTGTTCAAAAGATTTTATTTCTCCGTAAAACAGATTATTTATTGCTTCTTTTATTTTTTCGCTTTTATCTATTTTACTATTTTTATCTATTTTACTTACTATTAAATTGCATAGTCTTTGTTTTTCTTCTAAATTGATTCCTTCTATTGCATATAATTTACAAAGTCTTTCTATTTCTAATTTATCTATTTTTCCTTTTAAACTTTTTAAAGATTTTTCTCTTCCTCTTGGAGGTTCTATTGAAACTCCTTGATATCTGCCAATAAATAAGTTAACTATTTGTAAAAAAGTTTGCTCCACCCTTTGTCTGTATTCTTCATTATGTTTCAAGCCTACCTGTTGTTCATATGAAATTTGTTCGGGTGACTTATCTACTTTGTAACGACTTTTTATTGTGTCTATCATCTTTTATATTTTCACCTTCCTTTTTAGCTAATATATTATATAATATTTATTCAAAAAAGTCTATACTAATAACTAAATTTGTTTTACATAATTTCTACATTGTTCTTTATTTTGTAACATTTTTCTTTATTTTCTCATAATATGTACTATAAATCTTTTAAATTAAGGAGGCTTTAAACATGTATAATTGTAAGTACAAAAGATGCTGCTGTCAAAATAATTTTGATCAAAATGTTTTAGAAACAATTTGTAATGATTATGGTGTTGCAGCTGATTATTATACTAAAAAAGATGATAATGCATGTAATTGTGGTTTTGAACAAGGTGAATCTGTTTTCCCTCAAAATCCTTTACTTGCACAAAGTTACGTTCCTATTCAAACAATGGATAAAACTTTTACTCCATGTGTTGGTTTGAAAATGGGAACTATTTTTCCTGAGCTTGTTAGCCCATATTCACCATGTCAATCTGTTGAAGAAAATGCTTTTATAAAAGCTATGAATACTATTGGAGAGGGGTGTAACAAATGTTAGAAAATGAAAATAGAAATTGCGGTTGTGACTGTTGTTGTAGTCCAAGTTGCAACACTCCAAGAGTTCCTGTATATTCTTATGAATTTACTAATATCGGAGCTGAAGAAACTTGTGAAGAAAAACAAGAAACTAGAGAAGAAATGCTTCAAAAAATTCGTTGTTTAAAATTTGCAATTGTAGAACTTGCAGAATATTTAGATACACACCCAGAAGATGAAAAAGCTCTTTGTCTTCACAGAGAATATGCTACTAAACTTAACGAATTAATGGAACAATATCAAAAGGCATTTGGACCTCTTACTATAGCTTTCCCATGTAATAAATGGAGATGGCTTGAAGAACCTTGGCCTTGGGAAAGGGGGAATTTTTAATGTGGACTTATAATAAAGTGTTACAATACCCAATTAATATAAAATGTCCAAATCCTAAACTTGCTAAATTTATAATATCTCAATATGGTGGACCAGATGGAGAACTTGCTGCTTCTTTAAGATATTTATCACAAAGATTTGGCATGCCAGATCAAAATACAAAAGCAATTTTAAATGATATAGGTACTGAGGAGCTTGCCCATCTTGAAATGGTTGGTACTATTGTTCACCAGTTAACTGATGGTGTTTGCCCTGAAGAAATTGAAAAAGCAGGACTTGGTGCATATTATACAGATCATGGTGTGGATGTTTATCCTCAGTCTGCTAGCGGTACACCTTGGACAGCTGCTTATATTGCTTGTAAAGGAGATCCTATTGCAAATCTTCAAGAAGATTTAGCAGCAGAGCAAAAAGCTAGAGCAACTTATGAAAAATTAATTGACCTTTGTAAGGATGACCCTGATGTATTAGACCCTCTTCGTTTCTTGCGTCAAAGAGAGGTTAACCACTTCCAAAGATTCGGTGAAGCTCTTCGTGGAGTACAAGATAAATTAGCTGAAAAGAAATTCTATATGGCAAATTGTACTAAAAAAATGTGTGATAATAACTAATTTCAAAAACAATATTCGAATAGATTTAGATAAACTTAAATTTTTTGAAAAATTTAAATACATTCTAATTTATTTTAATACAAAATTGGTGGAAATTTATTTTGAATTTCCACCAATTTATTTTTTATTTCATATTCTATTGCCCACTCTAATTTTCCCTAAGTAATCTTTAGTTATTCCTTTTAAATATTTTTTTAATTTATACATTAAATCTAAATAATACTATATCTCCGTCTTGCATTACATATTCTTTTCCTTCTGAGCGAACTAATCCTTTTTCTTTACATGCAAGCATAGAGCCTTCTCTTATTAAATCATCATATGAAACAACTTCTGCACGTATAAATCCCCTCTCAATATCTGAATGGATTTTTCCTGCCGCTTGTGGTGCTTTTGTTCCTTTCTTTATTGTCCAAGCTCTTACTTCTGGTTCTCCTGCTGTTAAGAAACTCATTAAACCTAATAAGTCATAACTTGTTTTTACAACTTTGTCTAATCCAGATTCGCTAAGACCTAATGCTTCTAGCATTTCTTTTTTATCATCACCTTCTAGGCTAGATAATTCTTCTTCTATTTTTACGCAAAGCGGAATTACTTTTGCATTTTCTGTTTTAGCAAATTCTTTTACTTGTTTTACCATTTCATCATTTTCTGCATTTTCAATTTGTTCTTCTGAAACGTTTGCTATATATAAAACTGGTTTTGAAGTAAGTAAATATAAATCTTTTATTGTTTCTTTCTCTTCTTTTGTTAATTCAACAGTTCTTGCACATTTTCCTTTTTCTAATGCTTCTTTTATTTTTTCTAATACAGATATTTCATCTGCTGCTTTTTTATCTGCTTTTAAACGTTTTTTAGCACCATCTAATCTTTTTTCTACCATATCCATATCTGCAAAGATAAGTTCTAAGTTGATAGTTTCTATATCTCTTAAAGGAGCTATACTTCCATCTACATGGACAATATTTGAATCTTCAAAGCATCTTACAACATGTGCTATTGCATCTACTTCTCTAATATGTGATAAGAATTTATTTCCTAACCCTTCTCCTTTACTTGCTCCTTTTACTAAACCAGCAATATCAACAAATTCTATTATTGCATGTGTTGTTTTTTCTGGTTTATACATTTGGGTTAATTTATCTAATCTTTCATCTGGTACAGGTACAACTCCTATGTTTGGCTCTATTGTACAAAATGGATAGTTTGCACATTCTGCTCCTGCATTTGTTATACTATTAAATAATGTTGATTTTCCTACGTTTGGAAGCCCTACTATTCCTATTTTCATTTATATTTCCCTCTTTCTAACTTTATTAATTGCTTTTATAACTATACAATATTTTACTTTAAAATACAAGTAAAATAAGGTAAATTTAATTAATTTATTATGTTTTGTTTTTACTATACAATCTAATTTTAATTATGATATAATTCATTTTAGAAATATCTATGTTTTTTTGCGTTATGTAGCTCTACTAATAGTTGTTTTTCATAACTCTACTATTAGTTTGTTTACTTTTGTAAAGAAACATTCTAAAATAAATATGAAAGAGACAAATCATATGGAACAAATAAAAATAGGAAAATTTATTGCTGATTGTAGAAAGCAAAAAGGATTAACTCAAGCAGAACTTGCAGAAAAACTTAATATAACAGATAGGGCTATATCTAAGTGGGAAACTGGAAGAGGTATGCCTGACTCTTCAATAATGCTTGATTTATGTGAAATTTTTAATATTAGTGTAAATGAATTATTAAGCGGTGAAAAAATTGAAACTAATAATTATAATTTCAAAGCAGAAGAAAATCTATTTGAAATCGCAAAAAAAGAAGAACAGCAAAATGAAAAACTATTATTTTGTGAGAATGTAATTTATATTATGGCAACTGTAACCTTTATAATTTTAATATTTGTACTTTCTTTTGTTGTAGAAAATTTAGCTGTTAAAATTATTTTGTTTATACTTGCATCTATAATTTTATTTGCTGGTGTTTCATTTGCTCTAAAAATAGAAACTGAAACTGGTTATTATGAATGTGGAAAATGTCATAACAAATATATTCCAACGTATTTACAAGTTTATTTTGCAATACATTTTAAGAAAAATCGATATATGAAATGTCCAAAGTGTGGCGAAAAGAGTTGGAACAAAAAAATATTAATTAAATAATAAGTTATTAGAAAGGAGATTTAATATGAAATATATTAAAGAAAATTGGAAAGTATTATTGTTTTTTGCAATATGTGGTTTAATTGGAGGAATATTTACAGGATTTTATTTACTTGAAACATACTCAGAAGATATATTAAATGAAATTGTAAATCAAATTGGTAATAAGTATTTATTAATTGTTGTATCTACTTTACAATCAGTTATATATGCTTTAATCCTTGGAAGTATTGGTATAGTGTTATCTAATAAAATCGGACTATGGAAAGGTTTTAAAACAGAAAAAAAGGGACTTACTAAGTCTATAATAATATCTATTATTGGCGGACTTAGTTTAATATTATTTGATGTTTTGTTATTTAGTAATTATATTGAATCAGTAAAACAATTATATGAAGTTAAACCAAGTATAAGTTATATTTTGTCATCTTTCTTTTATGGTGGTGTTATAGAAGAAGTAATGATTAGATTGTTCTTAATGTCTTTATTATCATTAATTATTTATAAAGTATTTTTTAAGAAAAGCAAAAATATACCTACTATAGTATTTATAATTTCGAATGTAGTTACTGCTTTATTATTTGCTGCTGGCCATTTAACAACTACTTTCGCTACGATGGGACAATTAACTCCAATGATATTAGTAAGATGTTTCCTACTTAATGGTGGACTTGGATTACTTTTTGGATGGTTATACAGAAAGTATGGAATAAAATATTCTATTATTGCCCATATTGGTACACATCTTATTTCAAAATTGATATGGATATTATTTATATAATAAAAAAATATATAAAAGCTGGCTCTTATTGAACCAGCTTTTATATACTACTTGCATTCTTGTTCACTCTTCGGAATTTATCTCATGAGCTTCTTCTCCATTTTGTTGCATACGATAAGACTTGTAATTTTTACTTTCAATTGTTGTTTTGACAATTTCTTCATCAAAATCATTGTCAACTACTTTGAAACATACCCATCTTTTCTCATAAATTGGAACAAATTTTTTCTTGCCATCAAGTACTGCCATAAAAGTTGTCATTTTTTCTTTTTCAGTTTCCTCCAACCCCTCTGTCCTATCATACTTGAAAGAGTCCCAATAGTCATAGAATACTCTCAAAGAAAATCCTCTGCTACATAGTTCATCCCACTCGCTGTTAAGACGATGTATGATTTTCCACAAGTTTTCATAGTTTTGAAAAATCATTCCATCCCGATAATTATCATGTTTTTCTTCCGAGTCGTGCATGTAAACCGTATTTTTGCATATAATTTGACCAATGCAATCAATTTTTTGACTGAGGTTCTCCTTATTTTTTGACTGAGAAATTCGTTCAATTTCTTCAGCATAAAGTGTATCTAATTCGTCAAAGATTTTTTGGAGAGATGAAACATCTTCTGTACTAAGTTTCTCATAATTCCGAGTATTTTCAGCAAGATACTTTACAATTTCTATCATTTTTTCAATGAGAGAACATATAATATTAGATTTGTCCCTCCTACTTTTAACCATTATAGACTTTTTAAAAAAAGCCTCTATCATAGGTATGATTTCTTCTGCACAAGGTGTTTTGGAATACCGTCCATCAATAATTGCATTCATTTGTTCTGTTATCAAATAGATAAATTGGTCATTTTCTCTTTTAAGCATAGTAGCTCCTCCTTCTATACTTTTACTGTTGTTTATTGGGTTATATTGATAAACTAAAAAGTTAAAGGAATCTCCTCTCACTAATCAGTGAAAATAAGATAATCAACATGAATCTTTGCCAATATCGTTTCTATTATATCATATATATTTACATAAAATCAAGTTGTTTATTTTTTTATATTAAAAGAATTATATATGAAATCTTATCAAATTCCAATGAAAGTATGGAGAATTTTGTTATTTTATAGTATAATACAGAAAAAATAATATATGTTGGAGGAATATATTTTAAAGGATTCATCTATAACATTTAATATTGCACATGCACCTATTCATTATCCATTCTTCTTTAATATTTACTATAAAAGAGATGATAAAGATATATTAAAGAATAGAATATTAAAATCTCTTGATATTTCAAAAGAAATTGGAGTAAAAAGAATAGTTGTTCATGTAGGTACATATTTAGATGAAAATTATAATTATGATATAGATAAATCTATAGAATAGAACATAACATAAAATATTTAGAACCTTTTGTAGAAAAAGCAATTGAAAATGATATCTTAATAGCAATGAAAATGGAACTCAAATGGAAAAAGATGATCCATTATTTAGAAATACAGCGCCTTATATAGATGAACTTATAAAAATAGTTGAATATTATAATAAAAAATATGATAAAGAAGTATTGGGTATTTGTTTTGACTTTGGACATGCCAATGTTGGAAATCTAGATATGTACAACGAAATAGTTAAAATTGGTAACAAATTAATTGTCACTCATATACATGACAATTACGGAATAGATTCTCATAATCAACCATTTGATGGAACTGTTAATTGGAATGATGTTAGAAAGGCTTTAACAGATATTAATTATAATGGAG
Organism: uncultured Clostridia bacterium; assembly: GCA_934177725.1. Taxonomy (GTDB): domain Bacteria; phylum Bacillota; class Clostridia; order TANB77; family CAG-508; genus UMGS1663. The sequence goes on along the minus strand of CAKPPO010000001.1, from coordinate 20,397 downwards.
AGCTAACATCAGAAGTAAGATATTCAAAAGAAGAACTATCTGATTCTTCCAATATTAATAAAACTTATGATTTAATAAAAAAAAATACACTTAAGTTATTAATACTAGGCTATTTGAAAGGGTATGGAATAAAATCAACTTACGAACAACTAAGTCCGTAAGTTGATTTCAAATGGAGCTACTAACCAGAATCGAACTGGTGACCTCTACCTTACCAAGGTAGCGCTCTACCTACTGAGCTATAGTAGCAAATATTATGAGTGCCATTATCGACACTCATTTTATAATTATGTTTCATCTCCTATGCTTTTTATTGCTTTCTTCCTTATTCTTTGAATAGCATTATCTATCGATTTTACAGGAGCATCTAACTTTTCTGCAATTTGAACATAACTTTCTCCTTGCATATATCTATTTAATACTTTTTTTTCAAAATCACTTAAAGATTTATCTATAGCAACTTCAACTGTTTTATAATATTCTTTTTTAGTTATTGTATCTAACGGATCTTCTACTTGATGTGAATCAAATATGTCTAATAAGTTTGAATCTTCATCATCTTCATATGCAGTTGTATTTAAAGATAAATATGAATTTAGTGGCATATGTTTTTGTCTATTAGATGATTTTATTGCTGTAATTAGTTGTCTTTCAATACATAAGTTAGCAAATGTTTTAAAAGAATTTTGCATATCTGGATTATAATTCTTTATTGCTTTAAATAATCCTATTAGACCTTCTTGCACTATATCTTCTTTTTCTGCGCCAATCATAAAGAATTTGCTTACTTTCATATTAACTAATTCTTTATATTTCTCAATAAGAAACTCAAGAGCAAATTTATCCCCAGACTTAATTACAGTAATTAAGTCTTCGTCACTCATGTTTTTATAATTGTCTGTAACTGAAAAATATAGGTTACTCTTTTTCATATTGTTTTTTATTCCCCTTTTGTTGAATTTCATTATTTAGCTGTATTATATGGCAGTTTTCCTTACAATGTCAAGAGTTTTTTGACTTTTTATTGCTATTTTTTTATTATTATATTATAATTATAGAAAATTTTTAAATTAAGCTGTATATTATATACAATTTGGTTTAATTAAATTTATTTTAAAAAGGAGTTAACACATGGCTTTTGACGGAATAGTACTAAAATCTGTAGTATCAGAATTAAATACATGTTTAATAAATGGAAAGATAAATAAAGTACATATGCCTAATTCAAATGAAATTTTATTAGGTATTTATTCTGGTGGAAAAAATTATTGTTTACTTTGTAATATTTCATCAAATAGTTATCGTATTCATTTAACAACTAGTAGTAAGCCAAACCCATTAAATGCCCCTAATTTTTGTATGCTACTTAGAAAACATTTAGTAGGTTTTAGAATTGTAAGTATTTCTACATTAAATTTAGAAAGAATTGTTACAATTGAGTTAGAAGGCTATAACGAATTAAATGATAAATTAAGGAAAAAATTAATAATTGAACTTATGGGAAAACATAGCAATATAATTTTGTTAAATGAGAATAATAAAATTATAGATAGTATTAGGCATTTGGATATTTCTTCTGGCTCTCTTCGTGATATTTTACCTGCAAGAGAATATGTATTGCCAAATAATGATACTAAGATGGATTTCTACAATACTTCCAAGGAAGATTTTATGAATATCGTTAATGATGATATAACTAAATCAATTACTAATAATTATACTGGTTTTAGCAGCAGTTTCATCTCTTCTACTTTAGAAACTTTGAACATTGCTAACGATAAATTTTCACAAAACGATCTTTCTTCTTTATATTATACTATTAAGACTATTTTACTTAATGTTGAAACTAACAATGTCAAATTAGTAAATTATAATAACAACGATTATGTAATAACTTCATCTAATATTGAACCTTTACAAGTTAATTTCTTCTTAGATGATTTTTATAGTAAAAAAGAAGAAATAGATAATATAAGTACTTATAGAAATAATCTTCTAAAATTAGTCTTAACTGCATTAAAGAAAATATCAAAAAAGCTTGATAATATAAATGCAAAATTAAAAGAATGTGATAATATGGATAAATATAGAATTTATGGCGAACTTATAACTTCTAATTTATATAGATTAGATTCTAATCAGAATACTGAAAGTATTGTTTTAGAAAATTATTATGATAATAATAACGAAATTATAATTCCTTTAGATAAAACAATTTCTATTTCTTATAATTCCAAAAAATTCTTTAAAAAATATCATAAACTAAAAAACACTTTAGAAATCGTAAGTGTTCAAAAACAAGACACTGTAAAAGAAATAGATTATTTAGAAAGTATAGTTTATGAATTAGAAAATGCTAATTCAATCTCCGATTTAGATGAAATTTATTTAGAAATTTCTGAAAATGGTATTTTTAAAGGAAAAGAAAAAGCTAATATTAAGAAAAATAAAGTTAATAAGAAAAAAGTTCACGATGAATATGAGCCAATTGTTTACACTGTAGATGGCTTTACTCTATATGTTGGAAAAAATAATAAACAAAATGATTATATAACTACTAAACTTGGTAAAAATGAAGATTATTGGTTTCATACTAAAGATATTCGTGGAAGCCACTGTTTGCTTAAATGCAATGGCGAAAATGTAAAAGAACATACTATTATAGCTTGTTGTCAAATAGCAGCTTTTCATAGTAAAGCAAAACTTTCTTCAAATGTGCCTGTTGATTATTGTTTTGTAAAATATGTAAAAAAACCTAATGGAAGTAAACCCGGTATGGTTATTTACACTAATAATAAAACTATGAATGTCAATCCTACCTAGAACAATAGGGACGGTCCTTTATGTTCCGATTTCGGAACATAAAGGACCGTCCCTATTGTTCGAATTTAATTTAGTTTTTTAATTCCATCTTTTTATTAATATTGCATTTATTATTATCACAACTATTGAACTTGCGAATATTACTTTAAATGTTAGATCTACATTGAACATGCTTATAATTAGTAACATTAGCAAAACTATAAATTCAAAAAAGCATAAACACATTTCATGAATTATTGAAAGTAATATTGTACTCTTTTTATCATTTTCAACTTTGCTTTGTGATAAAGCTGAATATGCTGAATCATATACATTATCTACTAGCTTATATACTGATTGATTTACCATTAATAAATATAAATTTTTACTTAATATAAAAATTGAAGTAACTATTCCTTTTATTATTGAAATTATATTAAATGTTTTAATTTTATTTTTATCTAATTTTCTTCCAGCAATAAACAAACTTAACAGTTCAATTATAGTTGATATTATATAAAGTGAAGTAAATGTTTTTAAATCCATTAATGTAATGTATAAATATAAAGGCACTGCTATTAATCTTTCTATTATTATACATGATCGTAGTCCACTCACTAGTTTTAACCTTGTATTTTCATGTCTTTTTATCAAATATTTATAACTTTCTCTAATTGGTTCCTTCATTTCATATTTAAGCTTATTTTTGTCTATTTGGGCTAACCCAATATATGCTATAAGATATGAAAAGAATACAGATAAAGCTATTGCTAAGTTATTATTTCTAGTTAAAAATACTCCGACAAAAATATATCCTATTATACTAGAAAAACATCTTAAAATATATACAAATGCATTAAATCTTCCTCTAAAGTTTTCTTCTACTAATTTACTTGGTATATAAGTATTTAGTGGATTATTTATTGCTCCACTGATTCCATATACAATTGCTATGGCTAAATAATAATATATATTTGTGTCAACTGTTAAAACTAATATCATACTTAATGTTTTTAATATGTAACTTAATAATTTTGTATTTGCTGCTCCAATTTTCTTTAAGCAAGTTCCTGACAATGGAGTAAAAATCCCCATTACTAAAAATTGTACCATATATATAAATATTATCATTGTTACACTTACACCTGATTTGTATAGTATTACTGGTGTAAATACTGCATATATACTATTTGCAAATGTTCTAAAAAAGTTATCTATATATTGCATTGTATAATCTTTGTTCTTTAAATATTCTTTCATTTTTTGCTCCGTTTATTTTTTATTTTACCCCAAAAATACCTGGTACTTTTGGGGTAGTTTTATTATCCAAATAGACTCATTTGGTTGCTTTGGCTCATTCCTTCTAAGCAACCCATTTTTTTAAGTAAGTCTACTACTGAATTTCCTATTTTTGAACGAATTTTCATATCATCTATTGACATGAATTTTCCGTCTTTTTTTGCATCTTCTATTCCTTGTGCTGCAACTGTTCCAAGTCCTGGCACACTGTTTAATGGTGGACGTATTCCGTCTTCTTCTATTCTAAATTTTGTACTATGAGATTTGTATAAATCTATTGGTAAAAATTTTATTCCTCTTTCATACATTTCTAGCACTAGTTCCAAAATAGCATACATATTCTTGTCTTTTGTTGTTGCACTATTTCCTGCTAAATCTATTTCTTTCATTTTGTTTTTTACTCTTTCTTTTCCATAGCACATTATTTCACTATCAAATTCGTCTGCACGAATTGTAAAATATGCTGTATAATATGCTTTTGGCTGATGTACTTTAAACCATGCTATTCTAAATGCGTTTGTTACATATGCTGCTGCATGGGCTTTTGGGAACATGTATTTTATTTTTTCGCATGATTTTATATACCAATCTGGTACATCATGTTCTTTCATTAATTCTTTATATTCTGCCCATTTTGCTGGATCTTTTAATGCTTTTCCTTTACGTACTGTTTCCATTATTTTGAATGCATGGTTTGGTGGTACACCTTTCTTTATTAAGTAAATCATAATATCGTCACGGCAACAGATTGAGTCTTGAAGTGTTGTTGTTCCTTCATCTATTAATGTTTGTGCATTTCCAAGCCACACATCTGTACCATGTGATAGACCTGATATACGAATTAATTCGTCAAATGTTTTAGGCTTTGTGTCTACAAGCATTCCTCTTACGAATTTTGTTCCAAACTCTGGTATTCCATAGCTTCCTACTTTACTATTTATTTGCTCTGGCGTTACTCCTAATGCATCTGTAGAACTGAATATACTCATTGTTTCTTTATCATCTAATGGTACTTTTGTTGGATCTATTCCTGTTAAATCATAAAGCATACGTATTACTGTTGGATCATCGTGTCCTAGTATATCTAGTTTTAACAAGTTTTGATCTATTGAGTGATAGTCAAAGTGTGTTGTTATAATGTCTGAATTAGGATCATCTGCTGGATGTTGTACTGGCGTAAATTCATATATTTCTCTACCTTTTGGTACAACTATAATTCCTCCTGGGTGTTGTCCTGTTGTTCTTTTTATTCCGTGTGCATCCTGCAGATACTCTTATTACTTCTGCATTTGATACTGGAATTCCTCTTTCTTCGTAATATTTTTTAACATATCCATATGCTGTCTTATCTGCTACTGTACCAACAGTACCTGCCTTAAATGTTGTTCCTTTTCCAAATATTACTTCTGTATATCTATGTGCTTTTGCTTGATATTCTCCAGAGAAGTTTAAGTCGATATCAGGCTCTTTATCTCCATTGAATCCTAAGAAAGTTTCGAATGGTATATCTATTCCGTCTTTAACCATTTTTGTTCCACATTTTGGACAATCTTTATCTGGTAAGTCAAATCCACATTGATAGCCATAATCTGTAAAATCTGAATATTTACAATTTGGACATCTATAATGTGGCGGAAGCGAATTTACTTCTGTTATACCTGTCATGTTGGCCACAAATGATGAACCAACAGATCCTCTGGAACCTACTATATATCCATCTTCGTTTGATTTCCATACTAGCTTTTGTGCAATTATGTACATAACGGAGAATCCATTTTTTATAATAGAATTTAATTCTTTATCAAGTCTTTCTTGTACTATATCCGGAAGTGGGTCTCCATATAATTCATGTGCTTTACTAAATGCAATATCTTTTATTGTTTGCTCGCAACCTTCAATGTGTGGTGGACATTTTTCTGGTGATATTGGACTTATTCTTTCACACATATCTGATACTTTATTTGTGTTTGTAACAACAACTTCATAGGCTTTATCTGGTCCTAAATATTCAAATTCTTTAAGCATTTCTTCTGTTGTTCTTAAATAAAGTGGTGCTTGTTCATCTGCATCTTCATAGCCTTGGCCAGCCATTAATATTCTTCTATATATTTCATCTTGTGGGTCTATAAAGTGAACGTCACAAGTTGCAACTACAAGCTTTCCTAGTTTTTCTCCTAGATTTACAATTTTTCTATTTATATCTTCTACTGCTCTTGCATCTGGAAGTGTACCGTTTCTTACCATATACATATTGTTTCCTGTAGGTTGAATTTCTAGGTAATCGTAATCTTTTGCAATTTCTTCTATTTCTTCTTCGTCTTTTCCTTCTACAATTGCTCTATACAATTCTCCTGCTTCACAGGCACTTCCTAGTATTAAACCTTCAGAATATTTTTTATAAATTGATTTTAATATACGTGGTTTTTTATAGAAATAGTGCAAATGTGATATTGATACTAATTTATATAAGTTCTTTAGACCTACATAGTCTTTTGCTAAAATAATTGCATGGTAACTTGGTAATTTTTTAAAGTCTACCTCAAATTTTCTATCTATATCATCTAATGTATATATTTCTTTTTCTTTAAGCATATCAAACATTACATTTAATACTTTTACAGTTGTATCTACATCGTCTAATGCTCTATGTGCTACTTCTACAACTATACCTAATTTGTCTGCTATCATTCCTAATTTGTATCTTTTGAATTCTGGGAATAATAGTTTTGCAAGTCTTAATGTATCTAAATATGTATTTTCTAGTGTATAACCTAATTGTTTTGCATTGTATTTTAAGAAACCTATATCGAAGTCTGCATTGTGTGCAACTAATATGCTATCTTCTCCAATAAATTCTAACATTTTAGGGAATATTTCATCTATTGTTGGTGCATCCTTTACCATATCATCTGTAATGTTTGTTACTTCTACAACCTTTGGTGGTATTGGCTTTTCAGGATTTACAAATGTTGAAAAACTATCTATTACCTCTCCGTTTTTAACTTTCATAATTCCTATTTCTGTGATTTTTTCTGTTCTAAATGAAAGTCCTGTTGTCTCTAAATCTAATACACAGAATGTAGAATCTTCTATATTTTGATTTTTAGAAAATGATACTACATTTGATTTATCTGGTACTAAATATGCTTCTACACCATATATAACTTTCATATCTGGATTGTCATAGCCTAACATTTTGTGTGCATCTGGAAAAGCTTGTACAACTCCGTGGTCAGTAATTGCAATTGATTTCATGCCCCACTTCATTGCTCTTTTTATAAGATCTGTAACAGGGGTTACAGCATCCATTTGACTCATTTGAGTATGCATGTGAAGTTCAACCCTTTTTACTTCAGAGTTGTCCATTCTTGTCTCTCTTTTTATTCCATTTGATTTTATAATAGTGTTTGCCATTACTGTTAATTCGTTTGCAAAAGTATCCATTCCAGCTTTTCCAGCAAGCCTTATTCCTTTTGCTTCTTTTATTTTGCTCATTATTTTTTTGCTATTTTCTTTTGTTAAAAATGCCTTACATGTAATAGTACTTGTTCCGTCATATACAGCAATACTTAAAAGTATTTTTCCACCTTTTAGTTCTTTGTCTTCCATAGATATAACTTCGCCATCTATAGCTACATTTCCAGATTCTACACCTAAATCTTGTATTTTTACTAATGGTTCTTTAATTTCTGGGTGCATTCCTAAAATTAATGGTGAATCTTCATCATCTGTAGGAAGTTTTGGGAAATCTTCACCATTTACCTCTAATATTGTATTTGCCATAATTGTAACATCACCTGCAAACGAATCTAGTCCTGCTTTTCCTATTGTTTTTATTCCACTTGCATTCTTTATTTTATTTGCTACTTCATTTCCTTCTTCAATATTTTTAGTAAATGACTTACAAGTAATTATTCCTGTTCCATCATATATGTCATATATAAGCATTCCTTTACCTGTTTTAGTTTCTCTTGCTGTACATTCTACAACTCTTCCCTCTATTGTTATTCTTTTATTACTTGCTTCTATGTCTTTTATTTTTACCTTGCATTCTTTTGCTTTTGAGGCAGTTCCTAGTATTATATTGTTTTCTTCTTCTATTTCTTCTAATTCTGAAAGATATGCTTCATCTGGAATTGGTACATCTCCTCCAAAGAATTCCTCTCCTGCTACTTCTGTATGTTCTACATTTTCTTTTGATGGCTTATTTTGCTCTTGGCTATTTTCTTCTACATGTTTTATTTCTTCTTGCATATGTTTTATAAGCTCTTCTTCCTGTTTTTTAGCATATTCTTGTTGCATTCTTATTTGTTCTTCTGATATATTTTCTATAAAATTTACTTTTAGTTTTTTACCATAAATATTAAATAACAAATTTGATAATGTTTCATCTATTTTTTTTGCAGTTAAAAATTCTTTTCCTTTCATTGAAAGCATTACATTCGCTTGATTTTGATCAATTGTTATATTGCTATTATTCAAAATTGCTTTTGTCATAGGATGTCTTATAGCCATATATTCTATTATATCTAACCATTCTTCTGAAATATTTTCTTTTTGGGTATTTGTCTCGCAAACACCTTCATTTTCTTTTTCGTTCTTTTCTTCATAAATAAGCTTAATACACGCTTCTTTTATACCAAAGCGTGTTTCTAAGTATTTTTCAAAATTATATACATCCTTTATTTTTATTTGAGTATTTACTTTAAGTTCTACCTCAAGTGTATTTGTTTTCTTAAACAAATTTACACTTTTTACAGTAGAACTAAGTAAATCTTTATTATTTGAATAAAAGTCTTTAAATACTTCTTTTAATGTTTTTAATGCCCCATCCATTTTTATAAATTAAGCCCCCTAAGTTTTTAATATACGTCATCTTCTGTGTTAAAAAGACCTAATAATTGTGTTGTTCCTTTCTTTCTTTTAACTAACATAGGATCTATTGCATCTTCTGTAATCTTTTTGGTTACAATTTTATCTTTTTGAATTTTTTCTCTTCTGTTTTGTTGAGTAATTTTATTTACATTAGTTTTCTGTTTTTCTCCAACTTTTGCTTTTACTTCAACCTCTTTTGGTTTAACTGATTTAACATTTGAAACGTTTGATTGCATTTTCTCAAATAGATATAATTTTTTTTCTAGTAGCTTGTCCATTTGTGCCTCCATCATGGCTGTTGTAAGTTCATTTTCCGAAGCAACACTTTCTAATCTAGCTTCTAGTTTCTTGTTCTCTTGTATTAGTTCTTTTATAGTTTCATCTTGTTTTTTATTTTTTTCTTGTATTTTTAACAAAGTTGTTTGTAATGTTTCCTTCAATTTTATATTTTGATTTTGCAATTGTTGCATTTTTTTATCTACTTGAACTTTCAAATTAGTTAAAACTCTATTTGAGGCAACTATATTCTTATTAGATTGTTGTTTAATAAAATCTATATCTTTACTGAATTTTTGTTTAAGTAATTCTATATTTTCTGCTAGTTCTTTTCTAAGCAAATCTATATTTTTCGTTGATTCTTCTTTAACTAAATTAAAGTTTTTAGATAATTCTTGCTTAATACCTTCAATACTACCAGTTGTCTGTTGTCTTATTAATTCTATGCTTTTATCATTTTCTTCCCTATGTTTTAACATAGCTTCTTGAAATTCTTTTTCTACTTTTTGGTTTACAACAGCTATATTATCTTCTAATCTGTTTATTTGTTTTACTAATTCTTCATTTACTGAATTATAATAATATTTTTGTTCCTCTAATCTATTCTTATAATCTTTTCTATTTTTTTCTATGTTTTCTTCTAATTTATCTACTTTTGAATCTATATGATTTTGGGTTTCATCCACCATTTGTTTTAATGTATTTATATAGTCTTCTTCTTCTTTTTTAATGTTTTCTTCAAATGCTGTCTGTTTTTCTTGTTGTGATGTTTTAAATTCTTCTATTGTCTTATTTGTTGTCTCTTCAAATGCTGTCTGCTTTTCTTGTTGCAATGTTTTAAATTCTTCTATAGTCTTATTTGTCGTCTCTTCGAATGCTGTTTGTTTTTCTTGTTGTGATGTTTCAAATTCTTCTATAATCTTATTTGTTGTCTCTTCGAATGCTGTTTGTTTTTCTTGTTGTGATGTCTCAAATTCTTCTATAGTCTTATTTGTTGTCTCTTCGAATGCTGTTTGTTTTTCTTGTTGTGATGTTTTAAATTCTTCTATAGTCTTATTTGTTGTCTCTTCGAATGCTGTTTGTTTTTCTTGTTGTGATGTTTTAAATTCCTCTATAGTATTATTTGTTGTCTCTTCAAATGCTGTTTGTTTTTCTTGTTGTGATGTTTTAAATTCTTCTATACTCTTATTTGTTGTCTCTTCAAAAGTTGTTACTGTATTCTCTTGAGTTGTTTGGAATTCTTGCACCATGTTGCTTAAGTGTTCTGCTTTTTCATTTAGTTCGTTTTGATTAGCAGTTACCTGTTGATTGATGTTTTTCTCAAATTCTTGTTGTTTGCTTCTTGTCTCTTTCTTTAATAAATTAATTTTTTCTTCTTGCTTAGTTTTTATTTGATTTTCCCAGTCTACTAATTTTTGGTGTTGGTTTTCGTTTTCTTTTTGAATTCTCTCTATTTCTTTTGAAACTACCTCGCCATTTTCTTCTAAGCTTTTTAATTGTCTTATTTTAAATTCCTTTTCTAGCTTTGTAATATTTTCCTTGTGTTCATTAATTTCCTCTTCTATCTTTACAAAAGCATCATTCATTTGCTTTATTACATTATCAAATTGATTAGCTTCTCTTTTTTGCTTTTCCCTTATGGTTTCTTGTTGTTTTCTATTTTCCTCATCTAATGCATCTTTCATATGCTGTATTGTTTCATTAAATTGCTCTATTAAATCTTTTATTTCTTTATCATATTTTTTGGTAGTTTTTCCAAATTCTAGTTGATTCGCTTTTCTATCTTCTATTGCTTCTTTTTCTAATTTTCCTATTCTACTTTCTAATTCTACTAATCCTATATTATAATTTATAGTACTATTTCCATCACTATTGCCAGTACTTGCCTTATTATTTAAAACTGCTAATAACTTTTTTTCAAAAAGTTCTGCATTATCATTTACTTTTTCTTCTAAACTTTCAAAATTTTTAGTTTGTTCTTTTTTATTTAATTGATATAAATCCATTATTTTTTGGCATAGTTTTTTTAGTGTTTCTATTTCTTTTTCATATTTATTATCTTCCATATACTTTTCTATTTTTCCCATTAAATCGCCTTGTGATCTTTCAAGTGCTGTATGCAATTCATTTATCTTTTCATTTAGTTTTTCATTGTTTTCTTCCATTTTTTCACTCCCTAATGGTTTTATAGCATTCTTAATATATCATGATAAGTAACGTATAAAGATAATGCAATCAAAAATGCAAAACCTATTAATTGTATATTTATCTCAGTTTTCTCACTAAGTTTTTTTCTTCTGATTAGTTCAAGTAATAATAATACAAATTTTCCTCCATCTAAAGCTGGAATTGGAAGTAAATTTGTGACTCCAAGTGACAAAGAAATAAGTGCCATTATTTTCACAAAATCTTGTACCTTATTTGTTTTAGCAACTACTTCTGATATTCCTACAGGTCCCATGAATTGGTCTACTCTCACTTTTCCTTTAAATAACATTTTCAAATTATCAAAAATTGAAAATGTAAAATCTCCTGTCTCAAAAAATGCATAATATAAGTTATTTTGAATATTATTTTCTGCTTTTTTAAAGTAAACTCCCAAGTAGTATTCATACGCTACATCTGGCTTTACTATAAAATCTAATTCTTCATTTCCTCTTTTTATATTTATAGTTATTTCTTTTTGTCTATTTTCACTCATTTCATTTATAATTTCTGTTTGATTTTTTACCTGTTTATTATTTATTTTTAAAATTTCATCATTAGCCTTTATTCCTGCCTTTTCAGCACTACTAGATGCCCCTACCGTTACTATTTTTGTAGACTCTCCTGAATCAATAGATTTCAAGTATATTCCTGTGCTATAGTAATCTTTTTTAGTTGGCTCTAAATAAATATCTTTATTTTCGTTGTTCCTTTTAATCACTATATGCATTTCATTTCCCTGTGATTTTTTCAGTGCTTTATCTATATCATTTTTTGTATGCATTGTTTTATTATCTATTTTTACTATCTTGTCTCCTTCAACTATTTCTGTATTTGCTGCAGCATATTCTGGAATTGTTGACTCTACCACTAAAGATGTATTATTTCCAATGCAAGCCATTAATGAAAAATATACAATTAATGCAAAAATAATATTTACTACTCCACCCGCTAATATAATAGCCATTCTTTTTGGAATACTTGCTGTACTAAAAGAACCTTCTTTGTCTGAACGTTCCTCTTCACCTTCTAGATTAACAAAACCGCCTAAAGGAATTAATCTTAATGTATACTTAGTCTTTTTACCTTGCTTTTTCCAAATAATTGGTCCAAACCCAACAGAAAATTCATTTACAGTTACTTTGCATAGCCTTGCAACGAGGAAATGTCCACCTTCATGAATCAGTATTAAAAAACCTAAAACAAATATTATTTTTAAAGCATTTATTATAAAGCTAATCAATTCTTAAATCTCCTTTTACAATAACATTAGTAAGAAGTATGCAAATGGTGCAATAAATATAACACTATCTATACGATCTAGCATTCCACCATGTCCTGGAATTAAATTACTAAAATCTTTTATTCCTGTGTATCTTTTTATACTAGATGCTGAAAGATCTCCTATTTGCCCCACTAAACTTAACACTATTCCTATTAGTATTATATATAAATAATTGAAATTCATTCCAAGATATGTATTACATATGTATGTGTATATAAGCATTATTATTGTAGCTCCAACTGTTCCTGCAATACAACCTTCTATACTTTTGTTAGGACTTATTTTAGTAAATTTATGTTTTCCAAATTTTCTTCCTATTAAGTATGCAAAAATATCTGTACCCCATGCTGCAAAAAGTACATACCAAATTAGGATTTTTCCATTTGGCATTTCTCTAATTACAGGAATATACATTAGAAATACTACAATGTAACAAATTCCAAAGCATGTAATTGCAATATCTTTTATATTATATTTCATATTACTTGCTATTACTTGCGCAAATAAAACTAAAATAGAAATTGGAATAAGTGCTGCTATTACTTTTAGCACATATTCTGATGGTATAATATGTATACAAGCAATTGACAATGCACATATATATGCCATCCATCTTAAATCTTTATTTTGATTTTGTTCTTTAAAGCTATGAAAATATTCATGTAATGACATTATTGCAATTACACTTATACATATATCTACTAAATACTTATTTCCAAAAATTAATATTATTGCTACTAGTGGAAACCCAATTAATGCTGATGATAATCTTTTTAAATCCATATAAATTCCTTTCTATTTTGCTCCAAATTTTCTATTTCTATTTTGATAAATTTCTATTGCTTCATCTAAGTCTTTTTCATCAAAATCTGGCCAATTCTTTTCTATAAATACAAATTCTGAATACACTATTTGCCATGGTAAGAAATTACTTGTTCTTAATTCTCCACTCGTCCTAATTAGTAAATCTGGATCTGGCTCACCTGCTGTATATAAATTATCTGATATTAACTGTTCGTTAATATCTCCTATATTTATTTTTCCTTCTTTTACTTGTTCTGAAATTTTCTTTACTGCCTTTACAATTTCATCTCTTCCACCATAGTTTAATGCTATATTAAATGTTACTCCTGTATTATTTTTAGTTCTCTCCATACATTTATTAATACTTTTTTGCATTCCTTCTGATAAAGCTGAAATATCACCAAGCACTTTTACCTTTATATTTTCCGTATCCGCTCTCTTACTATAATCATCTAAATAGTTTTGTAGCAATAGCATAAGTGCTCCTACTTCATCTTCAGTTCTCTTCCAATTTTCTGTTGAAAAAGCATACACTGTAATATAGCCTAAACCTATTTTATTAGCATAACGTACAATTTTTTCTAATGTCTTTGCGCCTTCTTTATGTCCTAATTTTGGATCCAGACCCTTTTGTTTTGCCCATCTTCTATTTCCATCCATTATGATAGCAATATGTTTTGGCATATTTTCCTTTTCCATTTTTGTCTCCTATCTTGTTTTAATTTCTGTTTGGAACACTTCTTTGCCTATGGTATTCCTATAATGATAAGAAATGTCCCTCGCCGGATGTTTCTATTATTTTATAGTGTCATTACTTCTTTTTCTTTTGCATCTGTTAGTTTATCTATTTCTACTACATATTTATCTGTTAATTTTTGAACTTGATCTTCTGCTTGTTTTAAATCATCTTCTGTAATTAATGAATCTTTTTGTTGTTTTTTGAATTCATCTAATCCATCTCTTCTTACTTGTCTGACTGCCACTTTAGCTTCTTCTCCCATTTTCTTTATGTCTTTTACTAATTCTTTTCTTCTTTCTTCATTTAATTCTGGGAAATTTAATCTTATTACTTTTCCATCATTATTTGGTGTTATTCCAATATCAGAAGCTAATATTGCTCTTTCTATCTCTTTTAATACACTACCATCCCATGGTTGAATTACTATTAATCTTGCCTCTGGAACTGAAATTCCTGCTACTTGGTTTATTGGAGTAGCTGTTCCATAATATTCTACTGTTATTTTGTTTAATATTGCAGGATTAGCTCTACCTGCTCTAATTTCTGATAAATTTTCCTCATAAACACTTATTGTCTTTTTCATTCTTTCTTCAATATTTGTATAATCCATTTTAAATTCTCCTTTTTTATTTTTTATTTTTATATGATAATGTTATATCAGCTACACATGCAGCAGATATTGCTATAATTATATATATCCAAGCTATAGCATCTTTTGGTAATACCATCATTATTCTACTCATTATTATAATTGCTAAAAAGAATAATATAATAATTGTTAGAACACCAATAATTATCTTTTTTAATATTCTATTTGCATCTTTTGCAATTTTATTATTTATAAAAGCTTTTTTGGCTTGCGTATTTATATGTAATGCAATAGAATTAGCAAACTCTTTATCTTTCACTATTTCTTTCATTGTATTTTTTCCAAATAAAAATTCTTTATTTTGAAGTTCAATTTTGTATTTTTCAATATTATATTTTATAATTTTACCTTTATCTGTATAAGAATTGGCTTTTAGAATTAATATACATAGCATCAATTTTTCAATCACATATAATATTATGTATATTCTATGAATTGCTAAAGCCCCTATTGAATTTAATATGCTTACTATTAAAACTAAAAAAATTGATATTTTTATACACCATTTTGCTCTTTTAGTTAATTTCTTTTGTTTTTTTTCATCTATTATATTTTCCTCTATAATTTTCTTGTTTAGCACTTTTTCTATTTCATTAAATTGTATATTATATAAGTGATATATATTGTTTAATTTTTCTTCTAATTCTTGCTTTGTAATCTCCATCTTATTTGAAAATAAAAAATTCAACGTCATTAGTTCATATTTAGTTAATGTATTTGACGCTATATCAACATTTTGGCTTACTGTGTAATCATATTTTTCAATATTTTCTTTATTGTAATTTATTTTTATATATCCTTTTATATTTAACTCTATTATTTCTGCTAAAATTAAATCGAAATTATTATTAAATTTTAAATCATTTATATAGCCAAGGATTATTGAGTCTTTATCTTTTATTTCATCTATTTCAGCATTTATATTTTTAGGTATTTTATAATATTTTGAATATACATATACAATAAAAATTACATTTATTAATATTAATACTATCATCTTTCTCCTCTATTTGATATATGTGCCTATCTTTTCACCTTTAATTATTTTTACCATATTTTCTGGTTCATTTATTCCAAATACTATTAAAGGTATTTGATTATCTTTGCAAAGTGAAGTTGCTGTTGAGTCCATTACTTTTAAGTCTTGATTTAATATATCCAAATATGTTATTTCATCATATTTTATTGCATTTTTATCTTCTTTTGGATCTGCAGAATATACCCCATCTATAGTTTTCGCAAGAAGTATAACTTCTGCTTCTATTTCTGCTGATCTAAGTGCTGCAGCTGTATCTGTTGTAAAAAATGGATTTCCTGTTCCACAAGCAAATATAACTATTCTTCCTTTTGTTAAATGCTTTGTTGCTTTTCTTCTAATGTATGGCTCTGCAATTTGCCTCATTTCGATAGCCGTTTGAAGTCTAGTAGCTAATCCCCTTGCTTCTAGCGAATCTTGAAGTGCCAATCCATTCATAGTAGTTGCAAGCATTCCCATATAGTCAGATGTCGTTCTTTCCATCTGATGTCCATATCTTCCTCTCCAAAAATTACCTCCACCTACTACTATAGCTACTTCTACACCTAATTCTACCATTTTCTTAATCTCATCACATATTTTTCCTAAAGTTTCTGCATCCACACCTCTGCCTTCTTTTCCTCCTATTGCCTCTCCGCTTAACTTTAAGAGAACACGTTTGTATTTTAAATTTGGCATATACATAGTCCTCCTTATAATTTCTATTTTCGTTTATCATTCTATCATAAGCGATAAAAAAAAGAAACATTTTTGTGAATTTTTTTAATAATATTTTATTTATTTTTATAATTTAACATTTCAAAATCAAATAGCTATTTTTCGACATATTTTTTAGTTTTTAGTCAATACTAATATAATAAATTTTATTTTTTACAAAGGAGATTTTATGAACCAAATTTTAGGAAATGATTTAGATTATCAAAAAAAATATAAGTTAAATAATTCAAATAATATAAATAGAAAATTTAAAACTATTTTTCTTATTGCAACTATTTCAATATTTTTTCTTATTATTTTTTACATTTTATTAAAATATAATGCAAATAAGAGAGAAAATCTTTCAAAAAGTCTAGCAAGCAATTTTAATATACAAAGTTTGTACAATACTAACAATAATTATTCTGCTATAAAAACTTCTGCTACGAATAAAGAAACTTCTTCATCTAATCCTTTTGTTATTGGATTATTAAAGATAGATAAAATTAGCCTAATGTACCCTATTTTATCTACAGTTTCTGATGAATTACTCGAAATTTCACCTTGTCGCTTTTATGGTCCAATGCCTAATGAAATAGGTAATTTATGTATTGCTGGTCATAATTATAGAAATCAAAAACATTTCGGTAAACTCTCTTCTTTAGATACAGGCGATATAATTGAGGTTTACGATTTAAGTTCAAATAAAATCGATTATATCATATATGAAAAGTTAGAAGTATCCGCAAATGATACTTCTTGTATGAATCAAAATACCAATGGAATTAGAGAAATTACTTTAATAACTTGTAATACAATTAAAGGAACTAGAATTGTTATAAAAGCAAAAGAAAATAGATAAAAATCTATTTTCTTTTTAACTTATTTATTTTTATTTAATATTATATTCTTTTACTTTTTTGTATGCATATATAGCTACTACTATAGCTACTACTATTAATAAGAATATTGCATAATCACTAGCATCTCCTGTTTGTGGTAATGTTGTATTTTGATAATTGCTTGTAGTAGTATTTGTTGTAACTGGTGCTATAGTATTTGTTGTTGTAGGTATTTGTGATATAGTATTTGTTGTACTATTTGTTGTAGAATTTTGATCTGTTGTTGCTATTGTATTAATAATGATTGGTCCAGCTGTACCTGTAGCAAGTACTTTTGTAGAAATTACTAAAAGCATTAATGCTACCATAATTATTACTAAGATTTCCTTTTTTAAATTCATTTTTTTCATGTTCTTTTTCTCCTTTTTCTTCTGAAATTATTATTTAGTATTTATATTTTTTGTCTAAAATATACACAAAAATACAAATTCTCTTTAAATCTATTAATATTTTAAAACATTTTTTTTATTTCGTCAACATTTTTTTATTTTTTTTATATTACATTTGTATTACAAGTCATTTTTACAGTTAAATTACATATAAGATTCCAAGTATTATTGTAAATACTAAAAATAAAACACCTAATATTATTGTTAGTCTTTTTATTTTTCCTTCTTTTGTTCTTCCTTTATTTTTCTCATAAAAATTATTTGTTGAAGAACCTGTAATTGCTCCTGAGGCTCCTTGACTATCTTTTGTTTGCATTGTGGCAACTATTATTAATGCAACACATATTATTAAATATATTCCTAATACTATGTATTTTAAAACTTCCATTTCATTCTCTCCTTTGGTTTATTTTTCCTTTTTTCTTTAACGTTATTTATTGTAACATATGTATTTAAAAAATGCAATTGATTTTTGAAATTTTGTATTATATAATATTTTATATTTAAAATATAGCATTTTATGGAGTTTTTATGAAGATTTTAGTTGTAGATGAAAAGTATAATAATAAAAAATTAGATAAATTTATTTTTGATAATTTTCCTAACTTAAGTTCAGGTCTATTTTATAAAACTTTAAGAAAAAAAGATTTTCGTGTAAATGATAATAGAATTTCAGAAAATATAATACTTCACACAGGTGATGAAATTAAAGTTTTTATTAGTGATGAACTTTTAGAAAATAATGTTTCACTTCCTACTATATATGAAGATGATAACATTTTAGTTATTGATAAACCTACAAACATTGAAGTTGTTGGAGAGAATAGTGTTACTTCTATTTTAGAAAAAAAATATCCTTATATTAAACCTTGCCATAGGCTTGATAGAAATACAACTGGGCTTGTTTTATTTGCTAAAAATGAAGAATCTTTAAACATTCTTTTAGATAAATTTAAAAATCACGAGATTGAAAAACATTATAGAGCTATTGTCTATGGAATACCTAAAGTAAAAAAAGCTAAACTTGAAGCCTTCTTGTTTAAGGATAGTAAAAAATCTTTAGTTTACATTTTAGATGAGTCTAAAAAAGGCTATCAAAAAATTATTACCTCTTATGAAGTTATTAAAGAAGATAATAAACAAAATATTTCTACATTAGATGTTAAATTAGAAACTGGCAGAACTCATCAAATTAGAGCACATCTTGCTTACATAGGTTTTCCTATTATTGGAGATGGAAAGTATGGCAAAAATGAAATAAATAAAAAATTTAATAAAAAGACTCAATTGCTTGAAAGTTATAGCTTAAAATTTAATTTTTCTTCTTCAAGTGGTATTTTATCTTATTTGAATGGTAAAATTATAGAGAAAAAGTAGAAGTAGCAAAATAAATTGCTACTTCTACTTTTTCTCTTATGCTATTCTACATTTTCTTTTTTTCTTTTAATCTAACTATTCTTTTTTCCAGTTTTGAATTTACCTTTTTTAATTTTTCATTGATTTTTCGCAGAAATTCAGAAATAAGTATAGCTAAAATTATGCAACCGGTAGCAGCCAAAATTACTATTATATAAGTCCACACCGAATACATCATTGAGAAATCCTGTATCTCCATTTCAGTAAATTTTGTTTCTTCTCCTGAAATATCAAAAGTTATATCAAGGAAAACTTTTCCACTTTCAATTCTCTTACTTATACATATCCGTGCATTTGTTGTTTCATTTTCGTATGAAACTTTATAGCCTTCAGGTAATTTATACCCTTTTTCATTGGCAACATGGTCCGCAATTTCTGTCATTTTTTCAATTTCTGCTTCATCAATTGTAATAGATGAACAACCTGTTAGAATAACAGTTAACATTATGAAACATAAAAGTAAAATTATTTTCTTTTTCATCTTTTTCCCTCCATTTTGTAAAGAAAAATATATAGTTTATTAGTTTTATGCCCATATTATAACATGTTCACATATTTTTTTCAATACAAATAAAAAAATCCTACAAGAATATAGTGCTGTTGCTAGAAAAATGTGTAATATCATTTATGCTGTATTAAAGAACAACACACCTTATGAAGTACCTAAACAATAGCATTTAGATTTACAGTTATCCCCAGCGATTTTTACATATCAAAAATCGCTTATTTTGTGATGTCTATTTTTCTTGGAAAAATTTTTTAAATTTTTTTCTATAAATCTATTGACTTCTTATAGTTGGTCTTTCTTTTTTGCGTTGTCTTTTTTTGAAACAAAAAAAAAACGCCACGCTAGTGGAAAATTTTGAATCTACTTGCTTCGCCAATAAATTCAAAATTTTCCATCTTAGCGTTACTAAAGTTCGCCTAAAATGCGAACTTTAAAATTATATTTTTTTATATTTAATGCTCTATACTTTATAGTTTTCTTAACAGTGCTCAGGGCTACATATAAAGTGTGGGCCTG